>JBFWRI010000001.1:0-166430 GCA_050248995.1 Bdellovibrionales bacterium
TAATGCGGATTTGACCCAGCCAGCAGCGCAGGCGGTGTGGTGCTCAGCAGTTCGGCAGATGTATAGCTGCATTGCAGGGTATTCGTCAGATCGCTGTGCAGAATAAAGGCATCAACAAGATAATCTGCGGGTATATCTGCGATCCCGCCTATGCCGGGGCCAGCTTGTATGAGGGCGGCTGATGCTGTCAGTGCTGGGGCCTGAACGCAATTCTCGGGTGGTATATCAATGGCCATATAAGCCTCTCTGCGTCACCAAAATCGCTCTCGCATAGGAAATTATAACACCGTGTTTTGAAAGTAGATGGCATGTCAGTTCTAGCTAACCGTATGATATGTAACAGTATTTAATTGGCACGGTGGTTGCACTATCCCCTTCGACAAAGTGTCTTTCCACTAGGCAAGACACGCACATGACGGAGGTCGATTATGAGTTTGTTTGCTGCGCTCACTGTTGCGGTTGGTGGTCTTAACGCCCAATCAAGCGCCATCGGTAACGTGTCCGATAACCTGGCTAACGCCCAGACCATCGGCTTCAAGCGTATTGATACGCGATTTGAATCGCTGGTAACCCAGTCGAACGCACGTTCGAACGACCCCGGCGGTGTGCGTGCTACGCCGTCTTACCAGAACAGCATTCAGGGCGGTCTGCTGCAAAGCCAGACATCAACCTCGCTGGCCATCTCGGGCGAAGGCTTCTTCGGTGTTCAACGTGCATCTGTCGATGCCACCGGCGCCACGACCTTCAACGACCAGCAATTCTATACGCGCCGCGGCGACTTTACGCTCAACCGCGACGGTTATCTGGTCAACGGTGCCGATTATTACCTGTTGGGCTATGCGGTTGACAGCTCGACGGGTGAAGTTGACACCTCGGTCACAGACCCCATTCAGATCTCGGCCTTGCTGGATAACCCGGTTGCGACCTCAAGCGTGCGTTATGCGGCGAACTTGCCGGCCAGCGCTGACGCGGGTGAAGCATTCCCGACGTCGACAGTGCAGATCTTCGACTCGCTGGGTAACCCGCACGAATTGGAACTGACCTGGACCAAGATTGACGGCACCAACCAGTGGTCGCTGGACATTGAAACCGACGATGCCATCCCGACAGCACTGAACCGCAACCTGCTGTTCGAGTTCAACGGTAGTCCGGCTGGTACGCTTTCGCCGCTGACAGCAACCTATGAGTTTGACGAAGTGCTGGGTGGCGACATGGTGTTCGATACGACCGGCGACACTATCACACTAACCGATACGACCTGGGCGGCCCAGGGCTACCAGGTTGGTGACGTGATAACGATCGCAGGAACTGCCAGCAACAACAGTACCTTCACCATCACGGCACTAAGCGATGAAGAAGCTACGGTTGCTGAAAACGTAACCAACGAAACCGCGACATCATACACAGCTACACGCAACGGTGCCGGTATCCGCGCTTCGACGGCCAGTGGCCAGACAGGCCCGACACTGAGCATTGTGTCGCCTACGCCGCCCGATACGTCGGCCACGGTTTCGGTGTCGCTCGAGTTCTTGGGCGCCGGTTCGCAAACCGTTGTGCTGGACTTTGGTGACTATAACGCCGCGACAGGTATTACGCAGTTCGCTGCTGACGACCTGCAGGTGACATCGTTCGAGCAGAACGGTATCCCCCGCGGTTCGTTCCAGGATCTTGCGATCGACGAAGACGGCTTCGTGACGCTGAACTACGATAACGGCCGGGCACGGACGCTGTTCCAAATCCCGATCGTACAGTTCTTCGCTCCGAACTCACTGCAACGTGAGGATGGCGGCGCCTTCAGCCGTACCCTGGACTCGGGCACGGCACGCTTCTCGGCGCCGGGCACTGTGGGTGCAGGTACCATCGTGGGTAACGCACTTGAAGGCTCGAACGTCGATATCGCCGACGAGTTCACAAAGATGATCCAGTCGCAGCGTGTCTACTCGGCCAACGCGCGGACCATCTCGACAACCAACGCGATGCTGGAAGAAGTCATCAACGTGGTCAGGTAGGCCAACGTTTCTAGGTAGGTAAATAGATGTCACTTGTCGGTGCATTAGATACTGCCGTTAGCGGGTTGAAGGTTGCGCAGTTGCAGGTGCAGAACGCGGCAAACAACATCGCTAACGCCAGTGATCCGAACTTCTCGCGGAAAGAAGCGCAGCAGGCGCCCATCAATCTGGGTGCGAATGGCGGCGGCGTGCAGATCATCGGTTATAACCGCACGATCAACACGGCACTAAATCGTATTTATATTGACGCGATTACATCCAACGGCTTTAACACGGCTGCTAGTGATGTCTTCGCCAGCATTAAGGACATTTATGGCCTGTCGACCGATACAGCACAGCTTAGTACCCGGCTGTCATCCTTCATAACCGCGTGGCAGTCTTACTCGGCGGCGCCGGAAAGCATCGTTCGCCAGCGCGAGATTATCTCGGCCGGTGATTCCTTCGCTCAGGAAATACGCCGCATTTCCGCTGCCCTGGATACGCTGGATACAGACACGCAGAAAATACAAACTGATGCGATTGAGGAAGTGAACGGCCTTTTGAGCCGCATCGATAACCTGAACGATCAGATAGCATCAGCGACGGCGTCAGGCGAGCCATCGGGCAACCTGGAAGACAGTCGCGATGCAGCGCTGCGCGATTTGGCCAAATACATGAATATCCGCTCGCTCGAAGGTGACCTTGGTCGTGTGCGCATTATCACGCCGGCAGGCTTCATGCTGCTGGATAGCACACCCGTAACGCTGACATTCGACGGCACGGATTACGAAACCGTACAAGGCGTTAATCTGAACAATGTCCTGACCGGTGGTTCCCTGCAAAGCCTGCAGCAACTGCGGGAAGATGGCTCGCCGGCTGCCGCAAACACGGATCCGGGCCGCGAAGTCATTCGCAAGCTGCGTTCGCAGCTGGATGAGCTGGCTGACAGTTTTCTGACAACCGTTGGATCGCCGACGACATTTGCCGCCGCCTATGACGGCGCTACGACGGCAACGGGTGAACTGGCATCCAGCTTCTTTACCGGCACTGGCCGCACGGACATCGCCATCAACGCTGCGCTGTTGAACGGCACCAGCAATGTCAAGCGGGCGTCGGCCGATGTTGTTGTTGCGGCTCTTAACAACAACGGACGCAGCTATACGGCTGATGGCTTAACGGTTTCAGACACGAGCTACTCAAACTACGTGGCCTCGATGCTGGGGGTCATTGGCGCGGCGGCGGCCACTGTCGAGGGCCGTGCTGACCTGACGCAGGCCGCTGAGGAAACATACAAAGAGCGCTTCGCTAACACTATTGGTGTCAACGTCGATGAAGAGTTGGTGGCGCTGACGCGTTATCAGAATTCCTATACGGCCGTTGCACGGGTTATCAGCGTGGTGAACGAGATGTTCGACATCCTTGATAGTATCAGCAGGTAAGGAGGCGCAGTGGGAGTTATCAGCAGCATTACGAACCTGGCGGTTGAATTCCAGACCACGCGCCTGATGCGTACGGGCCGCGATACACTGCTGCTGTTACAGGCCCAGATGGCGACCGGCAAGAAGACGCAAGACCTTTCAACGCTCGGGATTACAAACACCCGTACGCTTTTGTCGGCACGTGCCACGCAAAGCAAGCTGGAAGGCTATATCGACAGCATTAAGACAGTTGAAACGCGGTTGCAGTTCCAGAGCTCAGTTCTGGCTGGAATCGATGCAGTGCTTTTGCAGGCGCAGAACCTTGTCAGCGACTCGGCTACCTATGACGCCAGTGTGACCAACGGTGCGGCATCGCTGTTCCAGAGCTTCATGCAACAAATCCAGATTTATCTGAACCAACGGGTAGAGGACCGCGGCATTTTTGCCGGCGACCGCCTTAGCAGCGACCCCGTCAAGAACTTACTGACAACATTGCCGGTGCCGCCAACAGAAGCCTATCCATTCACGCCGGACACATCGCCCACACTTCCTGCGTATGATACGGCTGTAACAACCGAGCTGGACGCAACCAGCATCGCATTCGATGACGGCTCGGGCGCCGGCACCGGCACGCTGACGCTGGGCAGCAGCACTTGGGAAGCGCTGGGGTATCAGGTGGGCGATACGGTGACGATCACCGGCACCACCAGCAACAATGCTGTCTATACCATCACGTCGCTGAGCGATGATGTGGCCACGGTGGCGGAGCTAGTTACCGATGAAGCTGCCGATACATCCTTTACAGCTATCCGTTCGGCGGCCATCAACGGCCCCGCCGCTTATATTGAGGACAGTGTTTATATCGATGACGGGTTCTTGGCCTCTTACGGCATTACCAGCACCGACCCCGCTTTCCAGAACTTGATTATGGGGCTGCGCTGGGCTTATGTCGCGACGCAGGATCAGGTCAACTACACTACATATATGGACCGCGCCTATGAACTGCTGGGCACAAGCCAAACCGGGCTACGCCAGCTGCAGGCCGAAGTGGTTTCCAATATAAATGTGTTCAGCGCAAAGCGTGAAACACACGAGACCAGCATTATCACAGCTAAAAACCAGGAAGACGACATCATCGCGGCGGATGTAAACGAGGCGGCAACGCGGCTTTCCATTTTGTCGGCCCAGATCGAAGCATCCTACGCCGCTACGGGGCGCATTATTAATCTGACTATCGTTGACTTTATCTAACCTGAAGGAGCGACGCATGACACCCATGAACCATTCAGCCGCACAGCGAGCCCATGAAAACGTCTCGACCGGCGCAGGCAATGCCGCTAAAGTGACCGGCATTCATGGAGGCCAAATGACGACTATGTCGCCCACTGAACATCTTGAGCATCTTCGCGCCCTCAGTCCTGTCGGGCTGCAGTATATCGCAGCTATCCGCGGGTTTGTCCCAGCGTTCGCCGAAGATTACAATTACGCCATGCTGGGTTGCGGCGACGGTGAAACGCTTATAGCGCTTGCGGCATCAAACCCCGATGGCCACTTCCTTGGTTTTGACGGTGACGCTGCGCAGGTGCAGGCGGCCGCGGGCCGGGCCGAAAAACTGGGCGTATCGAATGTTTCGTTTGTGCATGCTGACAGCCTTGCGCTAGCGCTGGCCATTAAGGAAGGCAAGCTGCCAACGCCGGCTTTTGATTATGTCGTTCTCAATCTTGCCGGCCAGTCGGTCGATGAGAATGAAGTGCCAAGCATGTTGGCGCTGGCCGGGGATATCCTGGCACCGGGGGGTATCTTCTATATTTCGTATGACACGAATGTGAAAGCCGATGGCGGCGATCTGGCGGCCGCTCTTGTCAGCTATAAGGCCGCTGGTGCTGCATCGCGCACCGATCAGGCTCAGCAGGCCGGTAAAAGTGCTGGCCTCAATTATCTGGGCAGCGCACGCATCAAGCAGAACTATCTGGAATTCTCAGCGCCGTCGGCGGCACACGACCTGTTGTCGAAATCAGCAGGTGAACCTTTTTATGAAACGCTGAAGGATCTGGCAACGGGTGCGACACAGCGTCATGATGTATGGCTGAAAGCAGATGGTGCGCCGGTCGAAAACATAGTGCAGCGTTTTGGCGTGTTCACATTCTCGGTAACATCGCCAACCAGCTATATCGATCCGCAGTATCGTTACTTTGATAAAAAGATCGATTTTTCGACCCCGCTATTCACGCGCCTGATCAATGCGCTGTCTGGCTATCCACTGTCTGTCGGCGATATGCTGGCGCATGAAGATCTGAAGGGCGCTGCGCCAGAAGAACTACTGAGCGGTGTAATGATGTTGGTGGCAACAGGCATCGCCGAGCCGACCGCCCGCCAAATTGAAATCGCGGGTGACCTGCTGGACGCCAAGCTGGCAACCACATACAACCAGCGCCTGCGCAGCGGTGCAGTGACCGGTGGCGGCTATCTGGCGGCGCCTGGTCTTGGCCGCCCGGTGTTTGGTACGCCCACGACGTTGATGTGCCTGAAAGCGATAGATGCTGCCGGCATCAAAGGAGCCGAAGAGATTCTTGACCAGCAGTTGCGTGAGGCATCAGCTCCGGTGAAAGCCGAAATTCCGGCCAACCTTTCAGATGAAACCATGCGCCGTAATACAGCCTATCACCTGCTGCAGCAAATCTGCCAGGAATGGCTTGGCTTTACACTGGTGCACGGAATTATGGTTCCAAAGTAAGGATAAGCGGCGCATCCTTTTCAATAACAGGAGCTCCGCTTTTTTCTTTGTCCTTTAAATAAGCGCGGATGGCGTTGCCGCCAAAAATTTCATGGCCGCTATCATGCAGCGCCGGCAACATGCTTTGCATTTCATACGGCACCCAGTCGATAAACTCGACGTGCAGGGTGCATGTCTCGGGTGTGAATCCCTGGTCGGCCAGTGTTTGTGCGTGCATGCGAAAAAGAAAGAGGATGCGCTCATCGGAATTCGCCCCGCCTTCAGTGCGCAGCTTTTTCAGCATCTTCAGGCGCAGGAGGCGCCCGCCTGCAGGCGTTGCGGGCGGGGTTTTGCCGATATAGACGGGCAGCGGCTTTGCAGACATCGAAAGAACATTAGCCGCAGATCCCTTACATAACAAGCTTTCTTTCGGTATCGAACCAGATCATCTGATGCTTACTATAAGTGTTAGGCATTTCTTTAGTGGTTACATCCTAGCCTGAACGCCAAACCACTATAGAATCTCTCTACAATTCAGGGGTTTAGAGGAGAAACGGGCCGGTGCTTGGCTTCTTTGAGGAAATTTTTGGCAGCCTGATGTTTGCGCTGCGCCAGCCGGTTGAATCTTTCATTCGGCTTGAAACGTCAGACGATGACCGCACGCTGGTTGCGTCCGATGGTTCGCTGGTGTCGTTCATCCGTGTTTACGGCGCGCGCGCGATGATCGGCGAAGCCGAATACAATTACATCATCGATGCGGCCACGCTGAAACTCGGTTCGAAGTTCGATCGCCCCGGCTATGCCATCCAGTTTTATTTCCTGCGCGATCCGCAGCAGGTGCGCCGCGAGATGGACCGCCTGATGGTGGCCAACTATTCGGCCGCCAAAGTCGTTGATCTTGACCTAAAAGATCTTCTGGATGAGCGTCGTCGCCACCTTAGCAAATTCCTTGCTTATGAAGAAATGTGGGTTGTGTGCTGGACCCGACCTAGTGCGATTACCAAGGTCGAACTTGAAAAAGCGCAAAAGGCGCGCGCACAAAAGAAATGGGTGAAAGCGTCAAAAGCGCAATATCCACATGCAGCCATCGATGCGCTGCGCGTGCGTCACCGCAGCTTTGCACAAGGCGCCGTCAGTTCGCTGGAAGAGATGGGTTTCAAGGTCGAGATGGCGGATGTGCATACGGCCCTGCAGGCTGTGCGTGCCAGCATCTATCCGCAACGTGCCAATGAAAAGTGGCGCGCCTGCCTGCCGGGCGATCCGATCCCGGCGCGTCAGGATATCGACAAGAAAAACGACTATTCGGATGTCCTGTGGCCGCCTCTGCGACGTCAGATCGCTGTTGACGATGCGCGCGTTGTCAACAGTACGGCGGTGAAAATCGGCAATACGTTGTGGTCGGCTGTCGACATGACGTTGGGTCCGCTGGAGCCGTCACCGTTCACGCAGCTGCTGGACCGCCTTATCGATACTGACACGCCGTTCCGCATGTCGTTCCTGATCGAAAGCCACGGTATCTCTGGCACGGCATTTAAAAAGCTGTTGTCGTCAATTCTTGGCTTTATGAACGATCAGAACCGCCAGGTGCGTGACTCGCTCAGCGCACTGCAGCATCTGTCGAACAGTGAGCCTGTCGTGCGCATGCGCTGCTCGATGGCAACCTTTGCGCCGGCTAACGACCTCGATTTGCTGGAGCGTCGGGTTGCAGGACTGATTCAGGCCATTGAATCGTGGGGCTATTGCCAGGCAACGCAGGTCGTAGGCGATCCACTGGATGGCGTGATGTCATCGGCGCTGGGTATCGCCTGCGCATCAACGGCCACGCCCGCTGTTGCGCCGTTTTATGACATCATGAAGCTGTTGCCATGGCAGCGCGCCTCAAGCCCGTTCACCGACGGTGCGGTTATCCTGCGTACGCCCGACGGACGCCCATGGCCCTACCAGATGGGCTCGCCGCTGACCACCACATGGTTCGATCTGATTTTCGCGCAACCCGGTGCCGGTAAGTCGGTGCTGATGAATGCGCTTAACCTCGGCACCTGTCTGTCAGCCGGCATGGCTAAACTGCCGTTCGTCGCCATCCTTGATATCGGTCCGTCATCGTCAGGCCTGATTTCGTTGCTGCGTGACTCGTTGCCGCTGGATCGTCGCTATGAAGCGCAGCATTTTAAACTGCGCATGATGCCGGATTACGCGATCAATCCGTTCGATACACAGCTCGGGTGCCGCTACCCGCTACCCGACGAGAGGAGTTATCTGTCAGAGCTGATTACGCTGCTATGTACGCCACCTGGGCAGGAACAGCCGTACGATGGCATCCCGCAGCTGGTCGGGCTTTGCGTTGATGAAATGTACCGCTGGCGCGATGACGCCACAGCGAACGCCGAGCCGCGCCCGTACCTGGTGGGGATCGATAACGAAGTCGACAATGCACTGTCCCGCTATAACATCAAGTTACCGCCCGAGCCGCTATGGTGGGATGTTGTTGATGCGCTGTTTGATAAAGACGACTATCACACTGCTATGTTGGCGCAGCGCCAATGCTCGCCAACACTTGCCGACGCAGTAACCGCCGCTCGCCGCCCGCAAATCCGGTCACTGTTGGAAGAAACGCAGATCGGCGCATCGGCCGAAGGCGTCATCCACGCGTTCGAGCGCATGATTGCCAGTGCGATCCGTGAATTCCCCATCCTTTCGGGCGTGACGAAGTTTGATGTCGGCGGTGCGCGCGTTTGCGCGATCGATTTGCAGGATGTATCGCCGCAGGGTGATGATGTGGCCGACCGCCAGACAGCCATCATGTACATGTTGGCGCGCAATGCGATGGTACGCAGCTGGTGGCTGTCGCAGGATGCGCTGAAGAATTTTCCGCCCAAATACCGATTGTATCACGAAAACCGCATTCGCGAGATTCGCGAACTGCCGAAGCGCATTTCCTATGACGAATTCCACCGCACATCACGTTCGAAAGCCGTGCGGGCGCAGGTGATCCGTGACGTGCGTGAAGGCCGCAAGTGGGGCGTACAAATCGTGCTGGCATCGCAACTGATGGAAGACTTCAGCGATGACATGGTTGATCTTGCTACCGGCATCTGGATTTGCGGTGCCGCTGTGTCGGATCGCGTCATCACAACCGCGGGTGACCGCTTCGGCTTGTCAGAAACGGCGCGCAATGTGATGCGTTACCGCCTGACCGGTCCCAAGCCCAGCGGGGCGCCGGTGCTGTTTATCCTTGGCACTAACGAGGGTCGTTACGAACAGCATCTTGTAAATACGCTGGGCCCGATCGAGTTGTGGGCGTTGTCGACCTCGGCGGAAGACGTGGCTATCCGCACCCAGCTGTATAACCAGATCGGCGCCAAGGAAGCCCGGCAGCTCCTGGCCAAGGCGTTCCCGGGCGGATCGGCGCGTTCCGAAATCCGCCGCCGCGTTGTGCTGCGCACCGAATCCGGCGAGGTGGAAAACAACGCGTCCAGCGCTGTTATCAAGGAAATTGTGCAGGAACTGATGGATTATGCCGCCGAGATGAAGCGGAACAGGGAAGATGCGGCCGAGCGGGAAAACTAGACTTTGTGATGTGCAAAACTTATAATTTGCAGCGGGACAGATAGGGCAAAATGAGCGACAACAAGGCCAACGAAACTCAGACGATGATTGCGATCGGGATTATTCTCGTGATCGTCGCTGTGCTTTGGTACATGTACCAAAGCGACATCGCCTGGCTGGTGGCCCAGACACGTCTGGCTTACATGTGGGTGGCCAGTTTTGTTACCGACGAATTCGAGCGCATCCGCCAGTGGCTGATGGCGGTGCCGACCGATCGCAGTTTGCCGCCACAGCAGCGTCTTGACTGGGAAGACATTGTCATTATCTCGGCGCTGATCGGTGATTACATGCGCTGGCCTACGGCTATCGTCCTTGCGTGGGGTGCATGGTGGGGGTTTGCCAAGACGCCGCGGCGGAAGTTCCGTACCAAGTTCAATCTGGCAACGTTAATGCAGAATCAAGCGCAGGTGTGGCCGGTTATCAAGCCGATTGTCAATTTCAACCCAGCGTTGACCAGCAGCCGGCTGCCTGGTCAACCGGTGCCGCTCGATCTACCGGTCTTTGCTGAATCTCTCTCGCCCGAGGAGTGGGTCGCCTGGGCAAAAATCCCGTTTCGCGGGGGCGTGCCCGATAAGGAAGCGATCCGCCAGGCGCTCAGCCTCCAGCTTGGTCCCAAATGGGATGGTGCAAAGGGTTTACGTGCGCACCACAGGGCGCTGCTGGCGGCATTTGCGTTGAAGGGTGCGCAGAAGCGCAAAGAGAGCGACGACCTGCTGGGCGCTGTGGCGGGCTGCTGGAATCCAAAAACCGGCCTTCGCCTGTCGCCTGCAGTGCAGGCACAGATTAACGCCGTATGGCGTGATAGCGGTGTTATACAGCCCGCGCTGGATGAGGCCGGGAAGTTTGCGTTCCGCACAACTGCTCTGTTGGGTGTTCTGCGCTGGGCGCGTGAGCGCGGCGGTGTTCTGGCGCCCGCATCGTTCTTGTGGCTTCGCGGTGAAGACCGCGCCCTGTGGTATCCGCTGAATAACCTTGGCCGCCGTTCGTATCATGCCGAAGCGGCCGGCGCGATGGCACATTTTATGGCCGAGCAAAGCGCCAAGCGTGGCTTGCCGATTCCGCGTGTCGATAATGCAATCCCGGTTATCCTTGATTACCTGGAACAGAATGCCAGCACTATCCCCCCCGTCATCGAAGCTATACGGGACAATGCTTCACTGAAGATCAAACCAAGTTAACAAGAGGAGAGACTATGTTGAGAAAATTTCTGTCACATTGGCAGTATGGAATCAAAGCGCGCGTGGTGGATAACGCACTGGTCGCTAAGATCGATACGGCTGCTCAGCCCACATTCGTGCGTCTTGATCTTGATAAGATTGGATCGGCGACGATCACCGTACAGAATCGGGATACGGACTATGAGCTGGCTTTCGTGCAAAGCCGCGCTGAAAGCACTCCAGTCGCGCGCTTCGAAGTGCGCGAAGCTGCTGAAGTCGCCCAACGTCAGATTGCCTGCGCTCTTTACCGCGGTAGTCCGTCGGGCCGTTTCCGTCGCGCATTTGCAACAACAATCGGTATTCTGGTTGCCTTGCTTCTTTTTGGCGCTGTTGTCACGGGCATTACGTCACTTACATCGCCGCCCGCTGGTGTTGGCCCGATGATCGCCGGGCAGGGTGTTGTGCCGCCCGAGCTTGCCAACATACAGGAGCTTAACAAGGCTTTTGGAAATCTGCCTGCCGACCCTTCCGGACGCACAGAGACGCAAGGCGTGCCGATGTCGGCGGACGATTTCCTGAACAAGTAGAAGGAGACCTTATCGGCCCATGCCCGTCGAGGAGAAATATAGGGTAAAAAGTTCGACGACGTTCCGCGATACGCGGACGTTGTTTGCTCGCTTTGCCGACTGGCTGATTGAGCCGGATGTCACCGTTTTTGTTTACGGCATGTTCATTGTTCTGATGTTCTTGCCATCGGTGGTAAAAGGCGCGCCGCCCATGCAGGGCATGTGGGATGTGTTCCTGATTGTAGGCATCGTTTACATGCGCTGGCTGCGCAAGCGGCCATTCAAACTGCCGTTCAAGATGCCGGTTTATTCGGGAATGCCGGATCCGAACAATACCAGTCCCGGGCCGATGAAAGGCAAGGCGGAAGGCATCCTGTTTCTTGGTAACGAACGCAAGAAGAATAACCAGGAAGTTTGGGTGTCAGCAACAGATGCCAAAACACACATCCTGTTTCTGGGTACGACAGGTTCGGGTAAAACCGAAGGCCTGAAGGCGCTGGCAACCAACGCGTTGGCGTGGGGATCGGGCTTTACTTTTGTTGACGGTAAGGCTGACACGTCAGTGTGGGGCGCGTTATATGCTTTGGCCCGCCGTTTTGGGCGCGACGATGACCTGCTGGTCATCAACTATATGACCGCCAACAGCGATGCAGGCGGCACATCGAATACAATGAACCCGTTTTCGTCAGGTTCGGCATCTTATCTTGTTCAGCTGCTGACCAACCTGATGCCGGAATCGGGCGGCGATAATGCAATGTGGAAAGAACGCGCAATCGCGCTGATCAGTTCGCTGATGCCGGCATTGACATACCTGCGCGACCATCACAACCTGCTGATGGATATCGGCAGTGTGCGCGATAATATCGAATTGCCGGCCGTTATCCGCCTTAGCCGTGACCAGCGCTTGCCGCCGCGCGTTATGAAGGGCATTCGCGGCTATCTGGACACATTGCCCGGCTATGTGGACGATGCGTTTGATGATGAAGGTAAGGAGAAGCCGCCTTCACCCGACAGTCCTGTATACGATCTTTCGGTGGCGCGCCAGCAGCACGGATACCTGTCGATGCAGTTCACACGTTCGCTGCAATCGCTGGCGGATGAATACGGCTATATCTTCAAGTCTCAACTGGCTGATGTTGATGTCGTCGATCTTGTTCTCAACCGCCGTATTCTTGTCGTGCTAATTCCGGCGCTGGAAAAGTCGGGCGACGAAGCGGCTAACCTCGGTAAGATCATCGTCGCCAATATGAAGGGCATGATGGGGGCGGCGCTGGGCGCCAGGGTGGAAGGCGACTGGGAAACGGCTATTGCGAACAAGGCGACGAACGCCCCGTCACCCTATATGGTTATCTTCGACGAGGTCGGTTACTACACCGCGCCGGGTATGGCGGTGATGGCGGCGCAGGCCCGCTCACTCGGTTTCAGCCTTGTATTCGCAGCGCAGGATATCCCGGCGATGGAAAAGCGCGTGAAGGAAGAGGCGCGTTCGATCACCGGTAACTGTAACATCAAGATTTTCGGCAAACTGGAAGACCCGACCGGCACCAAGAAGTTCTTCGAGGATTCGATCGGCGCCAGCAAGGTGTTCCAGGCCAAGGGTATGCAGACCAAGGCAGATAATTTCTTCGGCAGTTATGCCGATACGCTGTCGGCGAACCTTGAAAAAGCATCATGGGCTGGGTACGACGACCTGCAGGAACAACGCGAAGGCCAGACACATATTATGTTTTCGGCCATGTTGGCCGTGACGGACATGCCGTACATCGATACCGGCAAGGCCAAGGCCCTGCGCGTCCAGCGCATGCTGGGCGTGCCGGCAACCACGCCTGTTTCTGAAGCGCGTGATAAGCTGGCATCCGGCATCGGCCAGAATTTCAGCGATCAAAACTGGAGCATGCCAGCGGGCGCGCCTGATACAGCCGCGACGCCTGAGCTGGCGTCCGCAGTGGCGGCTTACCAAGCGGCCCGCCAGCAAAAGACGGGGCCGCAAGACGCAGCCTTTGCAGCTGTGGCACATGTTTACAATGGTGCCGCAGCTCCTGTATCTCCTGCGGTATCTGGACCCGCTGTGGCAGTGCCGGCGGACACAAAGCCTGTCGAGTCCGCCAAAGAATCAAAGACACCGAAGGTGGAAGCGGCATCCGTGCGTCGTGCGCCTATGGCCACGGCTGCTATGCCATCCGAACAGGATGTGGCACGCAGTGCGGCGGCCCGCAAGGCAGAGCCGCCCGTACCGTTTGAATTGCCGAAGCCGGATGACCAGATGGCTGAAAAGCTGGCGGCGCTTGGCAAGCGTATGGTCAGGGGCCTGTCCGGTAAGGCAGAACGCGAAGCCGCCGAGTAACGGAAAATCTCATTAACGCAATACGGCGCCGGTGGCCTTGGTGGCGCTAGCAACGATAGCCGCTGATATCTTTTCCAGGTCAACGTCGGTGAAAGCCTTATCGCCTTGCGGCTGTAGTGTTACGGCGATCGCGACTGATTTCTTGCCCGCCTGGATCTTATCACCTTGGTAAACGTCGAATACCTGCACGTCGACGATCAGGTTTTTATCGGCTTGCCTGATGGCTTTCACCAGCCTGTCGGCTGCAACAGATATATCCACAACAAATGCGAAGTCACGCCGCACAGGCTGCAGCGGGGGCAGTTTCAGCAATGGCTTGGCCGTGCTGCGGTTTTTAGCCTGCGGCAGACGGTCAATATACACTTCAAAGCCGACAGCGGGCGTATCCTCAACACCGGCAGCTTGGGCAACAGCCGGGTGAATATCGCCGAATGCGGCAATTACTGTGGGGCCAAGGCGAATAACGCCGCTGCGGCCCGGATGGTAGTAATGCGGGGCCTCGGCGGTAACCGGCAGCGTGTCGGGGTTCAGGCCACACTGTTCCAGCAACGCCATGACATCAGCTTTTGCATTATAGATATCGGCATCGCGCATCGTCTTTTGCCAGTGCCGCATCGTCTTACCGCTGCGCAGGCCAGTGGCCACCAGTTCCTGCCCTTTTTCATCAACGCCGGAAAAAACAGGGCCGATCTCGAATAAACTTGCTTGCATCTGGCCGTGCGCAAAGTTGCTGGCGGCAGCCTGCAGCAGGTTGCCAAGAATCGACGGGCGCATCTGGTCAAGATCGGCACTGATGGGGTTCACCAACGTCAGCGCCGGGTTGATCTGGTTAAACTCGGCCGCCAGCGCCTTGGGCATAAAGCTCCAGGTGACGCATTCAGCAAGGCCGCGTGCGGCCAGCGCACGGCGCGCATTCATGTGGCGCCGCTGGGCCGGATTCAGAGCTACGGTCATGTTGCGGTTCGGCAGCGGCGTTGCGGGGATGTTATCGTACCCGTGGATACGCAGCACTTCCTCAACAAGATCTTCTTCCAGATTGAGGTCAGGGCGCCATGATGGCGGCGTGATATCGAAGTGATCTTTATGGCTGTGCAGGCTACAGCCCAGCGCTGCCAGGATGCGTTGCTGTTCCTTGGCAGGCACATCCACGCCCGTCAGGCTGCTGACACGATCAGGGAAAAAGTGAATGTGCCGATGTTCCTTCGGCAAGGTGCCGGCCATTACAGGTTCGCAGGTCGTGCCGCCGCACAGTTCAATAATCAGCGCCGCCGCTGATTCCAGCGCCTGTTCGACGTATTGCGGGTCAAGACCGCGTTCAAAGCGGTAACGTGCATCGGTGTTGATCTGCAGAAGACGGCCATTGGCAGCAACATTGGCCGGGCTGAAGTAAGCGACTTCCAAGATAACGTTTGTTGTCGAAGCCGAGCAGCCCGAATGCAGGCCGCCGATCACGCCGCCAATGCTTTCAATCTTCGCTTCGTCGGCGATAACAAGGATATCCGGCGTCAGATCATATTCCTTGTTGTTCAGAGCGGTCATTTTCTCGCCCTTGCGCGCGCGCCGAATGGTCAGCGTGCTGCCGGCCATCTTGTCGGCATCGAACACGTGCAGCGGGCGTGTGCGGTCCATCGTGAAATAGTTGGTTATATCGACCAGCGTCGAAATCGATTTCATACCGGCATTTTCCAGCAGGTCGCGCAGCCAGGCAGGCGAGGGGCCATTCTTTACGCCCCTGATCATGCGGAAGCCGATCGCCGGGCAATCCTTCGGGTCTTCGATAACAACTTTCAGCGGGTTCGCGCCCGCACTTTTTGTTTTCCATTCCTTCAATGGTTTCAGAGTGCCGATACCGGCCGCAGCAAGGTCTCGCGCCACGCCGTGAACGCCGGCGCAGTCACCGCGGTTCGGGGTCAAATTGATGTCAATCACAGCGTCGGCCAGTGCGGGCATCGCATCTAGTAGTTTTGCGCCGACTTTTACGGTTTCCGGCAATTCCATAATGCCTTCATGTTCGTCGCCAAGGCCCAGTTCGTCGGCGGCACACAGCATGCCCTGGCTTTCAACACCGCGGATCTTGCTTTGGCCCAGCGTGATGTTCAGCCCGGGAATAAAATCACCGGGGCGCGAGAGCACAACCTTGATGCCGGCGCGGGCGTTCGGCGCGCCGCAGACGATCTGCAGCTTTTCCTTGCCGGTATCGACGGTGCAGACCTTCAGGCGGTCGGCATCCGGATGCTTGTCAGCTTTTTCAATTAGCGCAACCGTAAACGGCGCCAGCAGCTTGGCGTGGTCGTGTACTTCCTCTACCTCAAGGCCGATAGCCGTCAGTGTGTTGCAGATATCATCCAGCGATGCTGTCGTCTCAAGGTGCTGCTTCAACCAGCCAAGTGTGAACTTCATTGAACTCTCCCTGCCGGCTCATGCACTGCTTCGTGTGTCGGCTTTATGGGCGCAAATACATTTCCGATAATCTCGTGACCAACGACTTTCATGATCTCGCAGCTTTCGGGTACGCGCGCTTCAGCAATCCACTCGTAAGGATAATTACACCACGCCATCAGGAAGCAGCGAATCCAGTTAGCATGAGCAACAATGACGTAGGTATTTATCTTTGCCTTGTTATAACCATAGCGGATGTAGTGCACTGCCGCGCGCGCGCGGTTGTAAACGTCAAACAGTGCTTCGCCCTGTGGTGGGCGCGCCCAGAACTTGCCCATCTGCTGCTGCGCCAGCAGGTAGCGGTTATATTCCTGCGGGAAGGTTTTTTCCAACTCGTCCGGCGGCACGCCATCAAACAGGCCATATTGCTGCTCGGCCAGTTCGGGCAGCTCAACGCGCTCACTGTAGTGGCTCTGAATCGCATTTGCTACACGCTCTTCGGTCTGCCGCGCCCGCTCGTAAGGGCTGCGCAGGATGATGCAGGGGGCTTCTGATGTCTTCTCATCGAAATGCTTTGCCAGGAAGGCGCCCGCTTCACTCGCCTGTGCAAGGCCCAGCGGCGTCAACGCAATCGCATGGTCGGGTTTCTGCCGGTAGACGTTCTTGTCGACGTTGGCTTCCGACTGACCGTGCCGCATCAGGTAAAGGGTGACGGGTGGGCGCTCGAAAAAGCTCATTACAGCGTACCCCGGGCCAGTGATGGAACCTGCAGCGGGCTGAAGCCGTAATGTTGCAGCCAGCGCGTGTCGGACTCAAACATCGGTCGCAGGTCGGGAATGCCATATTTTAACATGGCCAGCCGGTCAACACCGCAGCCAAACGCAAAACCTTGCCATTCGTCAGGGTCGAGGCCGCAATTCTTTAGCACATTCGGGTGCACCATTCCGCAGCCAAGAATTTCCATCCAGTCATTGCCTTCGCCGATTTTCAGTTCACCCCCTTGGCGATTGCAGCCGACATCGACTTCGGCCGAAGGCTCTGTGAACGGGAAATAGCTGGGACGAAAACGGGTTTTTACCGGCGTGCCGAAGAAGGCAGCCAGAAAGTCCATCAGGCAGCCGCGCAGGTGCGCCATTGTAATATCGCGGTCAATCACGAGGCCTTCGATCTGGTGGAACATCGGCACATGCGTGGCATCGTTCTCAACGCGGTAACAGCGACCAATCCCAATCGTGCGGAATGGCGGCTTGCCGCTGCGCATATGGCGGATCTGGATGGGCGATGTCTGGGTACGCAAAACCATCTTCTTATCGGCTGTTTCGGGCAGGTAAAAAGTATCCTGCATCTGCCGGGCCGGGTGGTCCTGCGGAATATTCAGCGCGGTAAAGTTGTGCTCGTCGTCCTCGATGTCGGGGCCTTCCGATAACGTGAAGCCCATGCTGCCAAAAATTTCGACCAGTTCTTCAATCGTTTGGCTGATGGGGTGGATGCTGCCTGTAGGTTCGGGAGCTGCGTTCAGCGTGATATCAGTGCGTTCAGCTTCAAGGCGTGCATCCATCTCGGCGCGCGACAGCTGGGTTTTACGTTCATCCAGTGCATTAGCAATGTGCTCTTTCAGCTGGTTGATCAGCGCGCCCTGTGTCTTTCGTGCACCTTCATCCATACCGCCCAGCGCTTTTAGCAGTTCGGTGATCTTGCCTTTCTTGCCCAGAGCATCAACGCGAACATTCTCAAGCGCCGCTGTGTCATTTGCGGTCGCAATGGCGCTCAGGATTTCTTCTTTTAGTTTTTCCAACATGACTCTCCAGACAAACAAAAAGGCTCGTTGTGCCAAGCACAACGAGCCTAAAACAGTTTAGAAAAAGGATTAAGCCGCTTTTTTCTTCGCTGTCAGGGCCGCTTGTGCCTGGCTGACAACGGTTTTAAACGACGTCGGGTCGTTAATGGCGATTTCCGACAGCATCTTGCGGTTCAGCGTGATGCCGGCCAGTTTGCAACCCTGCATGAAGGTTGAATACTTCATACCGTGCTCGCGGACAGCGGCGTTAATGCGCTGGATCCACAGGCTGCGGAAATCGCGCTTGCGGGCGCGACGGTCGCGGTACGCATAGCGCAGCGCTTTTTCAACTTTCTGGATAGCAACACGGAAGCAGGTTGACGAACGGCCACGGAAGCCCTTCGCCAGCTTCAGGATTTTCTTGTGTCTTTTATGGGCGACAACGCCACGTTTTACACGAGCCATGGTTGTTCCCCCCTATGCGTTACGCAGAAAATTCTTGATGATTTTTTCGCCGTCAGCCTTGAACAGGATGAACGAACCGCGCGATTCACGCAGCATATCGTTCGAGCGCTTGCGCATCCCGTGACGTTTGTTGGCAGGGCCGGCTTTCACTTTGCCTGAAGCGGTTACTTTGAAACGCTTCTTGGCACCCGAATGGGTTTTTAACTTCGGCATTTTCATCTCCTTTGTTATGTGGCCGGGTAGCCTGTATGTAAAACCACGGCGCACAGGTAAGGCCTGTCTTATATATACAAGAGTGCGCGAAAGCAAGAAATTATGCCTGATTTCAGCCTAATCCATTGTTTTTACTAGCTAAACAGGCTTTGGGGCCATGGGGCCGTCAGGGTCTGGCCCAGCGCGTATCCCATAACACCAAAACCGAACATCGCCAGTAGCATGCCGGTGAAGCGGTTCAGGTAAATGATCGTGCGAATGGTGAAGTGTTCGCGGATTAGTGTAGCAATGCCCACCAACGTCAGCCACCAGCCAGCAGCGCCCACGAACACGCCGCCGACAAGCAGCATCGATTTCAACGTGCCTTCGCCGCCGGCCAGCGTGGCAACAAGGGCGATAATCGCAAGAATGGTAACGGGGTTTGTGAATGTCAGCGCGAAGCCACTGGTAAAGGCAGTGAACAAGTTCTTCGCGCTTTTGGCTTTTGCCGGCGCCGTCGGCCGCGCCTGATAAATGCTCCATGCCATGCCACACATGATGGCGCCCCCGATCACGCGCAGTTGTTGATCGTATTCAGCCAGCCAGTGAATGATGGCCGAGACGCCGAACGCGGCCAATGCAGCGTATACAGTATCGGCAACAGCTGCGCCAAGGCCGGTTGTAAAGCCGGTAAAGGGCCCACGGTCGATGGTGCGGCGTATGCACAGCAGGCCGATGGGGCCCACCGGGGCCGAAAGGGCCAGCCCCAGCATGATGCCGCGCAGCCACACGGGCATTTCATTGACAACAGCTAAATCCATATATTTGGGTATAGGGCGGTTGCCCGAATATGTCCATAATAGCGCGGCAAAGGAAACGTATGAGCTTAAAGCGTGGCTTTTTCACATTCGGTGGCTGGACGCTGGTATCGCGGCTGGCGGGTTTCGTGCGCGACCTGCTGGTGGCCATCGTCCTTGGCGCAGGGCCGCTGGCCGACGCGTTTGTTGTGGCCCAGCGTCTGCCGAATCTGTTTCGCAGCCTGTTTGCGGAAGGCGCTTTTTCTGCCGCCTTCGTGCCTCTTTTTACAAAAGTAAAAAAAGATGGCGGCGATGATGCGGCGCGCACCTTCGCATCGGAAACCAACGCTGTCTTGTTCATGTTCCTGTTCGTGTTTACAGGCATCATGATCGTCGGCATGCCATGGGTGATATATATTATTGCGCCGGGGTTTGCCGACGAGCCTTTACGCTATGGTCTTGCTGTCAGTCTGGCGCAAATCACGTTTCCTTATCTGTTGCTGATTTCACTGACATCATTACAGGGCGGCATATTGAACGCGCTGGGACAGTTGGCACCGTTTGCCGCCGCACCTGTCATCTATAATGTCATCCAAATCGTGGTCCTGTTGCTGATAAGGCCGATTACCGAGATGACCGGGCAGGGTGCGGCCCATATTATGGCGTGGGCGATGACC
The DNA here is from genome assembly GCA_050248995.1 of Bdellovibrionales bacterium. GTDB lineage: Bacteria > Pseudomonadota > Alphaproteobacteria > JAIXQD01 > JAIXQD01 > JBFWRI01. The sequence goes on from JBFWRI010000001.1 coordinate 20,080, forward strand.
GGCGCAGGATTTGTTCAGTGGCTGACGCTCAGTTACTTTTGCCGCCGTGCCGGGTTTCCCCTCGTCTCAGCCCTGCCGGTTTTAACGCCATCCGTGAAGACTTTCTTTCGCAAGCTTGGGCCGGGTGTGATCGGTGCCGGTGCGGCACAAATCAACCTGATGGTTTCAACGATCCTCGCCTCGCTGCTGCCGGCGGGCGCCGTATCCTACCTATATTATGCTGACCGTCTGAACCAGCTGCCGCTGGGTGTTATCGGTGTCGCAATCTCGACCGCTTTGCTGCCGTTGCTGTCGCAGGCCGTGCATGACGACAATAAAGAACATGTCGAGCAAAGCTTTTCGCGCGCATTCGATCTGGGGTTGGCCTTTGGCTTGCCGGCTGCCGTGGCGCTACTGCTGATGGGTGAGCCGATTTTCCAGGCGCTTTTTGTACAGGGAGCGTTTACAGCGCAGGATGCGGCCCAGTCGGCGATTGCGCTGGCGGGTTATGCCATCGGCATCCCGGCCTTTATCCTTGTAAAAATATGCGCTACGCGTTTCTTCGCCGCGCATGATACCGCTACGCCGGTCCGTGTGGCACTGGTGGCTTTTGCGGCTAACATCGCCTTTGCCATCTGGCTGATGCCGCTATGGGGCGTGTTCGGCATTGCGCTGGCCACTAGCCTTGCCACATGGGTCAATTTCCTGCTGCTGCGCTGGCGTTTGGGTCAGCAGGGCGCATTCACGCTGGATGCTGTAAGTCGTTCGCGTATCGGGAAGATTATCCTGTCATCGCTGGTGATGGGGGCCGTGCTTATTGCCGTACAAATGGGGCTGAAGCCTTTCTTCATGCATGATGACTGGCTGCTTCGCATCGGGTCGCTGCTGGCGCTGGTGCTGGCGGGTAAGGCTGTGTACCTGAAGATGATCTTGCTGACTCGCGCCCTGCCGGCCCATGAAATCCTTGGTTTCCTGCGCTTGAAAAAACTGTCCCAGGGGCCTAAATAACGTGCATGTTTATTCAGGTGGAAGAAACGCCGAACCCGGCAACATTGAAGTTCCTGCCAGGCCAGACGGTGTTGGCAGAAGGTACGGCCGAGTTCGTAGCAGGCGGTGACCACAGCGGCTCCCCGCTGGCACAGCGGATATTCAGCATCGACGGAATTAAAAGCGCTTTTTTCAGCAACGATTTCATCAGCGTCACCAAAGACGATACGCGCGACTGGAGTCTGCTGAAGCCGATGGTGCTGGCCGCAATTATGGATCACTTTGTCAGCGGCATGCCGGTGATGGAGATCGCCGCCGAACGTGTATCGCGCACCATGCCGGAAGATGAACTCAGCCTGCAAATCATGGCGATTATCGATGACCGCGTGCGCCCCGCCGTGGCGGCAGATGGTGGCGATATTATTTTCGACCGCTTCGAAGACGGCGTTGTGTACCTGCATATGCGCGGCGCCTGTTCGGGGTGTCCGTCGTCCGCTATCACGCTGAAAAACGGCATCGAGAATATGCTGAAGCATTTCGTGCCCGAAGTTACCGAAGTGCGTGCTGTTGAAGGGGAATAACATGAAAATCACACTTATCGCCGGCACGCACCGTCCCGCTGGGGAATCGGCCCGTGTTGGCCGTTATCTGGAAGCGCGCCTGAAAGAGATTTCGCCGGGCATTGAAACCTACTTTCTGCACATGGCTGAAGTTGATCTGCCGTTCTGGGATGAAGGCCGCTGGGGTAAGGAAAGTAATGTCGATTGGGCAAAGGTATGGGGCCCGATCAGTGCCGAACTGAAATCAAGCGACGGTGTTATCGTCATCAGCCCCGAATATGCGGGCATGGTGCCGGCGCGCCTGAAGAATCTGTTCCTGCACGTCGACAAGGGCGAGCTGAGCCACAAGCCCGGCATGATCGTCGGCGTGTCGGCGTCGCGTGGCGGTTCTTACCCGGTCGCTGAATTACGCACCAGCAGCTACAAAAACACGCAGCTGACATGGACGCCCGAGCACCTGATTGTGCGGGATGCCGCCAAGATGCTGCACGGCGATGCTCCCGCCAATGATGACGATGGTTACATCCGCAAGCGCGCGGATTATGCGCTGAAAATCCTGCTGGAATACGCCAAAGCGCTGAAAAGCGTACGCGATAGCGGCGTTGTTGATGGCAAGACATATCCTTTCGGTATGTAAAAAGCGTGATACACTGGCCTTATGGCTGTTTTAGCGATCTCGACTGCTGCTGAAACCATCGTTGCCGTGCGCAACGGTGACAAAACCTTTTACCGCATCAATACCGAGCGCCGCCGTCAGGCCGAATTCCTTGTGCCGATGATCAATGAACTGCTGGAAGAAGCTGGCGTGCCCTATGGCAAGCTGAAACGCGTCGGCATCACCACGGGGCCCGGCAGTTTCACCGGCCTGCGTGTCGGTCTTGCTACGGCGCAGGGTATCGCATTGGGCACGAACATTCCGTGCGTCGGACTAAGCACGTTTTTGTGCTGGCGCAGCGCCGCGCGTCTCAGTGGGATCACGGCGCCGTTGTGTGTCGCCCTTGATACCCTGCGCGATGATATCTTCATCACTGCCTATGACCGTCATGAACACTATGATCGTTGTCTGCTCGAACCGCAGGTGATGGATGTGGCCGGGGCCGAAAAGCTGCTGGCCGAAAATCCTTACCTAAGTCTTGTCGGCGATGCGTTCACCCAATTGCCAAACCATACGTTTGTGCCGCTAACACACACGATGCTGGCCGAAGCGCTGCTGAATACCGCGCAGCAAGCCAATCCTGATCAGTCACCGCCGCTGCCGGTGTACCTGCGGGCACCTGATGTCACGGTCGCTGCATAATATCACAACGAATTCAGCGTCGCTGTGTGCGGCCTTGCATCAAGCGGCGTTTCCGCCGGGTGAGGTATGGGACGAAGCCGCGATCGGTGATCTGCTGGCTCTGCCGACCACGCGTGGGCTTCTGCTGCTGGAAAACAATGTGCCGCTGGGTTTCGTGCTGTGGCAGCACGGCCCCGACTGGGGCGAGGTGCTAACGCTGGCCGTTCTGCCTGCCGCGCGTCAGCAAGGCATTGCGCTGGAACTGATGCAGGCATATGAAGCCGCGCTGCAATCTGACGGCATGCTGCGTTCGGTTCTGGACGTTGGCGCTGATAATGCGGCAGCAACAGCGTTATACAATAAGACGGGGTACCGCGTGCTGACGACACGGGCTGCCTATTATACGCGCAGCGACGGCCGGAAGGTTGATGCGCTGGTGTTGGAAAAGACCCTTTAAAAGGCCGGCAGGTCGGCTTGCACCATGCCGGGTTGCGCGGTCAGTACATCAATGACGCCGGGCAGAATCATCGCGCCTTCGCGATAAAACTTCATCAGCTCCATCAGCTGCTGGCGTGTGCTGGGCGGTGCAGGCAGGCGCAGCGTGGCCACAGGTGTATCGGCAGCAAGGCCCATTTTTTCGCGTGCAAGGTTGAACGCAACATCCATGCCGCCCAGCGCGTCGACCAGTTTTCTCTCCAGCGCTTGCCGTCCCGTCCACACACGGCCCTGTGCTACAGCCTCGGCGGTCGCTGCATCAAGCCCGCGCGCTTCCATTACACGGTCCTTGAATCCATCATAAATCTCGTCGGCTACCTCGTCCAGTTTGGTGCGCTGGGATTGCGTGAAGCCGGTGCCCGACGACCACATGGTGGCATTCTCACCTACGCTTAGTTGTTCCCAGTTCACATCGTATGCGCGCAGCAAGCCGGCACCGCTCATCTTGCCAGCCACGACGCCGATCGACCCCGTCAACGTGGCGGGCTCGGCAATCAGGTGTTTTGACGCCGTTGCAATCCAGTATCCGCCGCTGGCGGCAACGGTGCCCATGCTAACGATGACTGGTTTTTTCTCATTCGCTTTTATCGCAGCCCGGCGAATAGTTTCTGATGCGACCGCGCTGCCGCCAGGACTATCGATACGCAGGATGATAACCTTGATGCTTTTGTTCTTCATGGCAGTTTCCAGCGCACCGATAATGGTAACGGCCCCCGCGCTGGTGCGGCCGGGCAAGCGCACGCTTTCGCCGCTGTGGATTACGCCCTTGATGTCGATGACGGCGACGGCTTTATTTTTATCAACCTTGACGAAGTTGGCGGGCGGGTCGTTCGTGCTGGCATTCAGGTAATCGAACACCGGCATAGGGCGCGCTTTCTTTCCGGCCTTGGCTTTGATGTAATCAATCAGTTCATCCTGATAGGCAATTTTATCGATCAGCTTCAGTTCCAATGCCTTGGCGGCGGTCAGCGGGCCCGTACCGATAATGCCGGCCACGGTTTCCGCCGGCAGTTTACGGTTTTCGGCGATGCCGGCCGCCAGCTGCTGCGACACATCGTCCAGCAGCGCGGTCATCATCTCGCGGTGCGCAGGCGTCAGGCCTTTATCAGTGAACGATGCCATCGCCGTCTTGTAATCCTTACGCTGGGTGTACTCCGCTTTTACGCCGTACTTCTCCATCAGTCCGTTCCAGAACGGCATTTCGAATGCGATGCCGTTGAGGCCGACAAGACCCAGCGGCTGCACCCACACTTCGTCGGCCGTGCTGGCCAGATAGAAGCTGCGTGTAGCTGGCGACAGTTCGCCAAAGCTGGGGGCAAAAGCAACCGAGAACTTCTTCGTTTCCTTAAAGCGCAGTAACGCGTTGCGGATTTCCTGTGCCTGCGCCAGCCCGGGTTCGGCATTACCAAAACGCATGACAAGGCCGGTAACGCGCTCATCGCGCCGCGCGCGGTCGATCGCGCGCACGATATCCAGTGTTGAATCTTCGGGGGGCAGGAACTGGTTCAGCAGGCCAAGGTTGCGCCCGCCCGTCAGCGCTTCGTCAATGTTGATCGTCATCACCACTTTGTCGGGCACGGAAGGCCCGCCGGCAACGATACGCCCGACAAGGCCCACCACGAACAAAATCAATACAACGGCGCCGATGAAGGTGCAGATTTTACGAAGAACTTTTTTCATGACCGGCACGATAGCACAGCCTGTTGCTGCGGAAAGCGGCGTTTTGGTGACAAGGCGGTGATTAGATTTAGGCGCCGCCGGCCAGCGACATCATCAGCTCGCCATTTTCTTTCACCGAGTCGGTGGCCAGCATGCCGATGGCATTATAACCGCCATCCACATAATGGATTTCACCCGAAACGCCACTACCAAGGTCGCTCAGCAGGTACATGCCGGCCTTGCCCACATCTTCGGTTGAAACGTTGCGGCGCAGTGGCGCGTTCAGTTCGTTCCACTTCAGGATGGCGCGGAAATCGCCGATACCGGCGGCGGCCAGCGTCTTGATGGGGCCAGCCGAGATGGCGTTGACGCGGATGTTGTCGGGGCCAAGGTCCATCGCCAGATAGCGCACGCTGGCTTCCAGTGCGGCTTTGGCCACGCCCATCACATTGTAGTGCGGCATCACGCGCACGGCGCCAAGGTATGAAAGCGTCAGCAGGCTGCCGCCGCTCTTCATCAGCGGTACGGCGTGCTTGCACACAGCTGTGAACGAGAAGCACGAGATATCCATCGTGCGCAGGAAGTTGGCACGCGTGGTATCGACATACTTGCCGTCCAATTCGTTCTTGTCAGAAAACGCAATGCAGTGCACGACGAAATCAAGCCCGCCCCACTGCTTCTGGATCTTGTCGAATACGGCAGCGACAGATGCATCGTCGGTCACATCGCAGGTTTCGATGAAATCACTGTTCACACTTTCAGCCAGCGGGCGCACACGCTTTTCCAGCGCTTCGCCCTGATAGGTGAAACCGACTTTAGCGCCCTGGTTGGCGCAGGCCTTGGCAATGCCCCAGGCAATCGAGCGGTCGTTGGCAACGCCCATGATAAGGCCGCGCTTGCCCTGCATCAGGTTGCCGGTGGGAAGTGTGGATGTTTGTTCGGTCATGGTGCCCTCTATATATGGGCGTAATCTAGCGAAAGCGGGCTGGCTTGCCAAGTTCAGGAAACGGCGTAATTTCAGGCTATTATGAAAGCAACTTTAACCGCCTTGGGCGTGGCCGCTTTTGCAAACCTGCCAGTGGCGCAGGCCCAGCACCAGATGGAAATACTGCGCTGGGAAAGAATATTCGGCAGCGCCTACTGCGCGCCTGGTGCTGCAGGAACAGCGCGTGGCCCGGTGCCGATGCATCCCGACCACGGAAAGATGAATGGGTGTCACGGCACGCTGTGCGCCCGGCCAAAGCTAATCGTGAAGTCCAAGGGAACGACGTATCCCGCTAAATAATTACAGCGCCCATGTCACGGGCATTGTTTCCCACGGGCGCGGCGGCAGGTGCGGCGCGGCGGGTGCCGACAGCAGCTCGGCGATTTCACCAAACACAGCATGTAACTGGCTGGGCGGCAGCACTTGTGGGTCATAACGAAACTGCTCCATACCCATGTTGCCGCTGTAATAGGCCTTCAGCAGGTCGCCTTCCACTTTTTCGGTCTGGTCCCACCATAGCTTGCGGTCCATATCAGGGCTGATGACATAGACATGGTCGCGCCCGTCGGCCGTCAGGTGGATTGTGGCCCACACCAGTTTTTTAACGCCGCTGTTATTCATCACCCATTGCGCGTGGCTGACACGCACATTACCGATTGGCAGGCCATTGTTTGCGCTGAACGTCTTGTCGGTAACAGGCAGCAGCGCGCGCTGACCATTTTCGGCATAGCGCATGTCGATGGTGGTGGCCGCGATGCCATTGGCTTCAAACGGCGTCATTTTGATAGAAGCGGGGCCCTCGGCCGCTGGCCGGCTGAGCGACTTTTCGATAATCCCTTCAAAGCTGGCGCGCACTTTATCGGGCAGGTGCGGCAGCTTCACTTCCAGCCAGGGCCGGCCAGCGCTGTTGCGGCGGGCCTCGTCCAGCATGACGGCAAGCTGGCGCTGCACCATGGCTTCGGCACCAAAGTCGACGACATTTGAATTCGCAGGCTGACCAAAATGTTCCTGTATGGCTTCAGGTGAGATGAACACAAGGCGCTTGCTGACAAAGTCGCCTGTCCGGTCGATGATCAGAAACGGTTTTTGAACGGTCATGATATCGCTTTGTGGTTATAGGCAGAAAGCGTAACGCCATAATGTCGCAGGGTTCAACCCTTAAAACGTTGTGCAGGTGCGAAGCTAGAACAGTTTCTTGCGCACATCATAGGGGTGCTTTTTCGCCCACCGTTCGGTAAATGCCGTCAGGTCGGCGTCGGCTTTTTCAGGTAAAACGACCTTTAAGGTGCAATACTGGTCGCCCGTCTGGCCGCCCTTGGCGGCGCCCTTGCCCTTCAGCCGTAGCTGCGTGCCGCTGTTGCTGCCCTTCGGCACCTTCACCATGGCCGTTCCGTCCAGTGTCGGCACCTTGATCTCGGCGCCCAGCACGGCTTCGTATAATGTCACCGGGATTTCGATATGAAGGTTCAGGCCTTTCAGCGTGAAATGCGCGTGCGGCTCGATTTTCAAGGTCACCAGCGCATCGCCCGGCTGTGCGCCGCCGCGGCCGGCATCACCAACGCCCTTCAGGCGCAGCGTCTGCCCGTCCGTCGTGGCGGGCGGTATCGCGACATCGATCGTCTTGTTGTTGGCCAGCGTGATGCGTCGCTTGCCACCGCGCACGGCTTCGAACAGGGTGATCTTCAGGTCGTACGCAATATCCTTTCCGCGCATGGCATGTTCGAACGGCCCACGCGATTTTTTGCCACCGCCGCCGTTGCCGCTGCGCATACCGCCGAACAGATCGGCGAACAGGTCCTCGGCGCTGAAGGCCGCATTTTTATCGCGCGCGCCGCCGCCGAAGTTGAAATTGAAATCGCGGAAGTTGGTATTGTTGGCAAAGCCACCGCCCTGAAAACCGCCGGCACCGGCCGACGTATAGGCGCGCTCGTTGCCCTGTGCGTCGATCTCGCCGCGGTCAAACCGGCGGCGCTTAGCTTCGTCGCCCAGGATATCGTAGGCGGCATTGATGTCCTTGAACTTGGTTTCGGCGGCTTTGTCACCCCGGTTACGGTCGGGGTGGTGTTTCTTGGCCAGCTCGCGAAACGCGCGCTTGATCTCCTCGGCGCTTGCCGACTTCGGAACACCCAGTGTCTGGTAAGGGTCTTTGGTTGCCATATCTGAAAAGATAATCTAGCATTTGGCCATGACAAAACAACCACTAACCGTGCTTGCCATTGCCGCCATTTCTGTCGGTCTGATGGGTTGCGGCGCCACGTTTGGCAATCCATCTTCTGCCGCCTACGCCATCCAGCTTAATCATGCCGCTGTCGGTGACGTTTGTGCCGACTTCCGGGCTGGTGTCATCAACAAGAATGAAGCGCAAGCCAGTGCTGCCTTCAAGGAATTGCGCAAACGGCGCATCGTCTCTGCCGCCACCGGGCCAGATGCTGCCTACTTCAGCCCACCCGCAGGGGCGACCGAGGCCGAAGTGCTATGTCTGTGGGCCAAGCCTTCAGAGATTGCCAAGCGTATCGCCAAAGATGGTGTGGTCGAAGACGTGTATTCTTACGAACATGACAAGCAAAGTGGCGCAGCTTTAACCGGCTTTAATGAGGAACTTATCTTCCGGAACGGGAAGCTGACTCGCGTTGAGCGTTCATCGCTTTAAAGCTTATCCTCAATCAGCAGAATCCTCTGCGTTCTGCTTGTCATCAGGGGTTGCCTCGGGGGCTGGCGCATTAACCTGATGAACCTTCTTCTTTGCTCTGGCCGATGATTTCGAACTCTTTTCACAATACAAAGGGATGTTTACCATCTTTTCGTATTCGTTATCTGCGCCAGCGGCAGAGTCGATTGCCCACCCAATGCCGCCGCCAAGAAGAATGTTTCCAAATGTTCCGCCGGACGTGCCTGAATTTACAAAGTACTGGGATTCATCGCAGCCATCTTTCCAACACTTTATGATGAGGTCATGCTTTGTTCTTTCAACAAGGGCAGCTTCCGGTGTTTTCATGACCGACGCTATCGCCATGTTATCGCGCGTAATTTGGCATTGAGCCCCTTGCGGAGTTGTGTTGATTAAAATCTCCTGCGTTGTGCCTTCGATAATCGAGGCACAGCCGGGTAGGCCGAGAACAAGCGCTAACACTACTACTGCTTTTTTCATTTACTTCCCCTGTATTTCTTTATCGGGGGAAGCTATCCATGATACGGAAAGCAAAGTCAACGCAAAATAAAAACCCCGCAGAAGCGGGGCTTTTACTAGCTGATATTGTTCGGGTTACTGCACGATCTGCCAGTCGCCATCGGGGCTTTGGCAGGCTGTGCCGTAAGCATTCTGCGTGCGGCCGCCAACCGTTACCTTTTGCTGGAATTCGCGGCAGTATGAGCCGCTGTTGTCATAACCGTCGCGCACAGGAACAATCACGCCGCTGTTGCCGCTTTGCGGATTGCTCCAGGTGATCTGGCGACCAACCGGTGCGGTATAGGCGGTATTCTGCGCGTTCATCAGCGCGGCGCGGTCGGCGTTATCAAGCGATGCACCGATTTCGTTGCCCAGCCATGCGCCAATCAGCGTACCGGCGCCGATGGCAATCATCTTGCCTGTGCCCTGGCCGATGGTGCTGCCGATAAGGCCGCCGGCGACGGCGCCGCCAACGGTGCCCATGCCTTGCTTCTGGCCCATGTTCTGCGACTGACAGGCGCTGACGGCCAGCATGGCAACAACCAGAGCGGCAGCGAGTGAAAATTTCTTCATAAGGGGTCTCCTGATAAAAATGCGTGTGCATGATATGTAGCCGCGGATGATGGCGAGATGAAGGCGGTTTTATCAAAAAAGTTCCGATTTTTTCACAAGCCTTTATACCGGAGCTGAAACCGTTAACCTTTAGCCTCTTTCAGGGCGGCCAGCGCACGCTCGCGCCCGGCTTTATGGTCAACGATGGGCGCGGGGTATGTTTTGCCAAGTGCAATGCCGGCCTTCTTTAAAACGTCGCCAGGCGCCGCCCACGGCTGGTGAATGTAATCGTTCGGCAGTGCGGCGATTTCCGGCACCCATGCGCGCACATAATCGCCGTTCGGGTCGAACTTCTCGCCCTGCGTTGTCGGGTTGAAAATGCGGAAGTAGGGCGCGGCGTCGGCGCCGCATCCGGCCACCCACTGCCAGCTGGCGGCGTTGTTGGCAAGGTCGGCATCGACCAGCGTATCCCAGAACCATGCTTCGCCTTTTTGCCACGGCTGCAGCAGGTGTTTGACAAGCAGTGACGCCACAATCATGCGCACGCGGTTATGCATCCATCCCGTTTGCCACAGCTGCCGCATGCCGGCATCAACGATGGGATAGCCGGTCTGCCCTTTTTGCCACGCACGCAGAAGTTTCGCATCGGGTTGCCATGGAAAGTCGGCAAAGTTACCGTTCAGCGGTTTTTCCGGCATGTGGGGCAGGTGGAACAGCAGATGATAGGCGAACTCGCGCCACAGCAGTTCTTTCAGGTACTTCTCACTGTTGGCATCGTGCGCGGCGTGGCTGACGGCGTGCCACACTTGCCGCGGTGATATCTCGCCAAAGTGCAAATGGGGCGACAGGCGCGATGTAAAGTCATGATCGGGGCGGTCGCGGCCGATGGCGTAATTCTTCAGAATACCGTCGATGAACTCATGCAGACGTTGCAGCGCACCAGCACTGCCGGGCTTCCATGCATCAAAACCCTTGGCCCAGTCCGGCTTGCTGGGCAGCAGCCCCCATGAATCCAGATCGTCACCGGCGGGGGCGGGGGGCGCCGCCTGCTTCTTCGGGGCGACCAGCGGCGCATCGGGCGGGCCTTTTGCCATACAGGCCTTGCTGAACGGCGTATACACTTTATAAAACCCGCCGGTTTGTGTCTGCACGGTCCATGGCTCGTGCAGCAGCGCCGCATTGAAGCTTTCAACATGCAGACCGCGCTCGGTTAAATCGGTCTTGATATCTTTGTCGCGTGCAATCGCCGCCGGTTCATAACAGCGATTCCAGAATACATGCGTTGCGCCACTTTGCTTGACAACATCATCCAGCACGGCGGCAGTTTTGCCTTTGCGTAGCACCAGCGGCACACCAATCTTGAGAAGGTCGGTACGCAGTGCCGCCAGTGAATGGTGCAGCCACCAGCGCGATGCGCCGCCGGGCGGCCACGGGCCGCTGGTATCATATATGTAAAGCGCAATCGTGGGGCCGGTTTTCATAGCCGTTGCCAGCGCCGGATTATCGTCGATGCGCAAGTCCTGTCGAAGCCATACAAGCGAGGTCATGGCCTTATATGTAGCGCATTTCTGCTACTTACAACGCCCCTTGTTTTGCCATTTTGTTCCGGCCATTATGCCGCCCGACGAGGGTGTTCGCATGAAGCGTCTTATACTTGCTGTTCTTGTACTGGTGCCGCTATCCGCCTGTGAAACGTGGAATGCATGGACCGGCGGCGCGTTGGCGCCTGCTGCCACAGCCGATCCGGATTGCCTGCCGGTTCATCTGCCTGAAGATGCGGCAACACACATCGTAAGCAAGGGTGAAGGCCCGCTCGATATCAGTGCCACGGTATCCCTGCGTATGGCTGGCGTCACCTGCCACACTGCTGACGGACAAGTGCAGCAGGAAGTTACCCTGGTTTTCGATGCCATGCGCGGCGCCGCCCTGAAAAAAGGCGATGATATTTCCGTTCCTTACTTTGCTGCTGTTGTCGACGCAGCAGGCGGGGTGTCAGCCAAAAAAGAATACAGTGTTGCTTTCGCCTTTGATGAGGAGATGACAGAGAAACGGGAAGTGGCCATTAGTATCGGCCTGAGTACAGCGCAGGCAGAAAAGGCGACCCTGTATATCGGATTTGACAAACCGTCGGCACCAAAATAATGCATACTTTCATCCGGGCTTTGCTTTTTCTGATTCTGACGGCTGTGCCGGTGCAAGCTGCAGAGCCGCAGCTTAGCTTCGAGCGCGGCGATACCGTCCTGTTCAATCCCCCGGAAGATGCGATTATGTTGCGTAGCGCCAATATCGACCGTGTGCGCCTGCGACTTTATCGCCTTCCCGACCCAACGGCCGAAAACAAGCTGCTGACGGCCCGCCTGATCCGTAGCGTGACCGAAAACGGCCTGTTGAAGCGGGCTATCGCCGAAAACGCACCCGTCTGGCAGTCGGACTTTATTTTACCGAATGATGAAGGTGAATCTGCGACGCAGATTATACCGTTGATGACGGCAACCGGTCCTCTGGCCGCTGGTGATTATATCTTGCAGGCAGCATTAGTGTCACCGGCCGATGGCGGGGTTGATCCATTGCAGGTCACGCAGTGGTTTTCTGTGGCACCAATTGTCATGGCCGCACAAAAGCTTGACGAACAGAATATCTTTACAGTTGTTGTGGATGCGGCGACGGCCCTGCCTGTGCCCAGCGCGGTTGTTGTGGCCTTAAACGCTGTTGGTGAAATTATTGGTGGTACCCGTGCCGATGAATCCGGCGCAGCGATATGGGAATTGCCGCCGGATGCAATAGCCCTGCGCGGTGAAATGGAAGTTGAGGGCGGCGTACGTCTGCACACTTTCCTGCCCTTGACCGGGCTTGATACAAAAGCGACACGCCAGAAAAGTAACGGGATCGTTGTTAAGCCGGGATTCGGTACAGCGGCGCCGGCGGGCGCTACGGCTCATTTTAGCATTCAGGTGCTGGTTGAGGGGCAGCCGCAGCCCGCATCCATTCGCTATTCCTTTGTGCAGGAATCGTATTCTTTCGACTGGGCCTATGATGACAAAGGCAACTGGCAGTACCGGACACGGTCTTCGCCGGCGGTCCTGCAAAGCGGATTGCTGATAACGGATGGCAGTATTCCGGCTGACCTGGCGTTGCCGGTGGGCGAGGGACGCTACAAACTTGAGCTCAGTACAGCCGATCAACGCACAACCTATGACTTTACGGCGGGTTGGTGGCGCGGAATTGAGACTCCGCAAGGTGATGTTCCAGCCCCAGCTTACAAAGATAACGCGCTGGCTGCCGAAAACCTGTTATGGGCCGCCGTTCACACTGGTAATGGCTGGCAAGTCATTGGCGGCACGCCCCCTGTGGCGTTGCCGGCGAAGGGTGTCCGCGCTGTTCAGGCTATTACCTGTACGGCGACCAAAGGACGTGCTGCCTGCCGCACGGACATACTGAAATAGTTTTCATGCTCTCTCGCCATATTGTCCGAAAACCATTAAGTTCAGGGGATGGATACATCTGATCTTCCCGAGCTGTCGCATCACGCCAGCATCTATATGCAGATACTGGTACTGCTGGGTGCTTCGACTTTTGTGATCATGGTGCTGCAGCGCCTGCGTCTGTCGCCAATTTTGGGCTATATGCTGGCGGGCCTTTTGATCGGTCCTGGCATGCTGGGCCTGATTGAAGATGTCGAGCCGCTGCGCCCGGTTGCTGAACTGGGCATCGCGTGCCTGCTGTTCATCATCGGCCTCGAGCTTTCCTTGGCGCGTATGAAGGCGTTGCGTCAGATTATTTTCGGGTTCAGCACGCTGCAGGTCGCACTCAGTACGACTGCGCTCGGCGCTATTTTGTGGGCGATGGGTATGCCGGCTTTTGTGGCCTTCCTTGTCGGCGCGGCGCTGGCGCTGTCATCAACGGCGGTCGTGCTGCAACTGCTTGCCGAGCGTAGCGAGTTAAGCTCGCGCTTGGGCCGGACAGCATTCGCAACGCTATTGCTGCAGGATTTGGTGGCGATCCCACTAATCGCGATGGCGGCGTTGGGTGAACCGCCGGACAGCCCGCTTGTGCTGGTTGCCGCTGCGGCCAAGGCGACGCTGGCACTGGCCATTATCCTTGTTTTTACCCGCGTTGCCGGCCGCCCGCTGCTGCGCCGCGTGGCGCGCAGTCGGAATATGGAGCTTTTCACCGCTTTTACCCTGTTTGTTGTTATCGGCATGGGTGTGGTGACGGACGCCGTGGGGCTGAGCATGGCACTGGGTGCGTTCCTTGCCGGTCTGCTTTTGTCCGGCACCGAATACCGCCACAAGATTGAAGCTGATATCGGCCCGTTCAAGGGGCTGCTGCTGGGCCTGTTCTTCATGACCGTCGGGATGAGCGTGAATATCACCACTCTTAAGGAAGAGTGGTTGCTTATCATCGCCGGCATTATCGGCCTGACAGTTATCAAGGCGCTGGTAATCTATGGTGCGGCGCGCCTGACGGACAAGCCGAACATTCTAGCTGTGCGCCTTGCATTCTATCTGGCTGGGGCCGGTGAATTCGCCTTTGTCGTGATTGCGGCGTTGCATGTGATCGGATTGCTGGAAACAGATCTGGCGCAGCAGTTACTTGCCATCACCGGCGGTTCGCTGCTGTTGACGCCGGTGTTCAACGAACTTGATCGCTGGGTGCAGCGCCGTTATTTGCCAACCGCCGCACGCGCGCTAAAAATGCTAACCGAGAAGAGTGAGGAAACACCCCCCGCCATCCTGCTGGCCGGCTATGGCCGTATGGGCGAAGTGATCGCTGGCGAGCTGTATGCGCAGGGTGTAGCCTTCACCGGCGTTGACAGTGATGCTGACCATGTAGCCACGGCGCAGGCGCGCGGGCTGCCGGTCTATTTCGGTCGCGCTGACGATATGGCCATGCTGCGGCAGATGGGCGTCGAACAGATGCAGGCCGTGATTATCGCACTGGATCGCCGGCAGGCCATCACCGACATGGTGCAGATTTTGCGTGAAGAGTGGCCGCAAGTCGCTATCCTGGCGCGCGCCCATGATTACGACCATGCCGCCGAACTGCAGGCGTTGGGCGTCAATGTGACAGTGGTTGAAACAGTAGCCGCCAGCCTGTCGCTTGTGGAAGCGGCGCTGGTTCTGGCCGAAGCCAATGCCGAGATACGCGCCATAACCGGCGGACCGCAGCCCGCGCAGCCATGACATGGCTTTTCTTTGCATTGCTGGCAACGCACTAGGCGCTTACAGCCAACCCTGACGGCGGAAGTACCAAATCGGCAGGATGGCCGATACCAGCATCAGGCCCAGCGCGGTCGGGTAACCCCAATGCATCGCCAGCTCAGGCATATGATCGAAGTTCATGCCATACACGGTGCCGACCAAAGTCGGCGGCAGGAAGACCACGGCAGCAATCGAGAAAATCTTGATAATCTGGTTCTGCTCGATATTGATGAAGCCCAGCGTCGCATCCAGCAGGAAACCGGTTTCATAGGTAATCGTGTTCGCCGCTTCCATCAGCGATTGAATATCTCGGTTGACCGTTTTCAGGCGTTCGGCCTGTTCGGATGTGAAGCGGGCCAGCAGCTGCACGCCGGTGAAGCCCAGCAGGCGCTGAAGTCCGTTCAGGCAGTCGCGTACTTTGTGTGTCAGTTCCCCGGCCTGGCCGATACCGCGCAGCACATCGGTCAGTTCGTCGCCCCTTTTCTTGCGGGTGCGCTTCAACTGCGGTGCCGAGCTGAAAACTTTTTGTGACAGCGTGTCGAGGCTACCGCTGGCGTTCTGCAGCAGGTCGGCCAGCCGGTCCGTCACCGCATCCATCATTTCAAGCAATACGTCGTAAGACGAGGCAAGGTATTCGGGGTTTTTGCGCAGACGGAAAGCGAACAGGTCAATTGATCGCGGCTCGCAATAACGCGTGGTAACAAGATGGTTGGCGGTGACAGCCAGCGCCAGGTCGCCCATCTCGGGCGCATCGGTGTCACCCTTGGTGATGATGGCCGTTGTCAGGAATACTGCCTGCCGTTCGACATATAAACGGCTTGATGCCTCGATCTCTTCCATCTCGGCTTCGTCTGGTAGGTCGATTTGCAGGGCCGACAGCACGAACAGGCGCTCTTCTTCGGTCGGGTGCAGCAGGTCAACCCACACCGTGCCGAGCGGAATCGCATCGCCGACATTCAGTTTGCTGGCGGTGACGTGTTTGTCGTTACGGGCGTAGGCGGTGATCATGCGGTCAAGTCTATACCGTGCTGCTTTGCACAAGCATAGACCGTATTTCGAAGCAGGCAAGCAATGGTCATCGGGCCAACGCCGCCGGGCACGGGGGTTATTGCACCCGCCACTTTTACGGCGCTTTCAAAATCGACATCGCCGACCAGCCTGCCGTCCTGTCGTGTGATCCCGACATCAATGACAGTGGCGCCTTTTTTGATCCAGTCGCCCCGTATCAGGCCGGCACGGCCCGCCGCAGCCACCAGCACATCGGCTGTCCGGCATATGGCCGGCATATCGGCCGTGCGCGAATGGGCCATGGTCACCGTGCAGTCTTCAGCCAGCAGCAGCTGAGCCACGGGCTTGCCGACAAGGCGCGAGCGGCCCACAACCACGGCGTTTAGGCCGCGTACCGTCGGCATCACGCTTTTAATCAGCATCAGGCAGCCTTGCGGCGTCGCCGGCACAAAACAGTCCTGGCCGATAAACAGGTTGCCAAGGTTGGTTGGTGACAGGCCGTCAACATCCTTGGCAGGCGGCAGGGCGGCCAGCACGGCATTGGTATCGATGTGCGCGGGCAGTGGCATCTGCACAATCACGCCATGCACGGTTTTGTCGGCGGCGATTTGCTGCAGGATGGAAAGAATGTCCGCGGTGGTGGCTGTCGCCGCCCGTTCGATCAGGCGTGTGGCCATGCCGACGCGCTTGGCGGCCCTCAGCTTATTGGTGACATAAATGCGGCTGGCTTCGTGGTCACCCACAAGCAGGATGGCAAGGCAGGGCGCTACGCCGCGCTTCGCCAGCAGCGTAATCTGCTCCTGCGTTGCAGCGTGTGTCCCGGCCGCCAGGGCCTTGCCGTCGATGATGATGCCTGTCATTCCTGCGGCGCATGCCTTTCCTTATAAGGGGCCGTATTCACGCAGCAGGCTGCGGATGAAAACGACGATAAGAATAAGGACGATCGGTGACAGGTCGATACCCTGTAGCATGGGCACATAACGGCGGATGCGGGCCAGCGCTGGCTCGGTGATGCGATGCAGGAAATCGTTGATCGTATACACAAGCTGGTTACCGGCGTTGATGACGTTGAACGCGATCAGCCAGCTCAGGATGGCACCGATGATGATAGCCCACAGGTACAGGTTAAGAACAAGGTCGATAACAAGAAACAACGAAACCATGGGGTCTCCTTAAATGATGTGGCCGCAGGATAACCCCTTTTCCGCGTTTCGATAAGCCCCGCCCTTGTTACCTGTTTTGGCGCCCGTATTGACAGGGGTGGGGACGATTACCTAAATATGACGTTCTGAAACGTGGGGCTGTAGCTCAGTTGGTAGAGCGCATCGTTCGCAATGATGAGGCCGAGAGTTCGATTCTCTTCAGCTCCACCATGTTACTTGATGCTGTTTCCCCAAATTGAATTTCGGCTTGGCTCTTACGACGTACTTATCGGCTATAAACTTTATCCACTGCCGTCAGCAACAAAATTACAGCGCAAGGGTTTGATATTCTTGCGTGTGCTTTGCAGCATGCCCGTTGTTTGCCAGCGTTTTCGAACGGCGCTATAACTGACATCCACAGTGGGATAGATGTCATACAGTATCGTTGATTTAAGGCGCTTGGCGGCTCGATCACAAAAACAAGATATCGCCGACATCCATGCAGAACTTCTCAGACTTGCCCGTGCGGGCCGGCCGCTGGCTCCTATTATCGGATTACTGCAGGATAATCCCGTACTCGCGCTGAATATCATGCGCATCATGGCGGCCAATGCAACGGCCGAAAGCAACGAAGTGCAGGTTGTTCTGGATGCGCTGCATGACCAGAAAGACAATGCCGGCCTGATCAAGTTCGTTGCACTGCTGCGGCAGGCGCCGTCTATGGAAAGGCCGGCGCTGGTGCGTGGCATCCAAAGCCGCCATGTGCAGATGATGCTTTCGTCGCTGGTGCATCTGGGTGGTGATCCTTACGGGAACGGTGGCCGTTGGGAGCCTTATTTCAGCGATATCAACTGGCTGGTATACCTGATGAACTCGGCGCAGAATTGCCTTTATGACGGGTGCCGTACAGCCGCCGGACAGGCGCCCGAGAATGGCTGGAGCGCCGATGGCAAGCGGCGGGTGGCTGTTGATCTGCGGCAACTGGAGCTGTTGTTTTATCCCTACCCAAGCCTGCGCGGCATCGCCGCTGCTGAACGTGCCGAACGTGCGCGGCAGGAGTCGGTGCGGCGTGCCGCCGCCGGGCAGGAAGCGGTGCGGCCGGCAATTATTATCGGATCATCCGAAGAAAAGGCGCGTGCGGGCAGTAAGGGCGAGCCCGAGCCTTCCTGATTTACCTAGCTGACGAAGGCACCGGCGATGCGGCCGACATTATTCTTACGCCAGCCGAAAAACTCGTGACTACGGCCGGCAGCAATGGGCTGCCAGTCTTCAACAGTTTTCATTCTGACAAGGCCTAGATTGCGCGCAATCCGCGCGGCGTCGTTCAGTGATACCTGATGGCTTTTGGCGCCGGCCGGCATTTTGGTCTGGTAGCCGCCTGATTTTGCAACCGGCTCGGCATCAGGCGCGGTCAGGCGTTCCAGCTGGGCGGTGGCGAATGTTGGTTTATCAACACTTTTTGTCAGGCGCAGATAATGGCCGCGTGTCTGCTGGGCGGCATCAAGAGCGTACACCAGAACATGCAGCAGTGTTTCAGCGGCGATGGTGACAGGAATGGCAGGGGCGGGTTTTGCTTGGGCGGGTGCAGCAGCGGGATATGTATAGGTCATGAAATGTGTTCCTGAATATGCGCTGCAGAGTATGGACGGTAATACTTTCATGCAAGAAAAAAGCAAAAACGCCTTTAAAACCGCAGAAACGGGAAAGCCCCCCGGCGGGCGATCCGGGAGGCTTCCTTCGCGGGCGAGCGAACTTTATAACTTTAACTCTCTATCACTTCTCACTATGCATTGACTGAGAACTGACTAGCCCTCACTCGATTAGAACTTCTTGGTGTAACGGACACCGACACTGTACGCCGTGGCGGCGTTGGCATCGTGGCCCGGGTTAAGCGTGCCGACGCTGCTGACGCCAAGGGTTTCCTTGTCGCTGAGCGCCAGTGCGTAACCAAGCTGGATATCGATCTGGCGGCCGGTCGGTGTCAGGCCAACGCGCTGGCTCGTGTATTGTACGGCGCCGGCGCCATCAACACCCGTCGGTACTGTCAGGTTTGCGCTGCCGCTCATCACGCGCACCGGCTGCGATACGGCGAAGGTCAGGCGGTCGTTCTTGCGTACCACATCATCAGCGGTCAGGGCGACGGCGAAGCTGTCGCTGCGCACATCCTTGAAGCTGCCGATCAGGCTATTCGCAGCGTCTTCAATGCTGGTCTGGCCGATTGTGTAGCTGGCAGCCAGTGTCAGCCCCTTCTTCAGGTTGATGCGGGCGGTAACACCGGCAAACTGTGTGGTGCTGCCTGAACCAAAGGCCAGTGCGCCGTTGCTGTCGCTGCCCAGCGTGCTGTTGCCTTCGTTCACGATACCGGCATTCAGGCCAACCTTCACGCTGCCGGCTTCATAGTTCAGGCTGGCGGCGGTGGCGCTGCGGTCGCCGCTGGTGTGCGTGTCGCTGGTGAAGCTTTGCGCGCCGGTTTCAGCACCCGTTGCCACATCCAGCGTCAAGCCTTCTGCCAGCTGCAGGTTGCCGATCATCGCGTTGCCGCCTTCAACCATATTCAGGTAAGCGTTGCCGAAAGCGGCCTGTTCCGTCAGGTCGCTGGCGACGCGGCTTTCATCAGCCTGCAGGCCGAAAGCCTGGCCGATGCCGAAGCCGTGCGTATAGGTGACGCTGCTGTTTTCCGAAAAGCTGGCCGACAGCGCAAGGCGGGTATCGCCCTGCGGGCCGTCCTGATCCTTCAGGTCGCGGATCGCGTGTGCGTCCTTGGCGTCGGTCGTAAAGCTGCTGACAAGGCTGGCCACGCCCATATTGACACCGCGCGTTGTGGTTTCACGGCCTGTATCAAGGAAACCGGCCAGGTTGCTTTGGTAAGCGGCACTTTGTACGCGGTCGCTCATGTCGAAGCCGAAGGCGCGGCCGAAGCTGTCCAGCATGATACCGCGGCCCAGCAGGTCGTTACCGCTCAGCGCGTTACCGAAAGCCGCACCAAGGCTGAGGGTGGTTGCGCTGGTCGAAGCGCCGCCGCCATCTTCACCGCCGCCAACATCGCCGCCGCTTGGTACTGTGGTTTCGCCAACCGGCTGCAGCGCCGCCCCGACGTTCAGCAGGCCGTGGCCGTAAACATCATCAACGCCGGCAGCACCAAGGTCGGTGGCTGTCGTCAGCAGGATTTGCGCAACCTGCGCAGCCGTCAGGTACGGCGCGTATTCCATCACCAGCGCCGCAGCGCCCGAAACCATCGGTGCGGCGAATGACGTACCCGCAACCAGGGCCATACCTTCTTCATCGGTCGTCAGGATGTTCTGGCCCGGCGCCACAAGGTACCAGTTCTTGGATGATCCGGCGCGGTTGCTCCAGCTGCTGATGACGTTGTTTTCGTCAACCGAACCGACAGCCAGCAGACTGTTGATGCTGCCGCCAAGATTGGCAGGCGTATCAACGCTGTTCAGGCCGGCGTTACCGGCGGCGGCGACAATCAGGATGTCGTGCGCGGCAGCGTTGGCAATCGCGTTGTTGAAGCTGCCGCCCAGCGTGCCCTGTGTACCAAGGCTCATATTGATGATGCGTGCATCGTGTGCGGTGGCATAATTCAGTGCGTTGATCATGTTAGTGGTCGAGAAGCAGCCGCTGGGGCAGCCTTCCGTTACCGTATCTGTGCGAATAACCAGCAGCTCGCTGTTGAAAGCGACGCCGTGTGTATAGGTACCATTCTTGCGCGCACCAATCACGCCAGCCGTCCATGTGCCGTGCGGGTTCGGGCCTTCAAGGTCCTGGCCACCGGTGACGATGTTGATGCTGTCAGCGCTGATGGCGCCGGTGAATTCCACGTTATCAACGTCGATACCCGTATCAATCAGGGCCACCTTGATGCCGGTGCCGGTGGCGCCCATGCCGTAGGCCTCGGCCGCATTGATTTGCGCCAGGCCGGTGCTGCCACCAAAGCCTGAGGTACGGTTGTATTCTGATGTCTCGAAATTCGCAGGATCTGACTGGGTCAGGCTCGTGTTCAGGACAATCTGGGCTGTGCCTTCCGAGCTGCCGCCCGTGTTGTTGCCCATGTTGCCGCTGCCGCCGCCCAGGAACGAGCTACCGCCGCCACCGCCGCCACAGGCAGTTAACAGCGCACACAGCGCAGAAGTCGCAATAAGTCTGGAAAACAGTCTCGCCCGCATGGTAGTCCCCCTGCGGCCAGACCTTTTGCCCCCGTAACGAAGTCAGGTGCCCAATCTCCCAACTCGTCGCGTTAATCTGCCCGCAAGACCATTAAGAACCCGGAACGTTAACGAGATTTGAATTCGAAATCGAAACAAGTATTAAAATTACTAGTTAAATTAACCATCAAGATGATCGCATAAGTAATTGATTTTTATAAATAGAAAAATTAACTAACCAGAAATCCAAAGGTTAATTTCAGTAGAAATTGCCAGCTGTCTTTAACTAAAAAAATCTATATCGAAACAACTTTTTCAGCAGCACGCTCAAAACAGAGCTCATAAATCGCTGGAAGGTACGACTCAATTCGACTACAAAGACTTCATCCCTGAATAAGGTAGTGAAGGCAAAACGCGGTGACCCGTGACAGCCGCTTACTGCCTGAAAACAGGACCATGTGCTGTAGGAGCGTAGCTCAACTGGTAGAGCACCGGTCTCCAAAACCGGGGGTTGTGGGTTCGAGCCCCTCCGCTCCTGCCACAGCACGAACAGAAGGATGTCGTTATGACGAAGGTGATGGAATTTTTTGGCGAAGTGAAACGCGAAATAGCGAAAGTCACATGGCCAACGCGCGGCGAAACCGTGAAGGCCACCATTATGGTGCTGGTCATGGCGGTCATCGCGGCAATCTTTTTCTTTGTGGTGGATAAGGTCGTTGCGGCCGGTATCCGCCTGATCGTTTCTTAAAAGCAGGGAGCTTGTTATGGCACAGCGTTGGTATGTAGTTCACGCCCACACGAATTTTGAAAAGAAAGTCGCGCAAGGTATTCGCGATGGCGCTACCCAAAAAGGCCTGACCGAGAACATCTCGGAAATCATGGTGCCGACGGAAACCGCGATGGAAGTGCGCCGCGGGGCCAAGCACAACGTCGAACGCAAGATCTATCCCGGTTACGTGCTGGTGAAGATGGACCTGACCGACGAAACCTGGAATATGATCAAGCAGGTGCCGAAGGTTACGGGTTTCCTGGGCGGTGGCGGCAAGCCGGCGCCGATCAGCGAAAAGGAAGCTATGGCGATCCTGCAGCAGGTGGAAGAGGGCGTCGCCCGTCCGAAGTCGACGCTCAACTTCGATGTTGGCGAGAACGTCCGCGTTATCGATGGTCCGTTCAACAGCTTCACCGGGTCGGTTGAGGAAGTGGACAGCGAGAAGGGCCGCCTGAAAGTCTCGGTCTCGATCTTCGGCCGCGCCACGCCGGTCGATCTCGATTTCGCGCAGGTTGAAAAGATCAAGTAAGCTGAAGGTAGATAATAAGGAGTCGGCATGGAGCCCGCTAAAAGTTTAAGTGAGGGTCTTGAGAGACTAGCCGATGATATCTCTGATGGGATAGGAAGTCTTTTCAAGGGCGCCTGCTTAGTCGCTGGTGGTATCATCTCCTTTGCAATTTCTGCCTTTATAGCATTAGGGATAATCGGCGTTCTCTACTTTGGTGTTAAGCAGTTATTTTGATAATACGCTTGGCGGGAAAAGGTAGTTGATGAGCTTTGTGCCGGATAGCTTTGACGTTCCTGAAAGACTGGAAACGCCGCAGTTTGTTATCCGCAAGCTGACGTTCGCTGATGCCGCGCTGGATTACGAGGCTGTCAGCTCAAGCCTCGATATCATCCGGGCCACCCGCGGCGGCCTGTATGGCAACGAAGAACAGAACCTGTCGCTGACAGAAAACCAGATCAGCCTTGGCTGGCACCAGCGCGAATTCGAATACCGCACATCGTTCGCCTATACGATCACGACACCCGACGGAAAAGAATGCATCGGCTGCATCTATATCTATCCGCCGGGGTATTACGCTGAAATTCCCGCCGGAGCCGATGCCGACGTCAGCTTCTGGGTATCACAGAAGGCGTATGATCAAGGGCTATACCCCGTTGTATACGGTGTTCTTGATCAATGGTTAAAAGACGTATGGCCTTTCAAGAACATTGCTTACACCAATAAATTTCCGCCTCAGCTGTAAGACATCAGCGCTTGCGTGATATGCTTCACCCAAGCATCACATTGCGCGGGGTCTTCCAACTGGTCGATGCGGAACTCCAGCGTAAAGGCTTCGCGGCCATACGCCGATGCATGCAGCGCCGTGGCCCCCGATGCACTTGAACGTGTGTTGTAAGGCTCATTGCGGCCGATCACCTTGCCGGGAATGCTTTCAACACTGGCCAGAACATGCTTCACGACCGGGCTTTCATGCACATACAGCAGGCCTAGGTGCCATGGCCGCTCCTGCGCATCCGTACGCCGCTGTCGTGTATAGCTGTGCACAGCAATGTGCACGGGGTTGGGGCCGGCATTGTCCATCAATTTTTTCAGTTCGCGGTGATACGGCTGGTAATAGGTCGTCAGGCGGCGCTCGTACTCGGGGATATCAATGTCGTTCATCGGCATCGGCAGGCCATCGACCACTTTCGGGATTAAGTCAGGGTTGCCGGGCAGGCGGTTCAGGTCGATTAGCACGCGCGCGTAATGCCCATAAATGGCCGGACAGTTCAAGGCTGTTGCCAGCTTGGCGGTAAAATCACCCGCACCCGGATCGTAACAGAACTGGTCATCCTGCCAGCCGTCATAAAGGGGCGGGGGCGGCATGTCAGCTGGCCATGCGTTACCTGCGTGTTCCGCCGACAGCACAAAGCGCGATTTGGCGTCGGGGTTAAGAACGGTATAGGTTTCGGGCATGATGTATCTATCCAACTGTTAGCCTATCGGTCAAGACTTCAGGCAGCATTAAGACTGTGCACAGGCGTTGACTGTCGCATCGCCTGACCGTAATACAACCGGCCGTGTCAGGTATGCATCGGCATCTGCGGCATTTGCGAAGGGCACCTGGCGCAGTCTTTCAGCGTCTGATGTTTCAGTATCGCGCAGGACGGCAAGGCATTTCAGCGTACTTGCTGGCACGCCAAGGCGCGGTGCGTCTTCCAGCACAAGATCCAGCAGACGCGGCAGCAGATCCCGCAGGGTGGTGTTACCAAATGTGGCATCAAGGCCTTGTGTGCAAACTGCCGTGCGGCTTTCCATAAGTGTTTTAGGGTCAATGCCGGTTTCTTCCAGCAGTCTGAACGTTTTTTCACGCCCTGCAGGACAGGCCAGCAGCGTGGCAGCGATTGCCGACAGGCCTTCAGCCTGCCATGGGCCGCTGTCGCACATGCGTAGTTCAATGCGTTGGCCACCAATGATTTTCACATCAGGCCAGCACAGGCTTTCGGCAAGGGCAAAGTTAGTCTGATCGCCAAGACCTTCGGCCTGCAATTCACGGAACGTCGGCGAACGGTCAAAGCGCGGATTGCCTTCAGCATCGATGTAATAAACCATCGGTACGTCGACAATATAGTCGATCCAGCGGTCAAGTAATACGCCGGGGTATCTTTCACTGCTTTCCATAGCTTCCAAAATGGGAGCAGGGATGCCGCCACGCGGCGCGTCTTTGTTGTGGTCAAGCCACCATTGCGCACGGCTTATTTTATTGGTTGGCCTGTTTTCAACAAAGCGCGCGCTGTTATCAAAGGCACCAATGAGCAAAGGCGACAGGTAATTGGCAAGGGTGATGATCTCGTCAGCTTCACGAGCATCACGGTAGCTCAGGCTGACCTGTGCGCTGGTAGCCAAGCCCATCGTACGCAGACCAGCGGCATCGGGGCCCTGTGCCTTGAACTTTCCCCACTCGGCCTGCAGGCGCTCACGCTCAACCATGTTAGCTTCACAGTCAGCGACCGTTGCTGATGTTAAAACCGCGCCATCAAATATCGCTAGACCTGCTTTATTGGCCAGGGCATCAAGATTTGTGCGTGCCGAGTCCAGCAGTTTGAAAAGTTCAGGCAGTTTCTCCAGCTCTACCGGGCGCGTTGCGGCTTCAAGAACGCCACAAAGCTCCAGTTGATAGCTGATGCCGCCGGCGTCCACGCAGACCAGTGGCCGGCCGTCAATGATACCGGGCACGCGTACGCCTTGTTTCTCGGAAAACACAACGCTGTCCTTACGCGAAGCCAGTTCGCGGAAGATTCCTTGGCTTTGCCATGGCGTCATCATGCGAAGAGGGGTTTGATTGTTGGCCGGGTTCACCAGCCATTGCTCGACTTCTGTACCAAGACGCATAAGGCCATCAGCGCTGCCAGCTTTGTACTTTTCACGAATTGTGTTCAGGTCAACCGCAGCGCGGTTTGTTTTTGCAATCTCAGACATTTTAAACTCTCTCTATTAAGCGCCAGTGCGCTCTAAAATTAATTTGTAACCCTGATAGGGTTCTTCCTTCAGAAAGCGGGCAACGCGTGTAACGGTTGCCGTGCTTGCGCCCGTCTGGGCGGCAATATCACGGTATGAATGTCGGTCACTGGCTAACAAACGTGCAATCGTCCAGCGTTCAGCCAGGGCATCAATTTCAGTTGGTGTGCAGAGGTCGCGCAGGAAGCGTGCGCATTCATCCGGCGTGCGTAAAGCAACGATGGCCTGGCACAGGGCGGCCTTCGCGGCTTCCTGCGCTTTCTTGTTCGTCACCGGCTGGATTCGGCCTTTCTTCACAACTACCCTCACTTGTTAACGTTTTAATACGTTAAAACAGAGATAACAGCGTTGTCAAGTAAGACCAACAAAATAATACTTTCATCGCGACTTGCCGATGAAACTAATGCAAGTAAAAAAGCCCGTGCGCCGGGGTTTCTGGCCGCTACTATGGGCGCCATGAGTTCAGACATTACCACCTTTGACGGCGCCGACTGGCAGACCGATCGGCGTGCACTTGCCCAGCTGTTAAGCGCTATCGACGAAATGCAGGCGTTCACCTATGGCCTTACGGCCGGCGAAGCCATGGGCGCTGGCACTATTATCGGTTTTGATCTTGATAAAGGCGCGCTGGATGAATCAGCACAGCTAGCTATGATGGCCGATATGGCGCAGGAAGCACTGATCAGCATCGACGGCTTAGCTGCCGACCTTGCTGCAGGTGACGTGCCGGCCCGCACCCGCTGGAATTTGGTGGAAGCGCGCCAGCTTATGTTCTGCGTGCGTTCGCTGGCCGCCGAAGCCCGCGAAGCCATTATGTTTAACCATTTAAGGGAAATCCCCGCCGGCGTGCTGATGGAGTTTGACAACAGCTTCCGCCGTATTAAGCTGCTTCTTACAAATATAGATGACGTAAGTCACACTAAAGTCGCTTAATCCTCGCAGGGTATATTCTTAATGATAACAGCGTCTGAAGCTGCCGGTGGCACAGTAAGTGTTCGTGCAACAAAAGCTATTAATGCGAACGATTTGAATGATCGTTTGCAAGGGGGAAGTTGGGGCATCTGGGCCTCAGAACCTTTGCGTGAACTTCTTAAGCTGGCTAAGAAGCGGGCCATGACCGGAACTGGCGATCGTACCGATCGCGCCTATGGTGACGTCGTAAATTACTTCGATCTGGTTATTGCGTGCATATCGGGCACCACAGATGGCAACATTTCGATGCCGCAGCTTGCTGCCGCGCGTCAAACAGCCCTGATATCAGCCATCGACAAAATCAGCGCCAACGATCCGAAGATTATGCAGCTGATTGAGGCACTGGAGATTGTCGTCAATATCGGTGCACCGAAGCTGAAGGCAAAAGCCGCAACAACGACAGAAACGCCGAAGCCCTAAGCTTCCAGGTGTTCCTTGCTGGCGCGCCAGTAATCGATGCCGGTAATCACCGTCAAAATAGCCGCCACCCACAACAGCACCACGCCTACATAGCCTGCGGGCATGAAGAACAGCCACACCTGGTTGCCGATCAGGAAGGGCAGTGCCACCATTTGCGCGGCGGTTTTCCATTTGGCCAGGCGGCTGACGGGCAGGCTAACGCGCAGTTCGGCCAGGTACTCCCGCAGACCGGAAACGGCGACTTCGCGCAGCAGGATAACGATAGCGGGCAGGAAGTTGATGTCGTTCAGGCGGTCGGTAATGGCAATCATCAACAATACGGCCGCCACCAGCAGCTTGTCAGCAATCGGGTCCAGCACACGGCCGAACGTTGAAAGCTGGTCGTAATTGCGCGCTACATAACCGTCAAAGAAGTCGGTCACGGCTGCAATCACGAACAGCACAATCGCTACCCATGAAGCCCAGATGGCGTTGAGCGACATGAACAGGCAGATAAACGGGATCACGTAGATCCGCGCCAGTGTCATGTGGTTGGCAAGATTAAGTCGCATGGTCATTGCATGTATGTAGCACGGCGCACCTTGTCCGTCAGGCCGTGTTTCTCAAGAATTTTACCCAGCGCGCCGTCCAGATCCATTTCACGTAATGCTGTATCAATCATGCTTTTAAAGCGGAAGTCGCCGGGCGGCAGCAGGTAGACACCGGGGAACACATGAACCGGCTGCTCCAGGGGCACGCGCTTCAGCTTGCCGGGGTTGCTGGCGTCATACAGGCCGGCGGTGTTCGCATCGATGGTCAGGAAGTCGGCCTTGCCGGTCGCCACGGTTTCCAGAAAGTCGGAAACAGGCGCCAGTTCCGGAATACTGACCTGTTGCGCATTCGGGAAATGGATCTGCACCACCTTAACCTCGGCGCCGCCGTCGGTAACGGCAACTTTTATATCCGGGCGGTTGAAGGCTTCATACGCATCCCATACGCGGTTGTCGTTGCCGCGCACATAGGCCCACAACTGGTCAAACCACAGCGGCTGTGAAAACTCGATCCAGCGGCCGCGATTGGTGTTGGCCCAGAAGAACGAGCACGCCATGTCAATCTTGTTGGTGCGCAGGTCATCAACCACAGTACCCCAGCCGACTTCAGTGACGTAATCAACTTTCAGGTTCAGGCGCTTGCCGACTTCCTGCATCACGTCATAGGCAGGGCCGCCCAGCTGACCGTCGGGCGTTTTCACGAAATACGGCGGGTAAACGGCATAACCGCAGCGGATGGTGTTGCTGGCAATAACCTTGTCATACACAGATTGTTTTGCGGCGTTCGACGAACCATCCGGACCGCAGGCGGCAAGTATCAGCAGGGCAAGGACAAGAAGGGCACGCATCATTCTGTTTCGTGGAAAAAGCCGTAGATTTTCTCGGCCAATTCGTAGCTGATGCCCGGCACCTTCGCAAGGTCGGAAATCCCGGCGCCGGCGACATCACGCGCGCTGCCAAAGTGCGTCAGCAGCGCTTTCTTGCGTGTTGCGCCGATGCCGGGAATATCGGCCAGCGGGTTGCTGCTGATGGCCTTGGCGCGTTTGGCGCGGTGTGTGCCGATGGCGAAACGGTGTGCTTCATCGCGCAGGCGTTGCAGGTAATACAGCAGCGGGTCTTGCGGTGCCAGTTTGAAAGGGGTCTGGTCTTTTAAATAGAAGTCTTCGCGTCCGGCATTGCGGTCGGGGCCCTTGGCAATCGCAATCACCGGCAGGTTGTGCAGACCGATTGTGCCCAGCACTTCCAGCGCGGCGTTCAGCTGTCCTAAGCCGCCATCAATAATGATGACATCGGGGAAGTCATCGTCGCCCGGCTGCGCTTTGGCAAACCGGCGCGTCAGCACTTCGCGCATCATACCGAAGTCGTCACCGCCGAATCCTGGCCCGGCTTCCTTGATGTTGAACTTGCGGTATGCATTTTTGCGCAGGCCTTCAGGCCCGGCTACGATCATGCCGCCAACAGCATGTGCGCCCTGAATGTGGCTGTTGTCATAAACCTCGATGCGCTGCGGTGGGGCCGGCAGGTCAAACCGTTCGGCCATCGCCTGCAGGATTTCTGTCTGCGAATTTCGCTCGGCCATGCGCCGCGCCAATGCGGCTGCGGCATTTGCTGCGGCATGCTCGACCAGTCGTCGCTTGTCGCCGCGCTCGGGCACACCGATGTGGACTTTGTGGTGCGCATGCTCGGTCAGACCTTCTTCCATCAGCTTCATTTCCGGCACGCTTTCGCTCAGCAGCACCAGCGGCGGCACATGGTGGTCCAGATAAAACTGCATCAGGAAGGCGGGCACAACATCGGCCACGGCGGCTTCGACGTCGTGCTGCGGGAAATAACTGCGCGTGCCGAAGTTGCGACCGCCACGGAAAAAGAACACCTGAATACCGATTTGGCCGCCCTGCTGGGCGATGCCGACCACATCAGCGTCGCCAAGATGCAGGATATTGATGTCCTGTTCCGTCTGCACGGCATTCAGCGCCTGAATGCGGTCGCGGTAGATAGCGGCTTCTTCGTAATCCTTGCGTGCGCTGGCCGCGTTCATCTTCTCAGCATAGCGGTCCTGCAGATCGCGGCTGCGGCCCGAAAGAAACTGCTTGGCCTCTTTGACCTGCGCTTCGTATTCATCCGGCGTTACGAAGTTCACGCACGGCGCCGAGCAGCGTTTGATATGGTACTGCAAGCATGGACGGCTGCGGTTCTTATATACATTGTCGCTGCAGGTGCGCAGCTTGAAGGCGCGCTGCAGGTCCAGCATGGCGTCGATCACGGCTCCGGCGCTGGCGTAAGGCCCATAATAGTCGGCTTCCTTGCGATGCAGTGCGCCGCGATACTTATAAAGACGCGGCGGCAGCTTGTCGGTGGCTTTCGACAGCGCGATATAGGGAAACATCTTGTCGTCGCGCAGGTTGACGTTAAAGCGTGGCTTCAGTTCCTTGATCAGGTTCGATTCCAGCAGCAGCGCTTCCACTTCGGTATGCGTGGTCACGATTTCCATGCGCGCGGTTTCGGCAATCATGCGCTGGATGCGGATGGGGTTGCGCGCTGCCTGCGTATAATTCGCCACGCGCTTCTTCAGCGCCTTCGCTTTGCCGACATAAAGCACATTGCCTGCGGCATCCAGCATACGATAGACGCCGGGCGATAGCGGCAACGTCGCAACCGTATTTTTAATTACGGCTACCCCGGTTTCAAGTTTGGTGGCGGATGGCGTCATGCGTCTTTCATAGCAGAATTTTCCAGCAGGGGCCTGTGGATAACTTCGTGGACAAGGTGGAAAACCCAAGCAAAATGCAATTTTCCATTACCTACACAGTTAGGGACTATTTATGACGGTTTTATAGACCTTAATGCACAAAACTTTGATTTAACGTCACAAAAACCGGTTACACTCCGCAAAGGTTCCTGTCGCAATGCCGTTAGGTCTGTTGTCCTAACATCGCGGCAGGGATGTGGACAGACTTCTTAGGGGTTTCTTCAGAATTATGAGCATGCTGCACGTCATACTCGGTCCGACCGCCAGCGGCAAGACCGCACTGGCGATCGCGTTGGCGCAGAAAATAGGCGGCGAAGTCATGAATTGCGACGCGATGCAGATGTATGCCGACCTGCCACGGTTGACCGCACAGCCGACAGAGGACGAGCGCAAGGGAATTCCCCACCACCTGTTCGGTGTGCTGGCCGGTAACGATAAAGGACAGATGGCGCGTTACACGGAACTGGCACGCAAGACGATTGCAGATATCCGCGGGCGCGGGCGGCAGCCTGTCCTGTGCGGTGGCACGGGCCTTTATTTCAAAGCGTTGACCGAGGGCCTGGCCCGCATTCCGGCTATTCCCATCGTGCTGCATGAAATGGCTGTTGCCCTGCATCAGGATATCGGCGGAGCGGCCCTGCGGGCCAAACTGGCGGAAGTGGACCCGGAAACGGCAATGCGCCTGAACGACGGCGATACACAGCGCCTGATCCGCGCATGGGAAGTTTATGTCGGCACCGGCACGCCGCTGTCGACATGGATCCGCGAAACGCAGGATACGCAGAATGTGGAATCGAATTGGCACGCGTATGTACTGTTGCCACCGCGCGACCAGCTGTATGAAAAAATCAACCGCCGGTTTGATGTGATGCTGCAGGAAGGCGTGGTGGATGAAGTCAGGGCGCTGCTGGCGAAGAACTACCCGGCCGATATGCCGGTGATGCGCGCGCATGGCGTGCCGGAAATCGCGCGTTATCTGGCGGGCGGATGTACGTTGGCGCAGGCCGCCGATAAAGTCCGGCAGCTGACGCGCAATTACGCCAAGCGCCAATACACGTGGTTCACCCACCAGGTGCTGGATAAGCACCCGGAACGGGTAACAGTTATCAGCGATTTTGGGGCTTCTGCCGCAGCTGAGGCGGCGGTATCATTGCGGCAAAAGGGGGCCGCATGAAAAATATCCTGCTCAGCGCCATCGTCGCCGCGCTTGTTGCGTTTGGCATCATACATTTTCAGGGCACATCTGCGGCCGTAAAAGAAGAGACTGTTTACGAGCGCGTCGAGCGCACAAAAACCCTGCGCTGCGGCTGGAACACCGAGCCGCCGATGTTGTCGGTTGATGCGAATACCGGCAAAGTCAGCGGCGCATCGGTTGATATCGTTGAGCGCGTGGCCAGCCTGCTGGGCTGGAAGGTCGACTGGGCCGAACAGGCAGGATGGAGTGAGATGGTGGCCGGCCTGCGTGCCGACCGTTACGATCTTGTCTGTAACGGCAAGTGGGTGTTCGCGTCGCAAACACAGGGCGGCGAATTCGCTATGCCTATTTACTTCACGCCGGTACATGGCTATGGCCGTGCTGACGAAACACGTTTTGACGGCACCCTCAGCCAGCTGAACAGTGATGCCTTTACCGTCACATCAATGGACGGCGAGGTGAACTATTACATAGCCCGCGACCACTTCCCACAGGCCAAGCGTGTTGAATATCCGACGATGACAGACCCCGGCCAGATGGTGCTGGCAGTTCTGACCAAGAAAGCCGACGTGACGTTCCTGCCGATGTTCCTGGGTAATGATTACATGCAAAAACAGCCGGGCACGCTGAAACAGCTGACAACCAAGCCGATTGCGGTCTTTGACACTGCTTTCATGTATAAGGCGGGCGAGGCGGCCTTTGCCGGTACCATCAATGCTGCCCTGCGTGAGCTGCATGCCAACGGTTTCATTGATGCGACGCTGACCAAGTATGGCGTGGCCCCCTCAATCTCGCTAAGGGTCGCCGATCCGTATAAGCTGCCTAACTAGCTGATTTACCTAGGCAACTAATAATCGCCTCGGAATCACCTTAATAATCTGTTAAAACCTTCGCAGATTTTAAGAGGCTATTAACCATGAAACGCGCTCTCGCCATCGCTGTTCTGACCTTTGCCTTCGCATCACCGGCTGCCGCCGTGCCGCTGGTGGGTGAAGCCGCCCAAACCTGCATGCTGGGCATGTTCTTTACCAACCCGCAGAAAAGTGCGCAGGCCGCGCAAAATTACAATACCTGCCCGACGATCGAACTGACCGATCAGCACGGCAGCTATCAGGCCGTGCGCATCGAGCCGGGTTTCGCCGCTGCGCCGATCGACCGCTATGCACAGTGCTATTACATCGACAACTACTCGCAGGATGCATTCTTTGCACCAGCCAAGACCCCGGAAGAGTGGGGATCGTTCATCAATGGAAAACCCGGCCTGATCAAGGCCACACGCTGCTGTCGCCCCGCCAGCTTCCAGAACGCCAACACCTGTGGCGATACCATCACCATTGATTATGGCCGTGACGGCACAGAATACGGCGCTCCGGTCGGTAATGCTGGCCGTGAAGTCACCTATGAATGTGTTGCCGGCGAATGGACGATGACGCAAAGCAACCAGAAGCCCTGTGACCAGACGGCCGCTAACATGGATCCGAACGATAACTTCGCGCGGGCCAGCACTATTGGCAGCCGCGAGTCAGGCTGGGCCATTCAGCGCAATTTCACCAATTAAGTTCTGATAACGCGGGCAAGCGAAAGGGCGGCACGGGATAACCGGCCGCCCTTCTTCTTTGTCGCGTATCTTATTTCAGCGTCAGTGCCACGAAGCGGGCGTCGCCGCCACGTTCCACCAGCAGCAGTACGGGTCTGCCGGCTTTCTTGGCGGCCTTGGCCACATTAATCACTTGCGCCGGGTCGGTCACGGCCGACTGGCCGGCCTCGATGATAACGTCACCGACTGCGATGCCTTTCTCGGCAGCAGCGCTGTCCGCGTCAACCTCGACAACCACAACACCACGTGTATTTTCTGGCAGTTCGAATTTCTGACGCACGCCGGGCGTAACGGGAGCTAGGCGCAGCCCCAGTTCGTCCGATTTTTCAGACTTTGTCTTGGCTGGCGCTTCATCAATCATATCCGGCACTTTTTCTTTATCAAGATCGGCCGGCAGTTCGGCGATCGTAATCGTCGTGCTTGTTTCCTTGCCATCACGCCAGACTTTCAAGGTGGCTTTGGCACCCACTGGTGTTTCGGCAACCATGCGCGGCAGGCGGCGCATTTCCGTTACCTCGCGGCCGTTGAAAGCGGTGATGATATCGCCGCTCTTCAGGCCGGCTGCAGCGGCCGGGCTTTTCGGTGTTGTAGCCGATACCAGCGCGCCGATGGTTTTCGGCAGGCCCAGCGACTTGGCGATATCGTCCGTCACCTGCTGGATACGCACACCGATCCAGCCGCGGGTAATCTTGCCCTTTTCCTTCAGCTGCATGACGACGTTTTTCGCCATGCTGGCCGGAATGGCAAAGCCGATGCCGACAGAACCACCCGAGGGCGAGAAAATAGCTGTGTTGATGCCGATCAGCTCGCCCTTCAGGTTGAACATCGGCCCGCCCGAATTGCCGCGGTTGATGGAAGCGTCGGTCTGGATGAAATCGTCATACGGACCAGCGTTGATATCGCGTGCGCGGGCGCTGATGATGCCGGCGGTGACACTGCCGCCAAGGCCGAACGGATTACCGATGGCCAGAACCCAGTCGCCAACACGCATCGCATCGCTGTCACCCCATGAAATGGCTGTCAGCGGCTTGTCGGTCTTCACTTTCAGCAGCGCCAGGTCAGTCTTGCCATCGCGGCCAATAATTTCTGCCTTTAGCGTAGAATTATCATGCAGGGTCACGGTAATTTCATCAGCGTCCTCGATGACATGGTTGTTAGTCACGATCAGACCGCTCGTATCAATGATGAAACCCGAGCCGAGTGATGTGGCACGGCGGGGGCCGCCCTGTGGCGGACCGCCATGGCGGTCGAAGAAGTCCTTGAAGAAATCCTCGAACGGCGATCCGGGCGGGAATTGTGGCATGTCGGCGAACGGCATTTCACCGGTATCGTCGTTCAGGATCTGCGTGGTTGAGATGTTGACCACAGCGGGCAGCAGTTTGTCTGCCAGGTCGGCGAATGACGGCGGGCGCGGGGTGGCCACTTGCGCGGCGGCCTCGGCCGTAGCGGGCGGCGTTGGGCCCTTGGCGGCAACGGCCTGCGCAAAAGCCGGGGATGCCGTCAAGGCAAGCAGAAAAAGGGCAGTAAACAGGCGCATAGAAACCTCTGGCTTTTCAAGTGGGGTCACTGCAGAATGATGTCATTCTATGGCAATAATATGGCTAGGCAATAGTAAACGATGAACGTTTTGCCCGTCTTTTACCCCGAACATGAATGGATAGCGCACAGCTTGTTCGCTGCCTTTAAAGGCGAAACCGACCCCCTTCCGGATTATGACTACCTGAAACTTGTTTCGCACCAGGACAGCGAATTCGAGACCGACCACGGCGATACGGTTATCTGGATTACCGATCACGACCACGACGCCTATATGACGCTGATGCGTTTCGATGACTTCGGCCCTGTTAAAAAGATCATTGTCTGTTCTTTTGATAAAGGCGGCGATCATTGGCGAAAGAAAATGCGTGACCGAAAGTTCTATGGCCGCTTCGTCAAACCGCGCCTGCAGTTCATTGATATTCCGCCGGAGCTGATTGAGTGCGAGACCGATGACGACCTCGAAGCGCTGCGCCGCCACTTCTGCACCAAAGTTGCGGCCGGGCTTGCGCGCAGTGTGCCGCATGATTACGAGTTATCACCCAGCTCCTTGGTATCACGCATGGCAACCGTACCGCGCCCGACCCGTCCTGAACCGCCACGCGAAATGACAAAATCGCAACGGGCGCGCCTGCGCCGCAAATTCCGCCCGAACTATTACGATACACCGGCCTAGGTTTTAACGGCCGGGGCCTTTTTCAAAATACTTGAAGAAATCGCTGTCGGGGCTGATGACCATGGTGGTCGAATCCTTGCCCAGCGAGTTGCGGTACGCTTCCAGGGAACGGTAGAAGGCGTAAAAGCCCGGGTCGCGGCCTGTGGCGGCAGCCAGCGTATCCAACGCAATCTTCTCGCCTTCACCGCGGATGATATCGGCATCACGCTTTGCTTCCGAAAGCAGTGTTGTACGCTCCTTGTCGGCTTCCGAACGGATGCTGGCAGCGGTTTCCTGTCCCTCGGCGCGGGCTTGTGCGGCTTCGCGCTGGCGTTCTGAAATCATACGCGCAAAAATCGGCTGGCTGGTTTCTTCCGGCAGGTCAGCGCGGCGGATGCGCACATCAACGATCTCGACGCCGGTGCCGTCAGCCTGTTCGCGCACGCGGCTGCGCAGTTCATACATCACTTCGCCACGTTTGACCGACAACAGGTCCGACAGCGTGTATTTCGCCAGCACTTCCGACAGAACCGAATTCACGATGTTGGCTAAACGTATGCGCGCCGCACCTTCATTTTGCAGCGCTTGATAGAAACGCAGCGGGTCGGTAATGCGATAGCGCGCATAGGTATCAACTTCAAGGCGGGTCTTATCGCCCAGCGTCACCTGTTGACCCGGAGGTTCGATATCCAGCACGCGTTTTTCAAACACCAGCAGATTCTGGATGAACGGCGTGCGGGCATGCAGGCCCGGTTCATTCACGGTACGCTTCCATTCACCGAACTGCAGCACCAGCGCCTGTTCGCCTTGCCGCACAATGAACAGCGTCTGGCTGACCACAACGGCCAGTACGCCAAGGATGATCACAAGGGCCATAGTCCGCGCGCTCATTGGTCACCTGCTTTCGGCGGTGTCGGCTGCATCATCGATGGCAGCGGCAACACGGGCACGGGGCCGCTGCGCTCGTTCACAATCACCTTCTGCGTATCGCGCAAGATGGTTTCCATTGTCTCAAGGTACATACGCTGCGCTGTCACGTCCTTGGCGTTGACGTACGCGCGCCAGACGCTGCTGAAACGCTCGGCCTCACCCTTGGCGTTGTTGATGACCTGCTGCTTGTAACCCAGCGCGTCGTTCTTCATCCGCTCGGCCTCGCCGCGTGCCTCCGGGATGATCTTGTTCTTATAGGCCTCGGCCTCGTTGCGCAGGCGCTCGCGGTCGGCTTCGGCGCGCTGCACATCGTTGAACGCATCCACAACAGGTCCGGGCGGGTTCACCCGCAGCAGCTCAACCCGCACGATTTCAACGCCCGAGCGGTATTCATCAAGAATCTGCTGCAGCAGTTTTTTGGTGTCGCGCTGGATCGCGTCGCGCGCTTCGGTCAGCGCTTTCTGGATTTCCGTTTGGCCGACAACTTCACGCATGGCGCTTTCCGCAGCCCGTTTAACGGTGTTTTCAGGGTCGCGGATCTCGAACAGGAACTGCTGCGGATCCTTGATGACCCACGTGACGGCAAAGTCAAGGTCAACAATGTTCTGGTCGGATGTCAGCATGGTGCTTTCATCGGTCACATCGCGGTCGCTGCCCTGATAGTTCGCTCCGGAACGGAAGCCGATCTCGATGCGGTTTTCAAACGTGACGTTGGGTGTCAGCGAAGTTTCAATCGGCCACGGCAGATGATAACGCAGGCCGGGCTGGGTCGTGCGGGTGACTTCACCAAAGCGCAGCACCACGCCGATCTGGCCTTCCTGCACGCGGTAGATGCCGCTGGAAAGCCAGATAACAAAGAACACCGCCAGCAACAAACCGGCGCCGGCAAAATTTCCGCTGCTGCCCCAACTGGGTGGCATGATGTTACGAAGACGCTCGTGGCTGTTGCGCAGGATGGCTTCCAGATCGGCAGTATCCATCTGCGGCGCGCGGCCCATAGGATCACGCTGCCCGCCGGGGCCCTGCTGGGGCCGCTGCGGCTTTTTATTCTTGTCTTCAGGCGGTGGCGGGTTCCCCCAGGGGCCGGTCATCGCATCCTCATTAAATTCATAGAGCTAACATAATGGAATGTTGTATAAGGTCAAATCATGAAGCCCGGACTTGTAAAACCCCCCACAATCCACAACATCGACCTTAGTGCGGTCCGTAATGTCATTGCCGTTGCCAGCGGCAAGGGCGG
Source organism: Bdellovibrionales bacterium (assembly GCA_050248995.1). Lineage (GTDB taxonomy): Bacteria > Pseudomonadota > Alphaproteobacteria > JAIXQD01 > JAIXQD01 > JBFWRI01. The sequence goes on from JBFWRI010000001.1 coordinate 57,336, forward strand.
GGTGGGGAAAAGCACGGTGGCCGTCAATCTTGCAGCCGCGCTGGTCAAGGCGGGGCACAAAACCGGCCTGCTGGATGCCGATATCTACGGCCCCTCGGTGCCGCGCATGCTGGGGTTAGAAGGTAAGCCCACACTGAATGAAAACCGTAAGATCGAGCCGATGGAAACACATCACCTGAAGGTGATGTCGATTGGATTTCTGGCCGACCCGAATGCCGCTGTTATCTGGCGCGGGCCGATGGTGCAGACAGCTGTTGTGCAAATGCTGCGCGATGTGAACTGGGGCCAGCTCGATTACTTGATCATCGACCTGCCGCCCGGTACCGGCGATGTGCAGCTGACCTTGGTGCAGCAAATCAAGTTGACCGGGGCAATTGTTGTCTCGACCCCGCAGGACATTGCGCTGATTGATGCTCGTAAGGCGGCAGCCATGTTCCAGCGCGTGAACGTGCCCATCATCGGCCTTGTGGAAAACATGAGCACGTTCCAGTGCCCCAACTGCGGCCACGAGACCCATATCTTTGCTCATGGTGGGGCGCGGGTTGAAGCTGAGCGGCTTGGGGTGCCCCTGCTGGCCGAAATACCCCTGAATCTTGATATCCGGCAGCACAGTGACGCGGGGCAGCCGATTGTATGGAGCGCCCTCGAAAATCCGAATGCTGCGGGATACGAGGCGCTGGCTGCAGCAATAGCGGCAAAAACTGCCGCCTAGGCGTGCGCTGCAGCATTTAAAATCAGGGATTTTAGGGTTGCGACAGACACCAACAGGTGTCACGCTATTTACATAAATCAGAATACGAAGAATGAAAAACGCTTTATTGGTTGGCGAAATGGGGACAAAGGGCAAAAAATTTATTCGCAGGATGGCTGCAGTAGGTGCTGCCGTTTTGCTGACGGTTGGAGCCATCGCCGCCCCGCAACTTGCCCGCATTCGCCTTATATCGGAGTCTGAAGCCGCGACCGGCACATGCCCCGTCGGTTTGCTTGATCGTATTACCGTGGATGTCCCTGACGGCGAACTGATATCGCGTCTGGCGCCCGAAAACCGTGAAGACGTCGCGGTCTATTTCATGCAGGAACAATTGTCGGATTTTCCGGCCACGGCACACAATTCCATTCGCATGGTTTATTACGCGACAGATGGTTCAGTCCGCGTCACCGAATTCAGTAGCAATGCTACCAACCCATGCTCGGGCGCACGCATGGCGGCTGGCGACTTGTGGGGATCTTACGATCTCCGCTCGTATGTCAGTGACAGGGCGGCGAATGTGCCGGATAAAGCGAATATCTCGGTGATGCGCCATGTCGGCAATATATCACAAGAGCAGGCGGCCCTTTTATATGCGCGCATGACAGCTGCGGCCATGGCCATCAACGGTGAACACGGGCGCGGGCGTCCCTATTACCTGTTCGGCGTAACTGGCGCGACCGTCAATTCAAATGCCGGCTACAACACGGTTGCGCGCTATGCACATCTGCACAACCGGGCTGCCGATTACGGCCTGCAGAACGTCAATCTTTACGGTGGCACCTGGGCTCCCGGTGGCAACACCAATCTTCTGAATGGCGATGAACGCGAGCAGGCTGATCGCATCACCGCAGACATTCTTGCAAGCTTCGAACCGGGAACCGCTTTCCGTGATATTATCGCCGTGCAGCGTAATTTCTGGCCGACAACGCAGGCTACGCAGGTTGTCCTTCCGGCGGAAGGCACAACCTGGAATCAGGCGGCAGGTATGTCGCGTACTTATGCGGCTGAACGTGCGCGTTATCGTCGCTGCATCAATACGCTGCGCGAGCGTTATCCGGATCAGTACAGTGAAGTGAACGGAAGCGTTGTGGCGGATTATCCGCATGCGTCAGCGCGTGCCGACCGCACCTGCGGCGTTATGCCGGCTGAAAGGCCGGACTTCGCGCACCGTGTGGTGGCGCTGGGGGATACAACACTTTCCTGAAATCAGGCGTTGGCGGCGTTCGGGCGCGATGCGGCGGCAGCTGCAGCATCGGCACTGGCGCGGTCATAGATCTGCTGAATCTGCATGCGTAGCGAAATACGCAGGGCAATCCGATCCTGCACGGCTTTGGGCAGGTCGGTCATCTTCAACAGGTTCTTTTTCAGCAGGGCGGTGATGACGTCTTCAATCGCGCGCGACATCTCGTTGTCGGTACGGCGCAGTTCTTTAATGGCGTGTTCAACAGTCGTCGGGTCAACCCCGCGGGTGTTCAGGAACTTCAACAGGTCAGGGTGGTCAGCAGCAAGGCCTTCGCCACCCGGAATGGCGATCGAGCTGACCTTATTGATGTTCCCGTTCGCGTCACGCAGCACATATGGCATTGGCGCCCCTCGTCTCTGGAAGGTTTTCCCAGCATTTAGAATGACATCCCGCCGTTGCCAATTGGTTAAATCATGTCGTGCACCCGTAACGCCCTGATTTAAACACACTTTTCCTGTACATATACTTCATGACCCTGCCGGATACTGCCCTCTCGCGCCGTCGGCTTTTGCAGTCGGGATTCGCCGCTCTATGTCTTTCAATGGCAGGGGGTAAGTTAGCTATGGCCGCAACGCCGCTCATATCGACCAAACAATTCCCGTTCCAGCTAACGGAAGCGCAATGGCGCGCCAAACTGACGCCCGAGCAATACTACGTCATGCGGGAATATGGTACCGAGCGGCCCGGCTCATGCCCGCTGTCGGAAGAAAAGCGCAGCGGCACATTCTATTGCGTGGGTTGCGGCAATCCATTGTTCACTGCACAGAAGAAGTTTGAAAGCGGCAGCGGCTGGCCGAGTTTTAACGAGCCGATTCCGGGCGCCATTGGTACCTCGGTCGATTATAAAATCGGCGTGCCACGTACCGAGATTCATTGCGCCAACTGCGGCAGTCATCTTGGCCACCTGTTCGATGACGGGCCGCCGCCTTCTTATAAGCGCTACTGCGTAAACGGCGTAGCGTTGTTCTTTATCCCCGGGGACTAATAATCATGCGGTTGCTGCTTGTCTTGGTCTTGTCGCTGCTTACATTCAACGGCATGGCTGCCGATATTCCATCAACTGCCAGAACCGCCGTTTTTGCCGGCGGCTGCTTCTGGTGCATGCAGCCGCAGTATGACAATATACCGGGTGTTGTGAAAACGTCTGTCGGCTATAGCGGCGGCACAGTGCCGAACCCGACTTACGAACAAGTCGTATCAGGCAAGACCGGCCACAAGGAAGTTATCCAGGTTACCTACGACCCGGCCAAGGTCTCGTTTGTGCAACTGGTCGACACGTTCTGGGAGAATATCGATCCGCTGGATGCGCGGGGCCAGTTCTGCGACAAGGGTGAACAATATGCCGCTGCTATTTTTGTGGCGGATGACGCCGAGCGTTCCGTGGCCGAAGCGTCGCTGAAAAGGGTCGAAGCCAAACTTGGCCAGAAAGTTGCCACGCAGATTCTGCCGGCTATGCCATTTTACCCGGCCGAGGATTATCACCAGTCGTTCTACCTGAAGAACCAATTACGCTACAAGATGTACAGCCTTGGCTGCGGGCGGGATGCCCGGCTCGAGGATATCTGGGGCAAAAAAGCCGACTAAACAGGGGTTTGCCTACTTCTAAAAGCGCCCTGTTTGCGCTACATCATACACACCTTTGTAATGGAGTTTTTATGCGTCTCGCCGCGCTTGTTGCTTTCGTCTTTTTTACCCTGCCGGCGTTGGCCCAGCCTGCCGGCATGGAAATGCCCCCGCCACCGGTTGAAGTGACAGTCGCATCACACCAGCCGTTGTTTACGTCTATCAGTGCCATTGGTTCATTGACGGCTAACGAAAGCGTGGTGATCCGCCCCGAGATGCCGGGCCTGATCAAAAGCATTTCATTCGAAGAAGGACAACCGGTCAAGAAAGGCGACCCGCTTCTGCAACTGGAAGAAAACGCATTGTCGGCCGAAGCGCGTGCAGCACAGTCCAGCGCCCGCCTTGGCAGCGCCAATCTTGAGCGCGAGCGCAAGCTGAAGGCATCGGGCTATACAACGCAGCGTGCGCTGGATGAAGCGCGCACAACAGCCGCTGCCAACCGCGCCGAAGCTGATGTTGCCAAGATCCGCCTGAACAAGACCATCGTACGCGCACCATTCGACGGAATCGCAGGATTGCGGCAGGTGAGCCTTGGTGATTACGTCAACACGGGCCAGAACCTTGTAAACCTTGAGCAGATCGACCCGATGAAGCTGAATTTCAGCGTGCCGGAAGTCTTTCTGGCCGACCTGAAGGCGGGCATGCCGGTTGAAGTTCAGGTCGATGCCTATCCGGGCGAGGCTTTCAGCGGCGTCATTTACGCGGTTGATCCCAAGATCGACATGGTCACGCGCACCATCGCAGCGCGCGCCCGTATTGATAACCCTGATGGTAAACTGCGACCAGGCTTATTTGCGCGCGTCAGCCTGCCGATGACGGGCGGGCGCACCATGATCGTTGTGCCCGAAACCGCACTGGTGCCGGAAGGCAGCAAGATGTATGCGTGGCGCATTGTCGATAACAAAGCGCAGCGCATCGAAGTGAAGATGGGCCAGCGCAACGCCGGCATGGTCGAAGTGGTTGATGGCTTGCAAGATGGTGACACGGTCATCGTCACCGGCCAGATGCGTTTGATGGACGGCGGCCCGGTTAATATCGTCAATACCATTAAGCCGAAAGAACAACCTGTGACTCAGGTCGAGCCTGTGGCCCCGGCCGCAGAATTGGCGCCAGCCATGGTGCCCGGTGATGCGCCGTCGGAAATCGTTCCCATGCCCGAAGCGGCACCCGCCGTACCTGCGCCGATCGACCTTCCAGCCGATGCGCCCGAGGCTACCGTCACTGTTCCGGCCGAGGTAGCTGAATAATGGATGCCGCGCCAAAAAAACAAATGGGCCTGACCGAGCTGTTCATCCGCCGCCCCATTTTCGCGACGGTACTGAACCTTGTGCTCATCCTGCTGGGCGTTGTGGCGTTCAACCAGCTGACGTTGCGTGAATACCCGGCGATCGACCGTCCGGTGGTCAACGTCGATGTCGATTACCGGGGCGCCAGCGCTGAAATCATGGAATCACAGGTCACGCAGCCGATCGAAGACGCGCTGTCGGGCATCGAAGGTATCGATTTCATCGCGTCGGAAAGCCGCACTGAGCGGTCGTCGATCACTGTGCAGTTCAACCTCGACCGCGATATGGATGCGGCGGCATCCGATGTGCGCGATCGTGTCAGCCGTGCCCGCAAGCAGCTGCCCGACGAAGCCGAAGAGCCGATTGTTAGCAAGGTGGAATCCGACGCGCAGCCCATCATCTATCTGGCCTTCCGCAGCGACCGTATGACGCCGCTGGAAGTGACCGATTACGCCGACCGCGTGGTGAAAGACCAGCTGGAAACGCTGCCCGGCGTGGCCAGCGTCAATATCTTCGGCGCCCGGCGCTATGCGATGCGCGTCTGGCTCGATCGCGATCGTCTGGCGGGATACAAGCTGACGCCAACCGACATTGAAAACGCCATCCGCGCCCAGAACGCTGAAATTCCGGCAGGCCGTATCGAAGGACTGGACCGCGAATTCACCGTGCTGGCTGAAACCGACCTGAAAACACCGGCCGAGTTCGACAAGATCATCGTGAAAGAAGTCGACGGCGTTCCGGTTTATCTGGGGCAGGTGGCGCGCGTTGTCGAAGCTGCCGAGGATGAGCGCAGCATCGCCCGCTATAATGGCGAGCCCGCGATTGCCATGGGTATCGTGCGCCAGTCCACCGCCAACCCGCTCGATCTTTCAAAAGCGCTGCAAGAAAAACTGCCCAAGATCGAAGCCGCGCTACCCGAAGGCATGAAGCTGTCGACGGCGTATGACACAACAGTCTTCATTAATAAGTCGATTCAGGCCGTATTTATAACCATTTTTGAAGCCATCCTGCTGGTCGTGCTGGTCATCTTCCTGTTCCTGCGGTCGTTCCGCGCCATGCTGGTGCCGGTTGTCGCCATTCCCGTCTGCCTTGTTGCCAGTTTCGCGTTGATGTCGCTGTTCGGTTTCAGTTTGAACACGCTGACGCTGCTGGCGCTGGTTATCGCCATCGGTCTTGTGGTTGATGATGCCATCGTCATGCTGGAAAACATCACGCGCTATATTGAAGCCGGGGAAGATCCGTTTACAGCGGCGCTAAAGGGCGCGAAGGAGATCACATTCGCCGTTATCGCCATGACGCTGACATTGGCCGCCGTGTTCGCACCCGTGGCGTTTTCAACCGGCATCACCGGCAAGATCTTTACCGAATTCGCGCTGACACTGGCCGGCGCCGTCATCATCTCGGGTTTTGTGGCACTGACGCTGACCCCCACCATGTGCGCCCGCGTCCTAAGCCATGCCCATACCAGCGGGCGCTTTTATGAATGGATCGAACGGCGCCTGAACGGCATCACCGAGCGCTATCGTCGCCGGCTGGCGTGGGCCCTGAACCACCGCAAAATCATCGTCGGCATCATGCTGCTGTCGGTCATGGCTACCGGCTTCATGTTTACGCAGTTACCACGCGAACTGGCACCGTATGAAGACCGTAACCTGATTTTCAGTATCGCCATCGGCCCTGAAGGGGCGACGCCCGAGTTCATGGACCGCTATATCAAGCAGGTCGAGGATGTGTTCCGCAGCATTCCCGAGCGCGAACGCATGTTCACCATTATCGGCTTCCCGTCGGTGACGACCAGTTTCGCCGTGCTGGGCCTGAAGCCGTGGGACGAACGCGACCGCGTGGTGTTTGAAATCATGGGCGAGCTGTTCGGTAAGTTCAGCGTGATCCCCGGCGCTATGGTCTTCCCGAACCTGCCGCCGTCATTGCAGGGCGGGGGCCGTTCACGGCCTTTGGAAGTCGTGCTGCGCACCACCGGCAGCATGCAGGATCTGACCGATGTAATGTCTAAGGTCGTCGCGGCCGCTGCGGCCAGCCCGCTGTTCCTGCAGCCGGATACCGACCTGAAGCTGAATTCGCCCGAACTACGGGTGAAAGTGAACCGCGACAAGCTGGCTCAGGTCGGTCTAACGCCCGATGTTGTTGGCCGCGCGCTGGAAAGCATGCTGGGGGGCCGTCAGGTCACCCGCTATAAGAAAAGCGGCGAACAGTATGATGTGATCGTGCAGGTCGAAGACAGCCTGCGCACCGATCCAGCCGATATTACTCGTGTTTTTGTGCGCGTGCCGTCGGGCGAAATGGTGGCGCTGTCGAATTTTGTAACAGTTGAAAACAGCGTGGCGCCCAAGGAACTGATCCGCTTCAACAAGCTGCGTGCAGCAACCTTTGAATCGAATCTAGCGCCGGGCGTGGGGCTTGATCAAGCCATACGCTTTGTTGAAAAGACAGTCGAAGAAATTGGCAACCCGACCATCCAGCTCGATTACAAGGGCAACAGCCGCGAATTCCAGGCGGCGGGCACAACCATCCTGTTCCTGTTCGGTCTGGCGCTGTTGTTCATCTATCTCGTGTTGGCGGCGCAGTTTGAATCGTGGCGCGACCCGCTGATTATTATGTTCTCGGTGCCAACCGCCATTTTCGGCGCGGTGCTGATTGTCTATATCGCCAATCTGGCCATTGGTATGGCGCTCAATATCTACAGCCAGATCGGCTTGATCGCGCTGATTGGCCTGATTACCAAGCACGGCATCCTGATTGTTGAATTCACCAACCAGAAAATCGATGCCGGCGAACAGCGCCTTGAAGCGTTGCTGGATGCGTCCGTACAGCGTCTACGCCCCATCCTGATGACGACAGCGGCGATGGTGCTGGGTTCGCTGCCGTTGGCGCTGGCCAGCGGGGCAGGGGCGATGGCGCAGATGAGTATCGGCTGGGTGATCGTCGCCGGTCTGACAATCGGCACGGTATTCACATTGTTTGTTGTGCCGGTGATGTACAGCTATATCTCGGTGCATGCGCCGGAAGGCGCCGCCCCGCCGGCGCCCCGCAGCAAACCTGTGCCGCCGGCACCGCCTGTTACACCACCACCGCCGCCAACACCTTCGGCACCACCAGCGCCCGAAACGCCACGCGTGGTGCTGCAGAACGAACCGCAGATCCCGCGGGCGTTCCGCCCCAGCGATACGCCGCGGCCCAAATATCCGTGGGAAACTTAAGGTAGGTCGAACAGCAGGAATTCAGCGTCGTCGCCGGCCTTGAATTCCAGCTCTGTTTCCAGGCCGAATCCCAAACCGTCGCCGGCTTCCAGCGTTTCACCGTTCACATCCAGCGTGCCGCGCGCCACCTGAATCCAGCCGAAGCGGTCACCATCCAGCTGCTTGGTCAGCGTGCGGCCGGCCTGCAGCAGGCCGCCATACAGTTTGACATCGGTGTTGATGAACAGGGCATCGTCTTTTGCGTCGCCACTGGCCAGAAGTGTCAGCGCGTTCTGGCGCTCTGCCGGGTCGAACCGGCGTTCGTCATAACGCGGGGCCACGCCTTTGGTGTGCGGCAGCAGCCATATCTGCAACAGGTGCAGCGGGTTGGTTTGGCTGGCGTTGAATTCACTGTGGCGCACGCCTTTGCCGGCACTCATCACCTGCACATCGCCGTGGCCGATCTCGCCTTCGCCGCCCGTGCTGTCTTTGTGGGCGATGAAGCCCGCCAGCGGGTAAGTGATGATTTCCATATCCATATGGCCATGCGTGGGAAACCCGGCGCCGGGGGCAACGCGGTCCTCGTTGATAACGCGCAGGTTGCGGAAGCCCATGAACTGGGGGTCGTGGTAGTCGGCAAAACTGAACGTATGAAGGGCCTTAAGCCAGCCATGATCGGCAAAACCGCGGTCTTTTGAGGGGCGTTTCGTAAACATGATGTTATTGAAATGGTGCTAAATTGAGCTAGTTTCAAGTAGTGAAAAGATTCATGGAGGTAAACAATGTCCGTCACCCCAATCAAAACCGATAATGACCTGGCCAGTAACGTGCGCGCCAAGGTTGTGCCTATCTTGCAAACCGCACAGGCCAGCGCGCTGGACCTGATGGGTCAGTGCAAACAAGCACACTGGAACGTTAAGGGGCCGAACTTCATCGCCCTGCATGAATTCTTCGATAAGCTGCATGACACGGTGGAAGTAATGATGGACGATCTGGCCGAGCGTGTTGTGGCGCTGGGTGGCATGGCAGAAGGCCGGCTCGATCAAGCAGCCAAGGCCAGCACGCTGCCTGCCTATACGGCTAAGACCAGCGAGGAAGATCACCTGAAGGCGCTGGTACAGGCATTCAGCAGTTTTGCGCAGCAAACCCGCGCCGCCATCGACCAGACCGGCGAGTTCGGCGATCAGGCTACGGCTGACCTGTTCACCAGCATCACACGCGAACTGGATAAACAGCTGTGGATGATTGAAAGCCACCTGAAACACTAAGCGCGACGCATTAAAAAGCCCCGCCGGTTTTTATACCATCTGGCGGGGCTTTTTGTATCTGTGACAGGCTTATCTCTTCTCGACCGTAGCTTTCAAGTCGGCAAGGCCCTTGTCGAATTCCCTGCTAATCATCTTTTCGCAGTTCATCACTAATCCTATCACCTTGCCCACATAATTATTGGTGCCAAACATCACCCACGTTACGGTCGTCTTTCCGCCTTCGCGGGCCAGTGAAATCTCGGCTGTGCTGGTGGCTTCGAACGGGCGTGTGAATACCAGATTGTACTTTACCAGCTTGTTGTATTTGCTGTCGGCAATCGTCGATGTGCCGGCGCCTGATCTGTCACCATCCCACGCAACCACCGCGCCCTTGCCGGCGCGCGGGCCGCTATAGGTCAATTTGACTTCGGGGTCCATCTTTACCCATGGCGACCATACAGCCATTTTACGGTGATCGTTGATGTGGGGAAAAATAGCCGCAGGCGAGGCCGCGATCGACGTCTTGCGCTCGACACGGTAATCGCCGGGCAGAAAAGCAGCGATGGCCAAGAAAACAACAATGAGGACGGCAATAATTTTAAGGATATTCTTCAGCGTGCGGTTCATGGCGGCTCCTTGGCGCAGTTCACGCTGAACATAAGCCGGATAAAGATAAACGGAAAGGGGCCTAAATCTTGGGTGTTCGCAGGGCCAGCGAAACCGGCTTGATAAAGAAGCCAATGCCCATCCGGGAAGCCCGGGCAACCAGCGGATCATCGGCTGTGATGTGCGGATCGGTCGCCAGAACTACCTGCAGTGTGTACTTCGCGTCGCGGAAGGCGGTGCAGCGTTCTGATACGTGCTCGTTATAGGGGCGCAGGTCCCATTCCTTGCCCTTCAGCTTGTTGGTGAGGTTCGCGCACAGTCCGCGGAATTCATGCCAGCGATCATCGACACTATCGCTCCACATCTGTGGCGAATGCCATGGGCTGGCGCGGCGCGCCGCTGCCAGCTCGTTCAGGTTTCTCTCAAGCTGGTTATAGGTGTGGATGGGCATAGTGTATTAGCCAACCTTTTCTGCTGTGTCGTCTTCCTTGGCATCAAGGCTTTCGATCTGCTGCAGAACGCTGGCCAGCTTGCCGGTCGTGGCTTCGGCCACGGCACCGGCCGACAGTTTGGCATCTTCCAGCTTTTGCAGCAGGGCCTGCAGCTGGCCCAGCGCATTGCGCGTCTGGTCGCCAACATTGCCGGCACGCTTCACAAGATCCGTATGCGCCGTTTCAACGGTACGGGTCTGGCCTTCAAGTTGCTTGCCCAAATCATGCAGCAGCACGCTGGCGCTTTCCACCATGTTGCGCAGATGCGTGACCTGGTTCGAAACTTCGCTGCCGGCGGCATGGCGCAGGTTGGCCATGCGGCTCGTCAGGTCTTCGATTTCGGCATAGGCGTTGCTGCTGACTTCGCGCAGGCGGCCCGAAGCCGTCGCCATCAGCTGGACGCTCTTTTCAACGTCGCTGCGCAGCTTCTGGTGATCGCCGCCGAACGTATCCAGCTTCTTCGCCAGCGTGGTATCGGCGCTGACGATATCACCGACGATGGTCTGCAGGTGGGTCGACAGTTTGCGCATGCGCTCTTCAGCGTTGCTGGCGATACCGGCCATTTGTGCGGCCAGGTCGTCGACCTGCGAGGTCATGTGGTTCTTGAAGCCGTAGAATTCGCCCAGCACGCGTGCGGTGTCGGCCAGCACGGTTTGCGCGTTGGTGCGGATCTGCTCCTGCTCGCGCTGGTAATGACCGGTCACTTCCGACAAGTCGCGCGTGCTGGTGGTCAGCGTCTGGTTCATCTGCATCACGGCCTGCTGGGTCTGCTGGCTTTGGCGGTGCAGCGTGTCGCCGGCGCTTTCCAGCTCGGCCAGTGCCTTCGCCAATGCAAGCGTCAGCGCTTCGGTTTCGCCGGCGATGTCGCCGCGCAGCGAACTAGCGCTGCCCTTCAGCTCTTCGATGGCGTCCTTAACGGCGGTGACTTGCGCTTCGGCCAGTTGGGCTTGCTGCTGCAGCGTGGTGGCCTGCGTCATGACTGTGCGGCCTGTCTGTTCCAGCGTTTGCGCGGTGTTGCGAGCGTGGTCATCCAGACGAACGATGTTGTCAGCCAGCGCGTCGGTGGCGTTTTCAACCTTGCCGACAACGTCGTCGGTCATGCTGCCTGCCGATGTTTGCGCCGATTGCAGACGCTCGATGGCCGACAGTGTGGTGCCGGCAAAGTGCGTGATCTGCGTTTCGAGGCGTTGGCCCTGGTGTGCCAGGTTTTCGCTGACTTGCAGGAAGTCCATGGCCTTGGCGCTGACGGTTTCGGCAAAGCGTTCCATCTGCGCTTCGGTCAGGCTTGTCGCCGCGCGGAAGCGGTTGGTTTCGGCTTCCAGCGTGGTGATAACGCTTTCCGACGTGTCTTGCAGCTTGCTGCGGCTTTCGTCCAGCATCTTGATGGCGGTATCCGAGCCCATCTGCATCATCTGCGTGGCCTTCTCGGCGGTGCGTGCGGCTTGCTGTGCATTCAGCGACAGGCGTTCGGCGTCGCGCTCGAACTGGCCGGTGGCCTGCGCAGCATCCTGCACGGCCTGCGTAATCGTCGCGGCAACCGTACGCGCTTGTGTGTCGGCCTTGAGCGTTTGTTCAACAAGGCCGCCGACTTCGCGCAGCACATCCTGGCTGGCCTTCGTCAGCTTGGCGGTGGTTTCTTCGGCGCTGATGCCCAGCTGTTGCTGGCGCTGCTCGACCGTGCTGGCCAATTCGCTGAGGCGCAGCGTGGCAGTGTCAGCCATATGCGCCGCGCGGCCCTGCGCGGTGTCCATCAGGCTGCACAGGTCCTGCAGCGATGCCAGTGCGGTGGATGACTTGCCGCCCAACGCTTCAACAATACCGGTCAGCTTTTCGGTTAGTGTCGCAAAGGCATGAGACTTTTCAGCCATGACATCCTGCGACTGGTTCAACGTGCCGGCAGCTGACAATGCGGTGGTTTCGAACTCACCCTTCAGCTGGTCAAGGCTGCGTGTGGCCGTTTCCAGAATATCGGTGAACGTGTGCGTCAGTGACGACAGCGCCGTGCGGGCCAGGTTTTCGCTTTGGCCCAGCATCGATGCCATCGAATGATACTTGGCTTCGGCTTCCGCCAGTTCGCCCAGTGTCTTCTGCACTTCGCCGGCCAGCATGACCTGCGTTTCGCGGGCCTGCGTGCGCACAACGTCAAAAGCACTGGCGGCCTGCTGCGCTGCTTCACGCGCACCGGCGCCGTAAGCGTCGGCTTCGCTGCGAATGGCTGCGGTTTGGCCAACAATCTCGCGTGTGGCTTCTTCGGCTGCGCCGCCCACCTTGCCGAATTCCTGCAGCATGGCGGTGACAGCGTTTTGCAGGCGGTTGACGCTTTCCTGCGTCGCCGCGCCGCTTGCAACGCTGGTGGCGGTGATCTTGTCGGCAAGGCTGGCAAGGCGCTCTTCGGTTGCATCCAGATCGGCGCGCAGGTTCTGCACCAGCGTACCCATCGTCTGGCCCTGCTGCGCGAACGCCGCCGTGCTGCTGCCGGCGATTGTTGCGTAATTCTGCATGGCCTGTTCGGCATTCGACGCGGCAAGGGCAAGGCCTTGCGCCTTTTCGGTAACCGTCTTGTCGGCGTAATCGGCGACAGTGACAAAGCGTGCCTGTACGGCGGTGGCCATTTCCAGCGCATCGCTGCCGGTGCCGGCCAGCTTGTTCGAAGCCTTTTCCAGCAGGTTCAGCGTTTCGCCCAGCTTGGCGAATACGTCGCTTTGCTGACCGGCGAGTGTTTCGTGCTTGGTCTGCAGCATGCCGATCATCGCATCCAGTTCAAGGCGCGTCTGGTCGGTGGTGCTGCTTAGTTCTTGTGCAATAGTGCGCAGCTGGCCTTCGCCGGTGACGGCGCCGTCGCACAGCTTCAGCAACTGGTCTTGTGCGATGTGCAGCGACTGCACTTGGTTTGTGATGTGGCCGCCGAAATCATCCAGCGTGCTGCCGGCTTCGGTCGAGATATCCTTCAGGCCCTTTACCGTGTGCTGCAGGTCGTCGGATACACGAATAAGAAGTGTGGCGATGTTGTCGGCTTCCGACTTCACGTTCGTCAGGTTGGCGTCGCCCACCGTGCGCAGGTTGGCCATGCGCGTCGTCAGGTCTTGTGTCACCTTATCAAGAGCGACGATCATGTTTTCCGATTCATCGACCAGCTGCGAACGCATGCTGGTGGCCTGCTTTTCCAGCTGGCCCATCGTCGCTTCGGTGGCCTTCAGCTGGTCGGCGGCTTTTTGCAGCTGGCCGAAGACGGCATCCGATTTGTCTTGTAGCAGGTTGGCAGCGTCGGTGAACGCGGTGATCGCCGTGCGGCCCGATTGCGTCAGGTTGCCGGTTGTGTCGGCAAGACGCGTGTTGACGGCTTCCAGCTCGGCCACCGTTGTCTGGCGTGCAGCCACGGCCTGTTCGGCGGCGGCGCTGAGCGCTGTCGTCATCGCCTGCAGTTGTTGCAGGCCGTCGCGTGTGGCGCCGATCATGCGGTCGTTGGCGAACATTGTCTTTTCGCCTTCTTCGCGCAGGTTGTTGAACGTGCCGTCCAGCGCTTCATTGACCTTCATCAGTTCGTTGCGCAGGGCGTTCAGGCCCGTTTGCAGTGTTTCGGCCGAAGCGATGCCCGAACCCATCTTGCCGGTGATATCGTCCAGCACGGTTTCCGAAACCTTGGCGATGGTGTTCAGTTCGTGGGCGTGTTCGCCGAACGCTTCCGATGCGCCGCGCACGTTTTCCACGGCCTGCTGCGTGATGCTGCCCAGCGACAGCGCCTGGCGCTGCATGAATTCCAGCATCTTTTCCAGATCGGCCTTCAGCACCTGTAGTTTTTCTTGCTGCGCGCGGCCGCTGTTGTTGATACGGCCTTCCACTTCGTTCAGCGAACTGGTCTGCGCGAAAATCTTGTCGGCGGCGGCGCCGCTGCTGCGCATCAGCTCGACGTGCGCACCCTGCGCCAGTTCCAGCTGCTTCTGCAGTTCCTTGAAGGTGTCGGCGAACGCGCGCGACTGGTCTTCGACGAACGAGGCCCAACGGGTGTTTTCCTGCGCCAGCTTTTGGCCGAATTGCGTGGCCTGTGCTGACAGTGTTTCAACCGTGGTGGTGGCCAGTTCGGCCGCCTTGTCGGCTTCACGTTGCAGCATGGGCTGCAGCTCGGTGGTCTTAGCGGCAAACACATCCAGCATGCCGCCCATCTTCTCGCAGCTGCCCTGCAACTGTTGCATCAGGGTCGACAGCGTGCTTTCGCTTTCTTCCTTGATCGCATTATAGGTGCGTTCGAATTTCTGCAGTGACGCTTCAACGTAATCGGTCTGGTCAGCGGCCAGTTCACCGGCTTGCTCCAGCTTGTTCAGGGCGCTGCTGGCCACGCTTTCCAGCGCCGTAAACTGGCGGCTGGCGGCGTTGGCAACGTCGTTCAGGCGCACCAGCGCGGTATCGGTCGTGCTGCCGACGCCAACGCGCACGGTTTCCAGGCGGTCGATCATCTGCTGCAGCGTGGCAACAAGCGCCGAAGCGTCGTCCTTCACGTTGCGGCTGGTGTTGCCGACATGGTCGGATACGTTGGCCAGCACTTCGACCTGTGCCGACATCTTTTCGTCAAGGAACGTCAGGGTGTCGCCGCAACGGGTGGCCAGCGACTGCAGGTCGGTGGCGGCGCTGTTCAGACGCTTCGCTGCGCCTTCGTATGTGGCAATGGCGGCGTTGAAGTTTTCGGCAACCGTTTCCGCCTGCGCTTCGGCCTTGGCAGAGATGCTTTCATAGCTGCTCAGGCTTTCGCTGGTCGTGCGCTGCAGTTCGCCAATTGCGTGTTCAACGCGCGACTTCATGGCGGTCGCAACCTGCAGGCTGGCTTCTTCGAAGTTGTCGACACTGTCGGCGGCAAGGCGGTGCAGGTCTTGTACCGCGCGCTGGCCATCGCTGATGGCGGCTTCGGTGCGGGCCTTCATCGTTTCGCCGATACGCAGGCTGGCTTCTTCAAACGCGCCCAGTGTTTCTTCGGTCACGTTCTTCAGGTCGCTGGTCGTGCGCTGTGCATCGTCAACAATAACGCTGACGCGGGCCTTCATCGCCTCAGCGACACGGATGCCGGCTTCTTCGTAATTGTTGATGCTGTCGGCGGTGGTCTGGTGCAGGTCGCTGACGACGGTCTGCAGGCGCATCTGGGCGCTGCCGGCGCTTTCGGCCAGCACATCGCTGGCGCGAGTCAGTGCGGTTGATTCCGCGCGCAGCTTATTGATGACGTCGGCGTACAGCGCGGCCACTTCGTCCTGGCCGGCGGCAAATTCGTGCGTCGTATCGCTGATCATACCGCTGATCTTGCTAGCGGTGACTTCCAGCGCCGTGGCGGCGTCTGACAGCGCAGCAACACGCTCGGTCAGATCGTCGGAAACCGACTGGCCGCTGCCGGCAAAACGTTCGGCGGTCTGGGTCATTAACTGCGCCATTTCCTCGACCATGCCCTTGGTGCTGCTGATGCGGCCCAGCATGGTGCTGCTGGCGCTGTCCAGCATTTCCGTCTGGCCGTGCAGCGTGGCCAGCAGGCGATCAGCTTCGTTGCGACCATCAACAGCCAGCTGCTTGAAGCCTTGCATCGCTTCGTTGACGGTCACCGCAGCTGCTTCAAGACTGCTGGCTGAAATCGTCGCTTCGTCGCGCATCGAACGTTCGCGGGCGGCCATGCGATCGGTCACGTCTTCAACATGCTCGATACGCTCGTCGGCCATGCGGCCCACTTCATCCAGCGTTCCTGAAATTGCGGCCAGCAGGTCGGTCAGTCGCGCTTCGGTCGTGTCTGTCTGGCTGTTGACGGTTTCGCTGATGTCCTGCGTCTTTTGTACAATCATCGACAGCTGCGACTGGCCGGTCTCTACCAGCGTTGAAAGCTGTTGTGTCTGGCCGCGCATCGTGTTCAGCAGAATGTTGATATCCGTCGTGAAATGGTTCTGCGTCTGGCTCAGTTCGTCGCGTTCAAGGCGCATTGTGGCCAATGCATCTTCCGCAACGCGGTTGGTGGTTTCGCTGGTCTGGCGCAGCAAATTGAGCTGTTCAGCCAGTGCGTCGTTAAAGCGGCGAATGCGGTTTTCGGCAACGCCGCCCTGACCGGTAATCAAGGCCAGCTGCTTCAGCAGGGGTTCGGTTGCAGCTTCAACATCGTACGCGCGCTTCATGTACGCGAACATCATCCAAAGGATGGCGGCGGGGGCCAGCATCAGGCCGGTGACGGCAACAATCGCAGCCGCGCCGGTTGATTCAAGGAACGCGGTGAAGCCGCCAGCCTTGATGACGTTGAAGCCGACGATACCGAACCATGCCAGCGTCGCGATGAAAGCGGCGAACGTCAGCCACGCACCCTTGGCGCTGCGGCGTGAACGGTTACGGAAAGAGGCGGGCGCTGCAGGAAGCGGACGAGGTCCCATCTGCGGTGGCATCTTTCGCTTCTGAGGATGCGGCGGCGCCGATGCTTGCTTGGTCTCGTTCGGATTGGGTGCAGCAGCCATTTTTTCCTCACATAAAAGCGTGAAACCAGGGTTATGATCTGGTGCAGGTATGTATCTGAAAACACCCCGAAACACCAGCTTGTTAATAATTTGGTAACCATGACCCTAGCAACTGATTCCGGCGGATGCCAAACAATTTGTTACTTGCTGGTAACGAAGTCTGTGGATAATGCGATTATCTAATAAATCGTAGTTTTTTGCCGTATCCGCATGAACTGGACGCTAACCCCTTCTGTGCTAGGCTTTAACCAATGCGGAAACTGCGCCGTCTCATTGGTTGTCTCGGAATCGCCTTTCTGGTGATGGGTTTCTATGCCCTGATTAATGCCTTGCTGGCGGTTGCCAATGGCTACCCCTTCGACCTCGCATCCGTCCAGCAGCTGTTGACCGATGCAGGCGATGGTGAGCTTCCGCTGGGCGAGGTTGCCCACTGGCCGGCATTCTTCACGTTCACGATTCCGGGTATCGTTCTCACATGGTGGGGCTTGAAGATGCTTCCGCCAAAACCGAAGTTCCGCCGCGGCTAAACTTTTTCCGCCGGGCCGATTACTTTTTCGCGCACGTTATTCACCACCTGCCAGATCAGTTCCAGATCCTGCGGACGCGATAAAGCGTGGCCGCCATCCTTTATCACATGCACGGTAATATCGTCGCAATCGGTCATCTTCTTCGCTATCTTGAAAGCCATCTTCCACGGCACGGCTTTATCAAGTTGGCCCTGCACAAATGCCGCCGATCCGCTCCAGCCGGTGATATGATTGTCCAGCACGAAATGCTTTTTGGCATCCTGAATGAATGGCGTGTGGATGCTCGGATAATCTTCAACGTCCTTGATGATGCCGGCATCAGCATATGTCTTGGTAAAATCAGGAGATGCCGCAACGCCAATAAAACCAGCCACTTTTTCAGGGTGCAGCTGCAGCAGGCGCAGCCCCACCCAGCCACCCATGGATGACCCAATCAGGATAACCTTGTCGTCGGTCAGCTGGCGCAGCACTTCGCATGCGTCTTCAAGATGGTTGCTCATGGTCTGGTTTTTGAATGCGTCGTCACCCTTACCGACAAAGCGGTGATTGAAGCGGATCAGGCGATAGCCCCAGGCCTCGCACTGTTCTTTCAGGTATGTCGCCTTGTTGCCGTTGATGTCGCTGGCATAGCCGCACAGCCATACGAACGTCGGGCCCTGGCCTTCGGTGATTTCAACGTCCAGATCGCCGCCGTTGTTCGGCAGCGGAATTTTCAGGGCGCGGGTGGAAGCGGGGCCGAACAGCATCATTCAATCTCCGCGAACAGGGCCAGATGGTCGGAACAATATTCCTCGGGCTTGTCGGCGGCGCGGAACGACTTTGCCTTCAACCCCTTGCTGATCATGATGTAATCACACACATGTGCCGGCAATGTCACGAACGCCGGCCGCGACGTTTTCAGGCCGTTTTGTGTGCCAAGGTCGGTCCATGCAGAGGCCAGCATGTGCATAGGCTTCGATGTGGGCAGCAAATTTGTATCGCCGCAAAATACAATTTCGCCCCCCAGTTTTGCAGCGTGGTCCAGAATCACCTGCGCGTGGTTTTCAAGGCGTGGTGTCCCGTCTTTCCCCCGGTTATCAGCGCCCCCGTCCACAAAACCGTGCAGGTTCAGGATTGTGAATGGTCGTGGTGCTTCAACGCGTGCACATTGCAGCAGCGTCTGCCAGTTCCGCATGACAGGATCTTCCGTATCGCCGGGTGTATGACCATGGTCAAGAAACAGCGTGTGGCAATCGCCAAGCGGAAAACGACTCATGATCAGTTGGCCTTCGTGGACCGTCTTACCGACGCAAGTCATGGTCACTTGTGGCGTAAACATGGTATGGGCATAGTCCGGACAGCGCTGCTTCAAATCCTCAAGAAAGTGGTAATGGCGCACATGTCCTTCGGGTGAACTGGTGACTTCCTGCATACAGATGATGTCGGGCCGGTTGTCGGCGATCAGTTTTAAAACTGTCCACATCAGCGCACCGGCATGAACGTTCAGCTGCATGATTTTGATGGATGACATTCAAGCCCTCTTGTGGGATAGCAATAAACCATGATGCCACCGAACCGGCAACCGATTGTGCTGCAGCTGATTCCCGAACTGGAAACCGGCGGGGCTGAACGTGGCTGTGTGGATATGGCGGCGGCCATACAGGCAGCCGGGGGGCGGGCGCTGGTTGTGTCGGCTGGCGGTAAAATGGTGCCTGAAATCGAGGCGGCAGGAGCCGCACACTTCGTGTGGCCGCAGATCAAATCGAAGAACCCGTTTAAAATTTTCGCTTCGGCATGGAAGTTAAAAGCGCTGATCCGTGCCGAGAATGTGCAGGTTATCCATGCCCGCAGCCGCGCGCCGGCATGGGCCGGGTGGCTGGCGGCCCGCTGGACGGGCCGACCGTTCATGACGACATTCCACTCCACTTATAATTTCAAGTCGGCTCCCAAGCGTTTCTATAACAGCGTCATGACGCGTGGCCGGCGCGTGATCGCCATTTCCGATTTTATCCGCCAGCATGTGCTGAAACATTATAGCAATGTCGATGCAAAGGATGTGCGCCTCATCCATCGCGGTATTGATGTCGCAAAGTTTGATCCCGCCGCTGTGTCTGCCGACCGTGTTGCAGCGCTGAAAGCCAAATGGGGCGTGCCGGCTGACAAGCAGATTATCCTGTTGCCGGGTCGCCTGACGCGCTGGAAAGGCCAGCTTGTTCTGATCAAGGCGATCGCCCAACTTGCACCCGACCGCTGCGTGGCGGTGATGGTCGGCAGCGATCAGGGACGTGACGGATATCGTGAAAGCCTTGAACAGCAGGTCATCAAGCGGCGCATTCAGGCCCGCGTTTTCATGCCGGGTGATTGCAGCGACATGCCGGCCGCGTATGCTGCTGCCGACATCGTTGTATCGGCATCGATCGAGCCCGAGGCGTTTGGCCGTGTGATTGTCGAAGCGCAGGCTATGGGCAAGCCGGTTGTTGTCAGTGATCTTGGTGCGGTGGCTGAAACGGCTGGCGCCACGGGCTTCGGCTGGATCGTGCCGCCGGGCGATGACGAGGCCCTGGCTGCGGCCGTGCGCCAGATCTGGGCCCTGCCGCCGGAAGAACATGCCCGTCGTGCCGCTGCCGCCCGTCAATATATCCTGCAGCATTATACAAAAGAGAAAATGTGCGCCGATACGCTTGCGGTCTACCGCGAGCTCATCTAGGTTGAGTGCATGAGTAATCCAATCAATCCCACCGAAGCCGCTGCCCATGCAAGTCAGGCACTGACTGACTGGACCATGGGCGTTCTGGAACGTGCCGCTGAACAGGCCGAGCAGTATGCCGGCGCTTTCACCCCGATCCCGGCAGACCAGCTGGATACCGTGTCACCTGCACTCAGCGCCGAGATCAAGGAAATGAACAGTGACCCGCTGTTCCGGCGCTATGCGCAGGATGCAGCTGCTGTTTCCCAAGCGCTGTTCGGCACGAAAACCGGCCCCCGCTAAAGCGTCAGTGCAGCGCAGCATGGCGGGCCTGTAAAGCCACTTGTACCCTTTGCCGTTATTGCCCTAGCATTATCGCATGCTGGTAACGCGATTGCATCGTGACAAGGACTACGGTCCTTGGCTGTTGAATAAACTTCCCCATGAACTGCCGTCGACGGCGTGGCGCATGGTGAAGCATGTAGTGAAGATTTATCGCTGGCGCGTCACCTTCATGATGTTCCTCAGCATCCTGCTGGCGATTTTACACTCGTCCCTGCCATTCGGCCTTGGTCTTCTGGTCGATACCACGCTGGAATCGCACACCATGAAAGCGGGTGACCGCTGGCTGCATGTGTTGCCTGCGGTCCAATTCTTTATCGGTCTTGTGCTGACACGCATGGCGCTGGAATACGTCGCATGGATATGCACCAACACGGTGCTGCGCCCGTTGCTGGGCCGCCAGACGCTGGAAGTGTTCGGCTATACACTGCGCCACCCGGTCGGGTATTACGACAACCAGCTGGCCGGTCGCATCATCCAGAAGTCATCCGACCTTGTGCAAAGTATTTCCAAGGTTATCGAAACATGGCTATGGGATTATTGCGCGGGGCTGTTTTCGTTCATCACGGCGCTGGTGTACTTCACCTACATCATGCCGGCGCTGGGCGCGGCGATGTTCGTCTGGCTGGTGATTTACGGCTATCTGGCCTACCGCGTGGCGCTGACGACCATTCCGTTCATCCACCGCCATAACGACCTGAAATCGGTGGTTACCGGCCGTTATGCCGACCTGATCTCGAATATCCGCAATATGTTCTTGTTCGGGCACATCCACCGCGAGCTGAGCAATCTGGCCACCATCATCAGCGACCGCACCAACGCGCACCGGCAGTTGCAAGCGGCACTGATCAATATTCGCATCATCAACCAGGTGATGGCATTTTTGGCGTGGATGATCCTGCTGGGCGGCGGCCTGTACGGCCTCTTCAACGGGATGATCACGCCCGGTGACTTTGCGCTGATCGGGGCGCAGGCGCTGTTGCTGGTGACGCAGGCGCGCACGCTGGCCGACAAGGCGCCCGACACCATCGAATACTTCGGCGCTGCGCAGGAATCGTTGAACACGCTGGTACACCCGACGCCGCGCCGCGAACAGAAAGTGCCGTTTGACCTCAAGGAGCCCAGCATCCACTTCGACGGCATATCGTTCGGGTATGCGCCCGATACTAAGTTGTTTGACGATTTGTCGCTGCATATCAACCCGGGCGAGCGCGTCGGACTTGTCGGCCCCAGTGGTTCGGGCAAGTCGACGCTGATGGCATTGCTGCTGCGCCTGTACGAAATCCAGGGCGGCGCCATACGCATCGGCGGCGAGGATATCAGCAAGATGCACATCGAAAGCGTGCGCAGTCATATCGGCTTCATTCCGCAGGATACGTCGCTGTTCCACCGTACGATTATCGAAAACATCCGCTACAGCCGCCCCGGTGCCACCGACGAGGAAGTGATTGAAGCCGCCAAGGCTGCGCAGGCACACGACTTCATCATGAAGATGAAGAAGGGCTACAACACCATGGTGGGCGAACGTGGCGTCAAGCTGTCGGGGGGCCAGCGTCAGCGCATCGCCATCGCCCGGGCGCTGGTGAAGAACGCGCCCATCCTGCTGCTGGACGAAGCGACGTCGGCGCTCGATAGCGTGTCCGAACAGCACATCCGTGACGCGATTTCCACGGCGATGCACGGTCGCACTGTCATCGCCATTGCGCACCGCCTGTCAACGTTGGCTGATCTGGACCGCATTATCGTGCTGAAAGATGGCGTCATCGTTGAAATGGGCGCGCACCGTGAACTGCTGGAAAAGAACGGCCTGTATGCCAAGCTGTGGGAACACCAAAGCGGCGGGTTCATCAGCAAACAAGTCGTTACTTAACCACTCACGATGATGCTGCCATTTGGGCGGAGTACTGTCCCGTCAGGTAAGGCGCATCATCTGATGCGTGCCGGCGCTGTTGCCCTTGCGGCGCATCCAGCTTGCCGCGCGGCCCGTGCGTTGGCCGGGGGTCTTGGTGGATGGGCGGCGCTGGCGCGTTTCACTGTCAGCGCGCACCTTGCGGTTGTTGGCGCTCGAGCGCTTCAACGACGCATTCTTTGTGGCATTGCGGGCAGTCTTTTTCTTTGCGCGCGACTGCCCGGATTCGCTCATCGCGATGGCAATCGCCTGCCGACGCGATTTAACACGCTTGCCCTTGCCGGGACCAGGTTTGCCGCTGCGCAGCGATCCTTCCTTATATTCATGCATGACGTCGCGCACTTTGCGCTGTTGCGTCGGCGAGGCCTTGCGGCGGCTACCGGAAGTGCGTGAGCGTGAGGACGTGCGCGAGGCTGAGGGTGATCGGCGGGGTGAAGATGCGCGGGTTGTCATGGAAGACTCCTTGTTCGTTAAAGTCAGGCCATCCGACGCTGTTTGCCGTAAGGATGAAATGATTAGGATCAAATAGCGCATAAAATCCCTGCAAGTACTTGATTTCATGCGCCTGAAAGTAATTCTGAATATTGCTGCCCGGACCAGAAACAGGTTATAAAGACCGTCAGAAACGGAGACATATTATGGGTAGAAATTTTGATCTAGATATCGATGGCTGTGCAATCGTGGCTGAACTGCCGGTCTATTCGCTTGAGACCGAAGCACGTCATCGCCATGTGGATGGTTACATTGCCACACAGCGGAGCCTGCGCGAAATCGGTGAAGCCTATGACGCCAATGCGCTGACCCCCGATGGTTCGCGCCTGCTGTACAGAACCGGCGTCCCGGCTGATAGCAAATACACGGTATAGTCCTTATTTAACCGAAATTTTTGTTGACGGGGCCCCCGCGGCCCCGTTACCTTTTATAGGTAATGAAAAAGTTCACCACCACGACCACCACTACCGCCGTCACTGCCTAGGGCAGTGACCGGTTCGCGCGTGTCGCGCTCTCTTTCCAAAATGTGGTTTCCAATATAAAACGGTGAACAAGATGTCTGTAAATATTACGCTCCCTGATAACTCGGTCCGCAGCTTTGATAAAGCTGTCACGGGCGCCGAACTGGCCGCCAGCATTGGCGCGGGCCTTGCCAAAAGTGCGCTGGCCATCAAACTGAACGGCGAAGTCAAGGACCTGGCCACGGAAATCAAGGCCGATGCCAAGGTTGAGATCATCACGCTGAAATCGCCTGATGCGCTGGAACTGATCCGTCACGACGCGGCGCACATCATGGCCGAAGCCGTACAGGAACTGTTCCCCGGCACGCAGGTCACGATCGGGCCTAACATTGAGAACGGTTTTTATTACGACTTCTATCGCGAGCAGCCGTTCAGCACGAACGACCTTGAAGCGATCGAAAACAAGATGCGCGACATCGTCGCCCGCGATGACAAGTTCACGCGCGAAGTCTGGCAACGTGACGAAGCGATCAAGCTGTTTGAAGGTATGGGCGAAAAGTTCAAGGCTGAACTGATCCGCGATCTGCCGGGCACGGAAGAAATCAGCATCTATCGCCAAGGCAAGTGGTATGACCTGTGCCGCGGCCCGCACATGCCATCCACGGGTAAAATTGGCACGGCTTTCAAGCTGATGAAGGTCGCCGGCGCTTATTGGCGTGGTGACGCCAAGAACCCGATGCTGCAGCGTATCTACGCCACGGCATGGCGCGATAAGAAAGAGCTGGATGCCTACCTGATGATGCTGGAAGAGGCTGAAAAGCGCGACCACCGCAAGCTGGGCCGCGAACTCGACCTGTTCCATATGCAGGAAGAGGCTGTCGGCAGCGTGTTCTGGCATGCGAATGGCTGGACGCTGTGGCGCATCCTTGAAAACTTCATCCGTCAGCGCCTGAACGAGGCCGAGTATATCGAAGTGCGCACGCCGCAGCTGTTTGATAGCTCGCTGTTCAAGGCGTCGGGCCACTGGGATATCTACGGCGACAACATGTTCAAGATCGCCGAAAACCCCGGTGAAAAAGATACGAAGTGGCTGGGTGTAAAACCGATGAACTGCCCGGCGCACGTGCAGATCTTCAAGCAGGGCATCAAGTCGTACCGTGACCTGCCGATCCGCATGGCCGAATTCGGCGCCTGTCACCGCAATGAACCGTCGGGCGCGATGCATGGCATCATGCGCGTGCGCGCATTCACGCAGGATGATGCGCATATCTTCTGTACGCCGGAACAGATCGTATCGGAATCACTGGCCTATTTCAAACTGCAGCTGGGCGTGTATGACGCGCTGGGCTTCGGTGCCGATAACGTGCAAGTGAAACTGGCGCTGCGTCCGGGACCGAATGAGCGTCTGGGATCTGATGCTGTGTGGGATCAGGCGGAAGATGGCCTGCGCCAGGCGCTGAATGATGCCGGCCTGCAGTTCGAGGAGCTGCCGGGCGAGGGCGCGTTCTATGGCCCGAAGGTGGAATTCCACCTGCGCGACGCTATTGGCCGTACATGGCAGTGCGGCACACTGCAGCTCGACTTCGTGCAGCCCGAACGCCTCGATGCCGATTATGTCGGCGAAGATGGCCAGAAGCACCGCCCGGTCATGATGCACCGTGCGATTTTGGGTTCGATGGAGCGCTTTATCGGTATGCTGATCGAGCACTACGCCGGCAAGTTCCCGCTGTGGCTGGCCCCGGTACAGGTGGTTGTGGCAACGATTACGAACGATGCTGACGGTTATGCCGAAGAAGTGCTGGCGGCCTGCAAGCGTGCCGGGCTGCGTGCTGAAATCGATACGCGTGCCGAAAAGATCAACTACAAGATCCGCGAACATTCACTGAAGAAAGTGCCGCTGATTTTTGTGGTCGGTAAAAAGGAATCCGAAGGCAAGCAGGTGGCCATCCGTCACCTTGGTGGCGAGTCACAGGAAGTAAAGCTGCTGGTGGACGCTATCCGTGAAACGGTGGATGCAGCAGCTGTGCCTTCAGGCATCAGGCAAAAGCCCAAAGCGGTCGCGTAGCGGCTAACCTATTGAATTACAATCTGTACTGCCCTTATTAACGGGCGGTTATCCGCTGCGTGTAAAAATTGTCGGATAAAGCGCGATTTATAAGCAGGAATAGCAATGCCTTCGAATGATGACCGCGGCCGCGGTAAGCCTATGAAGCTAAAAGGGTTCGCTGATGACGCCGGTGCGCCGATGATTGATGGCGCGGCCGCGCGGGCGGGTGTTTTTGACCGAATGAACGCTCAAGCCCGCGCTCCCGATCGCATGGGCCAGCAAAGGGAAAAAGCCAGCGCTATTATGGGTAGGGCATTTGGCACCGCTGGTGCCGTCGCTCTGCGTATGCAGGTAAATATTGTTGGCCAGCGTCTTTGCGATCAGGCGGCGGAAGCTGTTGCCAGTGATGGTCGTGGCTGGGTGGCGGAAGTTGATAAAAAAGGAAAAGGATTCCACGCGCTGAATGTTGAAGGTAAAAGCGACGAGGAAGTCATCAAGATTATCGCCGGCCTGCAGAGTATTGGCATTCCGAAAGAAGCCCTAAGTCTTGTGCCCAGTTCGAAGAATAATGGCGATTTGCGCATCCGTATTACCGAAGACGCTGATAGTGGCAGCAACTATATAGGTTTGCTAAAAAAGCATCAGACTGGCCTTCAGGAAGCAAAGAGAGCTGCGGCAGCGCGCTATGCTGCACAACATGCAGGGCGGTCTCCGGCAACGCCACCACGCGGGAACCGCCCGACTTAAAGCTACCTATTCAGTGAAATTGCCAAAAAGTCGTATTTTACAACCTCTTTTCCGGTTGCTTTATCATTGCATCTCCGATAAAACCGAAGGTCTGTTTTCGGAATAACCAGTTACGAGGAAAGTTTGCAGTCTAACCGTCCACCGGGCCCGCCACGCGGTCCCAACTCAGGTCCATCAGGTAACCGTCCATCAGGGCCTTCCAGCACATCAGGCGCAAACCGTCCTTACACTCCACGTCCCCAAGGTTCAGGCCCGTATCAGGGCAGCGGCGCACCACGCCCGGCCGGCACTGGCTATCAGGGCAACAACCCGCGCCCCGGTTATCAGGGTAACAATCCCCGTCCGGGTTATCAGGGCAGCAATCCGCGTCCCGGCGGTTTTGGTGGCCCGCGTCCGTTTACGCCGCGCGGTTCGGGCTTCGTCAAGGAAAAGTCGAAAGACGATCTGCGTATCAACGCCGAGATCACCGTGCCGAACGTGCGCCTTGTCGGCGAAGACGGCGAGATGATTGGCGTGGTCGATACCAAGGAAGCGCTGCGCCGTGCTGATGAAGCCGGCCTCGACCTTGTTGAAATCTCGCCGCAGGCCGATCCGCCGGTATGCAAGATCATCGATTACGGTAAATACAAGTTCGAACAGGAAAAGAAGGCTGCCGAAGCCCGCAAGAAGCAGAAGGTCGTTGAAATCAAGGAACTGAAGCTGCGTCCGATGATTGGCGATCACGATTATCAGATCAAGATGAAACAGGCCCGTCAGTTCCTTGAAGAAGGCGACAAGATCAAGTTCACCCTGCGCTTCAAGGGCCGCGAAATGAGCCATACCGAGCTAGGTATCGCGCTGATGACGCGTGTGAAGGCCGACTTGGCCGGCATTGCAAAAGTCGACCAGGAGCCGAAATTCGAAGGCCGCCAGGTCGTGATGGTTGTAAGTCCGCAGAAATCCTGATACACCTGCGGTCCTAATTTATAGTCTATTGGATTTCAGGTGATGAGCGACCCGTTCATCCTTTGCGTTCTCAGCAGCGCCTCAACGATTCGCCGTTCTAAAGAATTTGGCGACAGGCCCCTGTGCGAAATCGATGCGCTAGGGTCCGGTCTGGGCGATTTAAGGGATGCTGTGTCGGGTATGCGTCGCCGTGTCGCCGTTTCCACCCACTTTTATCCTACAAAAATAGAAAGCCTGCTGCCGAAGAAGTCCGTGGTCGAATGGCTGCCAACCACGGGCACCGATGCCGATATCGTGCCGCACTGTATGGCGCAAATGAACAAGCGCTGGCCGAGTCTTTTCATACTTGATACGTATGAAGCGGCTGAACTGCTTGAACATGTCGGCATCACCGGCCGCGCCGTATCGCCCGGTACGGTGTGGGAAGTCGTCCCCGAAACCAAAAGCCTTTTGCGCATCATCCATACGCCGCGCCCGCTGATGACGCCCCCGCGCAAGGGACCGCTGGTGACACGACGAAAGGGCCCACGATGACGGCTTTGAAACCCCGTCTTGTTATCTGTGCGCTGGAATCCCCGGCGGATGGCGACCTTGTAAAACCATTTAGCTGGCGCCGTGCCGTGCCGGGCCTGCGTGACATCTACTATGCTGATGAATTCAATGGCTGGAATTTAAGGCAATCACAGAACTTCAATATTAAGCAGCTGCCAAAAATAAAAGGCGACCTGCAGTCACAGGTTGAAGTTTATGAAAAACTGTGGCGCGAAGCCGATAGCCCGCTGGCGCTGGTTATACCGGCCAAAGCCATGAACATCTTCCTGCAAAAGCTTTTGCACACAAGAATCCCGTTTGATGCTGCCGGCGTGATTGAAATTGAACAGATGCCTAGCCGCGGCATTGACCGCTACCGCCCGCGCGCACTGGGCAAGCCTGCGCGAAAAAGCTAGGCTGCGCTTTTATCCTTGAACTGTTGGAAGTTATCAATGAACAGCGCGGCCACCTTGCGGGCAGCGGCGTCATAGGCGGCGCCGTCTTTCCATGTATTGCGCGGGTTCAGCACGGCAGCATCAACACCCGGCGCCGATGTCGGTACGCTCAGGCCGAAGAACGGCTCGGTTTCATATTCCACCTTATCCAGCTGGCCTGAAAGAGCCGCATTCAGCAGCGCGCGCGTGGTGGCAATCGGCATACGTTGGCCCGTGCCATAGGCGCCGCCGCTCCAGCCGGTGTTCAGCAGCCAGCAGGTGGCTTCATGATGATCCAGAAGTTTGCCCAGCAGATTGGCATAAACACGGGGCGGGCGCGGCAGGAATGGTGCGCCGAAGCAGGCGCTGAACACGGCGCTGGGTTCGGTCACCCCCCGCTCGGTACCGGCTACGCGGGCCGTATAGCCGTTCAGGTAATGCTCCATCGCTTGTTGTGTGGTCAGGCGTGAAATCGGCGGCAGCACGCCGAAGGCGTCGCAGGTCAGCATCACCACATGCTTGGGGTGCCCGCCCTGTCCCGCCATGGGGCCGCTGGCCAGCGCATGCGGAATGTAGTCAATGGGATAGCAGCTGCGCGTATTCTCGGCATAGCGGCTGTCGTTATAATCGACCTGGCGTGTCACAAGGTCCATCACCACGTTTTCAACCACGGTGCCGAAGCGCTCGGTTGCAGCATACAGCAGGGGTTCGGCCTTTTGTGACAGGTTGATGACCTTGGCGTAACAGCCGCCTTCAAAGTTGAAGATGCCATTTTCTCCCCAGCCGTGCTCATCGTCGCCAATCAGGTCGCGCTCGGGGTCGGCCGACAGCGATGTCTTGCCGGTGCCTGACAGGCCGAAGAACAGCGCGCTGCGTCCGTCATGCCCAACGTTGGCCGAACAGTGCATCGGCAGCACGCCCTGCGGCGGCAGCAGGTAATTCATCACCGTGAAAATGGCCTTCTTGATTTCGCCGGCATACGATGTGCCGCCGATGATCACCAGCTTCTTCGTGAAGTTGATGATCACAAAAGCGGCGCTGCGCGTGCCGTCGCGCTCGGGAACAGCGGTGAAATTCGGCGCATGGATAACGGTAAAGGCTGGCACTTGTTTCAGGCGTTCTTCCGACGACGGGCGCAAGAACATGTTTTGTGCGAACAGGCTGTGCCACGCATATTGCGTAATCACGCGAATGGGCACGCGATAGCCGGGGGCGGCGCCGACGGCCAGATCCTGCACATAGGCCTCATGGCCTTCCATGAACGTGCCGATGCGTTGCAAAAGGGCGTCGAATTTCTCGGGGGCGAAGGGTTTGTTGACGTTGCCCCACCATACTTGGTTTTTGGTTTCAGCATCCTCGACGATGAATTTGTCGTTCGGGCTGCGCCCAGTGTGGATGCCGGTGCGCACGGCCAGTGCGCCCGCATTCGTCAGCTTGGCTTCATGACGGCGGATGGCATGTTCGACCAGGTGCGCGGGCGGTAAATTCCAATAAGCATGAAGCAGCTTGCCAAGATGAAGATCGGCAAGGGCCTGATTTTGCTGCAGGGGAAGGGAAGGGCTCATGGAATTTTTATACGCGAATCTGCAACCTGTGGAATGGGTAAGTTTAGGCCTGATTTAGGCTAGATTTAGCCCCAATTAGGCCGTAATAAAGGCGTATCGAGTCCGGTATTAATTTTCGAGGGGAAAATGACACAAATAACACCCGCACAGACCATCGCCCTGGTGGACGATGATCGTAACATATTGACGTCGCTATCCATGGCGCTGGAAGCGGAAGGGTACAACGTTCGCACGTTTGTCGATGGCGCTGAAGCACTGCAGGGGCTGACCCAGAAGATGGCCGACCTTGCTGTGCTGGATATCAAGATGCCGCGCATGAACGGCATGGAGCTGCTGGGCAAGCTGCGCGAAACCACCACGATGCCTGTTATCTTCCTGACGTCGAAAGACGAAGAGATCGACGAACTGATGGGCTTGCGCATGGGGGCTGACGATTATATCCGCAAGCCGTTTTCGCAGAATCTTGTGCTGGAACGCATCCGTACCCTGCTGCGCCGCCAGAATCTGGCAAAAACGCCGGCCGCTGGCGATGATCCTGCGAACATCATGCATCGCGGTGACCTGGTGCTGGATTCTGCCCGCCATACCTGCAAGTGGAAAGGCCAGGATGTCGACCTGACCGTGACAGAATTCCTGCTGGTCAAGGCGTTGGCGCATCGTCCAGGTCATGTGAAGAACCGCGACCAGCTGATGGATTGCGCCTACGGCGAGTCGATTTATGTCGATGATCGCACGATCGACAGTCACATCAAACGCATCCGCAAGAAGTTCCGCGAGATCGACGATACGTTCGAGATGATCGAAACGCTGTATGGCGTCGGCTATCGCTACAAAGAGGCCGCCTGAGCTTAGGCCAACCGGGGTTTATCTGTGCTTGTTATCGAAGTTCCTGAACCGATCGAGAAAGTAATCCGGAAGGGGCAGAAACTTCTGCAGCGTGCGCGTGCGCTGGTGCAGCAGGCATCTTTCCATATAAAGGACTGGCGTGAGCTGGCCGGCGAGGCGGCGGGGCTTTTGCGGCGCACGGCCGAACGGCCTGTGCTGGGCAGTTATGTGCGCGGGCAGCGCATATCACCGCTGACCCTGCGCATCATGGCCGTCAACGTGTTGGCGCTCGCTATCCTTGTCGCCAGTATCCTGTATCTTGCCAGTTACCAGGATCGCCTGATCGAAGTCGAAGTCGAGGGCCTGAAGAACGAAGCGCGCATCTTCGCCAGCGCCGTTGCCGAAGGTGCCACGCTGAAGCATGACGACGACAAGGACGAGCTGGTGGATTCACTGGCGCGGCAGATGGTGCGCCGCCTTGACGAAGTCACCGACGCGCGCACCCGTCTTTACGATACAAACGCGATGCTGACGGCCGACAGCTGGGTGATTGGCCGTGCGCCCAACAGCGGCATCGTGCGTGTGCAGCTGAACCGCGTCAACGCCGAAGGGTGGCTGGAACGGCAGGTCGCTGCCCTGGCTGGCTTCTTCTATCCGCAGCACCGCGATATGCCGATTTATGTGGAAGATGACCCCGTGCTGCCGGTCGTGCGCGAGGAAGTTATGGCCGCGCTGAACGGTTTTACCGGCGTGCAGGTCTGGAAAAAAGCCAACGGCGAGATTCTGTTCTCGGTCGCGGTGCCGATCCAAAGCTATAAAAATGTGCTTGGCGCACTGAACCTGACGCGTGACTCGCGTCGCATGACTGACGCCATTGCCACCGTGCGCGAGGATATCATCCTGCTGTTCATTGGCTCTCTGATCATCACCATCATCCTGTCGCTGTATCTGGCGCGGGCGATTGCGCGGCCCATCCGCCTGCTGGCCATGGCAGCCGATGCCGTGCGGTCGGGGGCTCGCCAGTCCAGCGGCACACGCGGCCGTGGCGCCCTGCGCGAAATCCCCGATTTCACCGACCGGCATGATGAAATCGGGGATCTGTCGTCATCGCTGCGCAGCATGACGGAAACGCTGTGGAAGCGCATGGATGCCATCGAGACTTTCGCCGCCGATGTCGCGCATGAAATCAAGAATCCGCTGGCCAGCATCCGCAGCGCGATAGAAACACTGGCCCGCGTAAAAGATCCCGTGCAGCAGGGCAAGCTGCTCGATATCCTTAACCACGATGTGCAGCGGCTTGACCGTCTGATTACTGATATCTCGGGCGCCTCGCGCCTTGACGCCGAATTGTCGCGTCTGGAATCGCAACGTGTCGATCTGGCTGAATTGCTGCGCACCATCGTCAACGTCAACAGCGAACAGAATAAAAAGATCAAAGTCCTGCTGTCGACACCAGCTGAGCGGGTTTTCGTTGCCGGGTTTGAGGTGCGCTTGGCGCAGGTTTTTCAGAACCTGATTGAAAACGCGGTATCGTTCTCGCCGGCAAAGGGCACGGTACAGGTCACGCTGATGCGCGCCGGCAACCTGGCTGTGGTGCGCGTCGCTGACAGTGGCCCCGGCATTCCTGAGGGTAAATTGGAAGCCGTATTCGACCGCTTCTATACCGAACGCCCGGCCAGCGAATCCTATGGCAAACATTCGGGTTTGGGATTGTCGATTGTGAAGCAGATTGTCGATGCGCACAAAGGCCGTGTCTATGCGGCCAACCGCTACGACCAGAGCCAGAAGGTTCAGGGTGCCGTTTTTACTGTAGAGCTTCCAATAGGTTAGCCGCTTAACCTGTTGCTAACAGGCTTTTTAGTATACTGTACGTCCTATGACAGATTCACTTCGTATCGCCGTTACCGGTCTCGTTGCTGCGTCAAAAAAGGTGCAGGCCGCCGCCAGCAATATTGCCAATGCGCAAAGTGGAAACTATCAGTCGATCGAAGCGCAGAACAGCGCACAGGTTTCGGGCAACTCGCCATCGGGTGTGCTGACCGATTTCAAACCCGCCGGCCTACCTGAAGTGAACCTTGAAGCCAACCTTGTCAGCCTGCTGCAGGCCAGCGCCGCATATAAAGCGAACGCCGCTGTCATCGCCAAGGAAGACGAGCGCACCGACTACCTGCTTAAAGCGCTGGATACAAACACCTAATCATACCTTGCTGCATAGCCGCCCGGCTGCTACATAAGCGGCAGGGAGACTTATACTATGACGCAAGCCGCTACAGCCCCCACGGGTAATGACTCAAACGATTATCAGGTAAAAGACATCACGCTGGCCGCATGGGGCCGCAAGGAAATCAGCATCGCTGAATCCGAAATGCCGGGTCTGATGGCGCTACGCACCAAATATGGCAAGCAACAGCCGCTGAAGGGCGCCCGTATTGCCGGCTGTCTGCACATGACAACTGAAACCGCCGTGCTGATTGAAACACTGAAGGCGCTGGGCGCTGACGTGCGCTGGTCAAGCTGCAATATCTTCTCGACGCAGGATCAGGCCGCCGCTGCTATCGCCGCCGCCGGCATTCCCGTGTTCGCATGGAAGGGCGAAACCGAAGAAGAATACGAAGCCTGCATTGAAAAGACGATCTTCGGCCCGAACAACTGGACGCCGAACATGATCCTTGATGACGGCGGCGACCTGACGCAGGTCATGCACAACAAATACCCCGACCTGATGAAGGACGTGAAGGGCATCTCGGAAGAAACGACCACGGGCGTTCACCGCCTGTATGAGATGGAGAAGGCCGGCAAGCTGGCCGTGCCCGCCATCAACGTTAATGACAGCGTGACCAAGAGCAAGTTCGACAACCTGTATGGCTGCCGCGAGTCGCTGGTTGACGGTATCAAGCAAGCCACCGGCGTGATGCTGGCCGGTAAGACAGCTGTTGTCGCCGGCTTCGGTGATGTCGGTAAGGGCAGCGCCGCCAGCCTGCGCAGCCAGGGTGCGCGCGTTCTGGTCACTGAAATCGACCCGATCTGTGCACTGCAGGCCGCGATGGAAGGCTACCAGGTTGTGACGATGGAAGATGCGGCCCCCGTTGGCGATATCTTTGTAACGGCCACCGGCAACGTCGATGTCATCACGCTGGATCACATGCGCGCCATGAAGTCGCGCGCCATTGTCTGCAACATCGGTCACTTCGACAGCGAAATCCAGATCGCCGCACTGCAGAACTATAAGTGGGAAGAAGTGAAGCCGCAGGTTGATGAAGTCATCTTCCCGGATGGCAAGCGCCTGATCGTGCTGGCCAAGGGCCGTCTGGTCAACCTCGGCTGTGCCAAGGGTCATCCGTCGTTCGTGATGTCATCCAGCTTCACCAATCAGGTGCTGGCGCAAATCGAGCTGTGGACCAACCCCGGCAAGTACGAAAAGAAGGTGTACACGCTGCCAAAGCATCTTGATGAAATGGTGGCGCGTCTGCACCTCGAGCGTCTGGGCGTGAAGCTGACGACGCTGAGCGATAAGCAGGCCGAATATCTGGGCATCGCCGAAGAAGGCCCGTACAAGCCGGATACATACCGCTACTAAGAACAAAAAACAGAGGGGCAGGGGATGAACCGCAAGCCGCATCAGTATCTGGCCGATCAGCTTGTCGGGCTGAAGTTCACCATCCTCTATGTCCTGCTGATCCCGGCCACGGGTATGGTGCTGATGTATGTGCCGGTTTATAACATCGCGCCGGAAGTGTATTTCACACCCGCGTCGTTTGTTGCCGGGCTTGTCTATGTCATCCGGGACTTTGCGCAGAACGAGATCGGTCGCAAACGAATCTTCCTTGCTATGGGTCTTGCCGCCTTCATCAGCTACCATCTGGCTGCCCCGGCGCTGGCCATCGCCAGCGTCACCGCATTCGCGCTGGGCGAGCTGACCGACTGGGCAGTGTACAGTTTTTCAAAACGCCCTCTCTCGCAGCGGGTTCTCATCTCCAGTGCCATAGCTGTGCCCGTCGACACGATCGTCGTGCTGGTTGGCTTCGGGTTTGCCAGGCCCGGCATGCTGCCGCTGAATATGGGCAATTTCACCATCATGTTCACCTGCTGCATGGTGTCGGCGCTGCTGATCTCGCTGGTCCTGCGCCGCTTTGAGAAGGGAAAGGCATGACAAGGCTTATCAACGTCCAGACATCAACCTTCACGCGTGAAGATGCCGAAAAGCTGGCGCGCACTTTGGTCGAACAGCGCCTGACATCATGCGTCAACATTTTCCGCAACGAAGTCTCGATCTATGAATGGCAGAACGAGATGTGCGCCAAACAGGAATACATCATGCATATCAAAACGCGTGCCGAGCTGTTTGATAAGCTGGCCGCTGCCATCAAGGCGCACCACCCGTTCGACGTGCCGGCTATTTTTGGCTGGGATGCACCCTATGCCGAAGCCGAATATGCCGCATGGGTCATCGAACAGACGGCGCAGAAGTAACCGCTGTTTTATGGGCTTTTCGGCCTTATTCTACCGCTTGTTCTGCCCCTTGGCCCCCGGGCCAAACCCCGCTTAAATATAAGGGATGAACAAAACTGCTGCCTCGCAACCCTGGATTCGCGGTTCCGCTTTCGGCTTTACGCTGAGCGGGTTGGGTGCGCTGGCGCTCGTCGCGCTGCATGTGCCTCATGTCGGAGCGGTTATCCCGGCTAACGAACTGCCCTACTTCGTGGTGGGCTCCTTTCTTGTCACGACACTGGGTTTTTTCGTTACCCTGCAAAAGTTTTTCTTTCGTCGTGAAATCCTGCGCGCCACCCGTATCGAAGCAGCGTGGCGTGATAACACG
Organism: Bdellovibrionales bacterium; assembly: GCA_050248995.1. Classification (GTDB taxonomy): domain Bacteria; phylum Pseudomonadota; class Alphaproteobacteria; order JAIXQD01; family JAIXQD01; genus JBFWRI01. Next base: position 92,547 of record JBFWRI010000001.1, read on the forward strand.
CTGAACACGGCCCCGTTCGGTATCGTCATCTGCCGCCCAAACCTGCCGCCGGTCATCAATGCCACAGCGCAAACATGGCTGGGCCTGACGGCTGTCGAGCAATGCGCCCAGCTGGCCGACCGGCTTGTTGCCGGCGATCGCGGGCTATTCGTCACGCTGCTTGAAAAGCTGCAAGGCCACCGCGAAACCTTTACGCTGGAAACACGCGTCAGTCTTGGTGAACGGCCGCTGCGCATCACCGCCGGGCTGCTGCCGGATAACGGTTTTGTGTTATGGCTGCTGGACCGTAACGAGGAGAAAGACCGCGAAACCGCGTGGCAGCGCGAACGCAGCGGTCTTGAAGCCGAAATCGCCAAGCTTAGCGTGGTTGGTCAGGCCCTGCCGCGTCCGCTGTGGCTGCGCCGCCTCACGGGCCAGATCGTGTGGTGCAACAACGCCTATGCCGCCGCGATGGAAATGCCGGCCGACGAGATTATCGAGAAGCAGATCGAATTCGCGCCGGCCATGATGGCGCAGGCCTCGCGCGATCTGGCGCGCAAGGCGCTGGATACTGGCGAGATGCAGGTGGAAGAGCGCCATGTGGTTGTGGAAGGCACGCGCAAGCTGTTCCGCATTTTCGAAACGCCGGTGATTGTCGAAGGTTATATCGTCGGCCTTGCGCTTGACCAGACACTGCTGGAAGACACCAAGAACGAACTGGCGCGGCACGTCAGCGCGTTCGAGGAAACGCTCGAGCAGCTGGGCGCCCCGATCGCCATTTTCGACGGCGCACAGAAGCTGCGCTTCTATAATCAATCCTACCAGCGCTTGTGGCAGTTTGAAGAAGCGTTCGTGCGCACGGCGCCCACATACAGCGAAGTGCTGGACGACTTGCGTCAACGCCGTAAGATCCCCGAAGTCGTTGACTTCCAGCGTTTCCGCCGTGAACAGTTGGCGCGCTTTACCTCGTTAATTGAAAGCGCGGAAGAGCTGATGCACCTGCCTGACGGCACCACAATCCGCGTGCTGTACATTCCGCACCCGCTGGGTGGCCTGATGCTTGTCACCGAGGACGTCACCGACAAGCTAGCCCTTGAATCGTCATACAACACGCTCATCGCCGTGCAGCAGGAAACGCTGGATAATCTTGCCGAAGGCGTCATGGTGCTGGGGTCGGATGGCCGCGTGAAGCTGTTCAATCCATCGCTGGCACGCATTTGGCAGCTGGATGCCGATACACTGGATGTTAACCCGCATTTGGCCGATGTACTGGATCAGATGAAGCCCTTGCTCGATTACAGCGGTGATTGGGATGTATACCGTCAGCAGGTTGTGGCCGAGATGCTGGACCGCAATGCCCGCCAGCATCGCATCGTGCGTGCCGACCGTTCAATCGTCGATGCTTCAAGTGTCCCGCTGCCCGACGGCAACGTGCTGCACAGCTACCTTGATGTGACCGACACCGCACGCGTCGAAACCGCGCTGCGCACCACCAACCGTGCGCTGGCGGCTGCCGACAAGCTGAAGTCGGAATTCGTCGCCAACGTATCGTACCAGTTGCGCACGCCGCTTTCCACCATCATCGGCTTCGCCGAGATCCTGACTAACCAGTACTTCGGTGCGCTGAACGACCGGCAGATGGATTACGCCAAGACTATTCTGGAAGCGTCGCGCAAGCTGTTGGCGCTTATCAACACCGTGCTGGATCTGGCCACCATCGAAGCGGGCCGCATGCTGCTGAACCGTCGCCCGGTCGAGATAGCGCGCCTGCTGGGTGATGTGGCCGGCATGATCAAAAGCTGGGCCCAGCGGCAGCAGCTGGACGTGATTGTCGAACCAACCGACAAGCTGATGCCCGCCGAGATCGACGAACGGCGTATGCAGCAGGTGCTATTCAACTTGCTGACCAACGCGGTGCAGTACACGCCGCCCGGCGGCAGGATCGTGATTGGCGCGCGCCAGCAGGGCGATCAGACAATCATCATGGTCACCGATACCGGCATCGGCATGACGGATGCCGAGCGCGAGCGCGCATTTAACAAGTTCGAGCGCGCCAACCCGCAGGCGCGGCAGCCGGGTGTCGGCCTGGGCCTGTCGCTGGTCAAGTCGCTGGTCGAATTGCACAACGGCCAGGTGGAAATATTCAGCGAAGTCAACAAGGGCACACAGGTTGTGATCACGCTGCCAACGCGCGTCAGTGGGCAGCAGGTTGAAGATAATGCGGCATAATCTTCCCGACCTGCAGGCCACAACGGCGTTGGCGGAAAAGCTGGCGGCACAGCTGCGGATCGGTGATGTACTGTTGCTGCAAGGGGATCTTGGCGCTGGTAAAACCACGCTGGCCCGCGCACTCATCCAGTCGTTGGCCCCGGATGTCGAGGAAGTGCCAAGCCCTACATTCACGCTGGTGCAGCAATACGATACGCCACGCGGGCCGCTTTACCATTATGACCTGTACCGGCTGAAACATCCTGATGAGATTTTTGAGTTGGGTTTCGAGGATTCCGTGGCAGAAGGAATTGTGCTGGTCGAATGGCCGGAACGCCTTGCGCATTATGCATCGAAGTATGCAAAAAAAGTGCATTTGACGCTGGGCGAGGGCGGGTTACGCTGGGCCGAGGTTGAGGGATTTTAATGGACGAGCGCGAAAGACTTATTGACGATTTTATCATCGCTAACGGCTGGGGTGATGCCCGGCGCATCGATATGGGCGGCGACGCATCCATCCGTTCGTATATACGCCTTGTTAAGCCCGATGGCACAAAAGCTATCGTCATGAATGCGCCGCTGGATGAAGAAGAAATCGTCTGTACGCCCGAGATGTCGGAAGCCGAGCGTATCGCTGCCGGTTACTGCGCCCATCGCCGCACAGCTGCGTCGCGTGTTGACGCGTTTGTGTGCATCGGTGAATTCCTGCATCAGGCCGGTTTCACAGTGCCGGAAATACATGCTTTCAATGTGACCGATGGTTTGGCCCTGCTGGGCGACCTTGGCGAAGGCCAGTATTGGAGCCTGCTGCAGCAGGCAAACAAAGACGAAGAAGCGATGTACGAGGCGGCCACAGATGTGCTGGTAAAGCTGGCCGGCGTTAAAGTACCGCAAGTGCTGGAATACAACGGCGCGTCATGGCCCATGCTGTCCTATGACGCGGTGGCGATGGACTGCGAAGCTGATATGTTCATCGACTGGTTCGCCGAACATCATTGCGGTCTGACGGTAGATGATGCCGTGCGCGGCGCCTATCGCGCGGCATGGCACCAGATGTATAAACACCTTGAAACAGACAGTCCGGTGCTGATTATCCGTGATTATCATTCACCCAATATCATGTGGCTGCCCGAAAAACAGGGGCAGGCGCGCGCCGGCGTAATTGATTTCCAGGATGCCGTTACCGGCCACGCGGCATTCGATGTGCAGTTCCTGTTCAACGATGCGCGGCGCGATGTTAATCCGGCGATCGCCAAGAAGATGCTACAGCGCTATCTGGCCGCTACGCAGGTCGATGAAACATCGTTCATGAACGCTTATCATGTATTCAAGGCGCTGAACAATGCACGCATTTGCGGCATCTTCTGCCGCCTGAACTACCGTGACGGAAAGGCCGGTTATATCAAACACTTGCCGCGCGTGCAGAACTTTGTGCTGGATAGCCTGAAGCATCCCGCCTGCGCGCCGTTGGCCGACTGGTTTAAAACCTACCTGCCGGATGTGCTGAAAGAGGCGGCATAGTGGGCGCTGTCATCAAAACGGCCCCCAAGACAGCAATGCTGTTGGCCGCTGGTCTTGGCACGCGCATGCGCCCGCTCACGGAAGACACGCCAAAACCCATGCTGACGGTTGCCGGCCGCCCGATGATCGACTGGGCGCTGGATAAATGTGTGGCCGCCGGTGTTACGCGCGCTGTTATCAACCTGCATCACTGCGGCGATGTGATCGAACGGCATCTTGCCGGCCGCAAGGATATTGAAATCATCTTCACGCACGAGCCGACGCTGCTCGATTCCGGTGGCGGCGTGAAGAATGCATTGCCGCATCTGGGTGCCGAGCCGTTTTACTGCATCAATGCCGATGTCGTTACCACCGACGGCCCCCAGCCCATGCTTCAGCGTCTGGCAGCGCTGTGGGATGATGCGGCGATGGATCTTCTGATGCTGATGGCGCGGAAAGAAAACACGGTTGGTTTCGAAGATAGTCCCGGCGATTACTTCATGAATCTGGCGTCGGGTGATTTCGGCGCGGTTTATGGTCGCAAGAACCCGCCGCCGCGCCCCTATATCTTCGCCAGCACGTTCATCGTGCATCCGCGGGCCTATGCCCCGTTTAGTGCGCCTATTTTCTCGAACCGGGATATTTTCGATGCTGCCGAGGCCGCAGGTCGTTTTTATGGCCTTGTCCACGATGGCGGGGTTTTCCATTCCAGCACGCCTGATGACCTTGCCCGGGTGAATGTGCTAATCAATAAGGCATGATATCTGGCGCCTTAACCGGTATTTTTTATGTGGGTCGCGGTGTGCCGTTCCTTGCTGCACTGGCCGATGGCCTGCGCGCACGCGCCGGTGGCGATCCGCTGGCCTTGTCCGGAATGCGTGTGCTGCTGCCGAACCGTCGCAGTGTTCGCGCACTGAAGGAAGTTTTCCTGCGTGCGACCGACGGTGCGCCGACCCTGCTGCCGCGCATGATATCGCTGGGCGATCTGGGTGACGATACCGACGCGCAGCTTGGCTTGCTGGCATCCGTCGAACCGTTTGACGATATCCCGCCGCCCATCGGCAGCGTTGAACGGCAGCTTTTGCTCAGCAAGTTTGTGCGCCAGAAAGATAAAGACATTTCCGCCGCGCAAGGAATCGCCTTGGCATGTGATCTGGCGCGCCTGCTGGATGAAATGACAGCGTATGGCGTGCAGCCGCAACAGCTGATCGACCTGCCGCACAAGGATTTTCCCGAACATTGGCAGCGCACGGCTGAGTTCCTTGGCATTATCTCCACCCTCTGGCCTGACATGTTGAAGCAAATGGGCCGCAGCGATCCGGCGGCCTATCGCAAAGCCTCTCTCGAGCGTCTTGCCGATGCATGGCAGAAAAATCCGCCGCTGTTCCCGGTGGTGCTGGCGGGCGTGCAGCGTGCCGAACCGGCTGTTATAAAGCTGGCGCGCACTGTGGCTGCCCACGGAACCGTCCTGCTGCCCGCATTTGATGATGCCGACAAGCTGGGCAGGGAAGACTGGGCCGCGCTGGATGTCGTGCACCCCGATTACCTGCTGCGGCAGATGGTCGATGCACTGGCCGGCGGCACACGCAGCGCCGTGGCGGTATGGCCTCACGGCGGCGAACCCGCCTGCGGTGAGGCGCGTCGCGACTGGCTGCGCCTGTCGATGCAGCCCACCACACTGACCGAGCGTTGGGTTGCTCAGGCGCCAAAGGTTGTTACAGAAGCGGCAATGCAGGGCATCGACCTGCTGGAATGCGCCGACGAATCCGCCGAAGCCGAGGCCATTGCGCTGTGCATCCGCGAAGAACTGGAAACGCCCGCGCGTACCATCATGCTGCTGACACCCGATCGCGTTCTGGCGCGTCGTGTCGCTATGTTGCTCAAGCGCTGGGGCATCGATGCCGACGACAGCTCGGGCCAGCCGCTGCTGTTGTCACCGTTGGGTGTTTACCTGCAACTGGTGGCCGCAGCAGCTGACCCTGCGGCGAATACTGCGGTGTTTCTCGCCTTGCTGAAGCATTCGCTGTGCGGGGCAGGCGTGCCGTCTGAAACACGGGCGCTCACGCTGGCGCGGCTGGAAGCCGAATGCCTGCGGGGCCGGTATCCGGCAACCGGAGTCGCCGGTTTTGTGTCGTATGTCATGGCGGTTGCCGACGACGACGCTGTCCGCACGCTGGTTGCAAACCTGCAAAAGGCGCTGCAGCCGTTCGCCGCGCTTTGTGCCCAGAACCATGCGCCGGCCCCGCAGCTTTTGCAGGCCCACCTGCAGGCGGCCGAGGATCTGGCCGCTACCGCCACCGAATCCGGCACCGCACTGCTATGGGCGAACGAAAAGTATATCAACGAAGCCGAAGCCGCGTCGCAAAAGTTGCTGGAACTGCGCGCTTGCCTGACGACCGACCACCTGTTGCAGCAGGGCGAATATGCGGCATGGCTGGCGCAGTTGCTGGGGGCGGGCAGTGTGCGCGTGCCGTACGGCCAGCATCCGCGCGTTGTCATCAGCGGCCTGATCGAAGCGCGCCTGCAGCAGGCCGATGTGATGATTTTGTCGGGCCTGAACGAAGGCACATGGCCGGCCCTGCCGCCGGTGAATGCGTGGATAAACCGCCGCATGCGCGCAGTGCTGGGTCTGCCGGACCCGGAAACGGAAATCACATCCGCCGCGCATGATTTCGTCAGCGGTGCGGCCGCGCAGCGTGTATATCTGACGCGCGCGCTGCGCCAGAATGGCACACCCACCGTACCCGCGCGCTGGCTGATGCGTCTGCAGGCTACGCTGGCGGCGGTCGGGCTTGATAAAACATGGAAGCAGCGCGGCGCGGCGCTTGCCGTTCGCGCATCGTTGCTTGACAGCCACAAGGGCGAAGTCCGACCGGTTGATGAACCAAAGCCGGCGCCGCCGCCGGCGGTGCGCCCGCGTCAGATCTCGGCCACAGAAGTCGAAAAACTGATGGGCGACCCGTATGGTTACTACGCGCGGCATATCCTGAAACTGCGCGAACTGAAAAAGCTGGAAGATACGCCGGATGCGGCTGAAAAAGGCACCTTCGCCCACCGCGTGCTGGAAGATTTCTATAAGCAGGTCGGCGAACGTCCGCTGCAGGATGACGACTGGCCGCTGCTGCAGGCCATCGTGCAGGAAAAGCTGCGCGCATACGAAGGCGCGCCGGGCATTCCGCAGCTGTGGAATGCATGGATGCTGGATGTCACGGCGTGGCTGCAGCAGCAGGAGCGGAAGAACCAGCCCGCCCGCCTGCCCAAGGTGCTGGAAGGCAGTGGCACGCGCGTGTGGAAAGACCGCAACTTCACGCTGAAAGCCAAGGCCGACCGCATCGACATCGCGAACGATGATATCGTCATCGTTGATTACAAAACCGGCACGCCGCCTACCGGTCCAAGTGTCGCGAAAGGCAAGGCGCCGCAACTGCCGCTGGAAGCGCTAATCGCGCAGGCCGGCGGCTATGGCAAGGAACTGCAGGGCCGTGCGGTGCAGATGGAATACTGGAAGCTGGGCAGCACGCAGGCCAACTGCGAAGTGAAGGAAATAAAGAAAATCGATATCGCTGCTGCCGAAGAACAGCTGTTGCTGTTGGTTTCCGAACTACTGGACAAGCAAACACCGTACCTGTTCGAGCCCGCCGCGGATATGAAACCGAAGTATAACGCCTATAAGCATCTGGCGCGGCAGAAAGAATGGGCCTTCGCCGACGATGGCGACGATGACGGGGGTGCCGAATGACAGCTGCTCCCCAGAAAAAGTTCCGCCCTGAAGCACTGAAAAGCACATCAGCTGACCAGGCACTCGCATCAAATCCTGAATCGTCGGCATGGGTTGCGGCGTCGGCAGGCACCGGCAAGACGAAAGTACTGACCGACCGCCTGCTGCGCCTGATGCTGGCCGGCAGCGCGCCCGAAGATATCCTGTGTCTGACATATACCAAGGCGGCCGCCGCCGAAATGGCGGGGCGCCTGATTGAAAGCCTGACGCATTGGGTCACACTGGATGATGTGGCGCTGGCCGGCAAGCTGCGTGACATCGGCGTTGCCGACCCGGTGCAGGATACCATCGATACCGCGCGGCGTTTGTTTGCCCGTGTGCTGGATTGCCCCGGCGGTTTGAAGATCCAGACGGTGCACAGCTTCTGCCAGTCGCTGCTGGCGCGGTTCCCGCTGGAATCGAACCTGACACCCGGCTTTACGGTGCTGGAACCCGCCGCCGCAGCCGACCTGCGTATGGATGCATTCGTTGCCGCCGTTATGTCGCAGAATACAGAGCTTGTTGCCGCGCTGAATAAGCTGCAAACCGTTGTCGGCGATTACAGCCTGCGCGAACTGTTGACCGATGGTCTTGCCGACGATGTGCGCATCGCATCCCGCGCTGAACTGGCCGCAGCGCTGAACATCGCGCCGGATGCTATGCCGGATCAGTTTATTAAAGATATATGCACCCCGCCAAACGAAGAGAAACTAAGAGGCATGGCGCGCATATGGATTGATGAAGGTCTGAAAGAGAACCAGGAGCGCGGCGCGCAACTGGCGGCCGTGCTGGAACGAGAGCCTGAACAGCGCATTGATATATACAAAAGCTACACAAACGTATTCCTGACAAAGGAAAACGAATTGCGCAAACCAAAAAACATTGTCACGAAAGCCCTTGGGCAGGCTCATCCCGGCTTGTGGGATACTTTCGAAGCTGAAGGAAGGCGCGTTTTGGACCTGCTGCAGGATATCAATCGCATCCGCCTGCTGGATATCACCGAAGCCTATATGGCTGTGCACAAGGCGGTTGATGAACATTATGCCCGCGCCAAGCGTGTGCAGAATGCGGTTGATTATAACGACCTTATCCGTTTCACCGACACGTTGCTGCAAACCGGCGAGGCATGGGTGCGCTATAAAATGGATAACGCCATCACGCATGTGCTGGTGGACGAAGCGCAGGACACCAGCCCGGCGCAGTGGCGCATCCTTAAGACGCTGACCGCCGAATTCACCAGCGGGCAGGGCGCACACGAAGATAAAACACGCACGCTGTTCGTGGTGGGCGATGAAAAGCAGTCGATCTACAGCTTCAACGGCGCCGACCCGAAAGGTTTCATTGAACAGGGTCTTAATTACCAGCGCGATTTCATCAACGCCAAGCTGCCGTTCGAGCCTGTCAGCCTGCGGTATTCCTTCCGTTCGGTCAGCGCGGTGCTGGACGCCGTGGATGCGGTGTTCACCCAGGATGTTGTGCGCAGCGGCGTCAGCATGGCCGATGTGGCGCACATGGCTGCCCGCGGCAATGTAGAGAATCACGACTGCGGCGAGATCGAACTGTGGGATCTGGTGCCGGAAGAAAAGAAAGACAAAAAAGACGCGAAAGACGATAACACATGGAAGCTACCGTTGCAGCGCACGGCGCGCCCGTCGCCCGGGGTCAAGCTGGCCAAGGCTATCGCTGCCCGCATTGAAAGCTGGCTGCAAACCGGCGCGCACCTGCATGCCACTGGCAAGCGCATCGCGCCGCAGGATATTCTTATCCTTGTGCAAAAGCGCGGCAATGAAACCAACCCGCTGATGGAAAATATCGTGCGTGCGCTGAAACAGTGCCGCATCCCCGTGGCCGGGGTCGACCGGCTTGTGCTGCCCGAACAGCTGGCGGTCGAGGATATCATGGCGGCCATCGCTTTCGTGCTGCTGCCGCGCGACGACCTGAATCTTGCCGCGCTGCTGAAATCGCCGCTCATCGGCATGGCAGAGGATGACTTATATGATGTCTGCCGCCCCGGTGGTGCGCTGCGCGATAAAAACACCACCGTGTGGGATGCGTTGCGTGAATCAAAACATGAAGGTGTTATCACCTATCTTGAAAGCCTGATAAAGCAGGCCGGCTCGCGCCCGTATAACTTCATCCAGCATATCCTGCAGGCGCCGTGCCCTAATCAAGATGTCACCGGCTGGAATGCGTTCCGCCGCCGTCTTGGCGACGAAGTGCTGGACCCGCTGAATGAGCTGCTGGCGGCGGCACTGGCGTTTGAAAGCAGCCACCCGCCCACGCTGCAGGGCTTTTACCGTCAGCTGTCCACCACAGCGCTGGAAATCAAGCGCGAGCTGGCAAAGGCCGGCGATGCCGTGCGGGTGATGACGGCGCACGCATCCAAGGGCCTGCAGGCACCTATCGTTTTTCTGGCCGATGCCGCGCACAGCGTCAACCTGTCGCACTTCCGCGCCAAGGTTGTAAAAGACCTGAAAGATACAGACGCGCCCGTGTTCTATGTGCCGAACAAGGATTACCTGACGCCCGAAGTCGACCGCCGCCAGCAGCAGCACGACAGGTTGCGCATCGAAGAATATCGCCGCCTGTTGTATGTGGCACTGACACGCGCCGAAGACAGGCTGATCATCTGCGGCAGTGAAAACGCTTCTACGCGTCACACCAAAGAAGGCGAAAGAAAACGCTTCACGCCCGAACTGAACTGGTACAAGGCTTGTGAAGAAGCGCTGAAAGACAGGCTGGCCATAAAAGAAGATGCCGATGCCGCCATCGCCGCGCATGGTGTCGCAACCGTGTGGCGTTATGTGAACCACGTCACCGATGGCCATCCGGCCGAAGCGGAAAAGGCCGCCGAAACAGCGCAGGAATTGGGCAATTGGGCCCATAAACCGGCCCCGGCCGAGCCTGTACCGGCCAAGCCGCTGGCCCCCGGCAAGCTGTCGGAAGCGGCGGTTTCGGTGCTGTCGCCGCTGGCCGATGACGGCGCGCGCTTCGCCGCCGGTACACTGACGCACAAACTGCTGGAAGTGCTGCCCGATGTTCCGCAGGGCCGCCGTGCTGCGGTCATGGATAAAATTATTGCCGGGTACAAGGGCGTGATCAGCGATGCACGCCTTGCCACCGTGCGCGCCGAAGTTGAAGGCATACTGAACCACGATACCTTCGCACCGTTGTTCGCGCCGGGCAGCAGCGCCGAAGTGCCACTGACAGGAATTGTTGGAACCGGTAGTAACCGGCAGGCCATCACCGGCGTTGTCGATCGTCTGGTGGTGACGGATGCAAACGTGCTGGTGGTTGATTATAAAACCAACCGCCCGCCGCCTGCGCGCGCCGACGATGTGCCGGATGTGTATTTAAGACAGCTGGCGGCCTACCGCGCCGTGCTGGAAAAAGTCTATGTTAACAAACCGATTCTCATGGCCCTGTTGTGGACCGACAGCCAGAAACTTATGCGAATTCCTGATAATTTATTAGAAAAGTACGCCCCCTGACAGGCGCGCGCTGCAATGCTTGACCTTGGGCATTACGGCCCTATAAATTCAGGTATAACCACTATGTTCCACAGGAGTTCCAGTTATGAGTAATGCCACAAAAATCAGCGATTCAACGTTCGAGCAGGATGTCACCCAGTCCAAGGGTTACGTGCTGGTCGATTTCTGGGCTGAATGGTGTGGCCCGTGCCGCGCCATCGCGCCGGCACTGGATGAACTGGCCACCACGAACACCAACGTCAAGGTCACCAAGATGAACATCGACGAAAACCCGATGACCCCCAGCAAGCTGGGCATCCGTTCCATCCCGACCCTGATCCTGTTCAAGGACGGCCAGCAGGTCGCCACGCAAGTCGGCAGCCTGCCGAAGACCGAACTGTTCAAGTGGGTTGAAACGCAAACGGCGGCCTAAGCACTTATATAATTTAGAACGGCGCCCCAAGGGTAAACACCTCGGGCGTCGTTTTTATTTGCGGCTGGTCAGCAATCCCGCAACGGGCGCCTGCTTTTGCATCAGCAGGTCCAGCAGTTTGGCAATCTGTTTGTGCTGGTCCTTACGGGCCACGATCATATCCACCATGCCGTGATCCAGCAGGTATTCGGCGCGCTGGAAACCTTGCGGCAGCACTTCGCGGATCGTGCTTTCAATCACGCGGGCGCCGGCAAAGCCGATCAGGCAGCCCGGTTCGGCCAAATGAATATCACCCACCATGGCAAACGATGCTGTTACGCCGCCCGTGGTCGGGTCAGTCAGCAATACCAGATACGGCAAGCCGGCCTTCTTCACGCGGCTGATGGCGGCAATCGTGCGCGGCATCTGCATCAGTGACAGAATGCCTTCCTGCATGCGGGCACCGCCCGAAGCGGGGATCAGCAGCAGCCCGGCGTTCTCGCGCACGGCCGCTTCGGCTGCAGCCACAATGCCGCTGCCCACAGCCATACCCATCGATCCGCCCATGAAGGCGAAATCAAACGCCGCCGTAATCAGCTTCTTGCCGCCCACGGTGCCCTTGGCGATCACCAGCGCATCCTTGCGGCCGGTCTTGCTTTGCGAATCCTTCATGCGGTCGGCGTAACGCTTCTGGTCTTTGAACTTCAGCGGGTCGGCCACAACGGCGGGCAGGGGGATCTCGGTGAACGTCCCGCCGTCGTACAGCAGCTTCAGGCGCTTATCGACGGCCAGGCGCAGGTGATAGCCGCAGTGGCGGCACACATGGTCGTTCTCGTCCAGCTCGCGGTGGAACAGCATGGCGCTGCAGCCCGGGCAGTTGGTCCACAGATTATCCGGCACGTCCTTCTTGTTGACGAGCTTCTGCAGGGTGGGGCGGACGAAATTGGTAATCCAGTTCATGGGTGGGTTTCTAGCATACCTAAGGGGTTAAAATCTGCGGTTTTTTCGGGGCTATAAATAGGCATCCGTGGGCGCTAAGGCCTTGGCGTCGCTAGCCTTTGGCGGGGCGGCCAGTGCCGCCTGCGCGGCTTCGGCCTCGCGCCGCCAGTGCTTGGCCGCCGCACGATGCTTGTGCTGGCCAAACCACATGATAACCGCGCCGGCCATGAAGCTAAGGATAACAGTTGCCATAAAGAACAGGTACAGCGGCGCGGCGATGGTGGTGGCGAACGGCCACAACGAAAGCTCGACCGTCTCGCGGTTGCTCAGCACGAAGATAAGGAACAGAAGTGTCAGCGGCAGGCTGACAATCCATGAAAGGTAGCGCATTAAGCCTTGCCGGCGCCGTTCAGGCGGTCACGAAGCAGTTTGCCGGTCTTGAAGAACGGCGTGACCTTCGACGCGACAGACACGGTTTCGCCCGTACGCGGGTTGCGGCCCTGGCGGGCTTCACGCTTCTTCACCGAAAACGCGCCGAAGCCGCGCAGTTCAACCCGGCCGCCCTTGGCCAGCGTATCGGTGATGGTATCGAACATCGTATTCACGATACGCTCGATATCGCGCGCCAGCAGGTGCGGGTGTTTGCGGGCCAGCAGCTCGATAAGGTCAGATTTGGTCATAACGCGTCTTCTTCCCCAACCTATTGAATTTGTATATGAATTCTTTCAGCTTCGCTGGAAGCGGTCAAGGGCCTATCAGGGCCTAAAACTGCCTAAAAGCATGGTTTTCCAGACTTTTACTGCTCGTCGGGCACCTGAAATGTGCTGACGACGCGATACAAACTGTCAGGCACGGTTTCGTAGCGGGTCAGCAGTTGCTCCACATATCCGCTGTTCAGGAGTTCCTGCAGCGCCACTTGGAAAATATTCAGCATCGGCAGGCTATCGCGTGCCACAGCAAACGTGTTGGGGAACGCGCGCAGTGGTTTACTGTTTGGCAGCTTTACCACCTTGCCCGGGTTAGCGGCCAGATATTCGGCTGCGGTAATACGTTCGATCACCGTAAAGTCCGCCTTGCCGGTCGCTACGTTGACCAGCAACTCGGAAACCTGTGCCGTCTGGGGTAGGGAAACTGCCGCTGCTTTATCGAAGTCCGCCTTGTGCAGGAACGATGTCATCTCGCCGTCCATCATTGCCATGCGGTACGTGCTGCTGTTCAGGTCTTCTACCTGCGGCGCGCGTGCTGCCAGATCAGGCCGCACATATACCTCAAGCCCGGAAAAGAAAGCGCTGTCAGAAAACGACATCAAAATCGCACGTGTCGGACTGGGCCAGATACCACCGCAGTAAACGTCATAGCGCATCGTATCCAGATCTTGCCCAATCGTGCCGTAAGTGCTGGCGGCTATCCATTCCACCTGCCAGTCCAGCATCTGGGCTATCTTCATCGTCAGGTCGTAAAATACACCGCCCAGTTGGCCATTGTCGTCTTTGCTAAAAAAGATGGTGTAAGGCGCCCAGCCAGCGCGGAATGTGCGTGTGCGCTGAATTTCCTCAAAGCGCTTGATGAATTTTTCCAGACGGGTCGCGTCTGTGGTTGCGGGCGAGCTGCCAAGCGCGCCTGCCGCAGCGCCGCCAAGGCCGCCGATTGCCAGTGTCTTCAGGAATTCGCGTTTTTCCATCGCCGCCACTCTACCATGCCGTTACAAATAAAAAAGGCGGGTCCAGGATGTATCCCTGGGCCCGCCTTTAATACCTTAACACCGATTATCTGATGTATTCGATTTCCACTTCCACGCGGCGGTCGGGCGCCAGGCAGCTAATCAGCTGCTTGCTGGCCTTGTCGCCTTCGCAATCCGTTTGTGAATCGGCTTCACCCAGTGCGCGCACATCGGCGGTGCGGGCCTTCAGCACGCCCTTGCTTTTCAGGTACTTCGTCACGGCGTTGGCGCGCTTCTTCGACAGTGCCTTGTTGTAAGCTGTGTTGCCGATACGGTCGGCATAACCCACCACGCTGGCGCTGCCGATGGCTTCGGCATTGGCCTTCAGGAAAGCAGCCAGGCTGTCCAGCTTGGCCTTGGCGTCCATGCCCAGTTTCGAGCTGTTAAATGCGAAGTAAACGGTGCGTTCGGCCAGGCCCAGGGCACGCACATAGCTGCACGGCTTGGTCTTGTCGGTCATCTGGTTCTGGGCGTAAACACAATCGCCGGTGATGGCGCTGCGGACCACGTCACCGCGCTGATCATAAACCACATCCTGCTGCTGCCTGTGGTTGTGAGCCTGCGCAACGCTGGCGGCCAGCACCAGTGCGGCAATCAGGGCAAAATTCTTGAACATCAGAGCACCTTTAGGTTGAAGTTGAAAAACTCGTGAACGGGGCGAGTATAGGTAAAAACTTATCTGTCTAGCAATACAGACGGCCTGTTTTTATGCAGTAAAAGGGGGTATTACGCGCCAACCTGTGGCGCATCTGCCGCAGATACATAAGGGGCTGATAAACAAGGCGACAGCAACGATGCAGCCATGGATTACACCCATCAAGGGTTACGAAAATGCAATGAAGGTGTTTTTAAAGACAGACCGCCGGGGGGTTAGCGTACGACCGGTGTGCCGTGCCTGCGTGCATCCATGAACGGGCGGCTGTCTTTCCCGGTCATGAACAGTGATGACGCGAACGACATCTTTTCTTCAAACAGCATTGCCGGATCGAACGGCAGGCCGCCGCTGCCAACACGCGCACGAGCCAGCAGCTTTGCCGACTCGTGGAAACGTTTTCTGAAGTCAGCGTCGCTCAGGATCAGGAAGCCGATCGAGCGCTTGGCATCCTCGGGCAATACGTCATTCAGCGGCACATGGACAATCCAGATGCCGGGCGTCTGGTCGGCACGGATGAGGCTTTTAACATCGCCCACTTCGTCCAGCACGGTAACCGATTGCAGGCCCAGTGCTGCCAGCGGCACTTCCATGGCGGCAACAGGCGACGTGTCCTGATGTGTGCGGTCAAAGTAGATGGCCGGGGCGGCTTCAAGGTGCGTGCGCCAGCCGTCGGCCCGCAGAAAGCCATTGATGCCGGCGGCAAGGCTGTTCAGCGAATACGATGCAATGCCGTCGAATTCCAATGGCGGCAGCATGCCATCGCCGCCATCCTTGGCAGCTATGCGCTGGAATACGACCGAACCACCTGATGCTGATTGTGCTGTCACATCTGTCCCCTGTAAAAGCCGAAGCCAAAGTGTGACCGGGAAGGATGAAAGGATTAGAACTGATACCGGAATAAAGTATCAATCATAAATAATGGCGCGAAAGAATATGCCAAATATTTCTATATAAGAAACTTATCCTTGATTTTGAACTAAGCACTTGATAGGCTTTGTTCAACATAGCGTCAGGCCTTTTCCGTGTGCGGACAGGCGCGAGACCTGTGCACATATGCCGATAACATACCTTTATATGCAAAATGCAAGGGGGGGGTTGAATCAACTAACGCATTGAAACAGGCCGCCGATTTCCGGACCCTACCCCCCTCAGTCACAAGACAGTACGCACAAAAGGAAACGGCCGGGGATTGCCCAGCCGTTCCTGACTTTTCTTGTTGTGTAATCGTATTAGGCGGTAAGTCTTTCCTCGGCAGCAGCCGGTTCGAACGCCGGACGTGCGGCTTCGATTTCGGCAGCCTTCTTGAAGACCCAACCAACGAACAGCTTGTTCTTGTTTGCCTTGACGAAGTGATCCGGATCAAACCACAGGTCGCCCTTGTCTAGGCTGTACGCTGCTTTGCCAAACAGGCCCACAACTTCAGCGACGATTTCACCCTTGATCAGGTCGCGGCCGAAGGTGTTCCACTTGCTACCGATTTCGCGGGCCTTAACGGCTGCGTCATCACCAGCAAACACGTCGGCAGGAACAGCTGTTTCAGCATCAACACGCTCGTTCGCAATGCTGTTGGCGGTTGTCTCAGCGCCTTGCAGCTTTTCCGTGCGTTCGCCGTTGAAAGCACCGGCCGCAATCTTGGCCAGCATTTCACGACGACGGGCGCGGCTGTAAGGGTTGCCTTCCGACGGCACGACAGCGTTTGCCGTAGCGACAAAGCCTGCCAGCTCGTCACCATTTTCGATGGCGGCGGCTTCTGCGTCATAGCTTTGGGCAGCTGCTTCGCGTGCACCGGCCTTGGCGGCATCCTGAGCAGCCTTGACAGCGGCATCCAGACCAGCCTTCAGGTCTTCCTGATTGTTCAGGCGGCGCAGGGCAATCTGCATATCGCCCAGCAGGTCGCTGCGTGCATCCTCATATTCGCGTCTGTAAGCACGCATATCACGGTCGTAGTTTGCGCGCGTGATGTCGTCAGCACCTTCGGCCGGGGCCTCGGGCTCGCTGACATTGACATAGGCGGCAACGATGGCTTCCAGCGCATTTGCGGTGTCGCTGGTAATCTGGCCTTCGCTCTTACCTTGGGCCTTTGCCATCACCAGATCGGTTACCACTTGCTGGAACGACGGCTTGTCGTCGGTGGCATAGGCCATGCTGGTATCGGTGCTGCCGCGTGTATTCTGGCGAACATCGATGAATTGGCCAACAGCAATGGCGACAAAGTCCGCAATCGCTGCGTTGATGTCGGGCGAGCCGGCGGCCAGCAGGTTGTCCACGTCCTTTTGGGTCGGATTGGTCTTGCCGTCACGCAGCTTTTGCGCCTTGCCGCGCAGGCCGGTGGCTTGGCCGTTCAGACGGCTAACGCTGCTTGCAGCTTGGCGCTTGGCTGTGCGGGCGTCAGCAATTTTACCCGGTGTGTAACGCAGCATGTCAGCCAGTTCGACAATGGCTTGCTCGGTCGAGATGCCGGTTGAAACCGGGGCAGCGGCAACAGCAGCAGCCGGGGCGACATCTTCAGCGACAACAACGTCATCTGCAGTGGCGTCAGCTACGTCGTCGTTGGCAGCAGCAACTTCGTCAACGGTTGCATCAGCAGGAGCTGGTGTCTCTTCCGGATAGTAGATTTCACCAGCAACCGGAGCAGCTTCGTCAGCGGCCGGAGCCTGGTCATTGTTTTGACCAGCGCGGAATTCGGCCAGTGCTTCATCAGCTGCGGCTTCGGCGCTTGTGGCGCGGGGCGTGAACCATGTGCGCACGTCCAGCAACTTGAAGCGGCGATTTTTCGGAGCAGCGGCAGCTTCTACTTCAGCTTCAACCGGCGCGGCATCGCGGTCGGCGTCAAAAACAAGGTCATCGCCACCGGCAGGAGCGGCGGCAGGCAGTTGTTCTTCGAAGCCCAGGTCGTTGTTGACTTGGGCATTTGTTGCGCCGTCTACGGCATCATCATTTTGGCGGGGATCATTGGCGCTCATAACTCTTCTCCTTGGTATGTGTAATAGTCAAAAAGATCGGGGGTATGGAACTCTCGGTCTGGCGCGTTGGTAGCGAATTTAAAAGGCCCGGGTCAAGCTCAATCGAAGCCTATTTACTTTCAGCGCGAGCAATAATCTGTCGTTTGCCCGAAAGCCCAATAAAACAGGGCGCTGCACCGGCTGGCACAGCGCCCTGGATTGGTTTGCGGCTTACTCGTCGGCCTTCTTTTTGCCGATCGCGGCGCCCAGGATTTCACCCAGCGTCGCGCCTGAGTCGGTCGAGCCGTACTCGGCCATCGCGGCCTTGTCCTCGTCGATTTCGCGTGCCTTGACCGACAGCGAAACCTTGCGGCTGCTCTTTTCAATGCCCGTGACTTTGGCATCAAGCTTTTCGCCAACCGCAAAACGGTCGGGGCGTTGCTCGCTGCGCTCGCGCGACAGGTCGCCCTTCTTGATGTAACCGGTGATCTCGGTATCGCCGACCTTCACTTCCACGCCGCCGTTGTCGATGGCGGTGATGGTGCAGGTGACAACGTCGCCCTTCTTCACGCCGCCAACGCCGGTGGTGGCGCCTTCGAAGGGGTCCTTGGTCAGTTGCTTGATGCCCAGCGCAACACGTTCCTTGTCGGTGTCGATTTCAAGAATCTTGAACGTCACGTTCTGGCCCTTGGTGTATTGCTTGATGGCTTCTTCGCCGTCGTCATCCCACGACAGATCCGACATGTGGATCATACCGTCGATGTCGCCCGGCAGACCGACGAACAGGCCGAATTCGGTGATGTTCTTGATCTCGCCTTCCAGCGTGTCGCCGGCCTTGTGGCTGTCGGCGAACTTGGCCCACGGATTTTCCGTACACTGCTTCAGGCCAAGGCTGATACGGCGCTTGGTCATATCGACGTCCAGAACCATCACGTCCACTTCCTGGCTGGTCGAGATGATCTTGCCCGGATGCACGTTCTTCTTGGTCCAGCTCATTTCCGAAACGTGGACCAGGCCTTCGATGCCGGCTTCCAGCTCGATGAACGCGCCGTAATCGGCGATGTTCGTCACGGTGCCCTTCAGCTTCTGGCCAACGCTGTACTTGTTGGCGGCCGCTTCCCACGGATCCGATTCCAGCTGCTTCATGCCAAGGCTGATGCGCTGGGTTTCGGTGTTGAACTTGATGACCTGAACCGTCACTTGCTCGCCAACCTTCAGCGCTTCGGCCGGGTGGTTGATGCGCTTCCAGCTGATATCGGTCACGTGCAGCAGGCCGTCGACACCGCCCAGATCCACGAACGCGCCGTAGTCGGTGATGTTCTTGACCACGCCTTGCAGCACTTGGCCTTCCTTCAGGTTGCTGACCAGTTCGCTGCGGGCTTCGGCGCGGCTTTCTTCCAGCACGGCGCGGCGCGATACAACGATATTACC
Organism: Bdellovibrionales bacterium; assembly: GCA_050248995.1. Classification (GTDB taxonomy): domain Bacteria; phylum Pseudomonadota; class Alphaproteobacteria; order JAIXQD01; family JAIXQD01; genus JBFWRI01. Next base: position 111,560 of record JBFWRI010000001.1, read on the forward strand.
GCGTTGGCGATCCATCTTCAGGATCACGAACGGTTGCGGCGTGCCCATCAGCGGGCCGATGTCCTTGACGGGGCGGATATCAACTTGTGAACCCGGCAGGAACGCAGTGGCGCCCGAGATATCAACGGTAAAGCCGCCTTTGACCTTGCCGTAAATCGTGCCCATAACGCGTTCGGCGCTTTGGTGCATACGCTCCAGCTTGCCCCAGCTTTCTTCGCGCTTGGCCTTTTCGCGCGACAGCATGGCGTTGCCGTTGCGGTCTTCCATGCGCTCCAGATAAACGTCGATTTCGTCGCCAACGCTGACTTCCGGCTTTTGGCCCGGCAGGCAGAATTCGCGAACGGGGATGTGGCCTTCCGACTTCAGGCCGACGTCGACGGTGACGAAATCGTCATCAACCGACAGGATGCGGCCCTTCAGGACCGAGCCTTCAAGGCCCTTGGCTTTGCCCAGCGTTTCATCAAGAAGCGCGGCAAATGAATCTTTGGCGGGTGCTTTGCCCGATTTAGCAAGTTGTGTTTCTTTAAGAAGGGTAGCTGCGCGTGGCATGTCTATCATCTCTCCTGTTAGTGTTTTGCGCAGAGCAGGGGAGAGGCTGTAAACCTGAAACCGTTTCTACGACGCCCAGGCCAATCCCAGACGGTTATCCCAGCTTGGTTTGGATGTAAGCCGCGGCTTCGGCCTCGGTCTCGTCAGCGTTCATAACGCTGGTATCAAGAACCAGGGCGTCGGGCGTGATTGAACCAATGTTCCAAGCATCACGCTCATCCCGCGTCCTGACATCCGCCAGAACGGCCTCGTAAGTAACAGACGGGTCAGCCTTTTGCAAATCATTTAAACGCCTTTTGGCCCTTATTTCAGTGTTTGCAGTCACATACAGCTTGGCCGGGGCTTCGGGGAATATGCGGCTGGTGATATCCCGGCCGTCCAGAACCGCCCCTTTATGGCCATTCGGGAAGTTGCGCTGGTAATCAAACAGCGCTTTCCGCAGGCCTTTGAACTGGTTTACGGCGTTGGCATATTTGCCCGATGTGTAATTCGTCAGCGCCGGATTATCCAGCAAATCAGCAAGGCCCTGTTGTGCCAGTTCCTCAGCCACCTTAGTGCAGGCAGCTTCGTCGGTGGGGTCGATACCGCGGCGGTGCACTTCGTAACCCACGGCGCGGTACAGCAGGCCGGTGCTTAAATGCGCAAAGCCAAAACGCTTCGCCAATCGTTTGGCCAGCGTAGTCTTGCCCGACCCGGCGCTGCCATCAATCGCAATCACAAAAGGTGCGCTCATTGCAGGGCTTTCTTGATCAATGCAAGGCTATCAATCGGGTTATAGAACTTCAGGGTTTCGATCTTGTTCAGCGGCACCCATTGGGCCGTTTTAGCCCATTCTTTCTCATGCTCGGTAAAACCCGCGTCGCTGATGGTGCCGGTCGGGTTTGTGCAGCGGTAATACAGCAGCACGCAGTGATAGGGCTTCTTGGTGGAAGGATGAATGAAGAAATCCTCGCCAACGAATAACGCTTCAGTTAAATCGGCCGTTACGCTCATGCCGGTTTCTTCCTGTACCTCACGTTCCAAAGCTTCTTTCAGCGTTTCACCCATGTCGATGCCGCCGCCCGGGAAGTCCCAGCCGTCCCACTGCGGCACCAGCAAAATATGGCCGTCTTTGATAACCACGCCGTAAATCGAGTTACGAAGCTGCAGGTCAGCCACCGGTACGGTGTGCTTGGTGCCGTCGATTTCATGGGCGATGATGCTTTTTCCCGGGGTTTCTGCGGCTTTATCCATGCCGGGACTATGGCCGAGCGAGCGGTATTTGACAAGCTAGCCAAGGCGCAGGCGGATTTGCTCAAGGCATTGTGTATGCACGTCTACTGGGCTCATGTCATCGGTGTTGATGACGATGGCATCTTTAGCCGGGGCAACATTATCTGCACCGAATGCGGCAGCTTCAGCAGCGTCACGCTTCAATAGGCCTTCTTTAGCTGCATCGCTCCCACGCCGTGCTGCTCGCGCATCAAGGCTGGCGTGCAGGAAAAACTTCATACAGGCGTCAGGAAAGACTTGGGTGCCGGCGATACGCCCATCAACGATAATGACAGGGTGCAGGGCTGCCAACTGCCGATGAAACTCAACAACAGGCTTTACGCTTTCGAGTGAGCTAAAAGTGCGCATCATTTCAAGGCCGATCTCGTCGCCCTCAAGTGCGGGATCATCCAATTCGGCGAGCAGGCTTGGTCTGGCCACAAGAGCCTTAAGGGATTCAGGGGTTCCATCCAATGTGCCCTTGCGCTGTTCATAGACGAATTTACGCAGGACCTTTCCGCCACTCAGGTGGGGGCAGCCTAATTCAGCAGCAAGAGTCCGTATTAGCGTTGTTTTCCCGCTTGCTGAAGGCCCATCAATGGTAATGACTTTTGGTGTTAGGGCTTGCGTCATAAGCCTCAGTATTAACCCAAAGCATGAAAGTAATTGGAAAACCGCTATCTCCTTGGCTGGCCGTATAATTTGCTTTGACAACCCCGCCGGTTGGTGGCAAACACCCCGAAGTTTCTTAGGAATCAAAGAGGGTTCAAAATGGCAAAACCGGAATGGGGCACAAAGCACGTCTGTCAGTCTTGCGCGACGATCTACTACGATATGAAGAAGAGCCCGCCAACCTGCCCCAAGTGCGGTACCAAGTTTGACCCCGAAGCCCTGCTGAAGTCACGCCGTGGCCGCACGCTTCCGGATGAAGTGAAGAGCCCGGTTGAGGAAACCGAAGTCGAGGCCGAAGAAGAACTCGAGGATGTTGAAATCGAAGACGCCGAAGACGGTGATGACGATGAATCGGTAATTGAAGATGCGTCGGAACTGGGCGAAGGCGAAGATGATGTTGGTCTTGAAGTCGAAGGCGACGAAAAGGACAACTAATCGCACTTGAAATCTTTCACCGCATACGCTTACCTAAGCGTCCGGTGACGGGGCTATAGCTCAGCTGGTAGAGCGCTTGCATGGCATGCAAGAGGTCAGGGGTTCGACTCCCCTTAGCTCCACCATTACTTTTACAACCCGCCCGCAAGGGCGGGTTTTAGTTTGCGCAAAACCCCAATTCCCGCACGGTTTTCAAATTCGCACGCGTACTGTTAGAGCGCTGGTGCAGGAAAAATTCTCTCTCTTTTCTCGATTTCTCTCACGGCTTTGACCACTAAACTTGTTTTTAGTCATCAGAGGAAAGCCTTGATTTACCAGCGTTTCCGAAAACGCTGGTTTCACCTTTTCAAATGCATCGTTCAGATGATGTTTCAAAATTTTTGATTTAGTCCCGTCATTTTTCAGACGGTCTTTGTACCGGCGTGGAAGAGCAACCAAAATGGGAGTTTTTCCAGATGTACATATCAAGCCGGAACCCCTCCGACATGACCGCGCAGGAGCGTATGGATGAAATTGCCACCCTGTTGGCCAGGGCGGTGGTGCGTGGCAAAAATACCGAACTAAATCAACATATTGAGAGAAGTTTAGCTGGACTTCAGGGTGGTTCGAAGCATTCATGCGACGACCCGAAACGGTCGGGTCTGAGAACGAAGAAAAAGGCTCGCGCATGATGATTAACGTATTGAAAGAGTATGCCGCGCTGGAAGCGATGACGCCGAAGGAGCTGCTGGTGGAGTGGAAAAAATATTATGACCACCCGCCCAAGAACCGCACGAACAAGACTTACCTCGTCAACCAGATCATCTATCGCATCCAGGAAATGGCGTATGGCGGATTAACCAAGCGGACGATTGACCGTCTTGAATCCTTGGCCGAGGGCAAGATGGTCAGCCAGCGCAAAACCGATCCCAGCCGCCTTGCAGTCGGCACACGCCTCGTGCGCGAGGTCAAGGGTGTTGAACATCATGTCATGGTGATGGATGACGGTTATGAATACCAAGGCATGAAATACAAATCATTGTCGGGCGTCGCCTTTGCCATCACAGGGACGCGCTGGAACGGGAATGTATTTTTCGGCCTGACCAACGATGCAGAGAAGCGCCCTTATAATAAGTCGAACAAGGCGGTGGGCGCATGAGCGAAAAGAAAATCCTGCGCTGCGCAATTTACACCCGCAAATCCACCGAGGAAGGCCTCGACATGGATTACAACACGCTGGATGCCCAGCGCGAGGCTGGAGAGAAATACATCGAGGCCATGCGCGGCGAAGGTTGGCGCGTCATCCCTGAACTTTATGATGACGGCGGTTATTCGGGCGGCAATATGGATCGCCCCGCGCTGAAACGCCTAATGGAGGATATCAAGGGCGGGCGCATTGATATCGTGGTCGTTTATAAGGTCGACCGCCTGTCGCGCTCCCTGGCCGACTTTGCCAAGCTGGTCGAGATTTTTGATGCGCACGATACCAGTTTCGTATCCGTCACCCAGCATTTCAACACCAAGGATTCCATGGGGCGGCTAACACTCAACATTCTGCTCAGTTTTGCGCAGTTTGAGCGCGAGGTCACAGGCGAACGCATCCGCGACAAATTTGCAGCTTCCAAAAAGAAAGGCATGTGGATGGGTGGCCCGCCGCCGCTGGGTTACGATGTTGCCGACCGCAAGCTGGTCACCAACCCCACGGAAGCCAAGTTGGTGTGCCATGTCTTTGAACGCTTTATCGCGCTGGGGTCGGTCGCCCTGCTGGTGGCGGAGCTGAACAAGGACGGATACACCACAAAATCCTATATCAGCCGCGCCAAAAAACAGGTCGGCGGACGGAATTTCACCATTAACCCGCTCATGGCCATGCTCAAGAACCGGCTTTACGTTGGCGATGTGCATCACAAGGGGCAATATTACCCAGGGCAGCACAAAGCTCTTATTTCACATGAGGTTTTTGCAAAGGCACAGGCCATCTTTAATGAAAACAAGCACGAAAAACGCCAGCGCACATGGACGGTAAAATCAAAGGCCTTACTCAAAGGCATTATCTGCTGCGGTAGTTGCGGTGGCGCGATGTCGCCCACCCACACGCGCAAGAAAAACAAGCATTACCATTATTATGTGGCCAATTCCTACCGCAAGCAGATGTGCGACGATTGCCCCGTGAACCGCATCCCTGCAGGTGAAATCGAGGCCATTATCGTGAGCCAGATGAAGGCGATTTTTACCTCGCCGCAGATGCTGGTCGAGATCTGGCGCAAAATCCGCGCTGGTAACGAAAACTACAGCGAGGCCGATCTCCATGACAGCTTGCGACGGCTCGGTTCGATGTGGGATTCCCTGTTTCCCGCAGAGCAAAAACGCATCACGCACCTGCTGATCGACCGTGTGGTTGTCCGCGCGAACGGTATCGATGTCGAATACCGCGCCAACGGCCTCGACCATGTCGTGATGCAGCTCCAGCAAAATATCAGCGAAAACACCAATGAAAGGAAGGCCGCATGAATTTTCAGGTTGATACCCAGGAACGCAAGATCATCGTCCATGTGCCAGTGAATTTCCGGCAATGGGGCGGGAAGAAGGTGCTGGTCGGCCCCAAGGGGCAGGATTTGCGCACGTTGGACATGGAAACGCGCAAGGATGAGAAATTGCTCAAGGCGCTGGGACGGGCGTATAAATGGCAAAAGCAAATCGCGCTGGGCAAATATCAGAACGCGCGTGAAATTGAGGAAGCTGAGAAAATCAATCACTCCTACGTCCAGCGCGTCATGCGCATGATGATGCTATCCCCGCGCATTATTGAAGCTATTTTGGACGGCGAACAGCCCGAAGGCTTTGCCCTTACGGATATTGATAAGACATTCTCACCCGTATGGGACGAACAGGCTAAAAAATTCGGATTTACTTTCCGTCACGGTTAAAACGCTCTCTGGCGTATTCGATTTTATCCGCATGGCTGTTTGCCCAATGCACAAGCTCCCACAATGGGATCATCAACGACTCCCCCAATGGTGATAGACTGTATTCAACGCTGGGCGGCTTGGTGGGATAAACTGTTCGATTGATCAGCCCATCCTCCTGCAAATCCGTAAGCGTCTTTGTCAGCATGCGCTGGGAGATTTCGGGAATTTCTCGTTTCAGTTCGCCAAACCTGTGCGGTCGGGATGCCAGAACCACCAATATGACCATGCTCCATTTATCTGCTATATGATCAAGGATATTTCTGACAGGACACGGCCCAGGATTTTCAGCCTGTTGTTTCCAGGCACGGCAACTCTCAGTTAATTTTCTAGCGGCCTCACGTGCTGGCATACTATTTCCTTAAAATTATTCTTTTTTGCTTCTGCCAGAAGGCGAAATATTGACGAACGAAGTATATATCTTGGGTGTTAATGAGACAATAAATTGATTTTGTAGGATAATTTGTTGAGTCAATTTTGTCGATCACTGTGATCTTAATTGATATTTTCCAGGGAATTGTCTAACGTCAGATCAGAACAGCGAAAAAGGCTGTTTCGGGGCTTTAGAATCCCTCGTGGCGAGCCAATGCATCAGCTCGTTAATCCGATGCGCCTCTCGACCCTACGGTCGGGGTGGCGGCGGAATATAATAGCGCTTGCGTGAATACGCTGCGCCGTCCACGACGGTTCTAAACACCCCGATCACCAGAGTCGTCTCTGGTGATCGTTTGTTTTTAATCGGAGACCACATGACCAACGATGATGAAAAAGACCCTTTGCAAGCTGGACTGGATGCCGTACCCGACAGCCCTATGATCATTGCCGCCGAGCTGCGACTGATGGCAGCAGGTGATGATCGATATTCTCGCTTCACTTACATGTCGCCCTGGATAAAAAATATCTGGAATGCTGCCGCTGACATCATCGAAGAGCAATGCAAGAATCGATTGCATTAACACGCTAGTATTACATACAAGCATATGCCATACATTCCACCCAGCGCGTGGAATCAATTTTGTCCGCATTGATTTTTGATTATCCCCTACGCGCTGGAAATTGCTGAAATGATGGGCTGCGTAAAGCTACCGCCTTGAATTCTCATTAGATAAAAATCCTCCTGCATATCATGGTAACCGCGACCGTAACCTAGCGGTAACTATTGGATTTTGAAGTGCCTTCTTGCGCACTTTTTTTGCATTCATACCCTCACAACCGCCGCTAGAAAAATGAGCCGATAAACACCAGTCACGCGCTGGTGATAACCGCCCTACGGAATGGAAGTTGTGAAGTTTATGAATGTCTCTGCAGTAAATTTGTTTGTTTGCTATCACGACTCCTGGCGGTGTGACGAATGATTGCTGGCGAGCAGTCGCGCGATAAGCGCACGTCTTACATGAGTTAAAGAACACAAATTCTGTCGATCACCCTTCCTTTTCCTGGGGCTAACCAAGGAAAAGGAAAATGTCTAAAAACAGCTACAGCGGCGTAGATTCCTACGCCGCTTTTTTTGTCGCTTATAAAGCAAAAACTCTCACACGCATGCCGATGTTTTCTGCAGATGACTTCGAAGATTTGCAGCAAGAATTGATGATTGCTTATCTTCATGCATGGCCGAGCTTCGATCCCAGCAAAGGTGATCGGCGCAGCTTTATCAAGGCCGCCGTCAACAATGCTGCCCGCAACCTTGTCGTGGCTGCAGAGGCGCAAAAGCGCTGGACGGGTATCACGTTGGCATCGCTGGCAACGGCCATTTCAGATCAGGATGATAGCCCAACCCTGGCGGACGCCATTTCCAATGAGGATGGTCTGTGGGACAGCGTTTATCTCGGTTATGACCAGCTTAGCGTAGATCTGCGCCATGACCTGGATCGTGCGATATCCCAGCTCCCTCCTGATTTGGCCAGAATATGTCTTTTATTGAAGACGCGGACGATTACCGAAATTGCTGCCGAGACGGGCATTCCCCGTACCACCATTCAGGATGCCGTCAAAAAACTTAGGAAAATCATGGGGAAAGCAGGTCTACGAATTTATTTATCGTGATTGTCATTTTTTTCCGTCGTTTCGGACGCGGTCTCTGTACCGGCCAAGGAGAACACAACCCTTGGAAGGAGAAAAATATGTCCGAAGCCAATCACAATGCCATTTTTAAATGGGTACAGCACACACCTCTCGGCCAGCTTAAGGCTCTCACAGATGAGCGCCTGCAGGAAATCCGCGAAACGCTGGCCAAGGAAGTCCGCGAGATCGGTCGCGCCCAGCAATGGATTGACGGCGTAATCAAGCTGAAAGCCATCGAGCGCGATAAAGCATCGGCGACGGAAGCATAATGCGGTGACGTTGGATAACGCTACACCGTCAAAAGTCGTGCCTCTGAAGCCGCCAACGGCTTCGGAATTGCGTTCGCGCCTGCTTGGCTCATTGCCATCCATTTTGCATTACCTTCTGCCCGCTGGCGTTCTGCGCGGTGGGAAATTCATGGTCGGCAATGTCCAGGGCGAAAAAGGCGACAGCCTTGTTGTCGAGATGAACGGCGCAAAAGCTGGACTGTGGCATGATTTTGCCACGGGCGCTGGGGGCGACATTCTTGATCTCTGGGCGGTTATCAAAGGTTTCGACCGCCAGACGCAATTCCCTGCATTGCTGCAGGATATTCAAACCCATCTTGGAGCTGGAATTGATACACGGCCTTATAAGCCTTCATCGCCAGAACCACAGGGACAAAGCAGAAAGCTCGGAAAACCGACTGCCAAATGGGATTATACCGATGCGCACGGCAATATCATCGCCAGTGTGTATCGGTATGATTCCGATGGTCGCAAAGAATTCAGACCATGGGATGCTGTGCGCGGGGTCATGCGTGCGCCCGACATTCGCCCCCTCTATAATCAGGTCGGATTGAAGGACGCTGCGCTGGTGGTGTTGACCGAGGGCGAGAAATGCGCCCAGGCTTTGATTTCCGTGGGCATTTGCGCGACCACGGCTATGAATGGCGCAAAAGCGCCGGTCAATAAAACGGACTGGTCTCCGCTCCAGGGAAAGCACGTTATCATCTGGCCAGATCATGATGAGCCAGGGCTGGAATATGCACGCCGTGCAGCCAGCGCCGCTGCCCGCGCGGGTGCGGTGCAGGTTGAAGTTCTGAAAATCCCGCCTGAAAAACCGCCCAAATGGGATGCGGCAGATGCCGTTGCCGAAGGTCTGCATGTCCATGACATCATCCGCAAATGGGAACGGGTGGCGGTCAAAGACCCTCCACCAACGCAAGGCAGCCTTGCCATGTACAGCATTGGGCAGCTGCAAGCTGATAAACGGCCAATACCAGATGATTTAATCTCTCCACGCGTCCTCACGCCTGGCGGAACGCTGGTGTTCGGTGGTGCGCCCAAGGTCGGCAAGAGCGATTTTATTATATCGCTGTTGACACACATGGCGGCGGGCGTGCCGTTTATCGGACTTTCCGCGCCCCGTCCTCTCCGAGTGTTCTATCTGCAGGCCGAGATTCAATACGACTATCTGAGGGAACGCATCCACAGAATTCATATCGTGCATGAACATCTGGATCAGCTGGAGCGTAATTTCGTTATTACGCCGCAGATCAGCATGACGCTGGATGACGATGGTATCGAGCGTATCGCACAGGCTGTCGCAGAACGATTTGGCAAAACGCCGCCGGACATCATTGCCATCGATCCCTTGCGTAATGTTTTTGATGGTGGCGGCATCGGCGGTGAAAATGACAATGACGCGATGATGTTTTTCATGTCGCGGCGCGTGGAAAAGTTAAGGCAGAAAATAAATCCTCACGCTGGCGTTATCATTGCCCACCACACGAAGAAAATCCTCAAGCGGCAAGTCGAGGAAGACCCGTTCCAGTCCTTCAGCGGCGCTGGTGCGCTCAGATCATATTATACGTCTGGCATATTGCTGCATCGACCGGATGAAAGCCGCCCAGAGCGCACACTGCTATTTGAATTGCGCAACGGTAAAGAAATCAAACCAAAAACAATCATGCGCGGTGAGCGTGGATGGCAGGTCGCTTTAGAAAAAGCCGTCACGCAGACTGTCATTGAGCGATCCGAACCCATCATCCGTATTTTACTGGATGAAGCTGCACAAGGGCGCGTCTATACCGCGAGGCAATTCTCCGATGCGTTTTCCAATCACGACGCGCTGGGCGGCAGTCGTGCCATCCGCAGCAAAATGCAAGCGTTGGCAGATGCTGGAATTATCAAATTTTTTAAGAACGGTGATGCGTATGGCTTCCCTCTGCCGCAACGCACGCATCAGGGCTACCTGTGGGCTGACGGCATGCGCCTGTCAAACGGCACGAGCATAGCAGCCACTCACCAAAAACACGCAGAGACAGGCAACATTGTGCCGGTGTCTGCTTCGACAGATGGGTGGGAATCATGATGGCAAAATTTCCTTCCCACTGCCCACTCACTGCCCACTGGTTGCCCACTGAAACAGGCAAAAAGCGGCAGAAAATAAGGCTTTTCGCCTCAACCCGCAGTGGGAACTTGCCCACTGAATTTGCCCACTGCCCACTGAAAAAACGCATTTCAGAACAGCGATTTAGGGTCAGTGGGCAGTGGGAAGGCATCCCCTTACTCCTACGGAGTAACGCTGACGCTGCCCCTGCAGGGCGCAGCGATCAGCTCCGTGTTTTTCAACCCCCAACGAAAGGACAATCTGCATGAACGATGAAAAATATCTCAACCCAGGTGAAAGCTACGTCGAAGAAAGGCTGCAATCAGCCGCCCGAACTTTGCGCCGTCTCCCGAATATCAAAGTCCAGGGCTATTTCAGCACTTGGCCTGCCATCATCCGTGAACCGATGGAAATTTTGCAGATGGAGCCGGAACCGATGCGCATTCGTCCCACAGCGGAAGACATCAGCGAAATGGAGGAGGTTTTGTTTGTCTGGCTGAAATGGCTGGAACCGGAAGAACGCCGCCTTGTGTGGCTGCGTGCCGAGCGCGTGCGCTGGAAACTGATTTGCGGGCGCTTCGGCGTAGGACGCACCAAGGCGTGGGAAATGTACCGCCGTGCGCTGGCCTGTATCGCCGCAAAACTGCGCTGATTTCAATGATTATCAAATGATCGTTCATGGCCAAAAAAAGCAATCATTTCTGGGTCTTATTCGCTTGATAAGCGCCGCGAATGAAGCGTTCATGTGATTGTAACAAAGGAGAAAAACCATGAAAAACATTGAGATTTTGAAGACCGAAAACAAAGATTGGGGCTTTTGGGGAACCAGCGACCGCAACGGCTACGACGCGGAGTTGACCTGGAACGCCGCCAGCAGATTTTTGATGACCGAGTTTGAATTGAGCGCCGAGCAAGCTCGCGATGTGTTGGACTCACGCTTTGGCCGACACCTCGCTGACGACCTGAGCTTCATTGAAAATGGCAAAGGCGAATCAAAAGGGCCGATCAGCACAGCGGCAATCAACAAGCACCTGACATTGCGGGTGGCCGACCGAGGCTGGCGCGATTGTTTTGAAAATGCCATCCGCGATGTCACGGGGAAAACCTTCCCGCGCAAAGCACCGAAGAGCAAAGATGAAGTTTTTACGCTGATTGCCCAGCAGCACCTTGGCATTGAAACGCTGGTCGAACGCAAATCGGACAGCCTCGACTTCCACGATGTCGCGGTTTGGAGCGTCAAGGACGCGCTGGAAGCTGCGTTTGAAGCTGGCCGCAAGGCACGGAAATAAGGGAGGTCGCCATGAACAAAACCAACACCCACACATACAACGAAACCAGCGAGAAAATCGTATCCATCTTATCGCAGCTGTCAGAGCATTTTTACGCACCTCTGCGCTTTGGCACGGGCGAAGAAAGAAAGCCGATTACACAAGCCGACCTTAAGAAAGTCGAGAACGCCTATAAAAAATTGAACAATCTTGCCAGAAGCTGCGGGCTTGATGTCGACAATATCCACAAAACTTTCCTCGGCATGGTAAACGCCAGCTACAAAGAATTGGTCGAGGTTTTTGGCCAGCCCAAAGCGGGCGATGGATATAAAACCGAAGCTGAATGGCAGGTCGAGCTAATCCCTGGTCATTTTGCCACCATTTACAATTACAAAAATAGCCGATCCTACGACAGCAAAAACCCTACCATCAAACGGGTGCGGGAATGGAGCGTGAACGGCACGGACTCCGATGCCATTGAATGGGTCAAAGGCATGCTTGGACAAGATACGAAATAAGGAAGATACCATGAACGACACCCTCCGCGTCATTTACGCCCGCAAGCCAGCCGACTGGCACGAAATTGAATCCTGCAGCCGTTACGGAAGTGGCACGGCATACAAAACCGAGATTATTGAAACGCGGGAAATGACCGCCACCGAATATGATGAGTTTATCGCTACCCCGTTAAAATCCCGCGACTGGCTGGATGGCAAGGGAGGCTGGAAAAACAATGACACGCGCCTTGCCATTGCCGTTACATCCCCAGGGCGGGAAACGCTGTATGTCGATCCGTCAGGTTCGAATTATGGCCGTTATGTCGGGCGACGCGTGGCTGATCCCACGGTGGTGAAATTTCCTGAAGTTCGGGTGCGGCTGGTTGGGCAGGACGGCAATGCTTTCAATGTCCTTGGCCTTTGCAAACGTGCCGCCTATCGCGCTGGTGTATCAGATCTGGATATCGCGGCGTTTCTCGATGAGGCGACCGATGGTGATTACAACCACTTGCTGGCCACATGCCAGCGCTGGTTCGATTGTTATTAATAAGGAGACAAATCATGAAACTGCATTTTCCATGGAACGAAATCGAAAAACTGATTGAAGAGGTTGATACGGCCACCACAGCCAGAACCCTGTACGAGGAAGAAACAGGTAAGGGTCTATGGCTGGTGGGCGACCAAGGCGTGTACCTGATGCCCAATACGACCGATGGCATCCACCACGCCAAGCTGAGCAAAGATGACCGTCGCCTTGTCGTCTACGCCAGAGAATGCAACCCCGACCGCATGGAGTTTGATGACTGGTGGGACAACAAGCGTCAGTCCTTTGGCGGTGACGATGGTGTGGAATTCTTGAACTTGCAGGAGATCAAGGATATGGCTGCCCATGGCGTGGTTGATGGGCATGCACCTGATAGTCTGGTGATTGAATTTACCTCCAGCCAAATTGCCCTGAGCGTTGTGTTTAAAACACGCCACGATCAGCGGCGATACGTTAGCTCTAAATAATAAAATAAATGTCCGAACATAATTGTTACGGACAACGCGAACATTTTTTGCCATTCTAATCACTATCATCGCGACCATTGACACCAAAGCCACGCATCCCCGCGTGGCTTTTTTCATATGCGACGCGATGCCGAAGGCAAAAAGGTACTTCCGGCGATTGGCCCCTATGCGGCGGGCTGAGGCGCAGGACTTTTTTAGTCACAGACTTTTTTTCTGGGTGCGCACTTCACGCGCCTGATTGCAAAAACAGCGGGAAATAAAGGCCTTGAGAGGTGCGCACCCAGAAGTGCGCACCCGCCTTTTTATGACTGCGCACCCAAAAGGTTCAAGGAACAACGTGTGGATTTACGTCCCTTCACAATTCTGTCCCTGTGCGCCGGTGTCGGCGGACTCGACCTCGGACTTCGCGTGGCGCAGCCAAATGCTCGCACAGTCTGTTTTGTTGAGATCGAAGCCTATGCGGCAGCAATCCTGGCAACGCGCATGGAGCAGGACGCCCTGGATCAAGCGCCTATATGGACGGATTTACGAACCTTCGATGGCAAGCCGTGGCGTGGCCTCGTGGATTGCATCACTGCGGGCTATCCATGCCAGCCCTTTAGCGTTGCGGGCAAACAGCTCGGCGACAAAGACCCGCGACACCTATGGCCAGATGTCTTTCGGGTGGTGCGAGAAATCGACCCGCCCTTGTGCTTCTTCGAAAACGTCCCAGGACATTTACGATTGGGATTCCAACAAGTCCACGATGACCTTCGAAGCCTGGGTTACCGCGTTAAGGCAGGCCTGTTCACGGCGGAGGAAGTCGGTGCATCTCACAAACGGGAGCGGCTTTTCATTCTGGCCTACCGCGAGAGTGTCTTCGGCCAACACGCCGTGCCAGAGCGAGATTGCCAAGGGCGATCCGCGCAGGCGGCTGGAAGTTTCGGTCATCACATGGGCAACGCCGAACACGATGGATTATCTGCCGCCGCGTTCACCGGAGGCGATGGAACGGATGCTGGGGCCAGAGGGAGCGCGGGCGGGACGGACACGTCCCAGCAATCTGCGCGAACAGATCATGTGGCTGACACCCAGGGCGCAGGAGAGCGCGGAAAATCAGGACACCTTCCTCAAACGCAACGGGGACAGGACAGATCGGTGCTTCGGCTCTCTGTCGGCGCAGGCGAAGGTCTGGCCGACCGTCACCACGCAGGATGCGAAGAACAATGCGGGGCCGAGCCAATTCAGGCGCAACACGAAGCCGCTGAATGTCGAGGCCTGCCTGCATTCCCTCTCTTTGCCCCAGGGCCGACAGGCGACTGGAGCGACGTCCCAGAAAGTCTTGAACCCGCAATTTGTCGAATGGCTGATGGGCTGGCCTATCGGGTGGACAGAATTCGCGCTGGTGGAAACGGTGTCGTGCCGCTGGCTGCCGCTTATGCATGGCGCACTCTCATTTCTAGAGCAGCAACAACAACTTTTGGAGAAACAATCTGATGAGCAATGATGTTCAACTGAATGTCGAATATATTTCCGTTGATCACTTGATCCCGTATGCCAAAAATGCCCGCACCCATTCGGATGCACAGGTGGCGCAGATCGCTGGATCGATGACGGAATTCGGTTTTGTGAACCCGATCCTGATCGGCGATGACGGCGGCATTATCGCTGGGCATGGCCGTGTGATGGCCGCCCGCATGCTGGGCGTGAAAGAAGTTCCTGCCATTCGCCTTAAGCACCTGAACGAGGTGCAGCGCCGTGCGCTGATCATCGCTGATAACAAGATCGCCGAAAACGCAGGCTGGAATGATGAATTGCTGCGGCAGGAATTGCAGGCGCTGGATGGTGACGAATTCGATCTTGGCCTTTTGGGTTTCAATGATGAGGAGCTGGACGCTTTTCTCAATGGCGATGCAGACGGCGAAGGCCTGACGGACGAAAACGCCGCGCCGGAGGTTCCCGAAACGCCAGTCAGCGTGTTGGGCGATCTGTGGCTCTGCGGCGATCACAAAATTCTCTGCGGGGATTCCACGCTGATCGATAGCTACCAGACCCTGCTGGGCGAGGAGCTGGCCGACATGGTGTTCACCGATCCACCGTATAACGTAAATTATGCGAACTCGGCAAAAGACAAGATGCGCGGCAAATCCCGCCCGATCCAGAACGATAATCTTGGCGCGGATTTCGCAGCCTTTTTGTATGACGTTTGCACCAGCCTTATGATGGTATGCAAAGGTGCGATGTATATCTGCATGTCATCCTCGGAGCTGCACACGCTCCACGGCGCGTTTTCCGAGGCAGGAGGCAAATGGTCGACCTTCATCATCTGGGCGAAAAACACCTTCACGCTGGGCCGCGCCGATTATCAGCGCCAGTACGAGCCAATCCTCTACGGCTGGAAAAACGGCCATGAGCATTTCTGGTGCGGTGCGCGGGATCAAAGCGATGTCTGGTTTGTGAACAAGCCCGTGAAGAACGATCTGCATCCGACCATGAAGCCTGTCGAGCTGGTGGAACGCGCCCTGCACAATTCCAGCAAGACCAAGGATATCGTATTGGACGCGTTCGGCGGGTCGGGCAGCACCATGATCGCTTGCGAGAAAACGGGACGCCGCGCCCGCTTGATTGAGCTTGAGCCGAAATACGCCGATGTCATCGTCAAACGATGGCAGGAATTCACGGGCAAGAAAGCAACCCTGGCCGCGACCGGCCAGGGTTTTGAGGAGTTGGGGAAAGAGCGTTTAAGCTGAGGCTTCTTCGGCCTTGGCGGGGGCTTCCCCGATGCGGTAGCGGCGCTCGTCATTGATGCGTTCGCTGGTGACGTTCTTTCCTGCCTTCTTCTGCATGGAAAGGAAGCCGCGCACCGTGTGGCTCTGCCAGTCGCTGACATTGATCATCTCTTCGATGGTCGCGCCTTCGGGACGCTGCATCAAGGCGAAGATCTTCTCCTTCTTGCTGCTCTTGGGTTCGGTGACGGCCTGTGTGGCTGCTGGTTTGGGTTTTGCGACCTTGGCAGGCATGCTGCGCGGTTTCAGCGCAGGCTTCTTCGTTGCCTGTTTTTTCGGTGCGGTTTTCTTTTTTGCGGTGGCCATGATGATGCTCCTTTTGTTGGCGTTGCATCCTCATGAACGCTTCAATTCCGCATGAAGTAAAGTTGAATAGATCAGGAAAAGTGAGGATTTATGGGGGTTTCCATCCGTGCTTACGCCCGCCATCGGGGCGTGGCTGAAAACGCCGTGCGCAAAGCAATAAAAGCAGGCCGCATCACGCCCGACAGCAATGGAAAGATCGACGTTGCCAAGGCCGATGCGGCCTGGGAAGCCAACACCGACCACACCAAGCGGCATGATCCGGCAGGGTTCAAGGATATCGACCCCGAAGAGGCCATGAATTCCGTCAAACAGACTCTGGCCGAGAGTGGTCGCGCCGCGCATGGCATGAACAGCTTCACGCAAGCCCGCACCGCGCACGAAATCGCCAAAGCCCACCTCGCGCGGCAACGCCTGCAGGAGAAAAAAGGACAATTAATCAACAAGGACATGGTGAAAGCACAGGTGTTCCGCCTGGGGCGGCAATTCAGGGACGCATGGGCAAATTGGCCAGCACGCGTGTCCGCGCAAATCGCCGCCGAGCTGCAGGTGGACGAGCATGTCTTGCACATGACCCTGGAACGCTATGTGCGGGAGCATCTGGATGAACTTGGGGATGCCAAACTCGATCTCGAATGAAGGAGGATATGACAGTCTAGAAATCGAAAATATCTGGCAGCAGGCCGTCAAGCCCGATCCGTACCTTCTGGTGTCGGAATGGTCGGACAAATACCGTCTCCTTTCCCCGAAATCGGCTGCCGAGCCAGGGCGCTGGCGCACCGCCCGCACGCCGTACTTGCGCGACATCATGGATCATCTTGCGCCGTCCTCTCCGGTGCAGCGCATCGTATTCATGAAGGGATCGCAGGTCGGCGGGACGGAATGCGGCAATAACTGGATCGGTTACGTCATCCATGCAGCGCCAGGGCCGATGATGGCCGTTGCGCCGACGGTGGAGCTGGCCAAACGCCATTCCAAACAGCGCATCGATCCGCTTTTGAACGATGTGCCGGAATTGCGCGAGAAAGTGCGCCCTGCGCGGGAACGCGATAGCGGCAACACGATCTTGAGCAAGGATTTCCTTGGCGGTCTGCTCATCATGACAGGTGCGAATTCCGCCGTAGGTCTGCGCTCGATGCCGGCCCGCTACCTGTTTATGGACGAAATCGATGCGTACCCAGGGGACGTTGATGGCGAAGGTGATCCGATCCTGCTGGCAGAGCGTCGGTCGGCCACGTTTAAGCGCCGCAGAAAGATATTCATGGTCAGCACACCTACCGTTAAGGGCTTATCCCGTGTTCAACGCGAATTCGAGAAAAGCGATCAACGGTTCTTTCATGTGCCTTGCCCTGAATGCGACCATTTCCAGCCGCTGCGGTTCACGCAACTGCGCTGGCCGGAAAACGAGCCGCAAAAGGCCGAATACGTTTGCGAGAGCTGCGGCTGCCTGATTGCCGAACACCACAAGACAGCGATGCTGGCGCGGGGTGAATGGCGGGCAACTGCAGAAACCACGGATGGAACGGTGGGTTATCACCTGTCGTCCCTCTACAGTCCGATTGGCTGGTTTTCGTGGGGCGATGCGGCAGCCATGTTCGAAGATGCCAAGCGCAACCCCGATCTGATGAAGGGTTTCGTCAACACGGTGCTGGGAGAGCCTTACGAGGAATCCTCCGATGCGCCGGAATGGCAGCGTCTGTACGAACGCCGACAAACCTATGCGCAGGGTGTCGTCCCGATGGGTGGCCTGTTCCTGACGGCGGGTGTCGACGTCCAGAAAGACCGTCTCGAATGCGAGATCGTTGCCTGGGGCCGTAACAAGGAAAACTGGTCGGTGGATTACGTTGTTCTTGATGGCGACACCGCGCGACCGGAAATCTGGAAACGGCTGGACGAAGAAGTCCTGCAGCGCGATTGGCCGCATGCCACAGGCCACACCATGCCCGTGCGGGTGATGGCGGTGGACAGCGGTTACGCCACACAGGACGTTTACGGCTTTGTCCGCAACCATCCCCAGGCCGTCTGGGGCGGAAACGGCGCACGCGCCAGCCAGCCGCGCACGGTCGTCGCCGTCAAAGGCCGCGATGCGGAAACGGCGCTGATCCTGAGCGTGTCCAAGGCTGATACGGGCGGGAAACGCCGTGGTTTACGGGTCTGGAACGTATCCGGCCCTGTGGCCAAGATGGAGCTTTACCGTTGGCTCAAGCTGGAATGGCCGACCGACCGCGAAATTGCGGACGGTGCGGTGTTCCCGCCTGGGAGCTGCCACTTCCCGCAATATGGCGAGGAGTATTTCAAGCAGCTGACGGCGGAGCGCCGCGTCATCCGCGTTGTGAAGGGTTTTCCGCATGCGACCTGGGAGAAAGACCCCAGCCGCAACAACGAAGCTCTGGACTGCCGCGTGTACGCCCGTGCCGCTGCCACCATCTACGGCATCGACCGGATGAGCGAATTCAAATGGCGCAGTCTGGAACAATCGCTGGGCGTGGAAGCTGAGATTCCTACGCGCGGGGTGGAAATCCCTGTGACGGAAGAAGCAAAGGCCGAACCGCCGAAACCGCAAACCAAGAAACGGGTCACTGTCCCACAGCGCAAAGCCGTGCGGGCAAATGACCCTTATTTATAGGATATTCAGTGCTTCAATAAGGCGGCTTGTAACGTCTTGAACGCCATCAATATCCCACACATCATCGGTAAGGTAAAAAATATGCTTATTATCATGCGCAGAATAATAAGGGTTTCGATCCACAATCACCTGATAAGGAATGATAGCAGCCCTGTGTATCGAGTAATCGCTATTGAATAGAACGGCAGCTATGTAATCGAAATTTGCATCTTCAATGCGACGGATTGCACTTAACTGCCGCTCACTTCTGCTCTTGTTAATAATCTGGCGAGCTTTGATCTGATAACGAATGCCATCTGTGCATTTCGCATCAAATCCGTTCTGCGAGTTGTTTGACATGCACCAATTGAAAGCCTTGCAGAACAAAAATTCTGCAAGATCGCCAGTTGGTTTGTTTGAGGTGCGAATTACCCCGCGTTGCCTCAGTTCAGACAGCGTGTCGGCTTGCAAGTCAAGCAAGGCCTTAATCGATAAATCTTTCAAATCTAAACCATGGCTCATGTCGGAGATTCCTATGAATGACAGTATTTTAGAACTTGAAACCCGATTAGTGCAAGCTAAAGAGGCGCGGCATCGCCTTTTGACCGGCACGCAGGAAGTATCGGTCAGCCTGCACGGCTACGGCAGCACGACCTATACGGCGGGCAATGTTGGAGCGCTAGAAAAGTATATTCATGAGCTTCAAGTAGAGATTTCAAGGCGTAATGGCACAGCCAGACGCGGAATTATTCGAACAAGTTTCTAAGGCAAAATCATGGTGCAATTACTGGACTCCTCTGGCCAGCCCCTCAAGGCTGCGCCCCGCATGCGTGTGAGCGATACGGCGCATCGCGCTGCATCTTTACGCACGCGCGAGCTTGCAAGCTGGATGCCTTTGCTGGGATCGGCTGATAGCGATTTGCTGTCTGAATTGCCGACGCTGGTATCACGGTCGCGCGACCTGACCCGCAACCACGGCGTGGCATCTGGCGCAATTCAAACGCTGGTCGACAATGTTATCGGCACAGGTCTGCGCCTGGCGGCCATTCCCGATTACCGTGCCTTGGGGAAAACCAAGGAATGGGCTGATGAATGGGCGCGACAGGTTGAAACCGAATGGCGTTCGTGGGCGGAAAGCACGGAATGCGATGCGGCCAATGCGCTGACATTCGCGGGCATGACGGCGCTGGTGTTCCGTTCCAGTATCGTGAACGGCGAAGCGCTGGCGTTGCCATTGTGGCTGGAAGAACGCGGCACACGCTATGCCACAACCATGCAATTGGTGGAAGCTGATCGGCTTTCCAACCCTGCAGGGCGGCAGGACGGCAAAACCCTGCGTTCCGGCATTGAGATCGATATGTACGGGGCCGCGGTAGCGTACCATCTCCGCAAAAACCATCCTGGCGATGTCTATATGGGCTTTGGCCTTGATGCGCAGGATTGGGAGCGCATCCCCGCGCGGACGGCGTTTGGCCGCCAGCGTGTCCTGCATATTCATGACAAAGAGCGCACAGGTCAGCACCGTGGCAAGCCGCTGCTGACTTCGATCATGCCGATGTTCAAAATGCTCGACCATTACGAGCGTTCGGAGCTGCAGGCCGCCGTGGTCAACGCCATGATTGCCGCCTTTATCGAAACCCCGCTGGATGGTGAGGCCATCGGCGAGATGTTCGGCGGGTCGGTGGACGATTATCTGGCTGCGCGGAATGAATGGGATATTCGCCTGCAGGGTGGTTCTATCATCCCCGTGTTCCCAGGCGACAAGGTCGCGCCGTTCACGCCAAGCCGTCCGAACAGCGGTTACGGCCAGTTTGTTGAGAACGTCCTGCGCCACATCGGCGCTGGTTTGAATATTCCGTTTGAATTGCTGATGAAGGATTTCAGCAAAACGAATTATTCCAGCGCCCGCGCGGCTTTGTTGGAAGCATGGCGGTATTTTAACGCCCGCCGCCAATGGATGGCGACCTATTGGGCCAGGCCCGTGTACGAACTGTGGCTGGAAGAAGCAATCAATCGGGGCATCGTGGATGCCCCTGATTTTTATGAACGCCGTGCCGCATGGACACGCTGCAAATGGATTGGCCCTGGTCGTGGTTGGGTTGACCCTGTCAAAGAAGCGAAAGCTGCACAGCTCCGTATGCAGATTGGCTTGTCCACGCTGGAGGACGAATGCGCTGCGCAGGGGTTGGATTGGGAAGAAGTTCTCGAACAGCTCGCGCGTGAGAAAGCCAAGATCATGGAGCTGGGGCTTTCGATCAATGATGTGAACAGCATTTTGACCACTACCGACAATAATCAGGAGGAAGAAAATGAGGATTTGGAACCGCATCGCCGGTGAGCCGTGGGCGATCACGGAAACAGCGCTGCATACAATTTTGGAAATCGCCGCGCGGGAAAACGAAAGTCCGCAGGCGGTGGCCGCCAAACTTGGCCGCAATCTGCAAAACACCTACAGCGTGATGGAACGCGACGGTGTGGCAGTCATTCCAGTCACAGGGCCGCTATTCCGCTATGCCAATCTGTTCACGATGATCAGCGGTGCGTCCAGTTACGAGCTGATCGCCCGTGATTTCACCGCCGCGCTGGAAAATCCGCAGATCAAGGGCATCATCCTTGATATCGACTCCCCAGGCGGCGAAGTGAACGGCGTGTCGGAATTGTCCAACATGGTCTTTGCCGCGCGTGGCAAGAAGCCTGTCGTGGCGTATGCCTCTGGCGATGCCGCATCCGGTGCGTACTGGATCGCTTCCGCCGCTGACGAGATCGTAGTGTCCGAAACTTCGGCGCTGGGATCAATCGGCGTGGTCGGCATGTATCAAGGAAAATCGGGAAAATCGGCGGAAGCCGTGGAAATCGTTTCCTCGCAAAGTCCGCACAAGCGCCTTGATCCCACCACGGATGATGGCCGCAGTCGTTTGCAAACCCGCATCGACAGCATGGCGGATGTCTTTATCGAAACCATCGCTCGCAACCGCAATGTGTCCGCCGAAAACGTGCAGAACCATTATGGCGGTGGCGATGTGATGATCGGCGCAAAGGCTGTCAGCGCCGGTCTGGCCGACAGGGTCGGAAGCCTTGAAGGACTGATAGCCGAACTTTCTTCCCCACAGAAAAGCCCTCGCACAGAGGGCTTTTTTAATGCCCAAAACCAACCCCCATCAACACAGGAGAAAAAGCCGATGGATATCGAAACCTTGAAAAAAGACCACCCCGACCTCGTGGCCACGCTGATGCGCGAGGGCGCATCTGCCGAGAAAACGCGGTTGAACGACATTCTTTGCAGCGAAGAGGCCAAAGGCCGCGAAAAGCTCGCAAAGGAAATGGCGCTGAATACCGACATTCACGCCGGAGAAGCCCGACAGCTTCTGGCCTGCGCCCCTGTCGAAGAACCGAAGGCAGCGACCTCTTTTGAAAAGGTCATGTCTTCCATGCCCAACCCCGCCATCACGCCCGCCAGCGATGATGCCGTCAACGATGTCGATGCGGTCGCCAGCCGTATCGCCGCCGCCGTTTAACCCCGCAACACAAGGAGAAAACCATGACACGAGCTGAAGGTTTTAAAGATCAGGGCGAATACACCCCTGACAATCTGCTGGCAGGTGAATACCCGCGCGTTGAGCGCGTGGTGACGATTGCCGCAGGAGCCGATCTGGCCAAAGGCGCTGTTCTTGGCCGCATCACGGCCAATGGCAAATTCAAATTGAGTGCTTCGGCCAGCGCCGACGGTTCTCAAACGCCGGATGCCATTCTGGCTGAACGCGCCAACGCCGCCGACAACGATGTGCAGGCTGTCGTCTATTTCAGCGGCGAATTCAACGAAAACGCTCTCGTCCTGGGCGCGGGTCACACGCTCGACAGCGTGCGCATCGCGCTGCGGGCAAAGAACGTCTATCTGCGCCGCAACCAGAAATAACCCGATCTTTCAAAAAGGAGAAAGCCCATGTCTATCGACATTTTCAACACCCACGTCCTGACCAAGGTCGTGGAAAAGCTGGAGCGTCCCAGCTCCTTCCTGCTCGACGTATTCTTCGGTCAGGAACAAACCGAGGATTCCGAAGAAATCCACTTCGATATCGACAAATCCAAGCCGAAGCTGACACCGTTCGTTTCGCCGCTGGTTGCCGGTAAGGTCGTGGATGACGAAGGTTTCACCACCAAGAGCTTCAAGCCCGCCTATGCCAAGGACAAGCGCCGCTTTGACCCCAATCGTCCGTTCAAGCGTTCGATTGGCGAGAAAATCGGCGGCACGCTGTCCCCGCAGCAACGCCTGGAAGCCAATATCAACCGCACCCTGTCCAAGCAGCTGGAAAACTTGACGCGCCGCGAGGAAGTCATGGCATCGGAAGCTCTGCGCACGGGGCGCATCACGGTCAGCGGTGATGAATATCCGACCGTGGTCGTGGACTTCCAGCGCGATCCATCCCTGACGGTGGGGCTGGCAGGTGGCAGCCGCTGGGGTGAAGCTGGGGTGAATGCGCTGGACAACCTCGAAGATTGGGTTGCCCGCATTCAGGAAAAATCCGGCGCGGTGGGTCGCACCGTGATTATGGATGCGCTGGCATGGCGTGTGTTCAAGGCCGATCCGAAGGTAGAAAAGCTGCTGGATATTCGCCGCCTGCGTGATGCGGCAGATCTGGCGCTGGGGCCGATTGCTTTCGGCCAGGGCAACGATCTGGCGCGTTATGTCGGCACAATCGGCGATCTGGACTTCTGGGTCTATAACGACCGCTACGTTGACGACAACGATGCCGTCCAGAAACTCCTGCCGGATTACACCGTGCTGATCGGCAGCCCGACCCAGCTGGAAGGCACGCGTTGCTACGGCGCGATCCAGGATGAAAAAGCCGGATACCGTGCGCAGCGCTTCTTCTCGAAGTCGTGGCTGGAGGAAGACCCTGCCGTGCGCTGGTTGCTGCTGCAATCCGCACCGCTGATCGTGCCTTATCGCCCGAACGCTTCGTTCTGCGCAACGGTACGTTAAGGAGGGATGGCCATGAAAATCACAGCGATCATCACTCTGCACGTCAACGGTAAAGACCATGCGCCTGGCGCGGTGTTTGATATTGCGGACGATGAGGCCGAACGCCTCATCGCACGCGGTTTCGCAACGTCAGGACAGGAAAAGGCTGCGTCTGCATCCACTCCGGCAAAAAACGCCACCCCGCCTGCGGGCGGCAAACCCGCCCCGACGATTGAAGATATTGTCGAGGCGATTGCTGGCCTTGATCCCACCAAGGATTACGGCAAGAACGGCAAGCCGAACGTGGAAGCCATCGAAGCCTTGCTGGGCGCGGATATTACCGCCCAGCAGCGCGACCAGGCATGGGAAATCTTCCAGAAAGATGGTAAGGAAGAATGAGCTTCCAAGCCTCAGCTTCCAAGGCGGTAGATGCGCTGTTCGCCAAATTCGGGCGGACGGCGCATCTCGTCTTTCGGGACAATACCGAGGCCGATGCAACGGTCATTCACCGTTTCCCTGATCGGATTGTCGATGTCATGGACACGCGCGTGCATACAGGAACAGACCTGTTTGAATTGCGCTTGTCGGAAATCGATCCTGCCAAGGCAGTTTATCAAATCATCATCGATGGCAAAACCTATGTGGCGCAGGGCGAACCTGTGCGTGATCAACATGGGCTTGTGCTGAGGATCGAAGCCTATGCGTCTTAGTGCAGCCTTTGAAGGAAAGCTACAGGAATACATGAAGGCAGAATTTGCCACTGCCGAACGCGCCGTCACGCTGGGCGTGCGGGAGGCAACGGATGGTTTGAAATTGTCCATGCGCCGTCAAGTTACAAGCGCAGGCCTTGGCCAGCGTATGGCCAATACCTGGCGAGGCGACCTGTATCCACGCGGGCAGAATTCCATCCGCGCGGCAGGCATGGTCTATACCAAGGCCAGCCGCATCATGGAGGGCTTTGAAAGCGCGGCGGTCATTCGTTCAAAAGACGGATGGTGGCTGGCGATCCCGACACCGAATGCGCCGAAGCGTGGCGTGGGCGGTAAGCGGATCAATCCATCAAACTTTCCCGAACACTCTTTGGGAAGGCTGCGGTTTGTATATCGCGCTGGCAAACCATCCTTGCTGGTGGTCGACAATGCCCGCGCATCCTACAGCCGGAAGACTGGTCAGTTGCGAGGTTTTCGCAAAGCAAGCGACCGCGCGGTCAGCAAAGGGCAAGGCATCACCACGGTGGTGATGTTCTGGCTCGTGCCGCAAGTACAAATGAAAAGGCTCATCACTTTCGATGCGGAGGCGCGGCGCTGGTTCGACCGTCTGCCGCAGTTGATTTTGAAAAACTGGCCGGATTGAGGACATCATGACATCGAAACGAGAACAGGCCCTTGCGGGTCTTTTTTTATGCCTGAAAGACAACGTCGCGGGGCTTTCCGTTCTCCGAAACGAACCGTTGCCGACCAAGGTTCCTGTCGAAGGGCTATTGATCTTGCGCGATGGTGACCCAGGGGAGCCGGAAGTAACCTTGTCACCTACGCGCTACCACTATCAGCACCGTGCCGAGATTGAGGCGCTGGTGCAGCACGGCGATCAGGCACAACGCGATGCGGCGCTGGATGCGCTGCTGGAAACATTGGCACAGGTGCTGGATGGGCAAACCAACCTCGGCGGCCTTGTCGATTATCTGCATATCGAAACGCCGGATTTTCTATCCGAAACCGTCGAGGGTGCGCCGACCATCAAAGCGGCGGTCGTCCCCGTCATCCTTGAATACTCAACCTCTAACCCGCTCAACTAAAGGAGAAACACCATGTCTCGTGCATATGGGTGGAACGCCCGCCTGATCATCGGTTTTGAAACCGTCTATGGAACGCCCCCAGCTTCGGGGGCTTTTCATTTAGTACCCTTCGTGTCCAGCGAGCTGGACTCGGCACAGGGGCTGATTGAATCCAACGTCCTCGGCCTTGGCCGCGATCCGACGCAGCCTTATCAGGATGTCATCAACGTGGATGGCGATATCGTCATTCCCGTTGATCTTCGCAATATCGGGCATTGGCTCAAAGCCGTGTTCGGTGCGCCGACAACCACAGGCGCTGGGCCGTACACCCACGAATTCAAATCGGGTGGTGTGACGCTGCCGAGCCTAGCCGTTGAGGCCGGTATGCCGGAAATCCCCGATTTTCCGCTGTTCACCGGCGTGCGTGCCAATTCGATGGCCTTCAACTTCCAACGTAGCGGCGAAGCGCAAGTCACCATCAATCTGATCGGCCAGGGCGAAACCCCGCAAGTCGCCACGCGCGATGCCAGCCCTGATCTGGCGGAATACACACGCTTTTCGCAATTCCAGGGATCGGTCAAACAAGGCGGCAACCCGCTGGGCAACGTGACTTCGGCCAGCGTGACCTACAACAACAACCTAGAGCGGATCGAAACCATCCGTGATGACGGCAAGATCGACGGCGTTGACCCTGGCGTTGCCGCGCTCACGGGCAATATCGCCGTGCGCTACGCCGATAACACGCTGATGAACACGGCGCGGTCGGGCGTGCCGATTGATCTGGAACTGGCTTACAAGATCGATGCCGACCGCCAGCTCATCATCGAATGCCATGAGGTGTATCTGCCGAAACCCAAACGCTCCATCAGCGGGCCGAACGGCATCGAAGCCACCTATGATTTCCAAGGCGCGAAAGATGCCATCCTCGGAAACATGGTCACCATCACCCTGATCAACGATGTGGAGGCTTACTAATGCTCAAGCTCAATATTCAGACTGAGCCGTATTGGCTTGAACTCGGCCTTGGCGTGCGCGTTAAGGTGCGCCCATGCACCAGCCCGATCTTCTACGCTGCGCGGGCGTTCATGAACAAGCGTCTGACCGAGATCGGCGAGGAATACCGCAAACGCAAGGAAATCGGCGCATCGGTGGATGATCTGCCGCAGGTCGACAATGCCGAAATCCGCGAGGCGCTGGCCGAGGAATATCTGGCGCGTGGCCTCGCACGGGCAGCGATTATCGATTGGGAAGGTATTTTGGAAGCCGATGGCGATGCCACAGCGCCCGTAACGCCGGAAAAAATTGACGAGCTGATGACCGGATTCTGGTCAATCGCCGCCAGCTTTTCCCAGCAATACACAGGCGTGCGGGAGCTGATCGATGCCGAAAAAAAAGACTTGAGCGCCGAGCAGAATGGCACTTCGGGGACGGCGCGGAATACTGCAAAGCCTGCCCCGAAGAATGCGCGGACTGCCCGTACCAGAAAAACAACTGCCAAAGCCTAGAGGGCTGGCAGGCCTGGAATGTTGCTGTCCAGGTCAGCCCGCAAATCCGCGACCGCTTTCCCCTGCAGGAAGCCTTCATCTTGTCTGACGCGCTGGGTTACGCCCGCGAGGCCATGGCCGAGCTGTTACCCGCTGTCAGCGCAGGCCTGACCAAAGCTCAAATCAACAACAAGGACTGATCTGCCATGCGTGCAGCACAGAAAAACATGAGCATCCGCCTCGCGGTGGTTGACGGCAAACGGGTTGAAGAAACCTTCGAGCGCGTCGGTCGCACGGGCGAACAGGCTATGGGTCGTATCAGCCGTTCGACCGCGCCCGCCAATGCGGGGCTGAAGGCTGTCGACACCACGGCGCGTGCGCTCAATTCCGTGTTCCGGCAGGCGGCAGGCCTTGTGGCGGCTTATGCAGGTCTTTCCGGCATCATTGGCGGCATTCGCTCCGTCAACGAAACGGGGATGGCGTTTCAGGGCTTGGACACGGCGCTGGCCGCCGTGACAGGCAGCAGCCAGGGCGCAGCGGCGGAAATGGCTTTCCTGCGGGCGGAATCCGAGCGTCTCGGCCTTAATCTGCTGGAAACCTCGCAATCCTATCTGCAGATTGCGGCGGCGGCCAAAGGCACAACGCTGGCGGGGCAAGGCACGCGCGATATTTTCACGGCGGTGGCCGAAGCCTCCACCGTGCTGCAATTGTCGGTCGACCAGACCAATGGCGCGTTGCGTGCCATCGGCCAGATCATGTCCAAGGGCAAGGTGCAGACCGAAGAATTGCGCGGACAATTGGGCGAGCGCCTGTATGGCGCGTTCCAGCTTGCCGCACGCGGTATGGGCATCACCACCGCCGAACTCGACAAGATGCTGGAACAAGGCCAGGTCGTGGCCGATGAATTTCTGCCGCGCTTTGCCGCCGAAATCCGCCGCACGTTCTCGGACGGCGTGCCGGAAGCCTCGCAAAATGCCCGCGCTGAGCTGAACCGTTTCAATAACTCCGTTCTGGAAATCGAGCGCACTATTGCCGCCAGCGGCTTCCTCGACGGATTGAGTCAGGGCTATCGCACGTTGGCCGACACCTTGTCCGATCCCGCCGTGCAGGATGCCGCCCGATCCTTGGGCGAAACGCTGGGATCGGTAATCGTTACTGCCGCCGAAGCGCTGTCCTTCCTGATCGAAAATGCTGATCTGGCCGTGACGGCCATTGGCGGGCTGGTGATTGCCCGCACCGTGGCAGGCGCGGTAGCTTTGCTGAATGCCGCAATTATGAGCAATGCGGGCATGGTGGTGGGGCTGCGCCTGGCTGCCAGCCTGTCCACGGCCTTTGCCTTGCGCCTTGTGGCGATGGAAGCGGCCACGAAACTTGCGACTGTCGCCATGATCGGATTCCGCGCGGCGCTGGCGCTGGTGGGCGGCCCTGTGGGCTTGGCCATTCTGGCAGGCATTGCGCTGGTGAAACTGGCATCCGGCCACGATGCCGCTGCCAAGGCGGCGCGTGATCATGCGCAGGAATTGAAAGAGGTTAAGGAAGAGCTGGGACTGACGGCCAAGGCAGCGGAAGACAGCAACGCGGCATTGTCGCAGACGGAATCCATTTACCGTTTTACCAAGCAGCTGGAAACAGCCAAAGATAACATTGCCGATCTACAAAAAGAGCTGCGCCTTGGCGCGATTGGCGGGTTCTGGGATCAGTTTTCCCGTTTCGGCACGCCGCTGCAGGATGAGCTGTATCGCACACGCCAAGCCTTCAATCAGGGCAAATTGTCGGCGCAGGAATATTCCGAAGCCCTGTTCAAACTGGCCACGAAATATCCTGACTTCGGTGAACAGGCTGAGGATGTGCAGCAACAGGTGCTGGCCTTGTTGGCCGCCGAGCGTGCTGCCAAGAAAGCCGCTGCCGCGCTGGATGAATTGCGCAATCCCAAACCGCAACAGCCGCAGGACAAGCCTGCCGAGGCTGAGGCGCCGAAACCTTATGTGCGCGGGTTTACCGAGGACGATAAAAAGCGTGTGCAAGAGCGCATCACCGAGCTGCAGGCTGAAGAACAGGCCTTGCGCCGTTTAACCGCGGCCCGCGCGGAAGGTGAAGAATCCGTGCGCCGCGCCATGATTACCAATGAGCAGGAACAAACCCTGCGCCGTGCCGGCATTGATATCACAGCGGCTAAAGGCACGGCGGAAGGCGACTATGCCGACCGTATCAAGGCGCTGGTGTCCGAAATCTATACGTTGCAGGAAACAGAAAAACGACATCAAGAAAGTCAGCGTGAAAGCCAAAAGACAGAGCGTGAGCGCGAGAAAACCGTTGAAGATGTGCGCAAGCGTTATGAAGACCTGAATAAAACGCTGGAAGGTGCAATTGCCCGTGCCGAGAAATGGCGCAATGAGGCGATGCGCGGCCTGAATGAAACGGCGGCTGGATATGAAGAATTCAGCAAACAGGTTGATGCCGTCTATCAGGACATGCTGCGCGAGGCGCGTGAAGAGGATTTGCGCAGCTCCAAGCGCTGGGAGGACGGCATCAAACGCGGGCTGAAATCCGTGATGGATGATGCGCAGGACATGGCCAGCAAGGCCGAACGCGGTGTCACGTCGATGTTCAAAAACATGGAAGATGCGCTGGTCAACTTTGTGCAGACCGGAAAACTGAACTTCGGCGATTTTGCGAATTCCATCATCGCCGATTTGATCCGCATGCAAATTCAGTCCTCGATCACCACGCCGCTGGCGGGGGCGCTGAATACGTTTATCGGCGGCCTGTTCGGTGGCGGTAGCGGTGCGGCAGCAGCACCCACGGCGCATAACGCCTTGCGCTTTTCGGGACTGACGCGATGACACATTGGGCTTTTGATTATATCGGAAAACCGTGGGTCGTCGCATCGGATGGGCCGGATGCCTACGATTGCTGGGGATTGGTCGTGGCGGTGCAAAGACGGCTTTACGGCCACGATCTGTCCGTCATTCCCGTTGCGGAAAACGACATGAAAACCCTGATCCGCACCATGCGCGATCATCCCGAACGGCAAAACTGGCACACGGTAGCAACGCCAAAAGAAGGTGATGTCGCGCTGCTGCGCCAGTCCCGCCACCCCATCCATGTCGGGGTTTGGCTGGATGTCGATGGCGGCGGCATTTTGCACGCCGTCCAAGGTGCTGGGGTCGTGTTTCAGAGCCTGAACAATCTGAATATGACCGGCTGGAAGATCGAAAATTACTACCGCCACATCGAGGAATAATCTATGGCACAAGTCGCCATCCATCATAATCCGTTCCATCTGCACAAGAACGTCGACCTGTTCACGCCCCGCATCGGACAGAGCATTCGCGGCTGGCTGGATGAGCGTGGCATTGCAGAATTTTCCAAGCCCACCATCTGCATCGTGGATGGTGAGCCTGTTCTGCGCAAGGACTGGCCGCTGATCATCGTGCAAAAGGAAACGGTCATCGCCTTTATCACCTTGCCTCAAGGCGGTGGTGGTGGCGGGAAGATTTTCCGTGCCGTCCTGAGCATTGCCGTGATGGTGGCCGCCCCTTATGCAGGCGCGGCGCTGGGAGCGGCCATGGGTGTAACAAGCACGGTGGGCATATCTCCCTGCGATGGTGCTGCCGTTAACATCAAGGTTTTTTATAAATGACTCAACATCCGCAGCAACAGAGGGATCGAAAATGATGTGGAAGTTTAGGCGTGGGCCTGATTTTGCTCCCTTATTAAGCACCACATTGTTCATGCGGCACTCTACAACTGGAAACAGGGTCTTTGTGCGCAGCTTTTCCAAGGCTTCACGGTATGGCTTATTTCCTTCAGTTGTGGAAACTGGCTCATTCAAAAGGCGCATGATTTCCATGTAGCCCGCAACAGAGAAATAATCATTGATGCCGATTACATCACAGTCAGCGTTGCCGAGCTGAATAATAAACTGCTGCCAATCACCAGAAAATCCTTGAGATTCTGGGGTGTGAACGTGCAAATCCCATCTGCGCCATTCTGATCCGCGAGGCCATTCTTTTGTATTGCTCATTTTACCTCCCCACGATCTCTTGTCTTTCGGGATCGTATTTGTAATTGACGATCTCACCGCTCATGAGGAAGTGGATCGCCTGCTCGATTATCTCTAACGGCGCGATAAACCATTCGCGCGGTACATATCGCTTTCCTGCCGCATCAAAAACATCCACATCCAGGCATGCAGAACCGAAGAATGTGTGCAGCAACAATTCCAGCTTTTGCGGGTTCATATTATAGCACCGGAAGGCGGTTACGATAGATACGGGAGCCATAAGGTAGGTTGGCTCTATTGCTGCATTTTTTATCCGCTCTTCCACAGGAACGCGGGAAAAGCCGATTTTATACAAGTTACGGATCGACTGAATCTCTGGCTGTGCGCTGTGCGATTTAAGAACGTATATGTATCCCGTTTCCGTATCATCCTCGGTGATGTTGCTAAAGCCATCCAGAAGGCGCTCTTCGTGTTCGGTCACACGCCGTCCGTCTTTGTACAGCTCGGCGGCCAGGGAGCGCAACAGCATGTCGCCCTCAGTGCCATTCTCAAAAATGCAACGCAGGCGGGCGTTAACACGGCCTTCAACGACCTCTGTTTCGCCGACCTCAGCTACATAAAGAAGGATGCCCTTCAGGACAAAGAAATTGCCTTTGGCAATCTGGTATCCCTTTGAAAACGGCCATAGCTTTCTCTTTCCACTTACCAGATCTGCGTGACATTGCTTGAACTTATCTTCAAAATCGCTGAAATCGGCGCATGGTTTTCTGCGGGCGATATAATCCGGCATATTCGTTTCTTTTGGCACGTTCGGTACATGCCGGATGGTGAAAATGCTTTCAGCCTCATTATCGAGGATGCCAAAATCATCATCTGCAAAAACATCATGGATGGATTTTATCTCTTTGACCTCTGCGGGCAGAAGTTTGTGTTCGTCCAAGTCAAGCAGGGCTTGGATTTTATCTTTATTTTCACGGATGGCTTTCAAGCGTGAAAAAAGCTGATGCTCCTGGACACCGTTGCCAGGCTTGGGTTCGCGGCCATGTTCGTTCACAAACTGGTTTATCTCATGAAATGAGGCCACCAGGCGTTCATCCGCGCTGGCAGCAGCCGATGCCTTGGGCTTCACTTTCAGCAAGCCCAGTTCATCATCAGCAATCAGTTTGAGAAGTTCATCACGATCCAAGGCTATACTCCCTGCGCACGGCGCTGGTTTTTAATATAAATCAGGGCTTCTGCCAGGCGGCGCTCCAACGGGTCAACCGATGAGATGTTGGGTTCTTGCCCACCGCTATTTTGCACGAAGCTCTTGATTTTCGGCCACAGGAGCATCGCTTCTTCATCCGTCATCTGGATGCGCGTTGCCTCAATAGCCTCCTGAATAACTCTGAAAACCCGTGCCGTGACAGATTTTGAGAGAATTTCGAATGCTTTCTGGAATGGATTGATCTGGTCGATCAGGTCAATCTTCAAGTCGTCAATATTAATGAATTTACCTGCCATGCGGATAAAGCGCTGGTCGCCAGTTTCTTTGATTTCCGCGTTCTTGATTACGGAGTCGACAACCACATATTGACGGATTTCTTCAATCTCTTCATCGGACAGATCGGGATATTTGATTTTGATGATCTTAGGGATCATGACCTTATTAATCACTTCTGGATCGACGTTGCCAGGCAGCGCCTTTACCATCTGATCATCCTGCAGGATGGTGGCTTTCAGGTCGTTCAGATCAGCTTCGATAATATCTTTGACCCGCTTGGAGCTTGGCTCTTTAAAGCCTCGGATTTTGATTTCCCCAGGCTCAGCCTCATCATCGTCAGACATCTTGGTCTTGAATTTGAAATTCGGCGCTAAAACCTGCTCCATCAACAGCGAACAGGTAATGGCTTTCAGCATATTGTTCACGGACAGTGTGACAACATCATCCGTGGCATCGGGCTGAGCGATGAGATTGGTGAATTGGGCATGGGTTTTATTGGCGCTATCGCGGGTGCAACGGCCAATGATCTGAATGACCTCCGTCAGGGAGCCGCGATATCCCACCGTCAGGGCATGTTCACAGTACGGCCAGTCAAAGCCTTCCTTAGCCATGCCCAAGGCTATAATTAAATCCATGTCGGCAGGGGATTTGATCCCACGCAGATATTCCACGACACGGTCACGGCC
Organism: Bdellovibrionales bacterium; assembly: GCA_050248995.1. GTDB lineage: Bacteria > Pseudomonadota > Alphaproteobacteria > JAIXQD01 > JAIXQD01 > JBFWRI01. The sequence continues at coordinate 144,688 of JBFWRI010000001.1, forward strand.
ATTTTCTTCCACTAGGTTTGCGACCTTAAGGATTTTGCCATCGGCACGGCGTTTTAACGAAATGATCCCTGTGGCAGGGTCTTGGCTGACCACGTCACCGATTTTATCCAGGATGGTATCGACTTCCTGATATTTATCTTTCGTGGATTCACCTGCGTTGACGTTGGGGATGTGCAGGATCGTTTTCTTATCGGTATCAAGGATTTCATCAATCGCGCTGGTATAACGCCCCTGATAAAAATGATAACCAATGCCTAATGATTTCAGATGATCGTAGCCATTGAGCTGCTCGTAATAGTTATAGGTGACCTTGGTAAACTTGGCTTCGTCTTCCGGCATCAGAACGGGAACACCGTCACCACGGAAATATGATCCTGTCATGGCGACAACATGGGCATTGGTTTTGGTCATGATGGAATGCAGCAGGCTGCCTAAACGGCTGTTTTCCTTGTCGGCAGACACATGGTGGAATTCGTCAATGGCCAGGAGCGTGTCATTGAATTTGGCTTCATCCAGCTCCTCAAAGGCAAAGCGAAGCGTTGCGTGGGTGCAAATCAGGATGCGTTCATCACTGTCCAGGAATCGTTTGAAGGCTTGGACTTTGCTTTTATCGCCGCCTGGCGTGCAAAGGTTATATTCATCATTTGGCTCCCAGTTTGCAAAGAATCCATGCGACATGAGGTCGGTGGGGCCGAATGAGCCGCCAATAGACCGTTCAGGAACAGCAACGATGGCTTTTTTAATGCCCTGTTTGTACAGCTTGTCCAAGGCAATAAACATAAGCGCCCGCGATTTACCAGATGCGGGTGGCGCTTTCAGAAGGAGGTATTGTGCATCACGCGCGGAATAGGCACGTTCCTGCATTTCGCGCATGCCCATGGTATTGGTGCTGGTGCTTTCGCCTGTCTGGGCATATGTGACGTCTACGATATTGGGCATTTTAGTATTCCTTCCTTTCGCCAGAGGTCATTACGACGAATTTACCAGTCTGACCGTTGATATATTCCATGACTGCCAGCACATAATCCTCAAAATCTATGCTGAAACCTTGAGTGGATGTTGGCGGTTTTAAATAGCCAATTTTTACCTTATCGACTTTAATGAGTTCGCTGCCAAATTGCACCCAGCCGTCTTCAAAGTCTTTTTCCCAGAAATGCGCTCCGACACCCTTATTCTCAAAAAAGTCATTTTGCTCCAAATCCAGCAGCGTATGCTTGAAGCCAGTTTTCTTGTCCTCAATGATGATTAAATTATTTTGCGAGGATGATGTTTTCTGTCCTTGCTCATAACCGTTATCGGCAGCCCATTCTTTGTTGACACGGGTCTCAAAGCTCATTGTTCTGCATGGTTCTAGCACATGGATATTGATAGCGATGGTTTTTATATAGCCATCCCAATCTGCGGCTTCATGCTCACGCATCACCAGCAGATCGATATTATCGGCGCTGGCTTCCGCAATGGCGTTTTGTGAATATCCCTTTTTCGTGACCATCAAGCCTTTAAGGCCACTGATGTCTGATATTTTGCGGGCAAAATCCCGCACGCCTGGGATGTCGACATTCTTATTGTAATTGCGGCATTCAATAGCGACGCTGTTTTTGATACCCGCAACGGTATATTCCCAATAAATATCAATTTCCGCAGGCGTGCCGCTTTTGGATGTGATCTTTTTCCTTCTTTCAAGGGTCACATGGCCGATATTGCCGTTGCGGCGCTCGGCTTCAAGGATCGCCTTATAAACGGTCTCTACAAAATCTTCATAGCTTTTTCCGGCATCATAATTGCTCATTGCGCAGCCTCCTGTGGAGGTTGTTCAACGGCCTGTACGATTCTTGAATATGCATCCTGTGCGATATCGGAGAAAACCTTTGTCCCCATAAATAACCCAATGACGGATATAACAATTGCTATGATTGCCATGATCTTTGTGTGGCGCAGCTCTTTCTGATCATCTTCCATCTGCGCCAAAATCGCGCACAGGTACGGATAATTGATGCAATGCTTAACCCCTCCAACTTCAAAAGCGAAGAATTCAACCTTTGAACCATCATCCTGTTTATAGGAGTGTTTTTTATTGAGGTGGAAATTTAGGCGCTGGAAAACCATTTCAGCGTCAACCTTCATTTCCTGTGCCACGCGCTCGCAGTCAATGGGAACATAAAAGCGTGTTTTATCGTTCCTGTTACTGATGAAATCGTTTTCATACAGGGATTGGAGGGCGGTCAACAGTTCTAAATCTGTGAAGCAGAGCTTATTTCTCATAGCAGCTCCCCTTGTGGGTTCTGACCTGAGATCATTGCCTCATAAAGTTTGAAGAGGTATTCCAGACGCTCTTCATCGCTTGCAAATGGACGGGATCGGTAGCAACGCTCAACAGCAATATCAAGATTGCGATGCGCGTCTCTCAAACCCTCTGGCATATCCTCTGGATTGTATAGTTGTGCCATAGTTTTTTCAGAGGAGCGTTCGCGCTCTTCAAGAACATTGAACACGTTCTGTGTGATAGATTCTTTTTGTTTTGTTGTTAAAGGTGGTACTGGGAATGTGTTGTAGCACACAGCAACCGAATATCTGATGCTTGTACCAAGGTATCCGCCTATCGCTTTGACCCAGACATTGTGCAATTTTGAGGAAAGCAGGCCGAATAAATATGCTTCCGCACCATATATTGCATTTGCAGCATTTGAAATGACGGTTCCTTTATCAAGAAATCCGATGGGTATATATTCTCTCAACTCGGAAGATGTTGCAGGAACAATAATTGCAGAGCTTTCTTGAAGGCAGCGCTGTGCAAATTTATGCGGGATCGTAGCATATGCATTGGTAGTTTTTGCTTTAGAAGAAACCCTAAAGTCATATACATTTTTTATTCTATCCGCGATTGGTTGAATGGCCCTGGCTTTGTCAAGGTTCTTATCCTCAATCCACAAACACCAGCGTTCTTCCCCCCTTATAAATTCCTGGGAGCCGTAAATTCTCCTGAAAAATTCCTTTGATTGAGGGTATGCTTTGAGGATTGCGGCTCTTTCCTCTGGAGAGAGGATCAGGTGGCCACCATCCCGCGCCATGTTGCCAATAACCATTTTAGGCAATTCTGATATCGATTCAGATACGCCTTCTACGATAATCGTTTTCCCTGCGCTTAGGTAAGGCGTTATATTTTTGACAATTCTTAGCGACTCTTCATTTCCAAACAATTTTTTATCGCTAGTTGTAATCCCGTTCCAAACTCCAATGATGACACAAACAATGCCTGCATTATGCTTGGCATTATTTGTCCATCTGAAGGGCTGATAGGCAAAAAATATCTCTTGGTCGTTATTAAAGACATATGGCCAAACAAAAGATACTTGCTCGCCCTGTGCGATGGAACTCGTAGTTACAAAAGCAAATCTAGAATTGGCATCTTTTATATAGTCAGAAGCCTTGATTATCCAACAGCAGACATAGTCTGAATCTTTATATTCTGGCCTTCCTTCAAACACCCTGCAAATATCTTCTTTCTGCTCGGTGTTTTGGTTTCTGGCTCCCAAATATGGAGGATTGCCCAACACATATATTTCTGCGTTTTTTTCTTTGGGGCAAACGTCTTCCCAATTCAAACGCGCAGCATTGCCATGTGTGATATTTCCACCCTCTCTCAAAGGAAGCGAGGGGTTGGCTTTTCCGAATATTTCTTTGAATTTTACGTTCATCTGGTGTTCGGCCAGCCAGAGTGACAGAATAGCAACCTCATGCGCGAAATCATCCAGCTCGATGCCGTAAAATTGAGAGAGCTTGATGCGAGACAAGGGAAGTTGCGGGGTGGAGCTTAACCGATTAATGCGTTGGAAGATATCAATTTCAAGTTTACGCAATTCTTTATAGGCAATAATTAAAAAATTGCCGGAACCACACGCAGGGTCAAAAACACGAACACGTTCAAGACGCGCCAGAAGTTGCTCTAACTTACCTTTATTGTCGTGATGTTTTTCAAATTCCTCTTTCATCTCGTTGAGAAAGAGTGGCTCTATCACCTTCATGATGTTGGGGACGGAGGTGTAATGCATCCCCATGCCGCCACGCTGGTCGGGATGAACCACGGCTTGAATCATGGAACCAAAGATATCGGGATTGATAGCCGACCAATCCAACTCACCACATTCCAGCAACATCTTGCGTGACCGGCGTGAGAATTTAGGCGCAGAATATCTGTGACCAAACAGCCCGCCGTTCACATATTGAAAATCCTTCAAATATTGAGGTTCATTGGTTCTGTGTTCGGTATTGAGAATTTCAAACAGGCGATTCAGATAGATATCTAGATCACTGCCATCATCCTGGGTATGGGATGCAATAGAGCCGGTGAATAAACCTTTATTGAAGATATCCGTATCTTCGGCGAAGAAGCAAAATAACAGCCGCGATAAAAATACGTTAAGACTGTGGAGTTCTTCTGGTTTCTTGAACGAATTATCCTTCAAGATTTCATCATACAGCCGCGCCATGCGCTCCGCTGCTTTAACATCAGCAGGGTTTTCCGTTTTAAGTTGAGCTTTTTCCATGCCTGCCCATGGCAAGAAAAAGTCGAAATGCTTGGTGATTTCATGGATAGAAATATCAAGCGTATCTTCTGTTTTTGTATCAATTGCGAGGATCGTTTTATAATCCGTGACAATGATAAAACGTGGATCGTGACGGAAGGTCTCTTCTGTTTTGCGCAGCATATCAATATTGCTGTGCAGATCACTATTCGCAATGGCCTGGAAAAACAGCTTCTTTTTTAAGATAATCTGTCCATCTTTTTTCGACAGGTTGCGATTACCTTTTTTCAAAAGGGTAATTGTGTTTTTGGGAAGGCCATATGCCAACAGCAAGTCATACATAAACTCTTCTTCTGAAAAGTTTTGCAGGAGCTTTTGTAAGTTATTTTCTATTTGGGCAATATTCATTTCAAAGGCTCCGTTCCTGCAGCCAGGATGTCTAGATAATTTGTATAGGCAAATAAGCGATTACGCGCTTGCCCTGTCAGCTCTTTCAGGACGCCGATCTCCTCCAGTTTGGCCACGGTATTCGTGATGGTGGGGACGGAAATATCCAGCTCTTTTGCAGCTTTGGTCAAAGAGAGATACGGCTTTTTAACCAGATAGCTGTGGACTTTCAGCGCCGTCGGTGCGGCTTTGCCGATTTGGCCGATCCGCACACGGTCTTTATCAAGAAGCTCAATGATTTTCTTTGCGTCTTCTGCTGCTTGGGTGGCTGTTTCCGTCACACCATCCAGGAAGAATTCGCACCAGCGTTCCCAATCACCTTTAAGTCGTACATCCTGCAGCAGGTCGTAATAGAGCTGGCGGTGTTCCTTGAAATGTAAGCTGAGATATAAAATCGGCTCGATCAGCACACCATCTGCACACAGCAGCAACGTGATCAGCAAGCGGCCAAGACGGCCATTGCCGTCTAGGAACGGGTGGATTGTTTCAAATTGAACATGGAGCAGCGCCGCTTTAACAAGGGCGGGCATTTTCATTTCTTCGTCATGAGCGAATTTTTCCAAGTCGCTCATCAACTCATTGACCATTTCTGGCGGTGGCGGCACGAAACGCGCTTTGCCAGGGCGGATACCCCCGATCCAGTTTTGCGACCGGCGAAACTCCCCAGGCGCTTTATTGGAGCCACGCCCGCCGCGCAGCAGGATTTTGTGCATTTCACAGATCAGACGGACGGAAAGCGGGAAACCGCCCTTCATGCGTGCGAGGCCATGATTGAGCGCGGCTATATAATTTGAAACCTCTTCTACATCATCAACGGCAACGGCTGGCGCTTCATCGCTTTCATAAAGCAAGAGATCAGACAGAGAGGATTGCGTTCCCTCGATTTGTGACGAAACCAACGCTTCTTTGCGGACATACATATAAAGAAACAGGCTGATATCCGGCAGCAATTTGGCCAGACCGTCCAACGCGCCCAAGGCTTTCATGGCTTGGTCGAGGGATTTGTATAGGCGATCCATGTCCAGGGCAGGTGAAGGCGGCAAAGCCGCTGGCACATAGGATTTATATGCCTCCCCAGCAACGCTGCGAGGAACGTATGACCCCAATCTGGTGTTGTTTTCAGCCTTACCCACGGGCAGCCTCATCCTTTAATATGAATTGACGTTATTAAAGGATAGTCGTTATTCCCTAAATAGTGAAGTCTTTTATTAAAGGGAAGAAGTTAAGAAATTAAGGTGTGTTGATTATGCCTCAGCCATTAAGATGATTGCCCGTTATTAATGGTTTGTCGGTTAAGCCTTAATAAGGCTAAATTTTATTAAGGCTACAGCCCAAGCATACCTATGCATTCGCCTCTTTGCCGAGGGAGGCCATATCAGCGAGTTTCTGGAATTGGGTCAGAATATCGGCATGGTGCTGGGCCAGATAACGGACAATCCGCGCATTCCCCATTAATGTGCCGAGATAGCCTCTGGCCAGGGTCAGATTTAGGACATCGCGCCCGTAATTCTCTTCAATCAGGCGGTATTCGCGCTGGAGGCTCTCCATTTCGCTTTCCATCCGCGCCATTTGCTCTTCATCCAAGCCGTTGACCTTCTTGGGTTTCTCAGGGTCAATCAGCTGATCCCTTGGCGTGGCCGCCAGCAGGGCGTTGGCGTAGGATTTGGAATAAACCCCCGCATCATTCATCAAGGTGACGGCCTCGATCTGCCGGAAAGCCTTCATACGGCGCAGAATCGGGAATGTGGCCGTGGCCACCATTTTATCTTTCAGCAATTCAGCCGCCTCTGGGCATATCCCGACCAGAAGATCACGTTTACGGATGATGCTGCGGACATCGATATTAAGCGCCTGTGCGATCTTTTCTTCCGGCACACCGCGCTCAATCGCCCGCAGGATCATGCGGTGTTCCTGCACGGTGGACAGGCGGTTGATATGCTTGTTGTAGGTGAAGGCCTCATCATCCGTGGAAATCAGACATGTGACTTCCGTTTCGCCCATATCCTTGAGCGCTTCAAGGCGCATGTGACCGTCCAGCAAAATATAACGCGTTCTGGATTGCGGATCGCGGGAAACCACGGGTGGCTCGATAACGCCTACCTCACGGATGGACGCAGCGATCTGCAGGAATTTGGGGCTTTTGCGTGCTGCAGCGGAAACGATTTTCAGCGGGATGACATTCTCAATCGCCAGGTCGATGGTGGCGCTATCAAAGCCAGCCTTAATTTCGGTCTTGGGAATACGTTGTTTCTTGCGCTCAGCCATGGCGACGTCCTTTCTCATCCATAAGGCCTGCCAGTGGCTTGGGGAATGTTGTCAGCCCCTCTGCACGGAGGAGCGTGTTGAAATTGTCATCCTTCAATAAATGGCGCAATGCCTCGGTCACAAAGAGCAATCGGTTGGAAGCGACATCGGCCTTACGCGTCAGCAGGCGTTTCCCCACAGCGCCGGAACGGCACGGCGTGACGGTGATGGGGCGTTTCAATCCCACTTGCGTCATGTTGGTGGCGATATCGTGGAAAACCTTCTGATTGCGCACACGAGGGTTGAGGATGTTGACCTTCTCAATTGGGATCAGCTTGATCTCGGAGGCGCGTTTGCCTTTTTTCTGGTTCATGCGGCCTCCGCAAGTGTTACACGCTCTGCCAGCATGAAGAATGTCTGCAGGCTATCGAAACGATAGGCATCCAAGGCAAAATGGTTATTTTCCACCAGACGGATTTGCGGGTCTTCAACGTCAAGCGCTGGGATCAGGTAATAATCAAGGATATCCCTGTTATTGGCATCCATGCGCACGGCAATGGTGATGTCCGGCATGAGGCTGGCGTCCAATTGAATCCGCCAGCGGTTTTTGCCGTTCGGCGCCTGGGAACAGCGGCAAATGACCAGAGAAACCTTGATCTCATTATTTACAATCAGGAAGTCGTTGGTGACCTCACGGTGAACATGCCCGCCCAGATCTGTGATTTTATTGATAACGCCCTCAACCACGCCTGGATACATTTTGCGCAGGTGGCGGTTATCTTCAATAAAACGGAGGTCTCGCCCTGGGTCATACCCGATCAGTTTGTAAGCCTCCGTCAAGCCGCCGAAACGGTGCATGTATGCACTGCTAGGCGGCATGTCGTCCGTTTCATCAATGAGGATGCCGGACAGCCAGCCTTGACGTTCGTGCAATGCCCGCAATTTTGATAGCATTTCTTCATTGGTGAACTTGCGGTTTCGCTCACGAATGATGCCCTGTGCTGTATAGAAATAGCGTGGCTCAACGATGGCATCAAAAACACCGTCAGAACGCACCCACATTTCAGGTTCGTTTTCCACGCGGCGTTTTTTCAGTTTGAAAGATCGGCGGTTGAAGACGTTATTGCCGATATATTTTTCATTGGTCAGGATGCCGTGGACAACACCGCGTGTCCAGGCGCGGCCAAGGTCAGTCAGGACGCTTTGCTGATTGAGGCGGTTGGCGATTTCAGTTTCGCTCATGCTGTCTTCGACAAAGGCCTTATAAATCCAGCGTACACGCTCGACTTCATCATCCGGCCCTGCCACCAGAATAACACGATCCGTTTGCAAGGATTTATGTTCGCCACGCTTTAGAACGCCTTTGGGTTCGCGATTCTCATCCACCAGCACGCGGCGCAGGCCGTATCCCGCTGGGCCACCTTGCCGGAAACCCAGCTCAATCAGCCTGCATTGCCCCGCAAAAACCTTCGCCGATAATTCACGACTGTATTCTCCCGCCATTGCCCGCTTTACGCCTTTGACGATTGTCGAGACAGGGCTGCCATCATTTTCAAATTGTTCAGCGACATACTGGACTTCGATACCCGCGCGGCGGCAAATATATTCATAATAGGCGCTCTCATCCGCATCCTGAAATCGTCCCCAACGGGTAACATCTAATACGAGGATGACGCTATAATCCGCTACCCCCGACTGAACGTCGGCAATCAGATTTTGAAGGGCTTCACGTCCGTCGAGCTTAAGGCCGCTTTTACCAGCGTCGGCATAGGTCTTGACGATGTCCATCTGACGGTGGGTGGCATAGTCACGGATCGCATCGGCCTGGTTTTCGGTTGAGTATTTCTGATGATCGGTCGACATGCGGACATACATGGCCGCACGCTGGCGCAGCTGTGCGCCCGCTGTTGACTCCTCTGATTTATTCTGACCTTCCATCCGTTTTCTCTTTCCGATTTAGACACACATCTCGCCTGCAGTTTCAGGAAAACCGCTCTTTGGAATCTTAACCAAGGAGCGGTGTAAATGTCACAATCTAAAAAAGACCAACTTTTTCCAATCAAACCCCGTGCTATTTCGGACGACGAACTGGCCAAAATCGTGGCTTCTGCGTTACGGCAGGACTTCGGTGAAATGACCTCTGCGGTCAAGCAAATCGGCAAGCTCACAAATGCGAATTTGAGGGCCATCAAGAACTGGTATGAAGCGCGAAACGCGCCATCTTCTGGCCATTTATTATTACTTGCTAGGTCGTCACCGAGCATTCTGAAATTCATCCTTATGCAGATCGGTGGGGAGGATTTATGGGACGCTTTCAGACTGTTGGCGGGTCATGCCGTGCCGGTGGTGGAGGAACCAGAGGCTCAAGTTTTTAGTGACAAATCTGTCACTAAAAATGTCCCTTTAAATGTCCCAATAAAATCGCTCAACGAACGACAACGGTGGTTTTTGTTGCTTGTCCGACGAAGACAAAAAGCCCGCGCGGAGGATATTTCTGATCACTTCGGCGTGGCCATCAAGACCGCCAGGCGTGATATCGAAACACTGAAAGGCGCTGGAAGAATTCGTTTTGTCGGATCAAAGAAAACAGGATGCTATGAAATCGTGGATGAATGATTTACTTCTCGGCAACCAGGCTCACTTCCATGCCATCGCTCCTAACAACAAGGGAGTTATTGGCAGGATTATAACCAAGCTCGACAGTTTCAGCTTTTGGGAGCTTTTGGAGGGTGACGGCAAGATGCTGGCTACCGACTTTTACGCTTTGCCGGAATCCGCATTTCACTTGAATGACATTGCTTTGCGTAGGTGCATCAACCACAAGAAAAGTGGGGTGGAATTCAATGATGGTGTGCTTTTCAATGTGGCCTTTCACCCCGCGCGGCATCCGCTTCATTTTCGGTGCGGCAGCGAATTTCAAAAGCTCAGCAAAAGGTACGCTGACAGTATTGATTTTAATTTTGCTGGTCATGTTTATATATCCTAATAATTGGGTAGGTCAGCAGTAATCATCGATGGAGTCGCCACCAGTCCATTCGAGGCCGCGAGCAAGGCAGAATTGTTTTTCTGCGCCTTCCTTGCTGAAAAATGTACTGATACTTGTATGCACATACAACCCATCTTCAAAGCTGATTTTTGCAAGAGACCACGGTTTCAAACCATCCGATTCACACATCACGCAGACGGACTGGCCGTCATCGATGAGTGCGGATTCTAAAACCGTGTGCGTTGAAAGGTCGTTGCGGGAAAATACAGCGCCCGCCACCAGATTTGCGGCATACGCTGCAATGGGCTGATCTTCAGGCTTTTGTGGGCAACATGGGAATTCGCTCGGAACGCGCCATTTGCGCTGGGCTGCGCCTGGGGTTTTTGCCATGACCAGCTCAGGGGTTTCTGGGGGAGCAGACCATTCTCGTGGCGGCATTGCGGCGCGTGCCACGCGGGGGGCTGTCATTACAGTTTTCAGGGGCGGGTTGGCAGGAACGGGCTTGAACAGCCATTCTCCCAAAGAGCCGCCGCCAGAAGTCGGTTTATCGCTTTTCGCCCAGAGGTGCATGCGTTCTCGGCAGGCCTGCGCTTCTTCGGGGCTGACTGTCCGCATCCATTCGAAATTGCGATCAAGGCTGCCATGGCGCAGGATTGACGGGTCTGCCAGAAAGGCCTCGATGCTGCCGCAGATGAATTCGATCCGACTGACCGTGATGGGGTTGAGCAGCGCGTTTTCCAGCCGCGTCAACCAGCGCAGGTTTTCGGGCCGATTATTGCGCCGGTTCGTGTCGATATGATCGACGACATGTTCCGGTGTCGGCGGCTCCCCATGGAATGCCGTGGCCACGATCCTGTGGATGCGCACCTGCGAAATATACATATAGCCGTTCTGGCTATTGGGTTTGCCGAAAGTCCATTGATTATCGGTCGGGCGCGGGCGCTTGCCTGCGCGGGGGTGGCGCATGACCGCCCCATTATCCCGAACCGAATAGCGCTCGTCATCATAGGTGCAATCCACCTCGCGCTGGCAGTCATGTACGCTGATTTCTGTCATGGCGCACCTCACGCGTTAATCGGCACGAGAACTTCCCGTGCGCCGCCTGTGCGTCTTTCTTCGGAAATGCGTGCGAGGCCAAATCCAATCCGTCCAGCGACACGCGGCAGCTCCACCGTTGTAATCTTATCAACATGCATATTGCCGTCATCCGCCTTGTAGGCGTGTTTGATGGTCAGCAACACGCTGTCCTCAAGATTTTTTATATCCAGGATATGATGCCTTGGAATATTATATAAATTGCCGCTTTCAATCAGGCCTCTGTCCTCGGCCATAAACTTGACCAGGCTCAAAAAGCTCCTGAACGGCGGGAAAGCGCTGGCCCATTGAACATTCGCAAACAGGGCGGCATAAACCCCTTCGCCCAAGGAGTAGCTGTCAGGCAATTCCGGCGATAGCCCCTCCAGATCTGTGCGGCGCTGGTCGATGAAATCATCGGGAGCCATGACGACAATCTTGGCCTGATGCAGGTTGCTGATCGGATATTTCGTGTCCGCCAGCATCGCGTTTTTGGAAGGGTAACCAAAGAATGCTGCCCCAAGCTCGTGCGCATGAGTGGGCTTCAATTTGACGCCATATTTTTCGAGAGTGGTAGCGCGTAATGAATTCGCGCAGAGTTTTGTGATATCGTGCTGCATAAGCAACCTCCGTTAAGTGGCGCTGGGCTTCAATCGGTTGTCGTGAGCGTTCAATCACAACCATGCCAGCGGTTTAACAAAGGTTCACCAAAGGGCTGGTAGTCTTGCAGTCGTATCGTCTTTTCGGGCGCTCACACCTGGGGCATCGATTCCTGCCAAAAGCATATGGCAGAACATCTTTAGCTTCAAGCCTAAAACTTTGGTGGGTCGCTTTTGTTATTCAATTACAATGTGTTGAGCAGTATTTGAAAAGTTGGAATGATTAGGTAGAATACACCACCATTTCCTTAATGGTCGACAAGGATTGTATGGCCGCTATCAGCATTTCACTACAACGCCTTGAAGCTGAAATCTGCCGTTTGGCTGCATTGCCGATGTTTATCCATCATCAATGGTATGTCGACCATCACTTGAAAATCGTTGAACAACTGGCGCTGGAACTGTGCGAGCTGCACCCCGAAGCTGACCGCGATATCGTTTGCGCCATGGTGTGGCTGCACGATCTGGGCAAGATTAAAACCAGTAAAACCCTGCCGCGCAATGAAGAAGACGCTATCACATTCGGAGATGGTATAGCCTTGTTACTTGAAGCGGGCTTTACCGAAGATTTCAGTACGCGCGTGATTGAAAACCTGCGCACGTTTGAACAGCACCAGAATGATTTATCAAAGGCGCCGATTGAAGTACAGATTGCTTCCAGCGCTGATGGCTGTGCACACCTGATCGGCCCGTTCTATTCCCTATGGTGGTATGAGAATCCGCAAAAACCTGTAAACGATCTTATCACCGACAATATGAACAAGCTGACCAAAGACTGGGAGCGTAAAATCGTCCTGCCCGAAGCGAAACTGGCTTTCCAGAGCCGCCGTGACCAGATATTAGAATATCAACCTGTAAACCGCAAAAAGCGTTACTTCAGCTAGGAGCCACCATGTTCAACGAATTCAAATCCTTCATCGCCCGCGGCAATGTCATCGATCTGGCGGTCGGTATCATCATGGGCGCGGCATTCACCGCGATCGTTACCTCGCTTGTGTCGGATGTCATCATGCCGCCGATCGGCTGGGCCATGGGCGGGCTTGATTTCAGCAACTATTACTGGAATCCCGCTGATCCGCTGGCTGCCAACACTATGAGCCTTGATGACGCCCGCAAAGCCGGCCTGCCGGTGGTTGCCTATGGCGCCTTCATCAATGCCATCATCAAGTTTGCGATTGTCGCCTTCGCTGTGTTCTTCCTTGTGCGTGCAGTCACGCGACTGCAGAAGAAGCTGAACCTGACCAAGGATAAGGACGCTGTCCTGACGCCCGACCAGCAACTGCTGACCGAAATCCGCGACCTGCTGAAGAAGTAGCAGCGGCATGTGGGTAGCCATTGCCTGCCTTGCATCGATCCTGTGGGGGCTGACGTATACACTCGATAAGAAGGTTTTGTCCTTCATGTCGGTGTTGGAGCTGGCAGCGATTTACTACACATCTTCTGCCGTTTTGTGCTGGGCGCTGGTGATGCAGACATCATCCGTAAAGACCGTGATGGAAAAGACCTTTGCTACCGGCAATACGAAATGGGTCGTCGGCGCCTGCATCTGTGCATTTGTGGCCAATCTGTCCATCATGCGTAGCGTGCAGCTGTCGAATGCCACACTGGCAGCCCTCATCGAAATCGCTTATCCGCTGTTCACCGTGCTGTTTTCGTACTGGATTTTAAAGGAAGTCACCCTCACCAAGGATGTCTTCATCGGCGGCGCGTTGATCTTCGCCGGCGTTATCTACATTAGTGTTAAAACCTAACGTGGTCTTGAAGCGCTGATGATTTTCCCCAGCGCCAGGTAATCGTCAGCCGGGCTGTTTTTTCGCCATGCAAGACCTATGGTGCGGCTGGCGCCTTTCATCTGCAGCGGTTTTATCTTGATGCCATGGTGTGGTTGCACATCGCGCTGTGCGGCCATGGCCGGCAATAGCGTAACGCCAAGCCCGTGGGCCACCAGCTCGGTCAGTGTCTGCAGGCTGGCCGCCCGAAACTCGGTCTGTCCGGCGTGGCGCGGGGCTTTGCAGAAACCAAGCGCCTGGTCGCGCAGGCAATGCCCTTCATCCAGCAGCAGCAGCGGGCCGTTCAGGATGTCGATTTCCTTCGGGTTCTTCTGCTTCGCCAGCGCGTGCTTTTCCGGTACGGCCAGCATAAACGCATCATCGAACAATGCCTGTTCGGCAAGATCCGGTTGATGCAGGGGTAATGCCAGCAGTGCAACATCGATATCTTTGCGGCGCAGGGCCGCAACAAGATTTTCGGTTTTATCTTCGACAACCTGCAACGCCAGATGCGGTGCGTCTTTTGTAATGCGGGGCAACAGGCGGGGCAACAGATAGGGGCCTATCGTCGGGATGACACCAAGGCGCAGGCGGCCGGTCAATGGCTGGTTCAGGCTGCGTGCGCTGTCGGTCAGGTGCGTAACGGCATCCATAATCGCCCGCGCTTTTGGCAGCAGTGCAATGCCGGCTCGTGTCAGGTCGGCGCGCCGGCCATTACGCTCGAACAGTTTCAGGCCCAGCTGGGTTTCCATTTCCTGCATCTGCAGGCTGACTGCAGGCTGGGTCAGGTTCAGCGCTTCGGCCGCAGCGCGGAAGCTGTGCTTCTCGGCGATCATCAGAAAGGTTCTTATATGGCGCAAACTCGTCATATTGATAAGATATACTTATAGATTAAGTTTGTAAATTAAATTTGATTTATGTCTGTGGTCGGGGTATTTAAAGGGCGACTTAAAACACTATCCCAACACTGACCGAGGAGAGAAGCATGCTGACGATTGGCGATCAATTCCCCACCTACAGCCTGAAGGCTGTTGTAACAAACGACCCCAAGACCGCTTTCAAGGATGTGAGTAATGCCACATACAAAGACAAGTGGACCTGTGTCTTCTTCTGGCCGAAGGACTTCACCTTCGTGTGCCCAACTGAAATTGCCGCCTTCGACAAGCTGACCAAGGATTTCGCTGACCGTGACTGCCAGCTGCTTGGCGCTTCGACCGACAGCGAGTTCGTTCACCTTGCCTGGCGCAACAACCACCCGGATCTGAAGAACCTGCAGTTCCCGATGCTGTCGGATATCAAACGCGAACTGTCGGAAGCTCTGGGTATCATCGATAAAAACGCCGGTGTTGCCATGCGCGCAACATATCTGGTCGATCCGGAAGGCATCATCCGCTATGTCAGCGTGACCGACCTGAACGTCGGCCGCAACACCAGCGAAGTCCTGCGCGTTCTGGATGCCCTGCAAAGCGATGAACTGTGCGCCTGCAACTGGCAAAAAGGCCAGGACCACCTGAAGGTTGCCTAATCCTCGGTTGTGGCGGGTGCTGCGGCGCCCGCCACACTGATACCCAAAAAACAGGAGAGTAAAATGTCGCAACTTGATGCGCTGAAAGACACGCTGCCCGATTACGCCAAGGACATTCGCATGAATGTTGGTGGCCTTGCCACTATCGCCACATTGTCGCCCCAGCAGCTGTGGGGCACGATGCTGGCATGTGCCATCGCCACCCGCAACCCGCGCGTGATGCAGGCTGTGTCGGCTGATGCCGTTACGTATCTGTCGGCAGAAGCCCAGCGCGCAGCGCGCAGTGCCGCCTGCCTGATGGCGATGAACAACGTATATTACCGTACACTGCACCTGCTGAACAACGAGCAGTATAAGCAGATGCCGGCCCGCCTGCGCATGACAGCGATTGGTAATCCGGGCGTTGATAAGCTGGACTTCGAGATGTTTTCGCTGGGCGTTTCGTGCATCGGCGCCTGCGGTATGTGTCTGGAAAGTCATGAACACGAAGTCATGCAAAAAGGCGCTACGCGTGAAATGGTGCAGGATGTTTTCCGCATTGCAGCGATTATGCAATCGCTGGCAGTCAGCCTTGAAGCTGCTGAGTATACAGCAGATAGCCTTGCTGCTGCTGCCTGACTTTAGGAAGCATTGATAACCATAAGCGGGCCCACAAGGGCCTGCTTATCTTTTGCCCTGTTTGGTTTCAGCGCGGATGTGCTAGGGTCTTTGTATACGGAGACCCCTTATGAGTGCAGCCACAGTAATTCCTGACTACACAATTCCTTTTACGGACGAAGAAGATGCCGCGCACAAAGCCCGGGCATTTGAATGGGCAAGCACATTCCCGTTAAGGCAGGATCCATATGACTTTGTCGAGTATATGGGGGAGCACTGCGAAGTAAGCCCGGCAACGGGCATCAAAGGTGTCACGGTATACAAGGTTGTCCACGCTGCCGACCTGATCGTTGCCGATCGCAAAGGCCGCATGCTGCTGATCAACCGCGGCTTTCCGCCTTTAGGGCTGGCGACCATCGGTGAGCTGATGCAGCTGCATGAAGATGGCAGCGGTGCCATGGAAACAACAAAAGAAGCCGCTATCCGCGGCGCCAAGGAAGAAGCAAATGTTATTGTACCGCCGGATGCACCGACCGTGCTGATGCGTCACCGTTCGGTCGCCAAGGCCGCTATTCGCCGCGTGCGCCCTGATCCTGAATTTATGGCCAAGCATGGTATGAAAGAAGGCGACTACTTTATGGTCAGCACCGCGTTCTATTGTCTTGTGGTGGATGATCTTGATGCATTTGACTACAAACCCCGCTCCGATGCCCGTGGCCTGCGCGTCGTGCAGTTCAAACCAGAAACCGGCGGTATGCATATCATTAAGGCTATTGAATGCGGTAAAAACTCGGGCACGCTCCATTCCGTTGATTTCGATAACGCGCCGCCACTTGTTGCTGCAGACTTTGCAATTCCAGATTTATTCGACGCGATGATGATGGCACAACGAAAGCTTGCCGAAACCATTCCTGCTTTTGCTGATGTGGCGCCCGGCCAGCCGGCGGACGATCCTGCCGGCGCTAAATTGAACGAATCCCGTCCGCAATAAACTGTACTGACATCGCTGCCAGAATAACGCCCATTACACGGGCCAGAATGCTGGTGCCGGTTTTCCCGATCATATTGCTTAGGTTGGGCGCATAACGCAGGGCGAAGTATGACACGACCTGCACCGCAATCATGCCGGCGATGACTTCGGTAGTGCCGATAAAAGTATCATCAGCCTGATCCATCAGCAGAATAGATGCCGTCATACAGCCGGGACCCGACAGCAATGGGATGGCCAGCGGAAATACGGCGATATCCTCATGCTCTTCATCCAGTGCGGTGCTTTCCCGTGCGCGCTGCTTCTCGCGCTGGCCCATCACCATGCGGTAAGCAGTGACCGATAGCAACAAGCCGCCGGCGATGCGGAAGGCGGGAATGGAAACGCCCAGCACCGGCAGGATGTATTGGCCCAGCAGGCCGAAAGCGATCATAATGCCGCCGGCGATCAGTGTGGCGCGGCGAACCACGGATTTAATTTGTTCATCGCTGTAACCTTGCGACAGGCCCAGGAAAATCACAGCCGTGCCAACAGGATCAGCGATAACAAACAGGGTCACGAAGGTGGGCAGGAAGAATTCAAGCATAGCTATGTCTTAATCTTCTTTCGTGGCTTTTGTTTGGTTGCGGGCTTTGCCTTGGTTTTTGTTGGTGCTTTCGGTAGCTTGCTGACATCGGCGGCGCGCCATAGGTACAGGCACGCCAGCGATCCATAAGGCGCCCAGCGCTGGCCGATCCTTGCGAATTCCTTTTCATTTGGCATTTCTTTCAGGCCCGCGGCGATGCGGTAACCGTTGCGTACACCAAAGTCGCCGGCGCTCAATACATCCGTGCGGCCCAACGTGAAGATCATGAACATCTCAACGGTCCACTGGCCAACACCACGAATTTGCGTCAGCCGCGCGATCAGCTCCTCGTTCTTCAGCTTCTTTGCCGTTTTCAAATCGGGCACAGTGCCTTTGATCGTGTGCTTGGCAATGTCTTTGATGGCGGCCGTCTTGCTGCCCGAGAAACCGCAGGCGCGAAATGTTGGCGTGCGTAGTTTTAAAATCTGCTGTGGCGTCGGGAACTTGCCGCCAAACTTGTCAAGGAAGCGGTTGAAAATTGTCTCCGCCGCCTTGCCGTGCAGCTGCTGATAGGCGATGGATCGTACCAATGCCTGATAGGGCTGCCACTTGGCACGCGGTCCACGGGCCACATCGGGCAGGCTGATTTTGCCGTGCTGTTTGACAAGCTTTTTAAAAAGCGGGTCTGTTTTGGCCAACTTATTATGCATGCTCTTTTTCTAGCATAACGGCCTGTTTCTGGCTATGGTGCGCGCATGATTGGCTTTCAGGTAACCAAGCAGGACGGGCAGGCGCGGCGCGGCGTGCTGGCAACGGCGCACGGCCAGGTGCAAACCCCTGCATTTTATGCCACGGCAACGGCTGCCAGCGTCAAGGGCCTGTGGTTTGACGACGTGCGCGAAACCGGCGCCGAGATGATTATCTGCAATACCTACCATCTGATGGTGCGCCCGGGTGCCGAGGCGATTGCGGCGCGCGGCGGTCTGCACACATACACGGGCTGGAGCGGCCCGATCATTACCGACAGCGGCGGCTTCCAGGTCATGTCGCTGACCAAGCTGCGTAAGATGAGCGAAGACGGCGTCACGTTCCAGTCGCACATCGATGGCTCGAAATTCCACCTGACGCCCGAGCGCAGCACCGAAATCCAGTATCTGCTCGATTCGAACATCACTATGGCGTTCGATGAGTGCACCGCGAATGGCGCCACGCATGACCAAGCGGCAGCGTCGATGCGTATGTCGATGCGCTGGGCCAAGCGCAGCCGCGATGCATTCAAGCCGCGTGACGGGTACGGCCAGTTCGGCATCCAGCAGGGCAGCGTGTACGAAGATCTGCGGCGCGAGTCGTCGGAAAAGCTGCTGGAAGTCGGATTCGATGGCTATGCCATCGGCGGTCTTGCGATTGGCGAAGGTCAGGAAAAGATGTTCGAGGTGCTGGATTACGCGCCTGGCATGCTGCCGGCCGACAAACCCCGCTACCTGATGGGCGTTGGCAAGCCCGATGACATTGTGGGCGCCGTAGCCCGCGGTGTTGACCTGTTCGATTGCGTGATGCCAACGCGCAGCGGTCGCACAGGGCAGGCGTTTACACGCACCGGTACGCTGAATATGAAGAATGCCAAGCACGCCACCGATGATGGCCCGATTGATGCTACCTGCGCGTGCAAGGTATGCAAAACCCACAGCCGCGCCTACCTGCATCATTTATTCAAGGCCGACGAGATGATGGGACCGGTGATGCTCAGTTTCCATAACCTGCACTTTTACCAGACACTGATGGCCGATATGCGCAACGCCATCGAACAGGACACATTTGCCGCGTTTCACAAAAAGTTCCTTGCAGATTACAAGGGTGAGAAGAATGGCGATAACGATTGATTATCTGGCCAATCACCCGCAGCACTGCCAGCAGGTCGTTGACTGGGTGTGGGAAAACTGGGACCGGCACCTTGATTACAAATATGAAGAAACGCGCGACGAATTTTTTTCGTCGGCTGTTACTGATAAACTGCCGCTAACCTGTATCGCCTTGGATGACGATAAACCCATCGGCATGGTTGCTCTGCTGGAGCAGGATTACCTGGACCGCCCCGATCTTGGTCCATGGATCAGCGACATGTTCATTGAACCTGCCTATCGCAATCAGGGAATTGCCGCGCGGCTGTTCGATAAAATCTATAGCGTGGCGCAGAAGCTCGGTTACAATAAGGTCTACCTGTGGACCGAAAACCCCGAGCGTTATATTGTTCGCCCGCAATACAAGCTGATAGAAAAAGCCGAGGCCAAAGGCACGCCAATTTATATTTACGAACTGAACTTTGAGCGTCCCTTTGAAGAGTAAAATCCGCGATGCGGCGCTGAAAGCCGGGTTTGATGCCGTTGGCTTTGCCCCGGCGTCACTCAGCGACATTACACGCGAGCGTCTGCAAGAGTTTCTGGCCAAGGGCCTGCATGGCGAAATGGACTGGCTGGCAAACCGCGCCGAACAGCGTGGCAATCCGCAGGCACTGTGGCCCGAAGCCAAATCTGTTATCTGCCTTGGCATGAATTACGGGCCTGATATCAACCCGCTGACGCAGCTGGAAGACAAAACCCGTGGCGCAATCTCGGTTTATGCGCAGGGCGACGATTACCACGATGTGTTGAAGAAAAAGCAGCGTGCTTTGGCTAGCTGGATTGCCACGGAATTCAAATGCGACGTGAAAATCTTTGTGGATACGGCGCCAGTAATGGAAAAACCGCTGGCGCAGAACGCGGGCCTTGGTTGGCAGGGCAAACACACCAATCTGGTGTCGCGTCAGCATGGCAGCTGGCTGTTCCTGGCAGAAATCTTCACTACGCTGGATCTGGAACCTGATGCAGCCGAAACCGATCACTGCGGCAACTGCCGCGCCTGCCTTGATGTGTGCCCCACGCAAGCCTTTATCGCACCGTACCAGCTAGATGCGCGGCGCTGCATCTCATACCTGACGATTGAACATAAAGGCCCGATACCCGAAGACCTACGGCCGTTGATGGGCAACCGTATTTATGGCTGTGATGACTGCACCGCCGTGTGCCCGTGGAACAAGTTCGCCACGCCAACAGATATGGCCGAGTTTCGCCCGCGCGCTGTGAACAAAACGCCGCCGCTGGCTGAACTGGCGCAGCTGGATGACGCTGCTTTCCGCACGCGCTTCAGCAAGTCGCCCATCAAGCGCATCGGTCGCGATCGTTTTGTGCGGAATGTGCTGATTGCCATAGGCAACAGCGGGGACAAGTCACTGGCACCGGTGGCCCAGCGACTGGCAAATGACCTGGCGTTTGTTGTTAGTGATGCGGCCGC
The DNA here is from genome assembly GCA_050248995.1 of Bdellovibrionales bacterium. Taxonomy (GTDB): domain Bacteria; phylum Pseudomonadota; class Alphaproteobacteria; order JAIXQD01; family JAIXQD01; genus JBFWRI01. The sequence continues at coordinate 165,392 of JBFWRI010000001.1, forward strand.
ATGGGCACTGAAGCGGTTAGCAAACTGATTACTGCTATGGCTTTGGTTCTTCTGGCTTGGCTGTCTCTTCCCGAGGCCGTACAGCCGTAATGATGAACTGCAGTGCGGGCTGGCCTTCGGTTTTGCGGGTTACCACGGCCGTTACGGGCTGGCCGCCTTCCAGTGTCTGTACTGTCAGCCGCGCAAAAACATCGTCATTCGACAGCAGTTCAAGATTGGTTTCGCTGATGTACAGGGGTTGGCCTTGTTGGTAAGCATACGCCTGATTAAGAATAGCGATCGCTTCGGCACTTGATCCGGGCCTGTCACGGTCAAGCGCTTCCAATTCTGCATCAGAAAGCGGCTTGCGGTCGTGGAACGTGCTGCTGCCGGGCGGTATCCTGTAAAGCTCCAGCCCCAGCAAGCTCACGATGTCGGCGGCCAAAGAGCCGCTTTTGCGCCCGGAGTTGGGGATGCGCAGCAGGTTCGCTGACGACAGGCACAGCAGTTCCTGAAGATACACGATATTATCGTTACGCAGGATGTTGCCAAGGCGCGTAAAGATGCCGGAGTTATAGCGTTCGCCAAGATGTTGTTCCGACCATTCAATCAGATCATCGACTTTTACCGCCATCAGGCGGTCGTACAGGGGAAATTCTTTATTCATTATTATGGTATCCTTTAAGTATGGTGGCGACCTTATCAGGCGGCTATTACTTTCGCAATTAAATCGTATTCCGTTGCGCCGGTTACCGTGGCCTGCACGATATCGCCCGGCTTTTCGGTGCCTTTCAGGCCGCTCAGCTTTACCACACCGTCGATTTCCGGCGCATCAGCCTGACTGCGGGCCTGTGCCTTGCTGCCTTGCACCATATCAAGGATAACTGGAATCGTGCGGCCAACTTTTTGCTGCAGGCGTGCGGCTGAAATCTTATGCTGTGCGGTCATGAAGCGGTCATAACGATCCTGCTTCACGTCTTCCGGAACGTCTGCCAGACCCAGCGTTTCGGATGTCGCGCCCTTCACCGGTTCGTACTTGAAGCAGCCCACGCGGTCCAGT
>JBFWRI010000002.1:0-105583 GCA_050248995.1 Bdellovibrionales bacterium
CGATCTCGGATGTATGGCCACAAGTGACGGGGATCTTGTTCGGCCTGTTTCCGTCCGGCGATACTGAACGGTTGGCACGGATATCCCGCAGTGATGATATCCACGCATCCACGCCACGGTCGGCTGTCGAAGGTTCTAACGTCAGACCAGACAGGCGCGGCATCCAGTGTTTTGTCTTCCATGCGCGCCGCAAGGATGCTGGCCGCATAGGCTTCCCCCTCAACATAACAAACGGTCCGGCTGCCAGGGATTGCGAGTTTAAGCCCAAGCTCAAGTCCGCCAGCTCCCGTGCAAAGGGACAGCACTGTGGGGGAATGACAATCCACACAAATAGATCCGTTAAATGATGGGTTTCGTTAATTCGTCAAGAACGCGGATAAGCTCATCCGACAGCATTTGATGCACTTTGCGCCGATCCGTTTCTGCCGCGATAACGGCATCCAGACGGTCGGGAATTGAAAGCAAATTATCGCGGACGATTCTGCCACGGCGATATGCCGCGCTTTTGACCTCATCAACGTCAACGAATTTTCCAGCCTCGACCTTGGCCTTGATCTCCAGCAGCTTCACTTTTTCAGTTTCGCTTTTGATTCTGGTCTTAAGCAAAAGCGTTGGCAGCTCTGCCGTTGTGATGGTGCGCTGCACAGGTGGTGTAAATTCTGTCGGGCTTTGCGGCTGATCGCTTTGGGCGCGCCGTTGCGGCCTGGCGGGTTCGCGCCGCGCTTCCAAAATCGCGTCAGCCATATCGGGATCAATCAATCCATTCTTTAAAGGCAGAACGCCTTTGCGGACGAGTTCACCGATATACTGTTTCGAGACACCGCGACGAACGGCATAATCCTTTTGCGTCAATAATTTGGACATGGCTGGTCAAGTAATCCTGCTCTACTTGACCCAAAACTCAGGGGCCAATTTGTCTAGTGTTTTCAAATTGTTACCGGTCAAGTCATCAACAGGCTGGTCAAGTAAGTTTTTCTGTCAAACGCTAGAAAAGTCCCGCAAGTTGCCCGCCCTCAGAGGAATGTGGCTGACAGGACCCGCTGATCATCGAGAGTGATCGGAACGGATCGCGGATGAATATTTTTTCTGATCGCCAGCTGGACGAAGGATGAATCGTGAACGCATCTTTCCTGAGCGTAGAGAAAGAATGCCCTATTTTTTTAAAAAGTGTTTCACCAAATATGTTGAAACGTTGTTGAAACATTTTTTTCATTTTAAATGAACCTTTTATCAATAGAGATACGTTCTGATCTTTTCGCCATCAGGGTCTTTTGCATTCAATTTTGCTACGATCCACATCATTCCGTGGCTATAGTTGCGCCACAGAGTCGTGCGGGATGACTGATAACGATGCTCCAGCACCTTCCACGGCACACCGTTGGCGCGTTCCCAGATGATCTTGCGCTCGACAATGGGCGGCCACAGCAACCATTCCATGACGTATTCCATCTTTGATATCTGGCGTGGCGTATATCGCAGGCGGCGCTCTTCCGGTTCCTGGTTGGCAGACAGGATCCATTCATCGCTGACGGATTCAGGCCAGACGGAAAAGTATCCCTGCACCCTGACAGGAGGAAGGGACCGCATCACCTTTGCAGCTTCTTCTAGATGTACCTCTACCAGGGCGTTGTCCCAATATGGTGCGTAAGGTAAGTTGTCGATCATCATAGTCCCATCTCCCCGTAAAGTTTCTCCCCGATGCATTTGACCAATTCCTTTTCCGGCCAGGTCAGGCGTTTGTCTGATGGCCTGACCATCAGCACGGTTTGTTCCCGCCACGTTGTGCGTGCCAAGGTTTCCAGCGGATCATCACTGGACGGCATCAGAGAGCCGTAAAGCTTCTCGGCCAGATCGATGATGGTCAGCTTGTCGTCATGGCTTAGGCGTCGCTCAGACACTAAAACCATAAGCGTGGCTTGTTTTCGCCATGCCGCACGACGCATGAGGAAGATTTCCTCTTCGTTGCGGGGCGTATGCGGTGCGCGGGAAAGCGATGATCTGTATCCTTGATGCATGCTATTCCCCGATCTTCTTGTCGATGGCGTAACGAAGAAGCGCAAGAGCGTCCGCCTCGTTATCATCCATTGGTGAAAAACCCAGATCGATAACGGCCCGCACCACATCTTCTTTTGGAGCATTGCCCCTGCCAGTGACATGCTGTTTGATGGTGCCAACAGGAACACCCTGATAAGGGATGTCCTTTTCTTCCGCCCAGGCCGTGAGCTGTCCCAGAAATCCGCCGTAGATATGGGCTGCTGTCGTTCCCACATGACGCCGGACCTCTTCAAACACGATCACGTCGATGCCTTCCGCCGTGCCATGCAGGGTTTGAAGCCAATTCCTGAAACGCAGCATCACCATGCCGCCGCCAGAAAACCGATCAGGCTTGAACCGTTCTATGCCGGAATAAATTTGTCCGTCACGTCGCCTCAATGCCCAGCCCATATTCTGACCGAGGTCGATTGCTAATATCTGCGATGTTAAAGTCCCGTTCATGGAAGCTCCTTTCAGTGGGGGTTAAAACGGAATGTCGTCGCCCTTTGACCAGTCGAAGGGTTTGTCTGGTGGATTGATTTTTCCGTGAATGGCGGTGATTTCAGCGCCGGGAAATGTTCGCTTGATATTGGCGACTAGCATTCCAGCGTGTTCGATCAGGTGTGATATTTCGGAAAGCGTCCACGTTTCGCATTCAGGGGTAGCGACAAGATGTGCTTCTTCCGATGTCCGCACGACAGCGACAATCCTGCCGGATCCTGGAAGTTTGACTTCCCAAACTTCGGCTGAAAGCGGTTTCTGCCCAGCCATGTCAGCGGCTTTGTCTAGGGCTTGCCACGCCCTTTTCATGCCATCAGCCTGAACGCTGATCAGATCGCTTTGTCCTGACTCGATAGCTGCATTGAATTTTTCAGATTGTGCGTCAAATTTTGATCGCAGCTGGTCATCAACAATAAGACGCAGGCGGCCAATCCCCCATTTGCGTTCCATCTGCGTGGCGATATAATCCACGCCATCGATAAAGGACTTCTGCAAATGATGGGTCGGCGCAAAAACCGTCCGTGACATTTCTAATTGCTGTTGTGTCGGAGGGATGCGGCGTTTCATACGCACCTCCTGACCCCAAAGGGGGAGGTGACGTGTTCCGCGTCAACCGTCCCCTTTAGGGGGAAACATTTGAAACACGGAAACACAATTAAAAAACAATGCCTTAACCACTCTGTGTTTCGGGGTGAAACTGAAACATAGAAACACTGAATAAAATCAAAGTGTTTCTGTATGTTTCTGCATGAAACACGACCATCAAAAATCATAGTCTTCCTCCATTGGTTCTGTGTCTGGAAAGTCTGGTGGCTGGGATGCCAAATCCGATGGGCTGGCAAGGCGCGATATGCGTTTGATGACGACAGGACGTACCGTGCTATCGATGACAAAACTGATAGCCTCCGTGCCTGTGACGATGGTTTTATTTGCGCGGCACGCCATCTCGATCATGGTACGGAGGGTTTTGCTGGCCCGTTGGTGACCTTTTGCATCCGTCTGGCGGAATTGGATAAAATAATCGGCGCCACCCCAGGCAAGACGTATGGCCGCTGCATTTAGCGATAGGCTATCTTCCTTCACCTGAGCAGCCAGCGACGCGATAATTGTATGATGGGTATCATCCTGGTCCGGTGCGCTACGGATCAGATTGTCTTCCAGCATCACGCGCTCCAGTGTGCCGACTTCCTCCCCATTGGCGATGACGACACTGATGCGTTTGAACCATTTTGCATCCGGCGATACGAGGGAGAGATTGGCTTTGGCATCATCCAAGCGAACATAAAGATGGCGGTCATTCGCAGGGATCCCATAACGCTCGGAATCTTTCTTGCTCATGCCGTATAGCGTTTCCATGATCCTGGCTACGCCATTTAAAGAACTAGCACCGCGCGCCGTGTTCATATCCCCGGCATAACCTTCCGATGATCCCTTTGGCGGCTTGGCTGTATGGTGGATCAGCAGAACAGAGCAGCCAGCACGGCGGGCGATATCGCGGAACATCTGCGATACGAGCTTGATCTGCTGATTGCTGTTTTCTTCCAGCTCATGGGTTTCAACGAAGGGATCAGCGACAAAGACGGAAATACCGTTCTTTTTTATATGCTCTATGCAGGCATCGACGTCTGGCGTACGAATAATCGTTCCGTCCGGCATCATTTTCGCCACTAACAATGGTCGATCTGCGCCACTATTAAGAGCAAGCCGTCCCTTAATTTCAGAAAAATCTATCTTGTGATGTTGTAGGACGGCAGCAAGGCGACGTTTCAGTTCATCGCTTTCATCTTCATTATTGTAAATCCAGACTTTGCCCGTGCGGTGAACAGCCTGTCCGGTGATTTCCTTGCCTGTGATGATTGCCACGGCCTGCGCGATACAAAGCGTGGATTTCCCGACACCTGGCGGTGCAATTAAAACGCTTAGATAATCGATCAGAAGGCTTGTGCCTAAAATCCATTGCCGTTTCGGAATCATGGCGACTGGCAAGTCATCCAGAAACGTTGCTATTAATGGCGTATTTTCCCATCCGTCCGGCACAGTATTCATCGGATCAGGAATGGCCCACTTCTCCCGCGCACCTCTAATCATGGTTTGTAATTCACGATAGGTTTGCTGAACGGCGTAATGTGGTAGCGTCAGGGCCGATGAAAAAAGGAGGATTTCAGTATCGGACAGGCCAGCCCTGACCCAATGGGCTGTCAGACGCAGTACATTTTTATGCCAGCCGCCAGGAGAATGCAGATCGCGCAGACAATCTTCAACCCGCACACCCGCAGCATCCGGCAAATTTAGAGTCGGTGATATTTTCTGGCTGGGTGTTTCGGGCAATCTTTGTTCGAAAACGATGGGGAAAACATGGGCGAACGCCTCAAAGGCGAAAGGATATTGATGGACCTGTTCAAGTGACGTTTTTTCCGCGATGCGGCCTGGCTTTTTGGGATAAGCGATGGATCCAGCAAGGCGCATGACCCTTGATGGGTTATAAATTGTAACATCGCCATTCAGGATCGCTGTGATCGCCTTAATCTGAGAGATCGATTTTGAAAAATCTGTTACCGCTTCATCAAGTTTCCACCATAGCTGCTGCCGCAAATTGGGAACGTGACCTGTCGTAACAATAAGCGTGGGTTTTATATTCTTAATTTTTTCGATTGCCGCCTCGGCAACGCCCTCATCATCAAGATCAACATATAAGGCAGGCAACAACAGGGCATCTGCATCATTTGACCTGACACCTTTCTTTGTGTCCGGTTTGCGAACCGCAGCGCCGATATACACATTCTGGCCGTGAAAACTATTAATAAGAAAAGCACGGTCGACAAGCTCATCAAGCTCCGTGATATCAAACATTTCGCAATGGCGGACATCCCGATCCTCGCCACGCGGTCCCGTCCAGGCAAGTTCAATAAGACCGTCCTTGGTACAATCGCCGAAAAGGTGCTGAACGTGAGCCAGCATCTGTTCTTTATTTGGTTTCAAATCATCACTTTTCATTATTGATTACTGCGATTGTGGTTGAAGGGAGGGAGGAGCCGCCCGTAATGGACGGCTCCTTTGTTGGCAGGGGTTAGAAAACCGGCTTGGACAAGTTGCCAGTGTCCGGTGCCGATGAAGGCTGCGGAGGTTGGACGATGCTGGCTGCCGGCTGGTAGGATTGTTGGGGCTGGGGCGCAGTGTTCGGAGCTTTGCTTTCACCGTCATCAAGCGCGGCGGGCCTGTCGATCCAGTCAACGATTACAAAATTAGGGACGTTTGTGCGGCCCTTGCCGATTTGGATGTTGGTGGCATCAATGAATTCAACGACAGGCACCTGACCGCGATGGTTGGGAAGTTGCTCTTCGTACAAGGCGTAAAGTTTTTTAAGCCCTTCTGATGCACCTGTTGCCGTGGTGGCAAACTCCCGCAAACGATCCGGCCCGAATTCCTGTGGAAGCAGAATGTTGAAGCCAAAACCGCGTTTCCATTCGCGCCCGTCCTGCGGCTTTACAGCTGGCGTTTGCAGATTGGGATCCCATACCCATTCCGGCGGCGAATTTTCAGCAAAAATGCCCCAGCCTGTGCGGATATTGGCAAGGTCGAACACGCAGCGCGGAAGCTTGAAGCTCTTTGTGCCTTGTTCGGTGGAAAGCGCCCAGCTGCTCGTTCCCGCCATATAGCGGATATGAGGAACGGCGGCGCCGCCGTTATAAAGATTAAGTGGCATGGTAGTCTCTCCTTTGGTTGGTGGGTTTAAAATCCATAGACATCCTTGGCGTACGCCCTGGTGAGCGTTCCCCAGCGGAAGTTCGAATAATCCGGCGCGTAACGGGCTGCGATTTCCCGCCAGTCGGATGATTGCGACAGCATTCGCATCACGATGTGTGCGATCTGTGTTGCTGTATGGATTTGTGCGGCAGCAGCTTCGGCGGAGAGTTCCAAAACCTTGTGATCGGATTTGGTGACGTAACAGAAGCGTTGCGCCCTGTTACCGCTGGCCTTCCAGTAGATTGCGGCCTGGAGCTGATGCTCCTGCGACATATCTTCCGGCATGCGTGATGTGGTTTTCAGATCAACGTCCAGGCCGTGACCATCAAAGGCGAAATCTTTATAGCCGATGACGGGAACCGGAATGCCTTCGAGCATGATTTCTATTCTGTGTTGGCGTTCGTTATTTTCAGGACGTGTGGGGGTTCCATAGGGCCGCAAGGCGGTAAGTGCATTGCGAACAAAGCCATCGAATGCCTTTTTGCGACCTTCAGCTTCACGCCCGACAATTTCTTCGATCTTGGCTTCGCGGTCTTCTGGATCGTATCCGCCCAGCGCCGTCTTATGACGGTATGCCTTGGCTGCCAGATCGATACATTCTTCTATGGATGCGGTGGGATTAAAGAGGCCGTGGGATACTGCATCTTCTGCTGCCTGCCCAGCGAACATGGCAATGTTGCCAGGGTCTTTGATTTTTGCCAGGTAGCTGATGATCCAATATGATTGAGAACTTCTGAAAGCGTTGAGGCTGGACGCTGATAGGTGAGCGATGCCATGTTGTTCGAAAGGATTCATGTTTCTGTCCGTGTGTTTGTGAAATCAACACGGACAGCATGGATCGTTTAGGGTGGGGACGGCTTGGGGACGGCTAGGAGATCGGCAGGAGACGAGTCGGGGACGCTATTCCGAATCTTTCCGATCAATCACAACACCGGCGATAAAATCTTCGTGCAGCCTATAGAGGCCACGCGCATCTGAAATAATCAGCTCACGCCAATATGGCTGCCGTTTAAAAATATCTTTCAGGGTAAAAGTTTCGGACCCTGCATCCTGCAACAGCCGTTTGCCGTTTTGCCAGGGATCACCTTCTATCGCTGAGTAATAAAGCCTTTTAACGATTGATGATTGAATGACGCCGAACGAATAATCACGTTCCTTAAATATAACGTGGCGGAAATCAGGGGCGCATTTTGCCTTGATGGGCCGTTGCGGCCCCATCGCTTTACCAATGATCTCAACAGTGCATTCACCATCTGCCCGCAGGCCGAGATGTTCCTCCAGCTGTTCCTTGCCCTGTGCCAAGATGACAAGATCGTCGTATGAAACCTCCACGTCGACCGCGCCAGGTTTCAGGCAAATGGCCTGATTGACATCCATACCGGGAAACTCCCGAATAAAAGCTGTCCCCTTGTGCAAAATCTTTCGATAGTCAGCAACATGGATTGGGGTGTAACCTTCCCAGTGAATTTCAGTCCGCTTTAAAACAACCTGATTGCGAACCTGGCTCTCTTCTATTTTGAAAACACTGATGGGAGGGATCCAAGCATGAACAGCCAGCGTGCCGTTCAGGATGCAATTATCAAGACCAGTTTTGGAAATTCCACAGCCCTGAATAATTTCCGAAAAATTGTAATATGTACGTTGCTTGTGTCCCCACATCTCCGGTTTCTCCCTTCCGCGATAAAAAAGCCTTTCATTATTTTATTAGTATTGAGAATTTAGAATGTTCGCTATATGTTCGTCAAAGGTATCTGTTTTGTTTTTCCACAAACCTACGATTGCATGCGGAATAAAATGGGCGGCGCGTTAAGAAATTGGGATCAGAAAATCCACGGTCTGAACGATATTTCGGAAACCATGCCGCTGGCTATGGCGCGGCAAATAAGGATTCCGCTGTTTTGGGAGAGCGTCCCCGCGGGTGCGCCGGAACATCGGGAAGGCTATGTTGATGAGTACATCGATTTCTATAAATACTTCATAAAAAATCCAGACGATGCCTACATCGTGCGTGTATCCGGCGAATCGATGTGCGAGGCAAATATCTTTCCTGGCGATCTGCTGATCGTTGATCGCGGGGGAGAACCACGCCACGGTGATATTGTGATTGCTGGAATCAACGGACAAAAAACCGTGAAGCGATTATTCATCAACGGTGATTCTGTGCGCCTGATGCCAGAAAATAAAAACTATCAGCCCATCATCGTGAAATCGATTGATGAACTGAGCATCTGGGGCGTTGTCACTTTCGTTGTCAGCCGTCCGCGCTGATCATCCGTCCCCCACCTGTCCCCTACCGATCTCCTGCCCATCACCGAGCCGTCCCCACCCAGGCTTGATTATCTTCAAGGGAGTTTTAACCCGCGAAGATAATCAAAATGAAGCACACTCCCTCACATATGATGACAACCGCCGAAAGGCTGGATGAAATCGCCACCATCATGGCGAATGCTGTCATACGTCAAGAAAAGCGCAATAAAATCAACGAATTGGGAGAAGGTTCTTCTGGACTTCATTGCCTACCGGAGCGTCCATGTCATGCAACCGAAGCAAAGGAGAAAGCATGACTGATACGGTTTTAAAGCAATTATCAGCGATGGCAAACATGGATATAGCCACGCTGAAAGACACCTGGAAACGCATGTTCAATACCGAGGCGCCAAAATTTAATCGCGCCTATCTCGAACGCAAGATCGCATACCGCATCCAGGAAATAGCGTATGGCGGTCTAACGCCGGAGACAAAACAAAAAATCAGAAATATGAAGCGCGACATTAACGCGGGCAGCATGGAACGGAACCGATCCCTGCCGCCGACTGGCACGATGATCGTGCGCGAATATCAGGGCGTCGAACATCGCGTGACGGTGCTGGACGATGGCTTTGAATACCAGGGCCACAAATACAGCAATCTTTCCGTCATCGCCCGCGTCATTACAGGCACACGCTGGTCTGGCCCTGTATTTTTTGGATTGAAGAGGGCAGCATGAAAATAGAAAAGGTAAAAAAACGGTGTGCGATTTACACCCGCAAGTCATCAGACGAAGGGCTGGATCAGGATTTTAACTCTCTTGATGCCCAGCGCGAAGCCGCAGAACACCATATCAGGGCGCAAGCACACGAAGGCTGGACGGTGTCGCCTGACCGTTATGATGACGGCGGTTTTTCTGGCGGCTCGATGGAACGGCCAGCCCTGAAACGACTGATGCAGGATATTGAAGGCGGTCTGATTGATGTAATCGTTGTCTATAAAATTGACCGCCTGTCACGCTCGATGGCTGACTTCATGCGGATCATGGAAGTATTTGATCGTCACAAGGTTTCGTTTGTATCCGTCACCCAGCATTTCAATACGGACACATCGATGGGCCGGCTGATCCTGAATATCCTGCAATCCTTCGCGCAGTTTGAACGGGAAATGACGACAGAACGGATCCGCGATAAATTTGCCGCGTCCAAACGCAAGGGTATGTGGATGGGTGGTGTGCCACCGCTGGGCTATGACGTCCATAACCGCAAGCTGGAAATGAATCCCAGCGAAGCCGAGGTCGTACAATATATATTCCACCGTTTCATCGAAATCGGATCCGCCACGATGCTGGTGAAGGATCTGGCTGAAAAAGGCTATACATCGAAGAACTGGGTATCGCGCACGGGCAAGCACCATAAGGGCCAGCCCATCACGAAAAGCGCCATTTATAAAATCCTCTGCAATCAAATCTATATTGGGAAAATAAGCCACAAAGGCACGATTTATGAAGGCGAGCATGAAGGCATCATCGATCCGCAGATCTTTGAAAAAGTGCGCTCGATGATCGACACCCGTGTACCAAATTCATCGCCGTTGCGCTGCACAGCCACATCATATCTGCTGCGCGGGCTTGTTTTCGACCAGGACGGTTACGCCATGACATGCGCTGCGGCCAAAAAGAAAGACACGAGGTACAGATATTACGTCAGCACACAGGCCGTTAAAAAAAGCTATGGCGAATGTCCGCTGAAAACAGTTTCCGCGCCGCTGCTGGAAGCCGTCATCGTTGATCAGATGCGCCGCTTGCTGGCGCGGCCTGAATGGGCAAAAGAAATTATAGCCAAAGCACAGAAAGGCGGTCTTGGCGATAACCTGACGGAACAGAAAATTGTTCGCGCTCTTGAGAATTTTGAATTGCTATGGGACGAGCTTTTCCCGCTGGAACAGCTGCGCCTTGCCAATCTGCTGATCCAGCGCGTTGTGGTTTGCTCTGACAAGGTGCAGATATCGCTCCGCCCTGTCGGCATGGCTGGCCTTCTGCACGAGATAATGCCGGACGTGAAGCTTACAGCTGCGCGGCTGACCGAAGATTCTCCCATCACCATTGAAGTGCCTATCACTTTTAAAACACGGGGTGGCCGTAAATACATAACCGCGCCGAATGGTTGCGATCTGGGCGCATCAAAGAAACCAAAATACGAAAACAATATGATGAAGGCCATTGTTAGAGGCCATGAATTTGCAGACACGCTGGAAAAAGAACCGGACCTGACCATCATGCTGCTGGCGAAACGGGAAATGCTAGACCACGGCTATGTTGCCAAGGCCATTCGTATGACGCAACTTGCGCCGGACATCATCGAGGCTATCCTGAACGGTCGGCAGCCACAGGCCATGACCCTGTCCGAACTTATGCGGCCTTTCCCTGACGGCTGGAATGACCAGCGCAAGCACTTTGGCTTTGGGGCCAACTAAAGCTTCAACGATTGCAATAATTCCAATAGAACAGGTCTGCTTTGTGCTTCATTTATTGAATCCAAGGCAATTATCCCTCTGATTTTTCTGAAAATCCGGTTATTATAGTGCCGCCTTGTCTGAAAGTGGCATGGCCGGACTGTAGTAGGTCCGCGTAAACCGTCTGGCAAAACGTAATTTTGCCGCCCCCTGGCTTTTTATGGCCGGGTGGCGGCGGCTATGTCCAGAGCTTCGGCTTAAAGGTCGTCGCGGCTGTGTTTACGCGGTCTACTAACACCCGGCCACCATGCCTCCCAGGCATGGTGGTTTTTCTTTTGCTAAAGGGGTTAGACATGACATCAACGGATGAATTTAATCTGGAGAAAATCAGGCATATTATTTCCATGCAAAAAGCGCCCGCGGACGAAGCGCTGTATTTGTTCGATCTTTATGAATTAGAAGCGTTGGAGATTGCGGAGGGCTGCTGGGCTGCCTTTGAAGATGGATCGCGGGAGTCGAAATATTGGAAGACTGTCTGCGATTGTTTAAAGCCTTTGATGACGAAGCATTGAGGTAACGCCATGATTAGGATTTTTCTTCTTTTGCTTTTCATCACTGTACCAGCCATCGCCGCCGACCTTGCATCGCTGGAAAGGACCGTCATAGAACGCGCTGAAAAGGATCCCGTGACGGCAGAAGAATACTTCATACGGCAAATAGAAAAACGGCCTGCCCCCAGCACCGAGGAACAGGCCGTTTATGTATTGGGAATGGGCATTGCCGCCGAACGCCAGGGCAAGGCCGTGGACGCGCTGGACTATTATGCGGGGGCGGAAGCCCTTGGCAGCGAGACGGCCCGCACAGCTGCCCTACGGCTGCAAAAGCAGGGCTACCGCAGCACCATGAAAAAGGTTTTTAGCGGACCTTCTGATTGAAAATTTTATCTCCAGTCCCCGCCGCCTTTCAGCGTGACCTACAACCCGTTAACGACAGGCATCTGGCAAATAACTGTTTTTAAATGCAAAAACCTGAAGGTGGTTTTGGCTTTCGCCGCCATAGCTTTGGAGAAAATAGGCCGTCTGGAGAGAAAATGGGGGGATATTTGGCCCGAACGGGCGGTGGTTCACCTTCAGCCTTTCAGCTGAAAAGCCTAGCCCTGCTGCGGTTTCTACCGCGATGCAGGTGGCTTAGAGAGAGTTGATTTTCCTTGAAATGGTTGCGGGGGCAGGATTTGAACCTGCGGCCTTCAGGTTATGAGCAGCGTTTTAAGGGTTTTTCGGTGACGAATGACCCGAGATGCATCGCTGGATTCAGGAAAAAGCATCGAAGGTCCGTCTTAATATCTACCCTATGAATGAGATGCGCGCTCCATGCGCTGCTCCAGCCAGTAGTCGATTGATGCTTTGCCAGCACCACAAATGGCAAGCCAGGTGAAGACGGCGAAATAGGTCGCTTCTTCAAAGCCGAATAGAGTTTCCAACGAGTCAACATCACTCCATTTGGCCGAGATTGTAGCCACGATCATAACGATGGCTAACGCCCCGCCACTAATACGGGTAAGCAGGCCAAGGATGAGGAGCAGTCCGCCAAAACATTCAACACCAGATACAAACGGCGTAAGGACGTGCGGGAAGGGAATGCCGAGCTCGGTGAAGTAGTCGGTAATCTGCGGCAAGTTGTTCAGCTTACCCCACCCCGTCAGCATGAAGGTGTAGCCAACAACGATGCGCGCGACCAGTGGGCCCAGCCATTCGAAGTGTGCGGCGATACGCTTAGGACAAATGATAAGCAGATTAAGCAGCGACATGGGTTTTCCCTTCAATAACATGGCTTTTGTAATCGTGTGCAGCCAACAGGCCGTTGCGCATCCAGCGCGCGAACCATTCAGATACATTTGCGGCTGCATCATCGCCCACGCTTTCGAGCGCCGCGCCTACTGATACCCCGTTGAAAAGATTTTGCAGCAAGGCGTACTCGTCTGCCTCGAGGCTCATGCGCCAGACGGCGTCTTCATGGCGGAAAACGGCAAGGTAACTCGTAGAAGGCACGGGCACACTAGGTTCGCCATCATCCATCACATCTTGGTAGAAAGCATTCACCGGGTACGTGAAGGCTAAAAGCTGTAAAGCTTTGCGCGGGTACAGCGCAATGCTCATCAACTTATCAGGCGTCATGCCTGCCAACTGCTCCTGCCCTAACGGCGAGGTCTCTTCACTATCGGCAAGCTGGGCGATGGCTGTTTCAAGATGGCAGAGCTGCGCACCAAAACTGTCGGCAGGCCGGGCAGCAGCTATAAAGGCAGGAAGCTGGGTGGCATAGCGCGCGATGTTGAAGTGCGTCGATTGCGCCGTCGCGACGAAATCGTTCATCAATGCGTTGAAAGATGCGTCGCCGAGATAAGTTTTCAGCACCGGGTAGTCTTCGGCGGTCACGTCATGCAAACGACAACGATAGGCATTGATATATACACCCAGCTGATCTTGCGGCGCGAAGTCGGCCTTTGACCGTATCCACTCATCAGGCTTGCTGTCAAACGCAGCACCCCGCAGCATGGCTTCCTGTAGGCGCTCTTGTGACTGTTGCAACGATGGCGAGCCGCTAACTTGTGGCGCCTGCCCCTGCCCGATTACGGGCAGTACATAGTTACTGCAATCGTTTGCAGCAGCGCGGGCTTTCTGCAGTTCAGCATCCAACACCGGGAATTCGGGCACTTTATCATCCCACTCCACCATCGTATTCGGCGTGCGGCCAGCCTTGCTTACAACATACTTGTACAGGTTCCACACCTCGTCGATCACATGGTCGTCATGCGTATCGATGATATGTGTGCCTTTGTTGGTGTGGCCGGAAAGATGGATCTGTGCGACGCGATCAAGCGGTAGCGCATCTAAGTAAGCCTTAGGGTCGAGGCGGTGATTGTAGCAGGTCACATAGACGTTGTTCACATCCAGCAACAGATTACAGCCTGACCCCTCCGCCATGCGCGCGATGAACTCGGCCTCGGGCATCGCTGAAGATTGGAACTCGAGATACGTTGACGGATTTTCGAAAGCGATGGGGCGACCCATGAAGTCTTGCACCTCTTTAATGCGCTGCACGATGTGTTTCAACGCTTCTTCGGTATAAGGCACGGGCAGCAGGTCGTGTGTGTTCTTGTGTGCAACGCCCGTCCAGCACAGATGGTCAGAAATCCAGGCGGGCTGCACCCAATCGGCTAGCGCCTTCAGCTTTTGTAGGTATTCAGAGTTAAGCGGATCGACCGTGCCGATGCTCAGCGACACACCGTGCATGACGATCGGGTAATGCTCTTTGATACGGGCAAGATTGCGCTTGGGCTTGCCGTCGGTATCCATAAAGTTTTCGGAAATAATCTCAAACCAGTCGACAGTTGGCTTGTTTTCGAAAATATACGGGTAGTGCGTAGCGCGAAGGCCAAGCCCAAAACCTAAATAGGGTGATGCAGAGTGCGTCATCGTCTTCCCGATGGAATGGCGAGGGCGCGTGGCCCCCGCCTCCACATCTACTTACTCGGCAGCCGGAGCAGCACCGCCGTCGGTGCGGCACGAGCCCTTGCCCTTACAGGCATTCTTGCCGTCAGCGCCATTGCCCTTGCATGAGTTTGCACCCTTGCAAGCATGCTTCTCTTTGCCATCAGCCGTCTTGCAGTTGGCTTTTTCGGCTTGGGTCTTGCCGTTGCAATTTGCCTTACCTTCTGTGTTTGCGAATGCAGGTGCAGCAGTCAGTGCGCCAGCGGTGAAAAGACCAACCAAAGCGGCGACAGCCAGTTTCTTGTTGCTCAACATATTAATCTCCAGGGGTTTGTTGTTACAGGTTCATAACGCTTGAGATATTACAAACGCTATATCCCTAGATTCAGGCATACGAGCGATACGGTTACAGGCTGATAAAAATATTTCCTACCAGCGTAACAGCCAGTTGGCCACAGCCGCACCGCAGGCTGCAAAAGCAAGCGTGGGCAGATAATGCCATAGCATTAGATGGCTGATGACATCGTTCGGCTCGATCATTCTTAACATTAGGCAGCCCGCAGCCGCAGCGGCCAGCGTTGCAAAAGCCCCAGCGTATAGCGGTTTCACGCTACTACCTTTTCTGAGTAGCGCGAAAATGATGAGCGAGGGCAAAATAGAGAACCCAGCGATGCTAAGCGTGCACTCCATACCGTTAACTTTGGATGCGTCCGGAATGACCATGCGTGGGTCGATCGGCATAAACAGCTGAGCCACCATAAATAAGGCAAAAGCCGCGAGAACGATGAACGGTAACCGCAACAGGCTCGGCCGTTGATAGGCATCGGGATACATGGAATGAACGGCGGCAGTTAGGCTAGAAAGAGCAAGAATAAGCAGAAGCCCGACTTCAGCCGTGAACAACGGGCGCAAGAACGGCGCAGGAAGGTCGGGCCGCAGGCCTGAAAACGCCACCATAGCAATGCCGTACACAATCACAACCAGCACAAGGCGCGTGGCATAATGCAGCGGCGAGCGCAAAGGCTTGCGCGTCGCTTCATTACTTAGTGCGGTGATCAGATCCCCTGTCTTCATGTACCGAATGCTTCCCGTATCTTCTTCATTGCCCTGTGTGCCGCCACCTTCACGGCCGACTCGTTCATGCCCAACTGCGCGCCTGTCTCTTTGGCCGTAAAGCCTTCAACATGCATCAACGTTAATATCTGCCGCCCGCGCTGAGACGTGTTTTCAAGCAGCTTACTTATAGATTCGTCATCAGGGCTGACAATGGTTACATCAGCCAGCACGTCGGAAAGTTCGGCGATATCAACGGTTCTGCCGATGCCCTTTGTGTAAGACTTCCTTAAGTAATCACAGATCCGGTAATGGGCGATGGCGAACAGCCACGGCATTACCGGGCGATTGCCGTCGAACGTATGGCGAGCCTTATGAACCGAAATAAGAGTTTCCTGCAAAACATCCTCGACATCCACCACCGGAACCTTCTTGGCGACCGCCAACCGTAGGATCGGCGTTATAGACCGCAAGAACGAAGCGTAGCAGCCAGCATCGCCGCCATTCGCCTTGCTGAACAAGGCGGCCAACTCTTCGTGCAATTTGTTAGATCCAGCCATTTATAATTCGGCATCCCACGATACAGCTTTGAGCCTGAGGCAACTGTTAGCATGCTTTCTAAATCAATGCGTTAGGAATTTGCGAACTTCATTGAGGTGATAACCTGACGAGGTGCAGGTTTTCGTGGTTTTTCACACTGACGAGGTCAGAAAAGTGTCAGATACAGCATTGATGTGTGCAGGCTTTCGCACTGACGACCGTGTCGATGTCGTGCCATTAACTTCTAAATTTCGCTAAGTGTCTGGAAGGTATTGGTTGCGGGGGCAGGATTTGAACCTGCGGCCTTCAGGTTATGAGCAGCGATCTTGCTCTTCTTTGTCATTATATTATCGGCGATGCATTGAGGGATTCAGGAAATCGCATTGAAGGGTTTCGCCCTGTGGTCTGCACCGCAAAGTTTTCGCACTGAAGGTCGACACCTCGTCACATCTATAACCTGACGAGGTGCAGAAAGTTCTGCAATTACAGCGACTTCAATTTTTCATCGCGCGCGAAGTTCGTCAGGATTTCGCGTGGATGAAGTGGCGTGATGTCGGTAAGTGTTTGAAAGTATTGGTTGCGGGGGCAGGATTTGAACCTGCGGCCTTCAGGTTATGAGCCTGACGAGCTACCGGGCTGCTCCACCCCGCGCCAATAAAGCCGAACATGATGCGTTCGATGCACTCAATTAGCACTCCGCCTTTGCAAAAGCAAGTATTTATGTGCCTGAAATGGCGGTGTTTTTGACACTTATCCGCAAAAGTGCTTTAAAAGTTTTTATGTGCAAGCCTTATATTTTCGGCATTCTTGCTCTGTCGCTTTTGCTGGCTTCACCGCCGCTGAACGCTGCCGACGCGCCGGCGGCTGCCGAAAAGTTACCGCCCGCTTTCCCTTATACAACTGATGATGGTCGCATCGTCAACGGCATCCGCTTTTCAGATTACAACGGCTTTGAAAAGAACTGGAAGTTGGTCACTGTTACCTACCGCACCGATGCGCGAGAGATGCGCTTTGCTTATGCCAACGATCTTGCCTACCAGACATTATTAAATGACAGCACCGATTATCCTGACGGCGCCACGTTCATCAAGGCTGTCGCCGTTACCATGGGTGACCCGGCGTTCATCGATTCCAAGCTACCCGCCAGCATTCAGCGTTATCAGGTGATGGTGCGAAATGCCGAGAAGTACAAGAGCACTGACGGCTGGGGCTATGCGCCGTTCGACGCATCCGGCTGGGGCAATAACACCGTCGGCTGGAACGGCAAACTGGTGGAAGACAACATCTCGAACCTTGAAGAGAAGTGCCACGCCTGCCATACGTTTGCGAAAGACCGTAATTACATCTTCTCGAAAATTGCCAAGATGAAGACCTTTAACAACCGCGAGGCCGCCTTCCCGACCGGCAAAAACATGGTGAAGGAACGCCCGCCTGGTGTGGAATTCGAAACTATGAATGTTGCCGATATCCCGGAATTCATCCGCCAGTTCATCCCGCCCGAATACAAAAAGGCGCGCCGTGTTTCCGGTAAGGTTGGCGAAACGGCGTTTGTAGGCGCTGCGTATGAATTGCGCCCCAGCCTGATTATCGAGGCCGATCGCGCCCAGATGCCGGCGATCTTCTTCAATGAAAAGGGCGGTGCGCTAACGCTTATTTTCCCGACCAATAAGCAGAACGAGCCACAGTCACCGACCTGCAAAGATGGTCGCAGCCTGTATGCATCATACTGGGTTGTCGGATCGTCGTACTGGCTAAACCGCAACGACGCCGATGGCTGGCCCAGCAAAGACCTGTTCTGCTATGGCGTTGATGACAGCGGTCTTAGCGAGCCGACGCCAGCCGGCCTGGATTACTGATATTTCATGAGCAAATAAAAAGCCCCGCCGGCGGAACCGAACGGGGCTTTTTGAATGATCGAGTAGATTAATCAGCTAATTATAAGACCTGGCAACGACCTACTCTCCCGTACCTTAAGGCACAGTACCATTGGCGCTGGAGACTTTCACGGCCGAGTTCGGGATGGGATCGGGTGCAGATTCTCCGCTATGGTCACCAGGTCATATAATTAGCTGGTTTTAAATCGTAGTGCAAAAGTCAGTGACTTTATTCATGCGCGTCACGCACTGAGAAATTTCTTCGCCGCCAAATGCATGGCCTGCGAAAGTAGGAATCAAACCTAACGTGTTATTAGTACCAGTCAGCTTCAAGCCTTGCAGCTCTTCCACACCTGGCCTATCGACGTGATGGTCTATCACGACACTTCAGGGAAACCTTGTTTTGAGGTAAGTTTCACGCTTAGATGCATTCAGCGTTTATCTCGTCCGCACTTTAGCTACCCAGCGCTGCTCCTGGCGGAACAACTGGTGCACCAGAGGTGCGTCCATCCCGGTCCTCTCGTACTAGGGACAGCTCCTCTCAAGTTTCCAACACCCACGGCAGATAGGGACCAAACTGTCTCACGACGTTCTGAACCCAGCTCACGTACCACTTTAATTGGCGAACAGCCAAACCCTTGGGAGCTACTTCACCCCCAGGATGTGATGAGCCGACATCGAGGTGCCAAACGACTCCGTCGCTATGGACGCTTGGGAGTCATCAGCCTGTTATCCCTAGAGTACCTTTTATCCGTTAAGCGATGGCCCTTCCACATGGAAGCCACCGGATCACTATGGCCGACTTTCGTCTCTGCGTGACTTGTCAGTCTTGCAGTCAGGCGGGCTTATGCCATTGCACTCGACAGCTGATTTCCGACCAGCCTGAGCCCACCATCGCGCGCCTCCGTTACTCTTTGGGAGGCGACCGCCCCAGTCAAACTACCCACCATGCAGGGTCCCTCTGCCCGATTCAGGGCAGCAGGTTAGATATCAAGAATTTCAAGGGTGGTATTTCAAGGGTGACTCCACGAAGGCTGGCGCCCCCGCTTCAAAGTCTCCCACCTATCCTACACATAAAATTCCTAATACCACTGCAAAGTTATAGTAAAGGTTCATAGGGTCTTTCCGTCTAACCGCGGGAACCCCGCATCTTCACGAGGAATTCAATTTCGCTGAGCCGATACTGGAGACAGTGGGGAAGTCGTTACGCCATTCGTGCAGGTCGGAACTTACCCGACAAGGAATTTCGCTACCTTAGGACCGTTATAGTTACGGCCGCCGTTTACTGGGGCTTCGGTTCAATGCTTGCACATCTCTCCTTAACCTTCCAGCACCGGGCAGGCGTCAGACCCTATACGTCGTCATGTGAGACTTCGCAGAGCCCTGTGTTTTTGATAAACAGTCGCCACCCCCATTTATGTGCCCCCCACCTGCAGTTGCCTGCTGATGGGGCTTGCTTATCCCGAAGTTACGCAAGTAATTTGCCGAGTTCCTTCAATATCGTTCTCTCAAGCGCCTGAGTATACTCAACCCGTCCACCTGTGTCGGTTTGGGGTACGGTCTATACGTGGAGGCTATTTCCAGGACGCAGCATCGATGCCTTGGGAATCCAATAACCCTTAACATCCTTGCCACGCCGTCACCATCCACAGGTCACGGAATATTAACCGTGTTGCCATCGACTACGCCTTTCGGCCTCGCCTTAGGGACCGACTAACCCTGCGTGGATTAACCTTGCGCAGGAACCCTTGGACTTTCGGCGAGAGTGTTTCTCACACTCTTTATCGCTACTCATGTCAGCATTCTCACTTCTGATACCTCCAGCACCCCTCACGGGTATGCCTTCGCAGGCTTACAGAACGCTCCGCTACCGCTTAGTAAAACTAAACCCATAATTTCGGTGTATGACTTGAGCCCCGTTACATTTTCGGCGCAGGCTAGCTTAACTAGACCAGTGAGCTATTACGCTTTCTTTAAAGGATGGCTGCTTCTAAGCCAACCTCCTGGTTGTCGTGGCCTTCCCACATCCTTTCACACTTAGTCATAACTTAGGGACCTTAATTGATGGTCTGGGCTGTTTCCCTTTTGGCGACGGACCTTAGCACCCGCCGCCTGCCTCCCAGGCAGTATTTGTCGGTATTCGGAGTTTGGTAGGGTTTGGTAGATCTCGCGACCCCCTAGCCCTTCCAGTGCTCTACCCCCGACAATATTCACCTGAGGCTCTACCTAAATAGATTTCGCGGAGAACCAGCTATTTCCTGATTTGATTGGCCTTTCACCCCTAACCACAGCTCATCCGAGTCTATTGCAACAGACACCGGTTCGAGCCTCCAGTAGGTGTTACCCTACCTTCACTCTGGCCATGGTTAGCTCATCAGGTTTCGGGTCTAATCCATGCAACTAATCGCCCTATTCAGACTCGGTTTCCCTTCGCCTCCGCCTATCGGCTTAAGCTGGCTGCATAGATTAACTCGCTGACCCATTATACAAAAGGTACGCCGTCAGCGGAAATCCGCCTTCGACTGTTTGTAAGCATTCGGTTTCAGGTACTATTTCACTCCCCGCGTTGGGGTGCTTTTCACCTTTCCCTCACGGTACTCGTTCACTATCGGTCACTAAGTAGTATTTAGGCTTGGAGGGTGGTCCCCCCATGTTCAGACAGGATTACACGTGTCCCGCCCTACTCGAGGACCAGACTTATGATCACCGCATACGAGGCTATCACTCACTATGGCTCATCTTTCCAGATGATTTTGCTTTCATAAATCCGGCCACTGGCCTGTTCCGCGTTCGCTCGCCACTACTAGCAGAATCTCGGTTGATGTCTTTTCCTCTGGTTACTTAGATGTTTCAGTTCGCCAGGTTCGCTTCCATGCACCTATGAATTCAGTGCAGGATTGCCTTTACGGCAGGGTTGCCCCATTCGGAAATCTTAGGATCAAAGCCTACTCGCAGCTCCCCTAAGCTTATCGCAGCGTGTTACGTCCTTCGTCGCCTCTTAGTGCCAAGGCATCCACCAAATGCTCTTTAACGCTTGATTCTCATTCTCAGCGTTTATACACGACCGAACGGAAAGTTACGGTCGTATAAACGGTTGTGCGTGACGCGCAGAAACAAAGCCACTGTTGGAGCACGGGTTCGTATCCCGTGCATGACATTGTGCTTGGGCCGCTCTAGACAGCCCGCGCGTCACACTACGATTTAATCTACTCTTTACATTGACAAAGACATCCAGCGATACGCTGAAAACAGTTGCTTCCTGTTTGATGAAGGGATGGTGGAGCTAGACGGAATCGAACCGACGACATCCTGCTTGCAAAGCAGGCGCTCTACCAGCTGAGCTATAGCCCCTGAATGGTCTCATCCACGCGCGGAAAATGGTGGGCCTGGTAAGATTTGAACTTACGACCTCACGCTTATCAAGCGCGCGCTCTAACCAACTGAGCTACAAGCCCGCGCTAGACGCGCAATTCTCAAACAGTGAAGGGATACAAAGACGGCGGCAAAGTTTTCGTGAGAAAACCGTCGTTACAGGCAGTCCTAGAAAGGAGGTGATCCAGCCGCAGGTTCCCCTACGGCTACCTTGTTACGACTTCGCCCCAATCGCTAATCCTACCGTGGTCGGCTGCTTCCGAAGTTAGCGCACCGGCTTCAGGTAGAACCAACTCTCATGGCGTGACGGGCGGTGTGTACAAGGCCCGGGAACGTATTCACCGTGGCATGCTGATCCACGATTACTAGCGATTCCAACTTCATGCACTCGAGTTGCAGAGTGCAATCTGAACTGAGATGGCTTTTTGGGATTGGCTCAACCTCGCGGTTTTGCAGCCCACTGTCACCACCATTGTAGTACGTTTGTAGCCCAGGACATAAGGGCCATGAGGACTTGACGTCATCCCCGCCTTCCTCCGGCTTGTCACCGGCGGTTTCTTTAGAGTGCCCAGCCTTACCTGATGGCAACTAAAGATAGGGGTTGCGCTCGTTGCGGGACTTAACCCAACATCTCACGACACGAGCTGACGACAGCCATGCAGCACCTGTGCATCTCCCACCCGAAGTGAAGGATCCCGTCTCTGGGACCCATAGAGAGCAAGTCTAGCCCTGGTAAGGTTCTGCGCGTAGCGTCGAATTAAACAACATACTCCACCGCTTGTGCGGGCCCCCGTCAATTTCTTTGAGTTTCAACCTTGCGGCCGTACTCCCCAGGCGGTGTGCTTAATGCGTTAGCGGCGACACTGAAAGGTAAACCTCCCAGCGTCTAGCACACATCGTTTACGGCGTGGACTACCAGGGTATCTAATCCTGTTTGCTCCCCACGCTTTCGCGCCTCAGCGTCAGTTATGGTCCAGTGAGCCGCCTTCGCCACTGGTATTCTTCCGAATATCTACGAATTTCACCTCTACACTCGGAATTCTACTCACCTCTCCCATACTCAAGCCATGCAGTTTCAAATGCAATTCCCAGGTTGAGCCTGGGGCTTTCACATCTGACTTGCATAACCGCCTACGCGCCCTTTACGCCCAGTAAATCCGAACAACGCTAGATCCCTTCGTATTACCGCGGCTGCTGGCACGAAGTTAGCCGGATCTTATTCTGGTGGTACCGTCATTATCGTCCCACCCAAAAGAGCTTTACAACCCGAAGGCCTTCATCACTCACGCGGCATGGCTGGATCAGGGTTTCCCCCATTGTCCAATATTCCCCACTGCTGCCTCCCGTAGGAGTCTGGACCGTGTCTCAGTTCCAGTGTGGCTGATCGTCCTCTCAGACCAGCTAATGATCGTCGCCTTGGTGAGCCGTTACCTCACCAACTAGCTAATCATACGCGGGTTCATCCTTCTGCGATAAATCTTTCCCAACAAGCGACCAAAGCTCGTTGGTATATCCGGTATTAGCACCAGTTTCCCGGTGTTGTTCCGAACAGAAGGGCAGATCCCCACGCGTTTTTCACCCGTGCGCCACTCCCCTTGCGGGGCGTTCGACTTGCATGTGTTAAGCCTGCCGCCAGCGTTCGTTCTGAGCCAGAATCAAACTCTCAAGTTGAAT
Organism: Bdellovibrionales bacterium; assembly: GCA_050248995.1. Classification (GTDB taxonomy): domain Bacteria; phylum Pseudomonadota; class Alphaproteobacteria; order JAIXQD01; family JAIXQD01; genus JBFWRI01. Next base: position 22,982 of record JBFWRI010000002.1, read on the forward strand.
TGTACAATTCAAAGATTGTACTGCAGGTCACTAATTGCTCCGAAGAGCAAATATCCTGCCGAGGGTTGTTCTTGTACATAGATCAATCAGTACCGAAGTACTGATGACTACCTAAGCAACTCATCCGAAGACGAGTTCTTACTAATAACCAACTGACCGAAGTCAGTCGGCTCTTATAACTCATTCGTTTGCACGAATGAGCCATGAACGACTTGGCAAGGATACAAATCAGCGACCTTCCATTGTGCTGTATTACTACAGCACTGTGTGACACCAATAACGATCACTTACACGTGACGAATCACGCGCAAGGCCGCCGCCTTTGCATCCCTTCATCAACATCAACAATGTCAAAGACCAGATCATGAATTGCACAAAGAACCCCACATCAATACCGGAGCATTGAGCGGCGTTTCTTGTTTTTTCTTGATCCCCCCACCAAATCCGAAGAATTGGCAGACCCAACCGAATCACGATCAGGCGCGCAAACTACTGAAATGATTTGGATATGTAAAGAACAATTTACGACTTTTTTATTTTTATCTGTGGGTATTCAAAAAGTACAATGTTTATAGGCTTTTCTTACACCTTCGATCCCACCTCAGAAACACATAATGTATCCTGTCATAACTGATTTCAGAAATCAAGAAAAGCGCCAATGTTTTTATTTAACATATTGTTTTTAAATACTTATTTCTGTTCTTAGAAGGGTCGCGTCTACTTTATCAATTTTGGTGGTAATAAAAGTAAATCTAAGCTCAGATGGTAAGCATGAATCAGTGCATGCGCCTTACGGTTGTATCAGGGCTTTTATTGGGTGTTTTAAGCGGGCCCGTGTGGGCACGCGACGACATTATGCCGCCACCCTCTGCCGCGCCACGCACAAAAGTGATCAGCCAGCGACTGGCCGATGGCCCGGAAGGAACATCTGCTGGCGCAAAATCTTCTCGCAACACAGCCAGCACTTCACGCGACATGACGGGCAGTGCGCAAGCGCTTGATGGTGCAAGTCTGCGTTTGGGAAATACGGAACTGCGTCTTGCCGGCTTGATTGTGGCGCCGGTAACAACACCTGATGGTATCACTGCGCGCACTGCGCTTGATCGTCTGATTGAAGGACAAAGTTTGAATTGCGTGAGACGTGATCGCGAACGTGATGGCCGTCTTCTGGTATCCTGCACGCGTGGTGATGGCAGTGATGTCGCTGCTGAAATGCTGCGCAACGGTGCAGCATTATACAGTCGCAGCGCAACCCTGCCAGACGCGACGGTTGCCAGCTATCGCGTCGCTGAAGGTGAAGCCCAATATAACAAGCGTGGCCTGTGGGCCAGCGTGAAATCACCCGCAGCGCCGCCGCCTGTTGTAACGGCGCAACCCGCACCCGTGAAAGTAGCGCCGCTTCCAGCGGCACCAGCAGCAGCCGCTGCCAAAGAGCAGGCGCCACCACCAGCGAACGACAATGTTCCGGCAAAAGCAGCTGTAGCAACCGTGTCGGGCTATACAGCACCGGCACCCACCGAGAGCGGCTCGAATGTCGGCACATTTGTGATGGCCGGCGTTCTGATTGGCATCATGCTGCTAGGGCTGGCGCTGTTCGATTTTCTGCAGCGCCGCCGCATCCGCTATGAGAGCGAACTTGAAATCCAGCAAAACCGCCAAATTGTTGCAGCCGCTATTGCCGGCGAACTGGCAGCAGCGCGCGATGTATGCGACACACGCCTGCAGACAATGGCCGGCGGCGGCGAAGCACGGTGGCCGCGCCTGCGCAGTTATGTCTACCAGTCACATGTTGATAAGATCGGCCTAATGGGCCCATACCTGGCACGCCAGATTGCCACCATTTACGGCCAGATGGCCGACTTTGCCCCGGGCCGCGACGAGGCACCCGCCAGCCGCGAGATCGTCAACCGCAACGTACTGACAAAAACACTGGATCGCCTGTGCGGCTATATCGACACGGCGCTGGAAGGCCTGTCATACACCGAAGCCAGCGGCGAAATTTTCATGCCAAGCTTCCAGCCTGAATACCAGCAACAGGCCATCACTGATCAAACAAATGGTGGTGGCAATAACCCGCGTGGTGGCCATAGCAAGGCGCGTATTGTGCGTACGCAGGTTCGGGCACGCCACCAGCAACTGCCCCGCCCGGCGGCCGTTCCCCAGCAGCCGCAGGCCCGCAGCAAAGAAGAAATCCACGAGGCGGTTGAAGAAGAGACGCGTGCGATCAAAGAAAAGCTGGCCAAGACGCATGGGTACAACATGGAGAGCAAGGAAAAGCCACAGCAGCCGCGTAGCGCCAAGCCCGGCCACAGTCGACGCCAACGCTTGAAGCAAGTTGCCGATATGATGGAAAAAGATATCGCCGCAATGGCGGAAGATATGTTGGCCGCTGACGAAGAAAGCCGCGCTGTATAATTAGTACATATGCATCCCGCCGTTAATCGACAGCGCGGAACCTGTGATAAACCCGGCCTCGTCGGCAGCAAGGAATACGACTGCGCGGGCGATCTCGTCAGCCTGGCCCAAACGGCCCACAGGAATTTTTCCGACCAGTTTTGTCAGAACATCTGCCGGCACGTTCTTCAAAAGATCGGTATCGATGTAACCGGGCGTAATCGTGTTGACGGCAATGCCCTTGGCGGCGCTTTCCAGCGCCAGTGACTTGGTGAAGCCATGCACCCCTGCCTTAGCCGCCGAATAATTTGTCAGACCATACTGGCCGCTTTCGCCATTGATGCTCCCGATATTGATGATACGGCCAAAACCACGGGCACGCATGCCCTCGATTACACTGCGGCAGGTGTTGAACACACTGGTCAGGTTGGTGCGGATCACGGCATCCCATTGCTCGAATGTCATCTTGTGAAGGGTCGCGTCTTTTGAGATACCGGCGTTGTTAACAAGAATTTCAATCGGGCCGTATTCATCCTCGATCTTCTTGATACCAGCTTGCACCGCAGCGAAGTCGCTGACGTCGAATTTGGCAGTCGGAATGCCGGTTTGTTTGGTGAAAGACGTAGCGGCTGCGTCATTGCCATTATAGTTAGCCACAACCTTATAACCCGCCGCTTTCAGCGCTACAGCTGCGGCTGCGCCAATACCACGCGTCGCGCCGGTTACCAATGCCAGACGTGCCATAGTGCCCTCACTTTGCTTGAGTCAGCCGGTTTTAACAGGTATTAAGCCGTCATCCAAGCACTTCTCTGTGCGGCGCAGCAACTTACTGGATATTGCGCTTGATCGCATCACCGATCATACCGCCAACGCCTTGCATCGTGTTAGCGCCGCCACCGGCTTGCCAACCCGTTTCTTTTAGGCAAGCCAGCAGTGCGCTGGTCGGACGCCAGCCGCATGCGGGCTGGCCGCCCGGCCCCTGTACGACTTCGCAATGACCAAGCTTCTGGAAACAGGCGTAACTGTCACGCCATTCGCAGGTACTCATAATATTCCCGGCTTCGGCTTTATTTAGACAAAGCTGCTTGCTGCATCCGGCAATGACGCATTCAAAGTTTTGCGGGACGGCTGATGGCGGAACAAGATTGGGGTTAGGCATTGGCACAGGCGTCGGGAGTTGCACAGTCGGCTGGGGCGGCTGCGCAACCGTTGGCGGCACTGGTGCAGCAGGGGCGGCCTGTGCTGGCTGCGATCCGGGCAGGGTAAAAGATCCATCACCCCTAGGAAGCGCTTTCTCTTCAAGGCATTTCTGCAAGGCTGGCGTTGTGCGCCAACCGCATGACCGGGCGGTATGGTTTGCGCGCTCACAGACACCGTAGGAGCGATAGCACTCGTCCGTTACCTTCGGGTTGCACTTGAATTTTGCAAACACAGACATCTCTGTTGTGACGCAGGTGTCATTGCAGATGACCACGCAGCCGCTTGTTGTGGCAGCAGACGCAGAACCAACCGAAAGAGTTAGAAGAAGCAGGGCGAACAGTATTCTCATCAGTCCCTCAGTGAACGCTCGGTCCGTGTCTCGCAGCCTTCTGTAAAACTGGGCGTCATGAAAAGCACATATTTCATATCACCGATGTAACCATACTCTGTTTCGCGCGGCACAAGAACAGCATCTGTCGCTTTAACTTGAAAGCGTTCACCGCCAACCATGAACTCGCCTGCGCCGTCGATTATATAATAAAATAAGTCACTTGTATGGCAGGTCGATAGTTTGTGCTCGTGTCCCTTGGATTCAAGGTAAGATACGCAACAACGCGAAAACTGCTCATGCGAATTATAGGAATAGCCTTTCAGCTGCCCGAACAGTTCAAAGACTTTGGCCCTGTCGCGCGTGAAGTGGTATTGCGGCACTTACATCTCTCCTGTCTGCATGAGCCCTTGATGCAAGGCTGGGTCTTTTTCTTTCAGACATTGCAGCAGTTCGGGCGTACGGCGCCACGCACAGTCAGTTCCAGCCTTTTCGCACACGCCAAATTTCTGGAAACACATATCACTGGCTTCAGGTCCGCACATGAATTTGGCGATCCGGGCCATAGATTGCGTGACGCAGTTACTGACGCATACAACGATACATGAATCTTCTTTCGCTACTGCCGGGACCGCTACCAAAGCCAGCAGGAGTAAAAGAACCCGCACGCCTAGCGCTCGACCAGCAGGGCAACACCCATACCGCCGCCGATGCACAGTGCAGCAAGTCCTTTCTTGGCATCGCGGCGCTGCATTTCATGCAACAATGTCACCAGAATGCGGCAACCGCTGGCACCGATCGGGTGACCTAGTGCAATCGCGCCGCCGTTGACGTTGGTCTTTGATGTATCAACACCCAATTCCTTAATAACGGCCAGTGACTGCGCAGCGAAAGCTTCGTTCAGCTCGATCAGGTCAACATCGTTCAGCGACCAACCGGCTTTTTCCAACGCTGCTTTCACAGCCGGCACCGGGCCAAGCCCCATGGTGGCCGGGTCAACGCCTGCCGTTGCAAAACCGGCGATGCGCGCCAGCGGCGTCAGGCCACGTTTCTTGGCTTCGTCAGCTGTCATCAGCACAACTGCTGCAGCACCGTCGTTGATGCCGCTGGCGTTACCGGCTGTTACCGTGCCATCGGGCTTAAAGGCCGGCTTCAGCTTGCCCAACGCCTCGGCTGTGCTACCGGCGCGCGGGAATTCGTCATTGGCAATCGTTATGTCTTCCTTGCGACCTTTGATGACAATCGGCAGGATCTCATCGGCAAACTTGCCGCCCTTCATAGCGGCTTCAGCCTTTTGCTGACTGGCGGCCGAAAACTCATCCTGCTGCTGGCGCGTGATCTGGTATTGTTCGGCCAGGTTTTCAGCCGTGATGCCCATGTGGTAATTGTTGAAAACATCCCACAGGCCGTCCTTGATCATGCTGTCGACCATCCTAGCGTCGCCCATTTTGACGCCATCACGGATATTCATGACGTGCGGCGCCTGGCTCATGCTTTCCTGACCGCCCACAACCATGATACTGGCATCGCCCGCCTTGATGGCCTGTGCGCCCAGCGCAACAGCACGCAGCCCGCTGCCGCATACCTGGTTAATCGTCACAGCTGTCTTTTCCTTCGGCACACCAGCGGCAATCGCTGCCTGACGGGCCGGGTTCTGACCAACACCTGCGGTTAGCACCTGCCCCATGATGACTTCGGTCACATCGGCGGCTGTAACCTTGGCGCGCTTTAGCGCTTCGGTGATAACTGCCGAGCCCAGCTGGACCGCCGACTGGCTGGCAAGCCCCCCGTTGAAATTGCCGATCGCGGTCCGAACGGCGCTGACGATTACGATATCTGACATAAGTATCTCCCTCTGCCGATAATTTAGCGCCTTTCAACGGCGGCACCAGCCTGTCTTTTTAGGCCAGAAATCAATGGGCTTGGCCTGTTAGTCCAGTTAGGCGACTTTGCATATGCCGACACACGCAGTTAATTTTAAGAAAATTGCCCGCGCAGCCATGCGAGGATCGGTTCGCGCACAAGTGACGCTGATTGTCGTCCAACGATCATGCCAACGTGCCCCAATGGCACCGGCAATGGCTCGCCCTGCGGCAGAAAATCAACCAACGGCTGCGCAGCGCGCAGTGGTACAACCTGATCGCGTTCGGGCAACACAACAAGCGCCGGCACATTGATGCCTTCAGGCTTTACAATAGTGCCATCAACGCTCCACGAACCTCGATACGTTGCGTTATTCTGGAACCAGTCAATCAGGCATGTCTGCGCCACATGCGCCGGCAGTTCGATGCCGCCATTCAGCCAGTCTTCAATCGCCACAAACAGTTCATCACAACCATCCTTGCCGGCTTTTTTGAACTTCTCGAACACCGCCATCGGCTGCATCAGGCTGAACAGGGTCTGGATCATATCAACCGTCAACGCATTGCCCTGGTTTATCCAGGGCTGGTAACTGGCGGTCATGTTGGCAAGGCCAAGGCGTGTGGGCACAGGATAGGCGTAAAAATCCCACGGCGTTGCCATAAGGATCAGTGCATCAACTTTTTCCAACGCGGCCGCCGCCAGTGCACTAAGGCCACCCATGCAGTAACCCAACAGCACAACGCGCTTATACTTACGCCGCGCCTGCGCAATTACCGGCACAACGTATGTTGTGATGTAGTCATCAAATGTAAACTCTTTCTCGCTGGTGCCCGGCAAGCCCCAATCCAGCAGCCACGCCGGGAACTGCTCTGCCAGCGCCCGCATAAAACTGTTATGCGGCAGCAAATCAAGAATGGTCGAACGGTTGATATGCGACGGCACCACCAGCAGCAGCGTATCGCCTTCAACCTGCGTATAATCAAGCACGCGCGCAGCGCCCTGTTCCCAGATAACTTTCGGCGATGATGGTGGCGCGGGGTGCGGTGCCTGCTGGTACGCCTCAACACCTTTCAGCCACAGCTGCAGGTCGCCCATGCTGGCCTGCGCGGCGGCATAGAACATTTCCGAGGGATCAAACGCGGCGCTTAAGCCGTTCGAGCTCAGTTTCCATTTTGACCAGTCGTTCGTGGAGAAACTCCACGCGCCGGGCCAGCTCTGCGAATAGAACATCGCGCTCGCCAGATGCAGCCCGAGCGGCCGCGGCAGGTGCTGCCGTGCCAGTGGATTGCGCTGTTGGTTTGTGCTCATGCGGTGTCTCGGTCGGCGAAGCGGATTGAATGGCCCAGCTTGCCATAAACTTTTCCCATCCTTCCATCCAATTCGCGTTCATCGCGGCATCGGGCGCCGGCGAAGAAGCATCGGGCGCAGGATTTTCAGACTTTGTTTCGGAAGCAGGCGCGGCGGAAGCCGGCTGTGTCATGGCTGTTGCAAAGGTTTTCCAGCCTTCCTGCCACATCTGCAGCATGTTCTGGGCAATCTGTGTATAATCAGGTTGTTGCTGTGTCATGCCTGAAAACTAGCAAAAAATTGAGGCTGGCGGAAGGCATTCCAAGTTACTATAGTTAATACCCAGAGGGCCTTATGACTGAACCGGTAATCATCAAGAAGTACGCCAACCGCCGTCTTTATAATACAGCTTCAAGCACCTACGTCACGCTTGAGACGCTGGCCGAAATGGTTCGTGATAATATCGATTTTATCGTCTACGACGCCAAGAGCGGCGAAGACCTGACGCGCTCGGTGCTGACCCAGATTATCGTTGAACAGGAAGCTAAGGGCACCAACCTGCTGCCGATCGGGTTCCTGCGCCAGTTGATCAGCATGTACGGCGGCAATATGCAATGGGCCGTGCCGGGCTATCTTGACGAGATGATGAAGCACTTCGGCGAACAGCAGAAGCAGCTGCAAAGCACCTTCCAGCAAAGTTTCGGCAAACTATTCCCACCGGGCTCGCCCATGGAAGCCATCAGCAAACAGAATATGGCCCTGTTCGAACAAATGGCCGGCTTCTTCATGCCGTTCAAGCAAGCGAACGACAAAGAGCGTGAAGAGACGCTGAACGCGTTGAAGCAAAAAATGTCGAGCATGGAACGCGGCGAAAGCTAGGCTTCCGGTTTCTCGCCTGCGGCACTCTTTTTCTGCCGGCGCGCTGCATTATCCGGCGCTATCTGTGCATAATTGAATTTAATACCAGCCGCCTTCAATGTGGCGATGTTACCTGCGCTGCGGATACCTTCCAGAACCACGTCTTTGCCGTTAGCTCTGACAACCGCCGATATCTGTTTCATCATGGCAAGCGGCGGTTTTTCCGGGGTTCTCAGGGCCGCACCGACATCCCGGCCGGAAAACTTCAGGCCATCGCTAAGCCCAACAATCGGTGAGACAACATTGGTATTTTTCCAGCGCCCCCTTGGATAATCATCCAGCAGGATTTTCCCGCCAGCGCGGTGCACGGCATCAATAAATTTGTACAGGTCTTTATCAGCGATGCCGAGTCCTTTTTCAGTCAGCTCGGCTTTCAGGCGCTTTGCAGCTTTCGGATAGTTCGCCAGCATGGCCGCAACGTTCTGTACAAAGCGCGGCTGGGCCGCTGATTGCGGGGAAATATTCGCGCTCAAGACTTCCTTATGGCTTTTATCAAGTGTCTGCAGGACCAGTTCAAGATTGATTGCATCAAACCACTCTGTCTCACCGGTTTTCTCAAGTGCGCAGACGATGTGTCCTGACGTGCCAAGCTGGTTCTGCGTGAACAACGGATGCTCTAGGAAAGCCTCATCATACTTGTGCTCCATCGACTGGCCGTTCACCGCATAAATTGGGGCCCGGTCCAAGCTGAATTTTGCTGGGTCGATTTCCGCGTAAGCGTCCGGGATACGGTACATGGGCGGTAGTGTGGCACACCCGCCCCGTGGAACAAAATCCTAATTTTAGCGTGGAACAGGCTGTTAAACTGCCAGCGTCAGCATGCCGGTTGATTGCAGGAAGGCAGCGGCCTTTTCGTCTTCTGTCTTTTTGGTTGGCATTTCAATCTGGGCCTGACCGAAGAAGTACCCCTGCATTTGTGTCACGCCATGGCGCTGCAGCCATGCGGCTTCTTTCTCGGTTTCAACGAATTCGGCAACCGTTTCAAGGTTCATGTTCTGCGCCATTGCCAAAATCGACTTCACCATCACCTGGTTTTGTGCGCTGTCAACGATGCCTTTGATCAGACTTCCGTCGATCTTCACCTTGTCAACTGCCAGTTGTTGCAAGTGTTGCAGCGACGTATAACCGGCACCATAATCATCCAGTGCGACCTTGGAGCCAATCTCGTGCATCAGGGCCACGAAACGGCGCGTATCTGTCAGGTCGTTGACGGCTGCTGTTTCGGTGATTTCCCAGATGATACGTTCGGCAATCGTGCGTTCGTCTTTCAGCAGGGCGTGCAGGTAATCCTGGAAGGTCGTACTTGAAACCGTGGCAGCCGACAGGTTAACCGACAGCTTCAGGGCAGGTTCGCCGCGCAGGGCGGCCATGGCAAGGCCCACGACATAACGGTCCAGTTCCTGTGCTAGACCATTCTGTTCGAACGCCTGGATAAGCTTCCAGGCCGAAATGTAAGTACCGTCCGGCTGGCGCAGGCGCAGCAGGGCCTCATGAAACGCAATGCGGCCGTCGAAAGCTGAAACAATCGGCTGGTAGGCCAGCACCAGGTCCTGGGCTGCCATGGCTTGCCGGAAGCGTTCGATATCCCCGAGGCTGGCAAGGTTATGCGTGCGGCGGTCTTCTGACGGCTCATAGAAGCGATATGAACCACGTCCCCCAGCGCGTGCCGTCTTCAGCGCCTGTTCGGCGCGCGTCAGCGCTTCGATGCCATCCGTGGCAAGCAAGGGCAGCGCGATGCCGCCAGCCGAGACGGATACGTTCACAGCGCATTCCTGTGTGACAAAGTGTTCATCACGGAAGGCCTGCAGGATTTTCTGCGTTACCGCTTCGGCAGCTGTCTGATCATGATCCGGCAGCCAGATACCAAAACCGTCGCCGCCAGTACGGGCAATCAAGGTTCCTTCTGGAAGCTGCTTTTCGAGGCGCTGAACGGCCGCACGTAGCAAATCGTTCACTGCATTCGGCCCCAGCGCCTCATTCAGGAAGGTCATGTTATCGACGCTGACGATCATCATGCTGCCGCTGATGCGGTCACGGATCACATGTGTCAGCGTTTCTTCCAGTGACTGGCGGTTCGGTCGGCCAGTCTGCGCATCGAACCGCGCGGCGAATTCTGCCACCTCGGCGCGCATTACATACGGTTCGATGAACGTTAGAATGCCGCGCGCACGCAGCGGAATGCCGCTGACGGCTGTTTCAATCCGGCCAGCATCGCGCACCCATACGTAGCGGTTATCGGCAAGCCGCAACCGGTATTCCATCTGGTAAGAACCACTCGCCGCAAGAGCGCGCACCAGTTCGGCAGCGAACGTTTCCGCATCAGCTTCATGGATGTGGCTGCGATAACTTAATCTAGCGTCGGTGGCCGAAGGCAATTCGCCGCCGCCGAATTTCTCAGATTTTGTCAGCCATAAAAGGAAACTCTGTGCCAGTGGATCACGCTCGTAAGCGGCGATCCCAGCATGCTCAAGAAGAGCCGGCGCAACATCGGCAGCCGTTTTTACTAAATGCACTTTACTATCAACCATAATATACTGACCCCATAATCACTCTCCCGAACGCCCCCCTTGAGCTCAACAGTGTTCCCGCACCCTCTGGTCGGATTGCCATTGACTGTTCAGGCTTATTTCCCATCCTTAGGGTCTCAGATGGGGGTTAATGGGTATTAAATACGAGTTCGAAACAAGTATTTAGATGTAATATTTATATTTAACAATGAGTTAAGGAAAAACCCAAGTAATTCAAATCATTGGCCACATACTTTTGTATGCGGGCCAGACTACAAAATTCCCTAGAATTTGGTTGATTTGGCCGCACTCATACGAGCCGTCTGCTTGTCGATGAACGTATTGATCATACCGATGCGGTTCTCGCGGATAAGCGCCCGGATCGGGTCACCGTTATTGCGCTCTTCAGTGAAGATATAACGAATGAACGGGCCTGTGGCGCCCAGCGTCTGGTGCAGGGCCGCCGTGATCCCGGTGGCCATAATGGCCGCCGCGCCGCCGCCCATTGTCTGTTCGGCCAAGTGCAAAATACCGTACATGCTTTCTTCAATCGAGCCCGCATGAACGGTAGTAATGACAAGGTGGCCGGTTGTGGCGGCACGCAATACCTGCTCGGCTGCCCGCGGGGTACGAATTTCTCCGACCAGCAGATAGCGGGGCGTCCAGCGCAGGCTGCTTTTAATGGCCTTGGCCCAGTCGTCTTCCTCATGGACCTGTACCTGATAACAGAAGCCGTTGTTGCCTACAGCACCGTCCAGTACATATTCCACAGGGTCTTCGATAGTCAGGGCTGTGCCGCCATGGCGCTTTAAAAAATCATTCAGTAACGAGAAGGCCGTTGTTGTTTTACCCGCACCGGTAGCGCCTGAAATAATAACCAGGCCATCGCGACGGCCCAGCATTCTAAGGTTCTGAATGATGTGCGGGGCAAAACCAAGCTGCTCCATCGTCTGAACACCGGCGTTGATACGACGCAGCACCGCCCATGTTTCGCCGTTCGCCATCGTATTCACCGACACGCGGTAGCGGATGCTGGCGAAGGTGAAAATTCCTTCTTCTTTATCAAATCGTTCTTTCAGGTCCTGCGTCAGCAGAATGACATCCGGCAAAGCGGTCTGAGGAACGGGCAGGTTTGGATGGCCGGTTTCGCGTGCGGCCGGACGGTAACGTGCCGGCGACTGCCCGTCGAGCCGGACATAGAGATCCATCACATTCAAATCATTGAGACGCATGTCGAAAGCCTATGGTTAGCTGCTTTAAAAACAGCTAATAAAGAAGGGTCTGACAAGCTGATTTTCCATTCCGTGAGCGTTATGAGCCAAATTATTCAACCCCGCACCCCTTCCGGCGTTATGGAACTGCTGCCGCGTGACCAGATCGCCTTCCAGCGCATCCTGGATATCATACGCTTGAACTACGAACGTTATGGCTTCCTGCCAATCGAAACACCTGTATTTGAAGTGGCCGATGTCCTGCTGACCAAATCTGGCGGCGAGACCGAGAAGCAAGTCTATTTTGTGCAGAAGACAGGCTCGCTGGAACAGGGCCGCAAGCCCGAGCTTGCGTTACGCTTCGACCTGACGGTACCTCTTGCCCGCTATGTAGCCGAACATGAACATGAACTTGCATTTCCGTTCCGCCGTTACCAGATCCAGCGTGTATATCGCGGCGAACGTACCCAGCGCGGCCGTGCCAACGAATTCTACCAGTGCGATATCGACATTATCGGCAAGGATAGCCTGAGCCCTGCTTACGATGCTGAATTGCCGGCTATTATCAATGACGTCTTTACACAACTTGCTTTTGGGCCGTTCACCATCTGGTTCAGCAACCGCAAGGTCATGCTGGGTTTCCTGCAGGCGAATGGCATCCCGGTCGAAGCGCAGACACTGGCATTGCGCGAGCTGGACAAGCTGGACAAGAGCACGCCTGAGAAAGTCGCAGCAGCGCTTGTCGCTGCCGGACTGACCAGTGCGCTGGCCACACAGCTCATGGAACTCGTTCAGCCCGCCAGCAGCAATGATGAAGTCTTGAACCGCATTGCCCGACTGCCGCAGTCGGGCACATTGGCTGAAGGATACGAAGAATTGCAAATCATGTGCGACGCACTGGCTGCGCAGGGTGTGCCACCGAAGAACGCGCGCCTGAACCTCGGCATCATCCGCGGCCTCGATTACTACACCGGCACGGTTTACGAAACCAAGATGGATGACCACCCCGAATTCGGGAGTGTATGTGGCGGCGGCCGGTATGACAACCTCGCCGGCTATTACACCAAATCGAAACTGCCGGGGGTGGGCCTTTCAATCGGCGCCACACGCCTGTTCGAACATTATCATGCCGCCGGCTTTTTTGCCGACACGCGCAGCACGATCCAGGTGCTGGTGACGGTGATGGACGAAACACTGCTGCCTGACTACTTGAAGATCGCTCACACATTACGGCAGGGCGGGCTTGCAACCGAGGTCTTTCTGGACGGCGGCAAGATGGCAAAACAAATGAAATACGCTGATCGCGCCGCTATCCCCGTCGCTGTCGTCATGGGCGGCGATGAAAAGTCCAAAGGCGCCGTCACCGTGAAGAACATGAAAACCGGCAGCCAGATAGAGTGCAAGGCCGGCGACATACTGGCCACTGTAACCGCTGAACTGAAGAAATGAGCGTCTGGCACACTCTTAGCCGCGTCGTTCTGACGACAATCTGGGTCGTCATAATTGCGGCGGTCATTTATGCCATTCACTACGAACTAACAACAAGCCGCCTGCAGGCCGAGCTGTTCTCGCGCTATGCTAAAAATATGACGTATGAGCTGCAGGACGGCCCCAACCCGAATCTGCCCTATCCCGAAGGCGGTCCATACGATGTGCGCCTGGGCTATACTCGTCTACCCAAGATGCTCGACACTTTAACTGTGCAGGGTTTCAAGATCATTCGCCAGCCCCGCCTCTCGCAGCCGCTACAGGAATTCATGGCTATGGGCGGGTATGCGATATACCCGGAAAAAACCAGTGCCGGCATCACCATTCTGGGCGCTCAGGGTAACGAGCTGCACAGCCGCCGCTTTCCGACCCGCACCTTTGCGGACTATGATGAGATACCTCCCCTGGTCGCACAGACGCTTCTGTTCATCGAAAACCGCGAACTACTGGACCCGGCGACGCCGTACCGCAACCCGGCTGTTGAATGGGATCGCTTCCTGTTCGCAGCGCTGGGCCAGCTGGTGAAAGTACTCAATCCGGGCATGAATATCGGCGGCGGCAGCACACTGGCAACACAGATCGAAAAGTTCCGTCACTCGGACGAAGGTCGTACGGGCGGCATCCACGACAAACTGATCCAGATGCTATCAGCCTCGGTGCGCGCTTACCGTCAAGGCCCTCTGACCATGGAAGAACGTAAACGCGTTGTTCTGGATTATATGAACAGTACGCCGCTGACAGCCCGCGCTGGTCTTGGTGAAGTCAACGGCCTTGGTGACGGCCTGTGGGCGTGGTTTGGTACAGAACTGAATGATGTCATTGATATGCTGTCCCGTCAGGCTAATGATGTCGAGACCTTCACGCGACAAGCCGAACTATATAAACAGGTGCTGGCCCTGTTACTGGCGCAGCGTCGCCCGTCTTACTACCTGATTACCGATCGCGAAGCATTGAATGAACTTGCCAATACTTATCTGCAACTGCTGTCAACGGCCGGGATTATCACCCCCGCCTTGCAGAAAGTCGCAACGTCATCACCGCTGCGTTTTTCAAGTGAAGTCCATATTCCCGGCGGCGAAGACTTTGTAGCCCTGAAGGCGGCTAACGCCGTGCGGCTGGCGCTGCTGCGCACTCTCAACCTGAACAGTCTGTATGAACTGGATCGCATCGATGCAACGGTTCACAGCACGCTTGATAGCGAAAAGCAGGACAAAGTCATCAGCCTGCTGCAAGACTTGATGGATAAATCGAAGCTGGAAGAACATGGCCTGATCGGTGAGAATCTTTTGCGGACCGACAATGATGTCAGTAAGGTTATTTACAGTTTTGTGCTGTACGAGCGCACACCTTTCGGCAACGTCGTTCGTGTTCAGGCCGATAACCTCGACAAGCCGCTTGATCTGAATGAAGGCGCCAAGCTTGATCTGGGGTCAACCGCCAAGCTGCGCACGCTTGAAACATACCTTAGCGCCCTGGCCGACCTTTATGACCGTTATAAACAGCTGCAAAAAGCCGATCTGCAGATTGCTCAGGATGACGCAGCCGATAATCTGACGCGCTGGGTAGTCGATATGCTGCGCGCCTACCCCGATATCACGTTACAGCAGCTACTGGCATCGGCCATGACACGGCGCTATTCCGCCAGCACAAATGAAACATTTTTTACGGGCGGCGGCGCTCACACGTTTGTAAACTTCCAATCAACCGATAATGGCAAGGTCGTTTCAGTTCAGGAAGCCCTGCGCATGTCGATCAACCTGCCGTTCGTGCGCCTGATGCGCGATGTGGTTGGCTATTATATCGCGCAAGGGCCGATTGCGCGGCGCGACATACTTGGTAACCCTGATAATCCTGCGCGCCAGGCCTATCTGGCCCGCTACGCCGATCGTGAAGGACGCACTTTCCTGAACCGTTTCTACAACGCTTACAGGAACCTGACACCTGAGGCTGCACTGGACAGACTGGCTGGCCGTGGCCGAAAGACGTGGGAAGCACAGGCAACCATCTTCCGCAGCATCAAACCCAAAGCCGGCCAGACCGCCTTCCGCAACTTTATGACGGCGCGCATGACAACGCTTGGTCTGGCCACCCCGACTTTTGAGGAAGCAAGCGCACTATACGAAAACTATGGCATGGATAAGTACAACCTTGCCGACCGGGGCTATATCGCCGGCGTCAACCCGCTGGAGCTTTGGCTTGCCGCCTATATGCAAAGCAACCCCAAGGCATCGCGCGACCAGATCCTGCAGGCCAGCGTTGAAGAGCGCCAGGCTGCCTATGAATGGCTATTCCGCACAGGATACAAGGGCGCACAGGATACGCGCATCCGTATCCTGCTGGAGCAGGATGCCTTCAACCGCATCCACCAACACTGGGAAAAACTTGGCTACCCGTTCGACCACCTTGTGCCGTCACTGGCGACATCCATTGGCAGCAGCGCTGACCGGCCGGGCGCACTGGCCGAGCTGATGGGCATCATTCTGAATGATGGCATCCGCATGCCGACAATCCGCGTCAGCGAAATCGAATTCGCCAAGGGCACGCCCTATGAAACGCTGTTGCGCCGCGATGGCGCCCAACAGGTGCAGGGTGAACGCGTCATACGCAGCGAGGTTGCACAGACATTGAAAGCCGCGCTGGCCGATGTGGTGGAAAACGGTACCGCTAAACGCATGAAAGGCGTTGTTGTCGACGGCGCGGGCCAACCCGTACCTATTGGCGGCAAGACGGGCACAGGCGACCACCGCTTTGAACTGTTCGGCCCCGGCGGCCGCCTGATCTCGTCGCGCGCCGTCGCCCGCACGGCAACGTTCGTCTTCTATCTGGGCGATAAATACTTCGGAACCATTACCGCGCACGTTGAAGGCGAAGAAGCCGACAAATACGAATTCACCAGCGGTATGGTGTCGCAGGTCCTTAAAACAATTATCGGAAAAATCGGCCCGCTGTATTAGCGGTTTTTGGCAGCAGCCGGTTGTGCCTTGGCCGGCGCCTGCACCGACAGGCGCTGTTCCAGTTTCTTCAGGCGGTCTTCAAACTGCCTGTCTTTCACGTTCAGCTTCTGCTGCAGGCTGCCGTTTTCCTTCTTCAGCGCTGCATTCTCGGCTTTCAGCGCTTTCAGGTCGCCTTCCAGCGCGGCCAGACGCTTCTCAACGCTATCTTTCCAATCGAACAGCTGGGCGACCTTGGTTTGCAAGCCATCCACCATATCGATCAGCTTCTTGACGGCTTCGATGACCGGCAGCACCAACTTGTCGTATTGTACTGCCATAAAGCCTTTATCGTCACGGGTGATGACTTCCGGCAATACCTTCTCGACTTCCTGCGCGATCACACCGAAGTCGTCCTTATTATCCTTGTTCCACTTATAGTGAACAGCCTGCAGGCCTTTCACCACCAGGAAGGCATCGCGTTCGAAATTCTTCACATCATGCTTCAGGCGCGCGTCAGAGCTGTGGAAGTAACCGCCGGTCAGCAGGTTACCCGTAGCCGCAATAGCATAGCTGGCGTTCACAGCAGAGCCGTTCAGGCCGATCTTGCCGGTGAAAGTCACATCACCGCCGCTGGCTACGGTAACACGGGTTGTGTTTGTCGTACCAATCGTAACAGCAGCAGCTTCCTGCGCCACAATGCTAAGCGTACCAGTACCGCGATGGGTTAAAGTGCTGCCAGCGTTAGCGCCTGTATTATAACGAAGCAAGCGAAGACCATAATCGGTATAGGTATCATCGCCCACAAAGTCGATATAAGCATACCTGTTGCCCGAGCCCGCGGCGTTGACGGCAACCTCAGATGCAGAAATTGTGGTCGCGCTACTGGCTGTCAGCGAACCGGTGGCAGAGATAGCCCCCGTTACAGCAAGCGACGATGTTGTTAGCGTCGCATAAATCGAATTGTTGATGTACCAATAGTGCGCCGTGTCATTGCGATGGCGGTAGGCCCAGTTACCATCAGCGTCCAAAAAGCCGATATCATTGCTGCTGTTACCATAAACACGACCGCGCAGGGTGCCATCGCTGG
Source organism: Bdellovibrionales bacterium (assembly GCA_050248995.1). GTDB lineage: Bacteria > Pseudomonadota > Alphaproteobacteria > JAIXQD01 > JAIXQD01 > JBFWRI01. The sequence goes on from JBFWRI010000002.1 coordinate 40,198, forward strand.
TGCGCAGACCCAGGTTTACAACAGAGGCATCATTTGATTGGAGACTGAATAGAGAGGCGTTATCGCCATACATATATTGCGCGCCTGCAGCGCCGAACTTCAGGTAGTTACTATAAACGTGGACCCCACCGTCAACACGCAGGTTGCCAGGCGTATAAACACCACTGGTGAAGGCGCCGCCCTGGTTCAGGCGCAGCCAGCTGTCGTTGCTGCGGAAGGCTTCCTTGCCCTGCAGGTTGACGTTGTTGCCGGTTACCGCCAGCTTAGCCACACCGTCGGTTGTGATGGTCACCGTACCAGTACCGGCATCCACCACTTCCACACTGCTGTCACCCTCGCTGATGGTGTCGGTGGCTACCGTGCCGGTAATGGTGCCGCTGACCGTCAGGTCGCCTGTGATGTTGGTGTTACCGGCCACGTTCAGCTTATAGGCGCCCGGATCCGAGATACCGACGCCAACGTCGCCATCGGCGGCAATACGGATACCCTTGGCGCTGGCCGACCACTGGCCGATTGTCAGGCCGCCATTTTCAACGGTGCCGCTTGAATAGACCAATGTGCTGTCGCCAGCCACGACCATCGGGTTCCACGAAGCGCCAGTGCTGTTCGGGTTAATCGCGGTCCATTGCGTGCCATCCGTGGTGCGGATACCCCATGTCGCCGTCGCGCCCGTACCACGCTGTACGTTCAGACGTGAGCTGCTCATCGAGGTAGTGCCAAGACCAACGTCACCATTGTAGTCAAGGCGCATGCGCTCGGTTACCGACGCTGCGCCATCGGCTGTTGTGTAGAATACCAGTTGGCCCGGCATATCGTTGGTGCCGGGCGTTGTGCCGACTTCGGCCGTGATGCGCGCTGTCTCGATCGCCGTAGCGCCATCATAGGCATAGTAGCGAAGGTAACCGACATCGTCGCCCGAGCTGACGGCAGCCGCCGTGGTTGTATCACCACGGTATTTATAGAAGTTGAAGGTTCCCGGTGTTGCGTCATTGCTGTTGCGCTGCGCCATGAAGCCTGAGCCACCGGTCTCGCCACGCGAACGTATATAGGCGTTGCTAAGTGTAGTAGCGCTGCTTTGCAGTATGTCTATGGCGTAAGCGGGGCCAGTGGTGCCCATACCCAGGCGGCCACCACCCGTGAAACGGGCGATTTCGGCTACCGTTGTATCGGTCGTGCCCGTTGAACCCCCACCATGGCCGCGAATGATGACACCCGAGCTACCGGTACCGGTCGCCGTACCACTGTTCAGGTACAGCCAGCCGCCATTGGTATCGGTTGCGCCGCTTTGTGCGCCACCGGCGGTAATGAACAGACTGTTGCCGGCGCCGCTTGACGCGCGTTCGATAGCGATGGTGCGGCTTGCACCCTGGCCAAGGGTAATTATTCCTGTCGTGGGGGCCGTCGTCGTACCGATACCCAGGCCCGTCGCGGTCAGGATCATCGCTGTGCTGCCGCCGCCCGAGTTATATTGCGTGGCGTTGTGGCTACCGCCGACATACCAGGCGAAGGCACTACCTGAACGGTTGTAAAGCGTGTTACTTTGCACGCCGATGCCGTAAGAAGCGTTGTACAGGTTGACCATCTGACGCACAGCAGCACCAAAGTTCAACTCGGCCGTGCCCACGATGTCGATATCATCAACATCAACCGTCAGCGCGGCAGTGCCGTCAGCTGTTACCGCGATGCTGCCGGTGCCTGCGTCGGTTACCGTAACGCTGCTGTCACCCTGCGTGATGCTGTTGCTGGCCACTGTGCCCGTTATGGTGCCGCTGACCGTCAGGTCGCCGGTGATGTTGGTGTTACCGGCCACGTTCAACTTATAGGCGCCGGGATCCGAGATGCCGATACCGATATCGCCGTCAGAGGCGATGCGCAAACCCTTGGCGCTGGCCGACCATGGGCCGATCGTCAACGCGCCGGTATCAATGCTGCCGTTGCTGTATGTTAACAGGAAGTCCCCTGCGGCTGTGAGTGTATTTGACGCGCCCGCCGATGCGTTGGGGTTGATTGATAAAAATTGCGTTCCATCGGTAAACTGCGCAGCTGCAGTGGCGCTGGCGCCGGCCGAACGTATAACATGCAGCTTTGTTGTTGGCGTTGATGTACCAACACCCACCAGGCCGGCCGCCGTTACGTTCAGCGGCAGTGAGCCTACGGCAGCACTTACGCCAATCCCCAGCACATCATCGGCTGCATCGGTCACATAGAAGTTGGCAAATGGGGTTGTGCCCGTGCCATCCGATTCACGAATAACAAAGCCATACTGGTCGTCTTCAGGTCGCACTTCGATCCAGCTTTGTGTTCCGCTTCCTGAAACCGTACTAATCACAAGAGAGCCGTTGGCAGCGGTGAAGAGATCGGCGATTTCAACCGTTTCGGCGGCACCGCGGATGCGAATACCAGCCGAATTTGACATCGTATCAATATCCAACGGAGTGGCCGGTGACTGGCCGTTGATACCGACATAGCCACTGTTGGCTGCAATCAGCGGCGTCACGGCGACGCCCGAAGTATTGGTTGTAATGATACTAATACCCGCAGCGACATAACTTGCACCTTGCGAAGCCGCAACAGCCTGAATCCATGCCGAGTTGCGGATGGTGCCGCCGCTATCGACGCCGCGGAACATCAAGGTGCCAAGGCCGTCCGATACGCTGATGCTGTTATCCGACGGCCGCTTATCCAGAATGAAGTAGGGCCCGGTGGCGTCGGTATTGGTGTTTATAAGAACAACCTGTGAGCCATATGACTGCGCACTGCTCATCACGGCAACGCCGCCACTCATATACATCTGCTGCGTACCGCCCGCCGTGAAACCAAGACTGTTTTCACCAACACGGTACATACCCGTATCGTTGCTGGTATCAGATGCAAACGTATAGGCAGGTGCAGCCGCTGAACCATTGGGCGCATGGATAAAGGCCGTTGATGTAACCACGCCGGCCGTAACTGTCAGTTCATCAGCGCCGCCGTCGGCATCCAGCACGATGTTACCAGTGCCGGCATCCGTGACTGTGGCATGGCTATCGCCTTCGGTGATGGCATTGCCCGAACCGCCACCGCCACTAAGAGAATTCAGCGCGGTCCAGCTGCCGCCGCTGTCTTTGTATTCAATCGCACCGGCGTTATCACGGATACCGTAACCTGTGCTGCCAACCGTACTATCGAAGTTGATATAGCCGCTGGCCGGATGAACAACGTTGCCCGTAAAAGTGGCCTCGCCGTTCGTTAGATTGATCGTGAAGACATGTGCTTCGAAAGCGGTTGCCGCCGCGTTCCAGCGCGACAGGTAGAAGACATCGTCCCACGACTGGATATTCATTGCCTTGCCGTTGGCACCATTGTTATCGAGGAACGCCATATTGGCGCGGATCAAGGCAGCGCCATTTACGTCAAGCTTCATGGCCGGAGAATCGGTGCCGATGCCTACATATCCGGTTGCTGAGTCCGCCGCCATGATGGGGTTGTGAACAACGCCACTGAACGAGTCGGTTGTATCCTGCAACAACAACTTGCCAGCGCCATTCAGCGCCCAACGGAAACCTGTTCCGTTAGCTTGAAGAAGTTCGATATCCGCGTAGTCAGAAGACGAGCGAATGACGCCAGCCACATCAAATTTCGCAGATGGGGTTGATGTGCCCACACCCACATTACCGGCTGCTGTAATATTAAATGGCAGCGAGCCTGCCGCCGCATTTACACCAATGCCCAGCACATCATCCGTAGTATCTGTGACATAGAAGTTGGCATAGGTAGTCAACGTAGAACCGTCTGATGCCCGCAGAATAAGGCCCGACGCATCGTCTTCGCCCCGCAGGTCAATATAACTGCTTGTTCCGGTGCCGCCCTTGGTGCTGATAATTAAAGGACCGTTCGCGCCGACAAAAAGATCGGCGATTTCAACCGTTTCTGCCAAGCCGCGCAGACGCAATCCCGACGAGTTTGAAGCGGTATCAATATCCAGCTTCGCGCCACTAGCACTGGCTGTGCCGATCGCCACGTTACCGGCCGGCATCAGGGCAATATCGCCGGCGTCAGTCGACAGGCGGAACTCAGCGCCGTTACTCATTGCCAGCAGGCCGTAACGGTCATTGCCTGTATCGTAGAGCTGCACGGTCTTGCCGTCACGCATATCGAACGACGAATTCATGCGGATATCGCCGCTGCTGGCGGCAATCGCCACGCTGCCGCTGTCATCAAGGTTGAAATCAAGATTAACCGCGCCATCCAGCGTGATGGTGCTGCCGCTGTTGCTGATGATTTCACCGGCAGCCAGCGTTAACGGAACAGCCGCTGTAATGCCGCCGGTCAAAGCCGTCATTACCGCAACACCATCAACGGTTGTTACAACGCTGCCCGTGCCGGCGTCGGTAACGACGACGCTGCTATCACCCTCGCTAATGCTTGTCGTACTACCGCCACCACCGCAACCGGTGCAGGTACCGCTAACCGTCAGGTCACCAGCGATAGTGACGGTGCCATCCGATGCGATTGTCAGTCGGTTATCTGTGCCGTTTGTCTTAAACGCCATCAGGTTGGTGGCGTGGTCATAGCGGATTTGGCCGACGTTATCATCGGCATCATCGCCGAACATGATGTAGTTCATATTCGCAGCCGGTGACAGGAAGTTCAGTGCGATGTCGGCGTCATCTTCTATGGTTATCCCGTTTGAACCATATCCGTGCGGCGTACCGCCACTGGCGCCACTGTATATATGCAGCTTGGCCAGTGGGGTGATCGAGCCACCGATACCAACCCGGCCGCTGCTGTTAATGCGCATGCGCTCGGTTACCGAGCTGGCGCCATCAGCTGTGGTGAAGAACATCAGGCGGCCTGGCATATCGTTGGTGCCTGGCGTTCCGTCAACGGCCGCATAAATCTGCGCCCCAGGAATACCCGCCGCGCCATCATAGCCATAGAACGTCATATAACCAAGGTGATCACCCGACTGTACGATTGAACTGTTGCGATACTTATAATAAGCCAGGCCGCCACCCGATGCGTCGTTTGATGTGTCAACAACCTGATAACTGGCGAAGTTGTCACTTGTTACCCGAACTGTAGAGTTGGCGCCGGAGCGGTATACGTTCAGGGCCGCGCCATTCGCCGCGCCGCCGATGCCCACATCACCGCTGGCGTCGATGCGCAGGCGCTGCGTACCGGCGGTTGCAAAACTCAGCTCGTCTGTACCGCTCAGATACATGCCGTTCGTGTCATCTGACGTAAAGCTATAACTGGGCGCAGCGGCCGAACCGTCAACCGCCAGCACGCGCACGCCGGTATCATCACCAATGGTGCCACCGTCAACATCGTCACCGCTAACGGTCAGCACCGCCGGCGCCCATGCGCTGCCATTATATTTCAGGTACTCACCGCTATTCGGGTCGGTGGTTGAAACCGCTATACCCTGAATGGCGTCCACAACCGTGGTCAGCGTAATGTTGCCCGTGCCATCGAACGAAACGCCTGTTGCATCAGCGTCACCGCTGGCGCCGATGGTGCGGGCTGTCTGCAGGGCGGTCGCCGTGCTGGCGTTACCCGTTAAGGCGCCGACAAAACTGGACGCCGTAACAGCGCCGGTTGTGCCGTCGATCGTCATGCGGTCCACACCGTTAGTGCGGAAAATAAGGTTGCCTGTGCCCAGCGACGCCATACGCAGGTGGCCGTTACCGCTGGCACCATAGGCCGAGATTTCAACCGGTGTCGTGGTGCTGATGCCGCCGGTCATGCGGAAGCTGCGATCTGCACCGGCCGTACCGGCGATGCGCGCCTGTTCTTCGTTGTTGATCTTGAAGATGATCAGACCGTCTGCATCGTCAACTTCGACGCCACTGTCGCCGTCGCCAATGGTGGAGCCACTTGATACAGCGGCCCAGGTGCCGTCACCCCGCAGGAACAGGTTTTCTTCGCCCGCCGCTGGAACCGGCACACCGCCTAGCGTCCCGTCATCACCCGACGTTGCCCCGCTAAAGGCCGGGACTTCCGATTGCATGATAGCGGCAGCCGTGTAGGCACCCGCACCGGTGCGTTTTACGAACCCCGTGCTCGAAAGGCCGGCAAGACCAGCAAGTTCAGCACTATAGGCCTGCACGTCACTGCCAATCGCCACACCCAGATTGGTGCGAGCGCCCGCGGCTGTGCCAGCCCCTGTACCGCCTGATGCCACTGGCACCACACCTGTAATATTACTGCCATCCACACTGCCGGCACTGCCCGACACGTTACCGGTCACGTTACCCGTCAGGTTGCCAACGAAGTTCGTGGCGGTGATCGATCCGTCCGCCGTGATATCTCCGGTTACGCCCAACGATGCTGCTGTAATGTCGGTAGCAGCAAGATCGCCCACTGTCGCATCGCCGGCCGTCAACGCACCCAGTGTGGTCGCCCCGGTTACGCCAAACGTACCGGTGACTGTGGCGTTCGTTGTTACACTTAGCGAGTTAAGTGTTGAAAGGCCGCTTGAGGCTAAGGTTGTGGTCGATGTCGCGCCCAGTGTCGTGGCGCCAGCTGTCAGTGCCGCCAGCGTTGTTGCGCCATCCACTTCCAACGTGCCCGATAAACCCGCATTCGTTCCTGAAATGTCGGTAACAACGCTAAGCGCCGCACCGCCGGTGCCACCAATGCTACCTGTGGTAATCGACGTAGCGCTGAAACTGTTGGCGCTGGCAACTGCCACAGCCGTATCGCCTTCAACCAGCAAGTCACCGTTAACAACCAGATCACCACGGAAGCGACCGTCACCACCAATGTCCAGGCTTTTACTGGTATCAACACTGGCCGTATCAAGACCGACGGCCACACGCGCCGACGAAGGATCAATACCGAAACCGAATGTACCACCGCCCTGCGCCTGCCATGTGGCGCTGCGAGCCATCACGTTAGCGACCGACATGAATTCGACCTTATCGTCGCTGCCGCTGGCCGGCAGGTTATCGGTCGCATCATCGCAATCGGTGGCCAGAATGCCGTCAGCGCCAGCTGAAATGATGGCGATTGAGGGTTGATCGCGATCGGCCTGCAAATTTTCCCAGCGGCACATGATGTAATAGCGACCCCACGGGTCAAGCTGGCGCACACCGCCATCGGTCGGGATCGCGCCGACAGACTCGGCCGCACCCTGCGCAGCCACTTCGGTGATGGCAACGCTGCCGCCGGAATCTTTCGGGATGCGCGCCGCGTCAAGCGTGTTCCAGGCGACAACAGCCGGCGGATCAAGCGTTAGCGTTCCACTGTTCATCAGTGAGCGTGACGACACGACTTCGCTGGCCATGCGAATCTGGTTACGCACCGAGTTGTCAGCGGTGATTTCCACATTCGAACGCAGAATTTGTGTGTAGCCGGTGAACAGTACCGTACCCGCGATACCAGCCAATGCGATGATGTACAGAATGGGCGCCAGCGCGAAACCAAGCATCATCCGCGCGGCCCACGATTTTTGCGGGCGCGCACGCGCACAATTCGAGAGGCGCGATGCTTTTTTCATGACATGCCATTTTAAGGCCAAACGGGTTAACAGCTCCTTATCTCGTGCATTTATCGTCTTGAAGCGGAACGATTTTGGTGAATGAACGGTAAAAAATGGGCAGCTTTTGAGCTTTCCCGCCGGTCTATGCACAGAAGTCTAATGAAAGATTAAAAATTCGGGACGCAGAAGAGTTGACATAACGCCCCCGTATCAGCTTTATTGCCCCACCACTGAACCCCGGGACGCGGCTACTCACGCAGCAGCACATGCCCGGCAAACAGGCGGGCGTATAGCTCAGTTGGTTAGAGCGCTACCTTGACATGGTAGAGGTCACAGGTTCGAGTCCTGTTACGCCCACCACTATTCCATGAAAAGTTTTAGAAGCCTTTGGGTGGCGCTGGCGTAAACAGCCCATAGTCGTTATTCAGAACACGACGGCGCGGGCTGGCGGCCTGGCTGGCAGCTTCAGGCGTATTCAGTTCGACAGCAGCGCGATGCAGGTCTAGCGGCGCGCCAACCAGCGCCTGAAGATCACCAAGATTATAAGCAACGTTCTCGGCCGTAGCCGCAAGCTGGCCAGCCGTATCCGCATCGATATTCACGCGCATATCATTACCAACACCATTGGCGCTACCACCAAGCAATGCCGCATCTTGCGGAACTGCATAGGGCGCTGATGGTTGCAAGCCATCAAGCAGCGACGGGTTAACCGGGATTGCCTGCAGCATTTCATACTGAAGTTTCTGGGCGCGCGCCTGCAGAGCAGCGGCGTCCTGTAAATGAAGCATGTTGTTCGGCACAGCCCCGAAGTATGCGCCTGCCGCAACATCCGGAATTTTTATTTTATTGCCGGCGGCGATTTCTTTCATCAGCGCGGTGCCGTATAGCGGCGACTTACCGCTTATTTCTGAATCAAGCACATTCGAGAACTCGGCCGAGGCTTTTTCCATAGCATCAGCAACAGCTCCCAGTTTAGCATCCTGCGCGATTCCCGGGGGGACACCTTCACCTTCGTAGACATCGTAGATTTCATCAACTTTCTGAATCAGTTCACGCGCCTTGTTGGCTGATAATGGTTCGCCTGTCACATCATCTTTGATAGCATGCCGAACGCGCTCAAGCTCGTAAGTAGCTATCGCATCGTTCATCGCAGTGACAAAAGAGGCCTGTTCTTCAGGCGACAATAAGTTTGCAAGCGCAGCCTGAAGTGTGTCATCAAGGTTATTAGTATATGACACATCACCATCGAGGTCAGCGACACCGGCTATTGCATTTAAGTCGCCTACATTTAAGCCGTTTGCGCCATCACCAACGACACCACGTGCATGTAACGGCGAGACAGGGACGCTAGGGTCGTTATCAACATCCGGACCTAGGCCGATGCGATTGAAGCCCGGAGAGACATTAGCGGGAAGATCGTCATCAAGGTCAGGCCGGGGGCCGAGGCCGTCCGGTTGCGGTTTGGTGGAATTCTGTTTTGCACCAGCGCCGGGCTTGCCGCCTTTGTTCTTGTTAAAAAACTTCAGCAGCGGTTTAAGAACCCAGTGGAACAAGACAATCGCCAGACAGACGAGCGCTGCACCCGATGTAAAGCTGGCAAGCAGGCCGGACACTGACATTGCTGCGCCAGCATTTCCACCAATACCGAATAACGTCAGAGCCTGCGGCGGCAACATCCCGATCACCACATTGCTGGTCAGGGCAACAGCCGCACCGCCACCAGCGATCATGGCACCGTTAGAAACCAGTACGCTTCTAAATTCCAAATCTTTCTTTTGCTTCGCTGCTGCTTCCGATGCGGCCGCATTGTTGGCCAGCGCTGCTTCTGTTGCCGCGCCGCTTTGTGCCTGAATCTGTGCTTGCTGGGCAAGCAGGTGCATCATCTGTTCATGGCGCGCATCAGCGGCTTCATTTGCTTCGCGCGCCTGCTGCTCCATCCGCGCCGCGAAATCGACAGGCGTCCCCGCTGCCGGCGCCGCAGCATTACTTGCGGGTGGTGCTTGTGTTCGAGGATCTTGCGTTGTTGTTACCAAAGCCAATTATCCCGTTAAAAAATCGCCTAAACCAATGATAATCATACCGTATGTGTAATATCTAGTTATATTTTAGTTTCCCAGAGCTTAATAATCCAGATTTGAGTGTATTTTCAGGTTGTTATGAGCCTCGGCCGCCCACGCCACCCCCATTGCTGCCACCGCCATTATCTTGCCCACCACCACGACCTAATGGCGCGTTAGCTCCACCACTTCCGCTAGGAGCAGGTTCTGCGGCAGCAGGAGCTGCGGGAGCTGCCGGCGGCGGGGAGTTACTAGGCTTAATCACTGCCTCAACCCTATCCTGAACACCCCCTGTAAAGGTTGCACCTTTCCTAGCTTCCTGGAACTTACTCTCTGACTCCTCAATGATATGCTGCTGCTCGCCAATCTTGCCTTTGATTTCAGCCTGCCTGCCAGCATTGGGCTCGGCATAAAGTTCTTTTGTTAAACGCGCGCGTTCCTTAACCGCAGCCGAACGACGCCCCCAGTGCTCACTTGCTTCAGCACGCGCTTCAGCACGCGCTTCACCAATGCGACCTTGTGCAGTCATGCGCCGCGAAACTGGTGACGCTATTTTGCCACCAAGATGGCCAAGACCACTGCTTGCTGTTGCGCCGGCACGACCCAGCATGCGGCCAATTGGGCCACCACCGCCTGAGCCACCGCCACCTTTTCCGCCGCCGCCACCACCCTTATCGCCACCGCCACTACCACGGCCGCTGATTTTGGGCGTATCGCCATCTTCAACAGCGTCGCCACTACCGCCCCTGCCACCACCACCGCCGCCTTTGAGCAGACCTTTCGTGGCGGGCGCGACAACACTTTTGTGAACAGCATCTGCTGTGGTGCCGATGGCCTTCATACCGCCCTGCGCCATATCAACAACGGCAGCTTCGTTGATATCGCTGTGGGCGTTGTAGAACGAGTAGCCCTGCTGGCCGAACCAACCCATCGACTTGTTGGCGATTTCATCGATGATCTTGAAGCTGGCCTGGCACATGCTGAAGGCGTTGAACGCATAGATCAGCGCGAAGATGATAGATGTGATAACAAATACCTTGCCATCACCCCACACGGCATCCAGCGCCGAGCGGAACATCCAGTTCAGCAGGAACATGCCGATGGTCAGCATGATAATCGAACAGATCAGGCCGATAACCAGCAGCACAGGCCGCAGCGCGATACTGAACAACATCGAATAACCGGCCTTGGCGTTCCCCATAATACCTTCCGCCTTGGGCGACAGGTGCGCCAGTGCGAACAACGGCATACCTACAATCGCTTCCAGCACGGCCAACAACCACGAGAACGTAGACAGCAGGAAACGGATCATTGGTGTCAGCGGTAGAATAAAGGCCAGCATCAGCGCGCCGCTGAACAGCAGCGGCCCCATCATGAACACCATGGCCAGGCCGCCAGTGCCGAAAATCATCGACAGGCCGATGAATGACAGCGCGATCCAGTACAGGGCGTGGCCGAACGCAAACAGGTTCGGCAGCGGGTCGCGCATACTGGGCGCAACTAGGTTCATGAAATAGTCTTTATCGAAGCTGAAGAAATTGCGGATGCTGGCAAGAACGCCAGAAATACCACCGGCAGTCGCGGTTTCGTTCTCGCCGTCATCAAAGGGCTCAAACCTTCTGTCATCTGTTAAAGAGACAATGTTTGATATCATACTGGGTCTTTCTTCCAGCGCCTCATAACCAATTTGCAATGCGTTTGTCACCATTGCCGAGTAGGGTTTACCGGCATGAGCGTAGCCCTGGCTGTCATCAGCGCCGCGTAAGCTGCGCATGAAACGGCACCTGTTATTAGGCACGCCGTCGACCACACTACCTAAACCTTCGCACTTCAGCTTATCAGTCTCCGTTTTACTTCTGAAAACACTGCCTAGCTTGACGGTCGGACTGAGGTCATAAAGATCGTGGATCTGCTTTTGCGCCATGGCGATGCGCATATAGCGCGAACCGGCCGCCATCCAGCCTAGCGGGTTATCGCTTTCCATTTCGGTTCTAAGGTTGGAAAGGATCGCGCGATATGTTGCATCGGCCTGCTCTGTGATCGCTGCTTCATATTCCGCGACCGCTGCATAAATGGCCGCAACTGCCTGTATGTCCGTATCGGGCACCGGCTTGCCATGGCAGTTGCGCGAACGCTCGTCCGTCATCGACAGACCAACCTGCCCCACGGGTATGCCTAGCGGCATGGTTTGCGGCCAGCGCAGGTTTGTGCGCGGATAGGCATTATACATCGCCGTGAGAGGCGTAAAATTTGGAGTCGTTGCATTGGCGTCGCTGTACCGGCCCGCAAAAAGAACGCCGGCAAAACCACACACAGCATCATCGATTGCCTTAAAATGTATATCAATCAGGGTTACCATATCTGTGCGCGCCTGACGTATAACCTCCGCTGTTGTTCGGTCAGGCCCGGTGATTGTCTCGGCTACCGTCTCGCCCGGGCTGGGCCATTTCACCGTGCCGCACAGGTTTTTATCAAGGCCAGGACCATACTTGATTTGTGTCTCGCCTGAAAACCGCAGCAGGTTGAAGTGACCGCGCACAACTTCTGAATCTGTCCCCGTCAGCAGGTTGCTGTCACCTGTTCCACTAAGCGTTTTCTGGTTGATATCGATTTGGCACAAGCGGATAAGTGTCAAATCATGGATATGGTCTCCAAGCGTTGTCGATGGGCGGAAGGGAGCCCTTTCACCTTCGGCCGGGTCTTCGGGCGGTAGGAATGTGTCAGCTGCCGCAATCCACACCCGTGACGCAAGACCCGAACCAAGTTTAGCAACTTCCAGCACGGCATACTGTGCTGTATTCAGGCCGGTGCCCAGCGGCACCAGCAGGCCAATAGCTAACACCAGGCGCAGCGGTGCCCACACTTGATCGGCGCCGCCCAGCGGCTTACCTTCCCATGCAGCTGTTACAACAAGGTGCAACACATGATACAACACCATGAACGACGCGAAGACTAGAATGGCGCGGCTGTAAAAGCCCAGCATGGTGCGCAGCAGTTCCTGGAATATGCCGCTCGCCTCGCCCCCTAGAGTATACCCATCGAGAGTAAATCCTTCGATTTGAAGCACAAGACTATCAACGACATCACCGACCTTGTCGCTTTCGGGCGGTGTAAACATGCCGCCGCCTTCGGCCGCGTGTGCGGCGCTGGGACCGGCGATGAATAATAGTATCGCAACAACAATCCACAACGCCGTTGCGATTAGCAGGCCCCACGTAGCGATAAAGAAAATATTTTGCGGCAGCTTGTCTTTATCACGCCAATCAAATCGCGCGTACGTTTCATTAAACAGGTCAGCCAGCGTAAAACGCGCGCCCGGTGCGAAGAAGCGGTGGTTTGTTTCCAGCATGCCGCTGGTAACGAACAGCGTTGCCAGCAGGCTGACAAACATCTGGAACGACAGGCCAATGGACTGTGTGCTTTTGCCAAGTTCCGGATGAAAGAAGAAGCGCGCCCAACTGGTTTTCTTTCCAGATGGATCACCACCCGGTTGTCCCGGGCCACCGAAATTGAAAAAGTTACCAAAATTCACGCGCGCTAACTGTCCCCTAACAGTATCGTCCCAACCCCATCATCGGTGGCCGGGCTAAAGGCGGGGTTAATTTCGCCCCAATATCTAAAATGCCAGCCAACCTTAAACGTTGCGTAAATATAACAACCTTTGATTTTATTGAACTTTTTGCCTTAAGTGCTGCTAATAGGCTGATTTTATTTAAAGAAAGCTGCAGCGGCTGCGGTTTGTGCCTGCTTCTTGTCTATCTCTGCCTCGGTGCGGGCTATTTCGCCCCTCAGATCAGCCACCCGGGCCTTCAGGTCATCAATGCTGAGAGCGCTTAAATCGGCACCAATCGTGGCAATCAATGGTTTCGGGCGCGGACGATCATCTTCCATAACATTCTTATTAGCATAATTGGCTTGAATTGCCAGCGGCCCCGCGCTTATATCGGCCTATCCCAACAAGCAGCGTTTTTGCTTGGTGCGCTTCCGAAAACCCGGGGGCGCCATGCGGGTGAGATTTACTTAACCGCCGGGACGCTGTTGCGGGAACCGCAGAGCATGCCCGGCAAAAAAGGAGCAAGCCATGTCAAAACAACATTTTCCGCTGATGCCGAAAGCAACCGCCATGTGGCTGGTTGATAACACCACGCTGACATTCAAGCAGATCGCTGAGTTCTGCGGCCTGCATGAATTGCAGGTGAAGGCCATGGCCGACGGCGATGCCGGCAGCATGATCACACCGACCAATCCGTTGTACAACGGCGAGCTGGACCAGGAAGAAATCACACGTTGCGAAAAGAACGTGAACGCCAAACTGCACCTGAAGAAAAGCGAGCTGCCGCAACCGCTGGCACGCGCCAAAGGCCCGCGCTACACGCCGGTCGCCAAGCGTGACGATAAGCCGAACGGTATCGCATGGCTGCTGAAGAACCATCCGGAACTCGGCGACAGCCAGATCGTACGCCTGATCGGTACGACGAAGGACACCATCCAGAAAGTGCGCGACCGCACACACTGGAATTCGAACAACATCAAACCATCGAACCCTGTCCTGCTTGGTCTTTGCAAGCAATCAGACCTTGAAGCATCGCTGCGCCGTGCGCAGCGCAAGGCCGAACGCCTGGGCATTGAACTGCCCAAGCCCGAAGCCGCGAATGATGCAGAAGAAGCCGACGAATACGCAATCAACGAATAAATGAAATGCCCCGCCAGCCGGGGCATTTCATTATGGGGCCCGTCATGAAAATCATGCATATCCTGCTTGTGGTCATCATTGCCGCTGCTGTCAGCTTTGGCGTGGTGCGCTATACGCCGCAAGCCCAAACAACCGCCGCTGTCGACGAAACCGCGTATGACCGCATCAAACGTTCTGGTGTCATTCGTTGTGGTTACGCGCCCTGGGAAGGTATTTTCACCATCAACGCGAATACCGGACAGCCGGAAGGGCTTGCCTATGACTATGTGTCACTGCTTGCGAACTACCTGTCTCTCAAAGTGGAATGGGTCGAAGATACCGGATATGCCAACGCCGTTACAGCCCTGAACGCTAAACGCATTGATGTGTTCTGTCCCGGCATCTGGCCGAACGGCAGTCGTGCACGGCAGGCCGAATTTACTACCCCCATCATGTTCAACGCGGCGCACGCTTTTGTGCGATCTGACGATACGCGCTTCGATGATAATCTGCAGGCCCTAAACAATCCGGCCATTACCGTAGCATCCCCCGATGGCTACACCGCAGCGCGTATTGCCGCCACTGATTTCCCGCAAGCCAAGATTTTCGGCATATCCCAAGTATCGGGCGCGGCCGACCAGCTGGAAGCCGTGGCTACAGGCAAGGCGGATGTCACGTTTGTCGATGTGGCCGCCGGACAGGAGTATATGGCCAATAACCCTGGCAAATTAAAGATGGTCAAGGCTGACAAGCCCCTGCGCGTCTTTCCCGTCACATTGATGGTCAGCGCGGGCGAAAGCCGTCTGCGCGAAATGATTAATACCGCGACCGGAGAAATGCTTTATTCAGGGGCCATAGAAAAAATAATCCGCAAATATGAAAAGTACCCCGGTAGCTACCTTCGTATAGCATCCGGATATGCCCAATAAATAAAAACCCCGGCCAAGGCCGGGGTTTTTGTCTCTTAGAGGAGAGAAATTTCAATGGCGCTTTTTGGCGCGGTTGCTGTTCGCAGCCTGCGTCAGCTGGAATATCTCCTCTTTCAGGTGTAACTTTTCCAGCTTCAAGGCATGTATCTTCTGTTCGTTATGGTAAGGATGCGCCTCTTCTGCATGTATGGCGACTTCAAGCGCTTCATGGCGGTGTTGCAGGGATTCAAGGCGCGGGGTTATATCCATAGGCAGACTCCTTCGAAAAAGGTTGAACGCAATGGCTGTAATGTCGTGGGAACACGAACAGCAACTAACATAGCACGCAGGTGTTTAATTTTCCGCTCATTCCCCGTGCGAATCTTCTGATTTCCAGAAAAGCAACGAAAGCGTGTGTTTTGACTATCCGCGTCAGCAATTATTTTATGGGGAAAATATTAATCGCCAAAGCTAATGCCCAGTCCGCGCGCGGTTTTTACCAAAGTACCGTTCGGATCCACAGCCTGATATGCCTTGATCGCTTCTTCTACCGGTACAGCAATGACTTTCCGGTTCTGCCAGGCCACCATATGCCCATAACGCTCGGCCCGCAGCAAATCCACCGCCGCAATTCCGAAAGCTGCCGCAATCGTGCGGTCCAGATGACCCGGCGCAGCGCCGCGCAGGGTATGCCCCAGCGATGTCAGGCGCACATCCGCCTTGGTTTTCTTCTCCAGTTCATGCGCGATATACGCGCCGATACCCCCATAACGCTGCGACCCATCAGCAAAGGTCTGCATCAGCTTTTCGCCGCCCATGGTTTTCACCGCCTCGCTGACGATCACGAGCGCATGATGCTGACCATGCGCGCCAAGACGGCCGATATGTTCGGCCACAGCATCAAGCGAATACGGGATTTCCGGGATAAGGATAACATCTGCCTGTCCGGCCACCCCTGCAGCCAACGCCACATGCCCTGCATCACGCCCCATGACTTCCAATATCATAATGCGGTAGTGGCTGGCGGCTGTCGCCTGCAGGCGATCCAATGCCTCGGTTGCCACGGAAACCGCCGTGTCATAGCCGATAGCATTTTCTGTCATCCCAATATCGTTATCGACTGTCTTGGGAATACCGACAAACTTCAGGCCATGGGACTGTGAAAGCTTGTTGTAGATCTCAAGGCTGCCGTCACCACCCAGCACGATCATGGCATCAAGGCCTAGTTGCCGGTAACCTTCCATGACCTTGTCAACAAGGCCTGGTGTTTTAAAAATATCACCGCGTGAATTAGACCCAAGGATGGTTCCGCCGAGCCTCCCCATGGGGCCTTCGACATCATACAATGTAAGTTCGGCCGCCTGCAGCGGACGCGTGGCCAGCCCATCAGTACCGCCGGCGATGCCAAAGACCTGCCAGCCATGGCCCAGAATAGCGCGGCGAACGACAGCCCGGATGGCGGCGTTCAGGCCGCCACAGTCGCCCCCGGATGTCAGGACCCCTATTTTCTTGGTGCTTTCGCTCATTTGTACCGTCCTAAGCCGTAGAAAATTAACCAATTTTCTGGTATAAACTGGCCAACAGGTTACCACTCCCCGCAGGGATTGAACAGGAGCGTAGGAAGCCATGCTTATGGGGCTTGCCGACGAAGATGATATTCGCGCCCGACTGGCGCAGAAACAGGAAGAGCACCGCGATCTGGATGCTGTGGTCGCGCGTCTTCTTGAAACGCCCGTTGTTGACCAGCTGCAGCTGACACGCCTTAAAAAGCGCAAGCTGGTCCTGAAAGACGAAATCGCCAAGCTTGAAGCGATGCTAATCCCCGACATTATTGCCTAATCGGCAGCACTGTTTATGATGCGCCCATCGGGGGCACCAATGAAATTTTACCACTATATTCTTGTTGTGTTGCTGGCTGTAAGCGGCGGGTGGCTGGGCACAAAGATAACGCCCATTTCACAAAATAGCACCCCTGCACAGGAAACCGCCTATGAACGCGTGATGCGCACCGGCACCCTGCGCTGCGGTTACTCACTGTGGGATGGTGGCATCAACGAAGACCCGAACACAAAACAGCTGACGGGAGCCGCCTATGATGTGGCGAATGCTATCGGCGCAGCTGCTAATATTAAGATCGAGTGGGCAGGCCGTGTCCCATGGGGTGATGTTGTTGAAGCGCTGAAGTCAAATAAAGTTGATGCGATCTGCGCCGGCATGTGGACGAATGCACTGAAAGCCAAACAGATTGCCTTTACAACGCCGTTTGCCTACCAAGGCGTCGAAGCTTTCGGTCAGGTCGGCACAGCACGTTTTGATAATAACCTACCCAACATCAACGCAACCGACGTCAAAGTCGCCACTATCGATAATGACAACAGTGATTACATAGCGCGCGAGGTTTTTCCGAACGCTGAACGCGTTGCCTTGAGCCAGTTAAATAGCTCGGACATGGACCTGATGATGTATGTCGGCACACGCAAGGCCGATGTCACATTCACTGCGGTCGGGCTGTGGCATCTTTTTGAAAAAGACCAACCGAGCAAGGTCAAGCGTATCGCCCCGGGCCAAAACCTGCGCACCTTCGGCCTTTCGCCTGTTGTCGTTGATAATGCAGATCCGCGCCTGTGGCTGATGCTGGACGCTGCCGCCCACGAAGTTATGGATTCTGGTATCGTTGACAGGATTCTGGATAAATACGACACTCGGTACCCAGATATGTTCCTACGGGCCGCGAAGAATTATAAATGACCGTTTTTGACATCCTCATCACCTACCACGAAGGCTTCCTGCAGGGCTTGTTTGTCACCCTGCAGCTGTGCGCGATTATCTGGTCGGTCGGCATTTTTGGCGGCACCGCGCTGGGCGTCGCGGCAGCTAACGACGAAGCGCTGGGTAAATTTGTCCAGTATGGTTCATTCACGTTGGCGGCCATCCCAACGCTTGTTTTCCTGTTCTGGCTACACTACCCGGCGCAAGCCGTGTTTGAGGTTGTGATCGATCCCTTCTACACGGCGGCCTTCACACTTTCGATTGTCAACCTGTTCGGTATGTCAGAAACCGTGCGTCAGGCCGTCAGGGATTTTCCGGAACAGTATCTGACAGCCGGGCGCGTGTGCGGCCTTGATAGCCGCACGATGGTCATGAAAATCCAGCTGCCCCTGCTGTTCCGCCAACTGTTGCCCAGTTACCTGACGGCGCAGGTGATGATGCTGCACGCAACACTGTTCGCCTCACTGATCTCGGTTGAAGAGATTTTCCGCGTGGCGCAGCGCATCAACGCCACCATTTACAAGCCGGTTGAAATCTATACGGCGCTGGGCGTCTTCTTCCTGCTGGTCTGCCTGCCTATCAACGGCCTGGCTGCCTTCCTGAAACACAAATACACCCGCAACATGAGCGAGAGATAATGCTGAAGGCCGAAAAGATATCCTTCGCCTATCCCGACGGCACCCAGATCTTCCATGATGTCGATATCACAGTCGGGCGCGGCGAGATTACGGCTTTACTGGGCCCCAGCGGCACCGGCAAGACCACATTACTGAAGTGCATGGCGCTGCTGGAGTGGCCGCAGCTTGGACGCATTACTATTGATAGCAAGATACGCGATTTTCCGCGCGACCCCAAGTTATCGCTGCGCGAGCCGCCATGGCCCGAACTGACGGTTGTCTTCCAGCAGTTGTTCCTGTGGCCGCACATGACGCTACGCGAGAACATCATGCTGCCCTGCCTGAAACGCGACCCAGCCCAGACGGCAAAACGTCTTCGCGAGCTGATTGATATGTTCGACATGGGTCATTTCATCGACCGCTACCCGAATGAAACCTCACGCGGACAGCAGCAGCGCGCGGCACTGGCGCGGGCCCTGATGCTGGAGCCCAAATACATCCTATGCGACGAGATCACCTCGGCGCTGGATGTCGAGCAGATCAGCAAGGTGCTGGACTGCCTGAAGATCGTGAAAGAGCAGAACGTCGGCATCCTGCTGATCACCCACCAGCTGGGCTTTGCCCGCCGCTCGTGTGACCATGTGGTATTCATGGACGGCGGCACGGTTGTCGAAGCCGGCGGCCGTGAACGCCTGATCCAGCCACTGACCGACCGTTTCGCGCAATTTCTGAAAATGGTTGAAGCCGCGCACTAGGCAGCAAGAAGTTATCTGGGCGCCGTTGCCATAATATCCGGCGCATACTTCGCCGCCAGAACATCACCCTCGCCTATTGTTTTCAGGGCATCGATAACGGCATTCAGCGTATTCGCCAGCTCGTCTTCGCCAAGCTTTACCGCGATGACATTCGCAAAAACCCGCACCGGCTGGCCGCCCGCCATCACCAGTTTGCGATCTGCCGTTTCGTTATAGCGGTTGGCATTCGTCAGGTTATCGAAAGCGATGTCAGCCTTGTTCGTAGCAAGACTAAGGATGCTTTGCGAGGAGTCCGTATTCTGCGGCAGCGCCACCTCTTCTGCATTCGGGAAACGCAGGCGACGCACATTCTGTTCGATGCTGCCATCGGTTACAGTAATGCGCACGCCGGGTTTATTTACTTCTTCCAAGGTTGCAAAGCGCTGGTCATCGGCGCGTTTTAGCGCATACAAGGCATTGTAATAAAGCGGATGCGTCATCAGTGCGATACGGGCGCGGTTACCGCCCTGCCATACAGGCACGCACATGGCGTCGTAGCGCCCGGCATTCAGGCCTTCATGGAAGTTGCCCCAACCTACTTCCTCAACCCATTCCAGCTTAATTTCGAGCTCACGGGCGATAGCGCTCATGAAATCGTAGGCTACACCTGAATACTGACCTGTATTGACGTCTTTCAGCAAATAAGGCGGCCACACGATATAGCCGCAGCGCAAGGTGTTCGTACGCAGAACACGCTGCAACGCTGTTTCTTTTTCTGTGACTACTGCGCCGGGCGTCAGCGATACAACGCCCCAGCTGACAACAGCAGCTAAAAGGACTGTCAGCAGGATATGGAAAAACTTCATGTCAGTTCTTCTTATAAGTTTCACCAACGCGCCAGATAACGCCCGGCGTGGTTTCGTACTTCTTGAATATCGCTTCAACGGCACCTGACTGCAATAATTCATCGGTCGCCACATCGATCATGCTGCGCAGCTTTTCATCCTGTGGCAGGGTGAAATTCAGCGCAATCAGATGCAGGGGTTCCTTGTATTGTACCATGCGGACCTTGCCCGGATTTTCCCGCATAAATCCTTCAGCTGTCAGCGCATCAACCAGCGTGGCATCGGCCTTGTTGGTAACGACATTCATAATCATATCCAGCGAATTGCTGTTCTGTGTCAGCATCACCTGATTGGCATCCGGCAGACGGTTTCGCGCCACCATAAAGCCGGTTTCACCATCCATGGTTGCTAATGTCACATCCGGGCTATTAAGTTTTTCTGGGCCACTGTCAAAGCGCATGTCGCCTTCGCGCACAACCGCCACCAGCGGGATAAACCCGAAGGGCTTGCTATAGAACGTCAGCTTGCCGCGTACACCATTCGGCCAGCCTTGGCCACATTCTGCATCATAGCGACCCGACTGGATATCCGTCAGGTACGTACTGAAAGCCAGCTCGCCGGCCCAGTTGATCTTCAGACCGGTAACACGGCCGATCTCCTGCGTGACTTCATAGGAAATGCCGCTGAACGCGCCGGTATTCGGATCTTTCACATGCAGTGGCGGCCAGATGAAGTAGCCACAGTTCAGCGTACCTGTGCGCACAACACGATCATACACGGTTTCCTTGCCGGCATCGCTTGCGGCTGGCCTGTTGAATTCGGAAACGCCCCAGCTAACAGCTGCGGCCAGAATAAGTGTCAGTAGGACCTGCCAGAACTTCATGAACCTCTCCATCTTGCCGGAAACCTGCAAAGACTAACCCAGAACCAACCAAAGAAAAACCCGCCTTGCGGGCGGGTTTTCCAAAAGAAAGGACGGGGGTCCTTTTATTTTTTGCCTTTGGCCTCAGCGGCAGCCTTGCGGGCGGCGGCCTTCTGGCCCTTAACCTTGCCGTTCTTGATTGGGGCCACAGTACGGGTGAAGATCGTCACCTTGCCGCCAGCCTTTTCGATCGCCTTTACTGCGCCCTTGGTGGCACCTTCGATCGTCAGGTTGAACTTGCCTTTAACATCACCTTTGGCGATCAGGCGCACGCCATCACGCGCCTTGCTGGTGACGCCGGCTTGCATCAGTTGCTTGCTGGTGAAATCAGCGCCCGTCAGCACGCCCGAATCCAGAGCGGCCTGTAGGCGGTTCAGCGTCAGTTCGGCGTAATCGTTCGCAAAGATGTTCTTGAAGCCGCGCTTCGGCAGACGGCGGTGCAGCGGCATCTGGCCGCCTTCAAAGCCCTTGATCGACACGCCTGAACGGGCCTTCTGACCCTTCACGCCGCGGCCCGAGGTTTTACCCTTGCCGCTGCCGATACCACGGCCAACCGTCATCTTGTTCTTGCGGGCGCCTTCGTTATCGCGCAGTTGATTCAGTTTCATCGTCTTACTCCTCGACCTTTACCAGGTGACGCACCTTGAACAGCATGCCACGCAGGGCCGGCGCATCAGCGCGCTCGACCGTGTGGTGCAGGCGACGCAGACCCAGGCCCGTCAGGGTTTCCTTCATGCCGGGCTTGGTGCCGGCCGCGCTGCGGATCTGCGTGATCTTCAGCGTTTTGCCTGATGTTTTCTTTGCTGCGGTTGCCATCACTTAACTCCTTGTACCGGTCACTTCGCTCATTCGCCGACTGCGGTTGCGCCGTCGGTTGCGTATTCAGCGGTGTGCTTGCCCAGAATGTCCGAAACCTTCTTACCACGGCGTGCTGCGACGCTACGCGGTGATTCCGAATTCTTCAGGGCGGCAAACGTCGCCTTGATCATGTTGTGCGGGTTCGATGTGCCGACCGACTTGCCAACGACATCCTGCACGCCCAACGCTTCAAACACAGCGCGCATCGGGCCGCCGGCGATGATGCCGGTACCTGAAGGGGCCGAGCGAAGTACAACCTTGCCGGCGCCAAATTCACCGCGCACATCGTGGTGAATGGTGCGGCCTTCACGCAGCGGGATGCGCTGCATGTTGCGGCGCGCCGCAGCCGTTGCCTTTGAAATCGCTTCCGGCACTTCGCGGGCCTTACCGGCACCGTGGCCGGCCTTACCCTTGCCATCGCCAACAACCACCAGCGCGGCAAAACCAAAACGCTTACCGCCCTTCACAACCTTGGCGACGCGGTTGATGCAAACCAGCTTTTCAACAAAGCCTTCGCCATCTTCACCGTCGCGCAGCTTTTCACGGCGCGGGCCACGTTCGCCACGGCCGCCTTCACGGTTGCCGCCGCGATCGCCACCACGGCCACGCTTGCCGCGCTGTTCGGGCGCCGCAGCTTCCGTTGTTGTTTCGGGTGTCTGTGTTTCGTCTGTCATGATTAGAACTCCATTCCGCCTTCACGCGCCGCATCGGCTAGTGCCTTGATGCGACCGTGATAAATGTAACCGCTGCGATCGAATACAACCTTGCTGACACCGGTTTTCTTGGCACGCGCAGCCAGGGCGGCGCCCACCTGCTTGGCCGCATCAACCGTTGCACCGGTTTTAATCTTGGCCTTCAGCTCCTTGTCGTTGCTGGCAGCAGCCACAAGCGTCTTACCCGAAGCATCGTCAATAATCTGCGCATAGATATGCTGCGACGAACGAAACACGCTGAGACGCGGACGTGTGTTGTCCGGATTGCGCTGCGCAATACGCTTCAGATTGGCGCGCTGGCGGCCGCGACGGCGTGCGTGAAGTTGCTTGTTGCTCAACATCGTCTACCCCTTACTTCTTCTTGCCGACTTTGCGCAGGATGCGCTCGCCCTGATACTTGATGCCCTTGCCCTTATAGGGTTCCGGCTTCTTCATACCGCGGATTTCTGCAGCCACCTGCCCAACAACCTGGCGATCATTACCGGTGATGTGCAGCAGTGTCGGCTTTTCAGCTTTCACCGTGATGCCCTGCGGAACCGGATAACGGATCTCGTGGCTGAAACCGAGGTTCAACACAACCGTTGTACCCTGAACAGCAGCCTTGAAACCAACGCCTTCGATTTCCAGCGTCTTCGAAAAGCCTTCGGTCACACCCTTGACCATGTTGTTCAGGTTGGCGCGATCCGTACCCCACTGTGAGCGGTCTTTCTTGCTCTTTGACAGCGGTGACAGCACAAGGCCGGCCTGCGGATCCAGCTTCACTTCGACATTCGGACGCACCGTATATGTCAGGGATCCGTTCTTGCCCTTGATGGTAACAGTCTGGCCCTTGATTTCGGCAGTAGCGCCGTTCTTGAGGGCGACGGGATATTTACCTACGCGTGACATATCTCATTTCCCCCTTAGTAGACCCGGCACAATACTTCGCCACCGACATTTTCAGCGCGCGCTTCGGCTTCCGATAGCACGCCCTTCGGGGTCGACAGGATTGAAGTGCCCAGCCCGTTCATATAGCGCGGCAGATCGTTGATCGCGCTGTAGATACGGCGGCTTGGTTTGGAAACACATTCCAGAACCTCGATAGCAGGCTTGCCTTCAAAGTACTTGAGTTCGACATCCAGCAGCGCATGGCCATCTTTTTCGACGCGCACATAACCGCGGATATAGCCTTCACGCTGCAGCACATCCAAAACGTTCTGCTTCAGCCTGCTGGCGGGCACGCCCTCGGCCTTTTCAAGGCGCGCACTGTGCGCATTCTTGATGCGGGCCAGCATATCACCGAGAGGATAGTTCATTGACATTGTTACCCCCTTACCAGCTTGACTTCGTCAGGCCCGGGATCTGCCCGAAGCCTGCAAGGTTACGCAGAATAACGCGCGCCAAACGGAAGTGACGGTAAGTCGCACGTGAGCGGCCGGTCAGTTCGCAGCGGTTGCGCTGGCGGTTCTTGGCGCTGTTGCGTGGCAGTTTAGCCAGCTTCAGCACGGCGTCAAAACGCTCTTCCATTGGGGTTTTCTTATTCATAATGATCGCCTTCAGCGCCTTGCGCTTAGCTTCGGCGCTTTTCGCCATCTTGGCGCGGCGCTTGTTTTTCTGAACGTCACCTGTACGTGCCATACTGGGCTCTCCTTACTTCTGGAACGGCATCTGGAAGCCGGCGAGAAGCGCTTTTGCTTCATCGTCCGAATTCGCCGTTGTGCAAATCACGATATCCATGCCGCGAATGGCATCTGTCTTGTCGTAATCAATCTCCGGGAACACGATCTGTTCCTTAAGACCGAATGCATAGTTGCCTTCGCCATCGAATGACTTGTGCGACACGCCGCGGAAATCGCGCACGCGCGGCAGGGCCACGGTGATCAGGCGATCCAGGAATTCCCACATACGGTCACGGCGCAGGGTGACCTTGCAGCCGATCGGCAGGTTTTCGCGGATCTTGAACTGTGCAATCGCCTTCTTCGACTTGGTGACAACTGGCTTCTGGCCAGTGATCAGCGCCATATCGTTGACAGCATTCTGAATCTTCTTCTGGTCGCCCACAGCTTCGCCGACGCCCATGTTCAGGACGATCTTCGTCAGGCGCGGCACTTCCATGGCGTTCGCATAGCCGAACTTTTCCATCAGTTGCTTGCGCACAACATCGTTGTACTGCTGTTGCAGGCGCGGCAATTCTTTCTTGGCCGCATTCGTTTTTGTCATATCTTTCACTCCCGACGGTCTTTTTCCTTAAATCAGGAAGTTTACCGCCTTAAAAAGCTTTAGTTGTCTACCACTTCACCCGAGCGCTTTGCAACACGAACTTTGCGCCCATCCTTCAAAGCCTTAACGCCCACACGCGTTGCCTTACCGCCCTTCGGGTCGGCCAGGGCCACGTTCGAGATGTGGATCGACGCTTCCTTGCGCACGATGCCACCCTGAGGATTCTGCTGGGTCGGGCGCTGGTGCTTGGAAATCATGTTAATGCCGGAAACCAGAACGCGGTTTTCCTTCGGCATCACAGACAGCACTTCGCCGGTCTTACCCTTGTCCTTACCGGTCAGGACCACAACGCGGTCCTTCTTTTTAATCTTCGCCATACCCATTACAGCACCTCTGAAGCCAGTGAGATAATCTTCATGAAGCCGTCGCCGCGCAGTTCGCGGGTCACCGGCCCGAAGATACGGGTACCGATGGGCTCCTTGTCCTTGTTGATCAGCACGCAGGCATTGCCGTCAAAACGGATTGTCGTGCCGTCAGCGCGGCGAATGTCTTTCTTCGTGCGCACGATAACAGCCTTCAGAACCTGGCCCTTCTTCACGCGGCCGCGCGGAATGGCGTCCTTCACCGACACGACGATGACATCGCCGATGCCGGCGAACTTGCGCTTGGAACCGCCCAGCACCTTCACGCACATCACTTCGCGCGCGCCGCTATTGTCGGCCACTTCTAAACGTGATTGCATCTGGATCATAACAACTCTCCTAAACCTTCAAATTCCTATGCAGCCTTCTTGCTGGTCTTCTTTTTGGCTACCGCCTCATCGGCCACCAGAACCCAGCACTTGCGCTTGCTGATCGGGCGGCATTCCTGAATGCTGACCTTATCACCAACCTTGGCGCTATTCGTCTCGTCATGAGCCAGGTACTTCTTCGACTGGCGCACATACTTTTTATACAGCGGGTGCATAACACGACGTTCGACCTTAACCGTGATGGTCTTGTCGGTTTTATCGCTGGTGACAACACCTTGCAGAATACGACGTGGCATTATTTAGCTCCCTTGGTGGCGGCCTTCTTCGGGGCCGCCGGCTTTGCGTTCAGTTGCGTTTGAATACGGGCAATTTCCTTGCGCACAGCGTTGACGCGGGCGGTGTTCGCCAGCTGGCCGGTGGCACGCTGGAAGCGCATGTTGAACTGTTCTTTGCGCAGATTGACAAGCATCGACTGCAGCTCGGTCGGTGACTTGCCCTTCAGTTCAGTCGCGGTGTTCTTTGCTTTTGCCATCTCAATTCTCCTTATGCGACCCGCTTGATGAACTTGGTCTTGATCGGCAGCTTCGCCGCAGCCAGTTCAAATGCTTCGCGGGCGATCGCTTCCGAGATACCATCCAGTTCGAACATAATGCGGCCCGGCTTGACGCGCGCCACCCAGAACTCGGGCGAGCCCTTGCCTGAACCCATGCGTACTTCGGCCGGCTTGCTTGAAACCGGCACATCCGGGAAAATACGGATCCACAGACGGCCCTGACGCTTCATGGCGCGGCTGATCGCGCGGCGGGCCGCTTCGATCTGGCGCGCGGTCACGCGTTCCGGCTCCATGGCCTTCAGGCCGAAAGCGCCGAAGTCGAGCTTTGTCGCGCCCTTGGCAACACCGTGAATGCGGCCCTTGTGCGCTTTGCGGAATTTGGTTTTCTTTGGCGATAACATCGTTTCTCTCCACTAATTCCTTATGCCCGCTCGTCGCTGCGACGGTCAGCGGCGCGATCCGGGCCGGCCTGACGCTTGTCTTGCGCGTACGGGTCACGTTCCATGATTTCGCCTTTGAAGATCCAGAC
This sequence comes from Bdellovibrionales bacterium, assembly GCA_050248995.1. Classification (GTDB taxonomy): domain Bacteria; phylum Pseudomonadota; class Alphaproteobacteria; order JAIXQD01; family JAIXQD01; genus JBFWRI01. The sequence continues at coordinate 66,790 of JBFWRI010000002.1, forward strand.
CTTGACGCCGCAGGTACCGTAAGTCGTCTTCGCTGTGCCATGGCCGTGATCGATATCGGCGCGCAGCGTGTGCAATGGCACGCGGCCTTCGCGGTACCATTCCATACGGGCGATCTCAGCGCCACCCAGACGGCCGCTGCAGTTGATACGGATACCACCTGCGCCCAGACGCATAGCCGACTGCACCGCACGCTTCATGGCACGGCGGAATGCAACACGACGCTCCAGCTGGCCGGCAATACCTTCAGCAACCAGCTTGGCATCCAGTTCGGGCTTGCGAATTTCAACGATGTTCAGGCTGACTTCGCTGGCCGTCATCTTGGCAACATCTGAACGCAGTTTTTCGATGTCAGCACCCTTTTTGCCGATGACCACACCCGGGCGGGCCGTATAAATGACGACGCGCAGCTTCTTGGCCGGACGCTCGATCACGATGCGGCTGATACCCGCAGCCTGTAAGGCCTTTGACAGGTATTCACGGATCTTGAAATCCTCATGCAGGTAATTGGCATAATCCTTTTTGCCCGCATACCACCGGCTGTCCCAGGTGCGGTTGATATTCAGGCGCATGCCAATCGGGTTGGTTTTCTGACCCATACGTTACTCCTTCGATGCCTTAGCGGCCGGTTTCCTGGCTGCTGTCTTCTTGGCTGCAGGTTTTGCTGCTGCATCCGTGGTTGATTTCGTTTTCTTCGCTTTCTTTTCGGTCGGCGTGCGCTCGCTGACCACGATGCGCAGCTTCGAGAATGGCTTCTCGATACGGCTGCTGCGGCCACGGCCACGGGTGTGCATGCGCTTCATCGTAAAGGCCTTGCCAACACTGGCTTCGGTGACGACCAGTTGGTCGACATCCAGCGCGTGGTTGTTCTCGGCATTGGCAATGGCCGACTGCAGGCACTTGCGCACATCGTTGGCAATGCGGCGCGGGCAGAAAGCCAGCGTACGCAGGGCAGCGGCAGCTGACTGGCCGCGGATCATCGCCGCTACCAGATCCAGCTTACGAGTGCCCGAGCGGACGACATTGGCGACTGAGAGAGCCGACTTGTCATCAACTTTACGTTTGGCTTGTGGTTTGCTCATGGCTAGTCCCCTTACTTCTTATCCCCGCCCTTTTCGACTTTCTTCGCACCAGCGTGCGCATTGAAAGTACGGGTCGGTGAAAATTCACCAAACTTGTGGCCAATCATATTTTCCGACACTGCAACCGGCAGGTGCTTCTGACCATTGTAAACACCGAAGGTAAGCCCAACGAACTGCGGCAGAATGGTCGAGCGACGTGACCAGATCTTGATGACTTCGTTACGGCCGGATGCGCGGGCCTTCTCTGCCTTCTCCAGCAGGTAACCGTCAACGAACGGGCCTTTCCAAACTGAACGTGCCATATCTCTCTCCTACCTACTGCGCGTCTTTGCGCTTTTTCGGACGGCGGATGATCATCCACTCGGTCCGCTTGTTGTGACGGGTCTTGGCGCCCTTTGAATTCTTGCCCCATGGCGACATCGGGTGCTTGCCCGACTTCGAACGACCCTCACCGCCACCCATCGGGTGATCGATCGGGTTCATCGCCATACCGCGGGTTTGCGGGCGAATGCCCTTCCAGCGGTTGCGGCCGGCCTTGCCCATGCTTTCGTTCATACGGTCGGGGTTCGACACCGCGCCGATGGTGGCCAGGCAATCGCCACTAACGATGCGCAGTTCGCCCGAGCTCAGCTTGACCTGAGCATAACCTTGGTCACGGCCGACCAGTTGAACATAGGTGCCAGCCGAGCGCGCCATCTGGCCGCCCTTGCCGGCCTTCAGTTCGACATTGTGAACAATGGTGCCGACAGGAATATTCTTCAGCGGCATGCAGTTGCCGGGCTTCACGTCAACGCGCTCGCCCGAAACGATCACGTCGCCAGCCTTCAGGCGTTGTGGCGCCAGAATATAAGCTTGCTCGCCGTCCTTGTAGGTCAGCAGAGCGATAAAGGCGCTGCGGTTCGGATCGTATTCCAGACGCTCGACCGTCGCTTCAACGTCGAACTTGCGGCGCTTGAAATCAATCATGCGGTAACGGCGCTTGGCACCGCCGCCACGGTGACGCGACGTGATACGGCCCGTGTTGTTGCGGCCGCCCGACTTCGTCAGGCCCTCGGTCAGCTTCTTGACCGGCTCGCCTTTGTGCAGCTCTTTACGGTCCGTCAGGATCAGCTGGCGGCGGCCGTTCGAGGTGGGTTTGAATTTTCTAAGTGCCATCGTGTACCTCTAATTCCCCTTACAGCGCCGTGCCGATGTCGATCGTCTGGCCTTCAGCCAGCGTGACAATGGCTTTCTTGCTGTCACTGCGAAAACCCTTGTAACCACGGAAAGTCTTGGTCTTGCCCTGATTGCGGATTGTGTTGACCGACGTCACCTTCACGCCCCAGATGGTTTCCACGGCTTCGCGGATCTGTGGCTTTGTCGCATCCAGCGGCACACGGAACACAACCTGGTTGTGCTCTGACAGGCTTGTCGACTTTTCGGTGATCACCGGCGACAGGATCTTGGTATAAGTGCCCGAGTTAACCGTCTTGGCAGCAGCAGCTTGCTTCTTAGTTGCCATGATTACTCTCCCTTATCCTTCTTGGCCGCCGCCTTAGCCGGAGCCTTCTTCGCAGCAGCGGGCTTCTTGGCTTCGGTTTTACGTGCCGTTGTCTTCTTGGTTGCGGCAGGCGTCTTGGCGCCGCGCGTCACTTTCGTTGTCAGGCGCTTGGTCAGCGCGTCAACAGCGCTCGAGGTCAGCACCAGTGCTTCGTGGCGCAGGATGTCATAGACGTTGGCAGCGTTATCCGGCAGTACGCACACATTCGGAATGTTGCGAACCGACAGTGCAAAGTTCAGGTCGATCTTATCACCGTCGACAAACAACAGCGAGGCGCCGAACTTGCCGATCTTCTTAGCCATATCCTTGGTCTTGATCTTGTCGCTTTTGGCTTGGTCCAGCACGAACAACTTGCCTTCGGCCTGCTTGGCCGAAAGGGCTGTGCACAGAGCAGCCTGACGGACTTTCTTTTGCAGGTCGGTCGAATGATCGCGCTTGTGCGGTCCAAAAATCACCGCACCACCGCGCCATTGCGGCGACCGGGTCGAACCCTGACGGGCGCGGCCGGTGCCTTTTTGGTTCCACGGCTTGGCCGTCGTGCCGGCGATCATGGCGATCGTCTTGGTCTGGTGGTTGCCGCTGCGGCGCTTGTTCAGCTGCCAGTTGACAGCACGCGCCAACAGGTCGGCGCGGACTTCGCGGCCGAACACCTGCTCGTTCAGCTCAACATCGCCGACGGCTTTGAAATCAAGGTTATGAACTTTCGCTTTCATCGCTTACTCCGTCGCACCTTCTGCTGCAGGGGCTTCGGCGGCGGGCGCCTCGGCAGCAGCTTCGGGTTGTTGCTCAGTTTTTGCTTCAGCCGCGGCAGGTGCGCTCTTCACACCAGCTGTCGGCAGATCTTTTGGCATTTTCTTCTTTACGGCGTCGCGGATCAGCACATAGCTTCCTTCAACGCCCGGAACGGTACCCGACACCATGATCAGGCCCTGTTCGTCGTCAACGGCGACAACTTGCAGGTTGATTGTTGTCACGCGTTCATCACCCAAGTGACCAGCCATCTTCTTGCCGGGGAACGTGCGACCGGGATCCTGACGGTTACCAGTCGAACCATGTGAACGGTGCGAAACCGACACACCGTGCGACGCACGCAGACCACCGAAGTTCCAGCGCTTCATGGCGCCGGCGAAACCCTTACCGATCGAGGTGCCGGTGACATCAACGAATTGACCTGCGGCAAAGTGTGAGGCGGCGAATTCGGTGCCAACATCAACCAGCTTGTCGGCGTCAACACGAAATTCAGCCAGCTTCTTCATCGGCTCAACCTTCGCCTTGGCAAAGTGGCCGCGTTCGGCTTTCGTGGTGTTCTTAGTTTTCTTGCGGCCGTAACCCAGTTGGACGGCGGTGTAACCATCGCGCTCAGCGGTACGCTGCGCAACAACGCGGCAACCGTCCATACGCAGCACGGTGACAGGAATGTGCTGGCCGGCGTTATCAAACACGCGGGTCATGCCCAGTTTTTCAGCGATCAGTCCGGTACGTTGTGCCATCGTCCTCTCCCTTACGCTGCCATCAGCTTGATTTCGACGTCGACGCCGGCGGCGAGTTCAAGCTTCATCAGCGCATCAATTGTTTGCGGCGTGGGCTCAATGATATCCAGCACACGCTTGTGTGTGCGGATTTCAAATTGCTCGCGCGACTTCTTATCAATGTGCGGGCTGCGGTTAACCGTGAATCGCTCGATACGGGTCGGCAGCGGGATCGGCCCGCGCACAGAAGCGCCCGTACGTTTGGCGGTGGCGACAATGTCCTTTACCGACTGGTCAACCAGGCGGGGATCAAAGGCACGCATCCGAATGCGAATGTTCTGACCAATCATATTCATCTCTCCGTTACGCATGCGTGTTACACGCCTGCGTTGTGATTCACGTATTAACCTGTCAAAGACGCTGTTCTGTCACGCTTTTCAGCACTAGGAACAAAATCCTTGAGCGTTTTCTTCGACATTTCTACCGAAGGAGCGCAGTCCGTGAAGACCCCGCCCACCCAAATTTCGTGCGCTGTTATGCACAGAAAGCGGGGGTAGAATCAACAAGTAATTTTCTTTCGTGTCTCTAACCGGCCAGAAAGCCACAAAAGAGCGTAAAATAAGGAAAAATCAGGCCAAATCGGACCCCGGACAAGCCCCGGCAAGGGCCTGAAGCTGGCCGCAAGCCTAAAAAAGCCAATAAAAAGGCCCGGTTTTAGGGCCGGGCCAGGATTTTAGACTTCAAACTTGGCTAAATGGACCAGATATTGGGCCTGACGGGCTCTTTCGGCTGAAAGCGGGCTGACTTCATCAAAAGGCGCCATATCTCGGATGTCTGAGGCCTCCCTCCAGCCGCAGCCCTTAGGGAACAGCAGTTCAGTCGGGCGATGCTGAGCATCCATAATCAAGATTACGCACCATTTTGTGGGATCAATACGATTGGACGTCTTCATAACGATTTCCAGTTGCGTACCGCCGTCTTGGCGCGGCGTAACCTTCAGCACATGGCGGTAGCGGTCAGAAAATCTGGGGTCTTCCATTTCCTGCCACGCCAGCGGCACATCGCCTTTCAATCCTTTGCGGCCCAGCGGGCATTCATAGGGCTGCTGTGTATCCAGCGCGACACGAATATTGCTTTTCAGGCGTGCTTCAATGTCGCTGTAATCCCAGCGCTTATTTTCAGCTTCATCCTGTTTCAGGAAGGCTGCGATTTTTTCAAGATCCTGCTCAACGGTGGCCATGGGAATACCCCTTTATTTATATGTTTTGGCTATAGCGTCCCTATAGCATCCGCACCAGCGACTAAACAACAAAAAAGAAAAACCCCGGCATTGCTGCCGGGGCTTTCTATTACTTATCCCTGAAAGATTACTTCAGGATCTTTGCCACAACGCCGGCGCCGACGGTACGGCCACCTTCGCGGATAGCAAAGCGCAGACCTTGGTCCATCGCGATCGGTGCGATCAGCTTGACGCTCATCTTCGTGTTGTCGCCAGGCATAACCATTTCGGTGCCTGCTGGCAGCACGCACTCGCCCGTTACGTCCGTTGTACGGAAGTAGAACTGAGGGCGATAGTTGTTGAAGAACGGCGTGTGACGGCCACCTTCGTCCTTGGTGAGAATGTAGGCCTCAGCTTCGAACTCGGTGTGCGGTGTGATCGAGCCGGGCTTAGCCAGAACCTGGCCGCGCTCGACTTCTTCACGCTTCGTACCACGCAGCAGGGCACCGATGTTATCGCCAGCCTGACCTTCATCCAGCAGCTTGCGGAACATTTCAACGCCGGTAACTGTCGTCTTGATCGTCGGACGCAGGCCGATGATTTCGATTTCTTCACCAACCTTGATGATACCGCGCTCGACGCGACCGGTAACAACCGTACCACGGCCCGAGATCGAGAATACGTCTTCGACGGGCATCAGGAACGGCTTGTCGATGTCACGAGCCGGTTGCGGGATGAAGCTGTCAACAGTTTCCATCAGCTTCAGGATTGCTTGCTCACCCAGTTCCGGATTTTTGTCTTCCAGAGCGCACAGAGCCGAACCCTTCGTGATCGGCGTCTTGTCGCCGGGGAAGTTGTACTTGCTCAGGAGTTCGCGGATTTCAACTTCCACCAGCTCAGCGAGTTCCGGATCGGCCATGTCCATCTTGTTCATGAAGACGACGATCGCCGGAACGCCGACTTGGCGGGCCAGCAGGATGTGTTCGCGTGTTTGCGGCATCGGGCCGTCAGCAGCTGACACAACCAGGATCGCGCCGTCCATCTGGGCGGCACCCGTGATCATGTTCTTGACGTAGTCGGCGTGGCCGGGGCAGTCAACGTGTGCGTAGTGACGATTTGCGGTTTCGTATTCAACGTGTGCGGTCGAGATCGTGATACCACGGGCCTTTTCTTCCGGCGCCTTGTCGATCTGGTCGTAAGCGGTGAATGTAGCGCCGCCAGCCTTGGCCAGCACCTTGGTAATTGCAGCCGTCAGCGACGTCTTACCATGGTCAACGTGACCGATGGTGCCGATGTTGCAGTGCGGCTTGCTGCGGTTAAATTTCTCTTTTGCCATCTCATACTCCAATAGTTATGCGGGCCCTTGCTATCGGGCCCCGGTTAAAAGCCTAGGTTGTGCTTGTCAGCCTTTAACGCCATTCCTGACAATTGGTCGCGGTTTTACATAAAAAAACCAGCTAATGGAAGCTTTTTTTAGGCTTCGACGCACCAAGAAGAACGATGTGGATTAAGGGCAACATTATTGCCTTTTCAGAAGTATCTGAAGGAAGTTAATGCGTCAGGCTTTTAAATGCGATTAGATTGGCCGAAATTGAGGGGAGATTTTTAGAATGGCAAATTCAGGTTTTATTGCTGCAGGGGCGATTGTCGCCTCGCTAGGTGGTCCGGTAGCGCGCCAGGAGCCTGGCGCCGGCCCCGTATTGGTCGCAGCTGGCGCTGTGCTTGCGCTGGTTGGTTTTTGTCTGCCTTCCAAACCATCGGCAAAGACAACTTCAGACCCATCTGAACCCGCGCCTCCAAGCAATTAGTGCATGCCAAAAGGATATCTGATCTGCCCTGTCACCAATGCCTCAGCCGAGATGCAGGCCAAGATCGATGCTTTTGTCGCCAAAAAGGCTGAAGAAGGCTGGGATATCCATAACCCGAAATATGACGCCCCGCAGGATGACGAAACCGGCGTTGGCATTTATATCGCCCACTTTACGGCGCTACAGGATTGCCAACGTGTTTTCATCATCTGGGACAGTAACAGCCGGGGCAGTATTTGTGACTTCGGAGCCGTGATGTTCTCGGGTCTGCCGGTTGAGGTAGTCGACGTTGTTAACCCTGATATTCCGGGCAAAAGCTTCCTGAAAATCATGCAGGATATCGAGGCCAACGGCCCGATTATGAAAGATGGCCGTGTTATTCGCGCCCTGCCGCCAAAGCGGGGCTCCAGCGACAAGCCCGGCCCGCAATAACCCCAATAAAAAAGGCCGCCCATGGAGAGTATCCGGGGCGGCCTTTTAAATCATTCAACCGGCTTTTTAGCTCGCCAGCTTGGTGCGGACTTCGTCCACGATGTTCGGCGGCACTTGTGCATAGTGCGCGAACTGCATGGTGTACTGTGCACGGCCTTGCGTCATCGAACGCAGGGTGTTCACATAACCGAACATCTGCGCCAATGGCACCGATGCTGTCACCACGCGGGCATTGCCACGCTGGTCCATGTTGTTGATCTGGCCGCGGCGGCTGTTCAAGTCGCCGATAACATCACCCATGTAATCTTCCGGGGTAACGACTTCGACAGACATAATCGGCTCCAGCAGGGCCGGTTTGGCCTTCTGCATGGCTTCCTTGAACGCAGCCTTGGCGGCGATTTCGAACGCCAGCGCCGACGAGTCAACGTCGTGGTAAGCGCCGTCGGTCAGCGTGATCTTGAAATCCAGCACAGGGAAGCCGGCAATCACACCAGTCTGGCGTGCCTGCTCAAGACCCTTGACGACACCGGGGATGTATTCCTTCGGCACAGAACCGCCAACGGTCTTGTTTTCGAATTCGTAACCTGCGCCGGGTTCCTGCGGTGCCATCGTGAAGATGATACGCGCGAACTGGCCCGAACCACCCGATTGCTTCTTGTGGGTGTAATCGTGTTCGATCTCCTTGGTGATCGTTTCACGGTAGGCCACCTGCGGCGCACCGACGTTGGCTTCCACCTTGAATTCGCGTTTCATACGGTCGACAAGAATTTCGAGGTGGAGTTCGCCCATACCCTTGATGATGGTCTGGCCGCTTTCGTGATCGACAGCAACGCGGAACGACGGGTCTTCCGACGCCAGGCGCTGCAGGGCGACGCCCAGCTTTTCCTGGTCAGCCTTTGACTTCGGCTCCACAGCCACTTCGATAACCGGATCAGGGAATTCCATACGTTCCAGAACAATCGGTTTGGCAGGATCGCACAGCGTGTCACCGGTCGTAGTGTTCTTCAGTGAGGCCAGCGCGACGATATCGCCCGCATAGGCTTCCTTGATTTCTTCACGGTTGTTCGAGTGCATCAGCAGCATGCGCCCGACACGCTCACGGTCGTCCTTCACCGTATTCTGAACGTACGAACCGGCTTCCAGCTTGCCCGAATAGATACGCACGAACGTCAGCGAACCAACGAACGGGTCGTTCATGATTTTGAATGCGAGGCCCGAGAACGGCGCTTCATCTGAAGGCTGGCGGGTATCGGTGTCTTCGCTGTCGATCTTGTGGCCCTGAACGGCGCCGATATCCAGCGGCGATGGCAGATAGTCGACAACCGCATCCAGCATCGGCTGCACGCCCTTGTTCTTGAACGCCGAGCCCGTCAGAATCGGCACGAACTTGAAGCCGATGGTACCTTTGCGGATGCACTTTTGCAGGGTTTCAACATCCGGCTCCTTGCCTTCCAGATAGGCTTCCATGGCGGCATCGTCTTCCTCGACAGCCATTTCAACCAGCGCGGCGCGGTATTCATCCGCCTTCGCCTTCAGGTCAGCGGGGATTTCTTCTTCGCGGAATTTCGCGCCCAGGCTTTCCTCTTCCCAGACAATGGCTTTCATCTTAACCAGGTCGATGACACCCTTGAAATCAGCTTCCGAACCGATTGGTAGCTGCAGGATCAGGACGCGCGCACCCAGACGGTCTTTCACCATACTGACGCAGCGGTAGAAGTCCGAACCGATACGGTCCATCTTGTTGACGAAAACCATACGCGGCACGCGGTACTTGTCAGCCTGACGCCAGACGGTTTCGGTTTGCGGCTCGACGCCCGATACGGCGTCCAGAAGGCAGATCGCACCATCGAGAACGCGCAGCGAGCGTTCGACTTCAATCGTGAAGTCGACGTGGCCGGGGGTATCGATGATGTTCAGTCGCTTTTCACGCCAGAAGCAGGTCGTCGCGGCTGATGTAATGGTAATGCCGCGCTCTTGTTCCTGCTCCATCCAATCCATGGTCGCAGCGCCGTCGTGCACTTCGCCGATTTTGTATGACTTACCGGTGTAGTAAAGAATACGCTCGGTGGTGGTGGTTTTGCCGGCATCGATGTGCGCCATGATGCCAAAGTTACGATAGTCTTCGATTTTATACTGACGAGGCATCTGACCTAATCCTTACCTGTTAGAAACTTTGAATTACCACTTGTAGTGGGCAAACGCCTTGTTGGCTTCCGCCATCTTGTGCGTATCTTCACGCTTCTTCACGGATGTACCGCGACCCTGCGTGATATCCATCAGCTCGCCAACCAGACGGCCGATCATGGTTTTTTCGCCGCGCTTGCGGGCAGCATCGATGATCCAGCGCATGGCCAGCGCGATGCCGCGGTCTTCACGCACTTCAACAGGCACCTGATAGGTGGCGCCGCCGACGCGGCGGCTGCGGACTTCAACCTGCGGGCGGACGGTGTCGAGGATCTTGTGGAAGGTGGCGACAGCCGGTTCCTTCGTTTTGGTCTGCACCTGTTCCAGTGCGCCATAGACGATGCTTTCAGCAACCGACTTCTTGCCCTGGATCATAAGGCAGTTCATGAATTTTGTGATCTTCACATCACCAAACTTGGGATCGGGAAGGACTTTACGTTTCTCTGCGCGACGACGACGTGCCATGACTGGATACCTCTCTTACTTCGGACGCTTGGCGCCGTACTTCGAACGACGTTGCTTGCGGTCTTTCACGCCTTGTGTATCAAGCGTACCGCGGATGATGTGATAACGAACGCCGGGCAAATCCTTCACGCGGCCGCCACGGATCATGACGACGCTGTGTTCTTGCAGGTTGTGGCCAACGCCGGGGATGTAGCAAATGACTTCTTCCTTGTTTGTCAGGCGCACCTTGGCAACCTTACGCAGCGCCGAGTTCGGCTTCTTCGGGGTTGTCGTGTAAACACGGGTGCACACGCCGCGCTTTTGCGGACACTCGTCCAGCGCGCGTGAAATATTGCGTACCGGCAGCGGTTTGCGCGGGCGCTTGATCAACTGGTTTACTGTAGGCATGTGCCTGTAACCTTTCTCTTCCGGCGATGATCCAAAACGTATCGAACGGGTGCCATCGCCGGTGCGGCATTTCCCGTTGTTGAATGGGGCCCATCAAGGAGCGCCATTTCATGAATTGGACGGGTATATATCGGAACTAACCCCGCCCAAGCAAGTGAAAACGATCGGGGCTTGTAATGAGACCTATATATGTGCTCTGATATTAGAGTGATTTTCATCTAACATATTGATTTTAATAAACAATGTTTAGTTTTACTGATAACCAAGAGCTTTGGGCCTTTTCCCGCCGCCTGGAACGCTGGGCTGGCCCGGGGATTTTTGTTGGCCTGACCCCGGCAAAGCTTTTCGAACGGCCCGAACCGGCGGACGCCCTTGCCCGAATTTCAGGCGCCAGCCTACAGACCGCAGATGGACAACGTGTTTCTGCCGATACCGACGCCGGTCGCCATGCTGTCAGATCTGTCGTCTCCGAATACATGCGGGAATTTCAATATGACGGCCGCCCCGACGAAGCACTTCGTGCCCAGCACATCACGGCACGCAATGGCGATGATCTGGGATGGATTACAGGGACCATCATTCCAGGCCACGAGTTTGATCGAACGATATCAGATATCGACGTTGCCAAGTATACATTGGCATATGCGCTTGGGCACATCATCGGTAAGCGCAACCTTCTGGGTGGTGAGCAAAAGCTGAAGGAAGCTGCATGGATGACCTTCAGCCTCATCTACAATCTGTTACACACGAATAATGCGGAACAGGGCCTGCAAACAGCGAAGCAGATCGCAGCGACCTATGCAATTGGCGCGCAAAGTTGCCCACCGTCACATCATGAAGGTCTTGGTAATGCCAGCGTTATTATGTTGCATCTGCTGCGTGATAACTTCTTCGACACAGTTCCCGGGCTGGTACAAAGCTCGGAAAAACTCATCAGCGCTGCTTATCTGATTGCGACGCGTGCGAAAGACACAATGCAGGAGCCGGAAGTCGGTGATGATGGTCGCCGCGCACCGGCACTACATGTAAAAGAAGATCTTTACGACAAGCTGAAAGCCGATCTTGCCCTGATGGGTGAAGATGAGACGCTTACACCCGCAGCACCCGGTATTCCCGGCCTTGCACAAAGACCGAAACCACTGCCTGGCGGCCCTGGCTCGCAGGAATAAGTGACCCATTGCGCATGACATCGCCATCAACCCATATTCCTGCATTTGTGTTGCCTGATCGTATTGAAAACTTCGTCGATCGCCTTGAAGCGTTTATCGGCAACGGCGTTGTAATCGGTGCAACGTTCGAAGACATGGTAATGAAGCCGGCGTTTCAGGGAGCGATTGTTGATGGCCTGACCGACAAACTGGCCGAACTGCTGAACAGCGATGATCCGGAAATCCAGGCGGAACTGGCACAATTCCCTGATGCGATGGCGGGCCTTAAAGCCGATGCGGCAGCACTGGTAGCGTTCCGTGCGCTTGATTTTGTCGATGAATATCGCGCTGGACGAGCTGACGGCACCACGTCAGAAGCAGCTAGTCTTTACAGTGCGCAGGTGGGTTACGGCAGCGAGTTTGATGACCAGACCGGCCTTCCCGAACCGCACTGGCTGGCCCAACGCGTTACGCTTGGCCATGAAGGCGGGCACCTGATCGTACGCACAGCGGCTGAACCCCTTACAACCCCGCATGGCGGTGAAATCGACTTGGGCGCCATCGAAGAATCCTTTTGTGATGTCCTGACGCACTGGTACAACACGTTCAATAAAAACGAACCCGTGCAGTTACGCCGCGCCATGCCGGCCATGACGGATATATGGCGTAACTGGCGCGCCGACAGGGTAATGCCTGAGAAGCCCAGTATTTACGATATGACAGCCACGTCACTCATGCTGTTCCAGCGCGCGCAGCGCGGCCATAAAGATGTTTTTGAAAAGTGCGCACAATCACGCGAACTGCTGGAAAAGGCAGCTGCTATTGTCGCTGGCACCGCGCATGATTTTGACCTGACCCCGGAAGACGGACGTACGCTTTACCCCGCGCGGCCAAAAGTTGTTACAGCCACACGCGCCGCGCAGTATCGCCTGAAAGAACTGCTCGCTAAATCCTGAAGCTGACCGGCTGCCAGCCGAAATCGTCAGCATCGACAAAGCGCGGGGCGCGGTACACAAGACCGGGGATTTCCACATAACAAATCTCATTGGCAGGAATGTTCTGCAGGTCGCCGGCGCCATGGGCAAGACGGCCCAGCAGCAGCGCGCCACTGGCCGTTGCGCAACATGCCATCACGATCATGACATTCGGGTTATCGCCGATATAGTTGCTGAAGCCGTACCAAAGATTATGGATAACGTTCAGGTAGAACGGCATGCCGGCGTTCACCATATAAGGGCCAAAGCGGCCGAAGATAGCAAGCCACGCCGACGCGATCAGCAGGGGTAAACTGACATAGGGCGTAATGCCGCCATTATAAAACATGGACGTGCCGCTTGCCATCAAGCCCCATACTTGCGGTGTCAGCAAAACGGCCGCCAGCGTCACATTAGCAACGCGCGGAAAACCAAGTTCGATCTGGCGCGCCGTGAGTGTGTTTGAAACAACACCGAAAATACCGACGCCGGCAAACAACAGGGACCGGATATCGATCGGGCCTGAAAGCGCCAGCGTGATGAAGGCAATCGTGCCGGAAAGCACAGCGACGAGGATTTGCTGCACCGCAGGCCGCACCAGGATTTTTCGGATACGGCTGGTTGAGGGAACGCCGACCACGCGCGCGATCTGGCAACTGATGATGAACACAAGAAACAGCGCCGATACAGCAAGACGCAAACCGCCTTCGTGTCCGTAAAAAAGAAAAAGCCCCACCGCAAAGAACAGCGGCGGGCTGCTGAAGAACTGACGAAGATGCCCCAATATCATCGGGAAACGCCTGCACTTTATATTGTTTTATCCAGTATCGCCGGCAGACATTAAAGATGGGTTATTTCTTTGGAGCGCCCTGAAAAAGATGTACTCTAGATTGCTGCGCCGGATTGCTACAGAACCCGAAAATGCGGCCTTGAGGCATCTGCAAATGCCCGCCTATTTTGACGACAAGGCGTATTATTTATCGCGGAAATTAACGAGAGCTTACTTAACAGCGTTTTGCACAGGTTTATTGGTCAAATGATGGATCTGGAGTGCGCAAAGGCAGACCGGCATACCGCCCGTTTACGGCGATCGGGCCCTCGCCCCAGCGCAGGAAGTTCATAAGCTGGTCGCGGAATTCCGGGTCCTCGGCTGCGGCTGCTGCCGTCAGGCGGTCGATCGCGGCAATCGTGCGTTCGATATAGGGCTGGAAGTCATCATTCGATGAAATATCCACCATCAGGCGGTACACCCTTTCGCGGTCGCCCTCTTTGTTGACGAACCGCCTCTGGTGCAGCAGGCTGTAAAACGCTTCAATCACATGGCTTTCGGTAACAATGGCGTCAAGTGTCAGGTCTTTGTAAGCTTCTTCCACAAAGTCAGCGCCATAGACGAACATGTCTTCCTGGAACTGCAGGCGTTGATCCTCTGTCAGCAGGCGACAGTCTATAAAGGGTGCGTTCAGGTGGTCGCGCTGCTCTGCCTGCCGAAGCCAATCGCCCAGCGCCTGCGCTGTATAGTGGGGGTAGAAGAAAAAGCCTTCATTCGCTTCACTTTCCATAACGCCTCTATAGCCAAGCTGACGCATGGCCTGCAGGTCGCGCACGACATCCAGGAACTGCTCGCGCTCGGCCGGCGGTGTGGCGCGGTACATCATCTCGGCGAAACAGATATCGGCCTCGGTTTCAACGAACATGCGCGTGTTTGTAACCGGACGGTCCATAGCGGAATCGCCAGGCTCCGGCCTGCCGTTTAAACGCACGTAATCAGCGATATTTTCTGCATCCTGCAAAAAGCGTTTGCCATGGCAGAACTCGTGCACCGATGTCCATGTGTGCTGCCAGCGGATGTTGAAATAGGTCGGCAGGGTATAAGACGAGAAGGTATCGCGGAACAGATACTGGTAGAAATCAGAAACCGTATCATTCTGTGGCGCCTGGAATGTAACGCAGAAGTTCGGCAAAGGCGTGTCCGGCGGCAGGATTTCCTCAAAGCCCGACCGCCCCAGCGGCGTTCGCCAACAGATCGCCATGGAATCTGTCCGGCGCTCATATGTGCCGAACGTTGTCAGCAGCGCTTCAGCAGCGGCACGCACCTGTTCATCACTGACAGATGCCGGAAAGTGCGCCCGCGACGCACGAACAAATCCTTCAAAACGCTCGTCGTCCGTCGCGCCGATGGGCGGCATGTAAATGTTGGGGTGTTCCAGCAGTAGCGCCAGATCGGCTGATAATGCTACACTCTCATCCGGCGTCAGCTCGCTGGCCATCTCGTCATACAGCGCATCCATCCGCGCTTCAGCGGCGGTAAGCTCGCTGGATGTGCCCTCTTCAATATCTACATCCTGCGCCTGCGCAGCATTTGCCATAGCAGCAAGGGACGCAGCGATAAATGCATACTTAGTAGGGTTCGGCATAAAAATAACCTTGTGGCTCTAGGGCTTAACTTACCAGCAGGCACCGCAAATAATAAAAGTATAACGCCTTGTATTCCTTGCCTTTTGGCGGGTGGCTGTTTAAAAGAGCGCTCATGCCCGCGACCGAACTGAAATATATCCGCAACTTCTCGATCATTGCCCACATCGACCACGGCAAGTCGACGCTGGCCGACCGCCTGATCCAGATGTGCGGCGGCCTTGAAGCGCGCGAGATGAAGGAACAGGTGCTTGATAGCATGGATATCGAGCGCGAGCGCGGCATCACGATCAAAGCGCAGACCGTGCGCCTGAATTACAAGGCCAAAGACGGCAACACCTACCAGCTGAACCTGATGGACACGCCCGGCCACGTGGACTTTGCGTACGAAGTCAGCCGCAGCCTTGCGGCGTGCGAAGGATCGCTGCTGGTTGTGGATGCATCGCAAGGCGTGGAAGCGCAGACGCTGGCCAACGTTTACCAGGCATTAGACAACAATCACGAAATCATCCCCGTGCTGAACAAGATCGACCTGCCCGCCGCCGACGCGCCGCGCGTCAAGCAACAGATCGAGGATGTGATCGGCCTTGATACATCGGACGCTGTTGAAATATCCGCCAAAACCGGCATCAACATCGAAGGTGTGCTGGAAGCGATTGTTACGCGCCTGCCACCGCCAAAAGGTGATCGTAATGCACCACTGAAGGCGCTGCTGGTCGACAGCTGGTACGATGCCTACCTTGGCGTTGTTATTCTGGTGCGCGTTATGCAGGGCGTGCTGAAGCAGAATATGAAGCTGAAGTTCATGGCCACGGGCGCCGTGCGCGACGCTGAACGCGTCGGTATCTTTACGCCGAAGAAAGTGCCGGTCGACGAACTCGGCCCGGGCGAGATGGGCTACATCACCGCCGCCATCAAGACCATTGCCGACACCAAGGTTGGCGACACCATTACCGACGACCGCAATCCCGCCGCCGAACCGCTGGCTGGGTTCAAGCCGTCAATCCCCGTCGTGTGGTGCGGCCTGTTCCCAGCCGACGCCAGCGAATTCGAAAACCTGCGTGACAGTCTCGGCAAGCTGGCGCTGAACGACGCCAGCTTCCACTTCGAGCAGGAAACCAGCATGGCGCTGGGCCTTGGCTTCCGTTGCGGCTTCCTTGGCTTGTTGCACCTTGAAATCATCCAGGAACGCCTGGAGCGCGAATTCAACCTGAACCTGATCACCACGGCGCCGTCGGTTGTTTACAAGATCTTCCAGAAGTACGGTCCGATGGTCGAGCTGCACAACCCGAACGACATGCCCGACCCATCACAGATCGATCGCATTGAAGAGCCATGGATCAAGGCCACCATCATGGTGCCCGACGAATACCTTGGCCCGATTTTACAGCTGTGCTCCGATCGCCGCGGCGAACAGATCGACCTGACGTATGTTGGTGGCCGCGCCATGGCCGTGTACCTGCTGCCACTGAATGAAGTGGTGTTTGATTTTTATGACCGCCTGAAATCCATCAGCCGCGGTTACGCAAGCTTTGATTATCACTTGGATGAATACCGCCCGGGCGACCTTGTCGCGATGAACATCCTCGTCAATCAGGAGCCGGTGGATGCGCTGGCCATGCTGGTGCACCGCAATGCCGCCGAAAAGCGTGGGCGCGCCTTATGTGAAAAGCTGAAAGAGCTGATCCCGCGGCAGCTGTTCAAGATTGCCATTCAGGCCGCCATTGGCGGTAAGATCATCGCCCGCTCAGATGTTTCAGCCATGCGCAAGGATGTTACCGCCAAGTGCTATGGCGGCGATATCACCCGCAAACGCAAGCTGCTGGACAAGCAGAAAGAGGGCAAGAAGAAGATGCGCCAGTTCGGGCAGGTCGAAATCCCGCAGTCGGCATTTATTGCTGCCTTGAAAATGGACGACCGGTAATGTCGGCACCCGCTTACACGCGTGCCGAAGACTTTCTGGGAAAAACGGTTACAGCAACCATTGAGCGGCCACTGGGCTCTGTGCACCCAAAGCACGCCAACATTATCTACGGCGTAAATTACGGCTTTGTGCCGGATACGCTTTCACCCGATGGCGGGGAACTGGACGTATATGTGCTGGGCGTTGCCGAACCGCTTGCAACTTTTACCGGCTATTGCCTTGCCATCCTGCGCCGCACGCAGGATGACGACGACAAACTTATCCTTGTTCCGGCCGGAAAAACCTTTAATGAGGCCGAAATCCGGGTCGCTGTTGATTTCCAGGAAAAGTTCTTTGAATCGCACATCATTTTCGCCTAGGCTGGCTGCATATTTTATTGGGGATACCGATGATTGGCTGGAGACATGTAAATCTGCCTGATAAAGGCGCCAGTGTTTTAGAAAGAATTGACGCCAAGAAGCGCCAGCTGAAAGAGGGCGAGCGCGTTTATAACCAGTCGTGCATTCCGAAATTTGTTAAGTATGTAACACTGAACGGCGACCAGACGGCGGCTCTGCTAATCGATTTCGCAAACAAGACCCAGATGTACGGCGAACTGCGCATCCGTAGAATGCTGGACGACAAGACCCCGCGTGATCGCCTGAAGGGCGACGAACGCCGGTTCTTTGAAAAGCAGCTGGCAGACCTGCAGAAGGAAAAACTGCGTCTTGGCGAAAAGCTGCTGACGCCAGAGGTTGGTGCACGCCGCCCGCGCCGGACAGCAAAACCCGCATGACACGGCGGGGTATTCATATTGCCCCTTACGACACCGACAGCGCCAAGCTGACAACAAGCTATCGTGCCCTGAAAACCGAAGATGTTCTTCCCCACCTGTCCGCCAATATAAGCCCGCGCGCGCTGCGTGTGCTGGATGTCGGCGCCGGTAGCGGTCGCGATGCCGCGTGGATGGCCGAACAGGGCGCCACCGTAACGGCTGTTGAACCGGCACGTGGCCTGCGCGAAGCCGCGGCGCGTGATTTTACACACCTTGGCATCCGCTGGCTTGATGACCGCCTGCCCGACCTGAAACAGGTTTGTGCCAGCGGCGAGAAGTACGATCTTATCCTGCTCAGCGCCGTGTGGATGCACTTTCCGCCCGAAATGCGCGCCGAAGCTTTCGACACGCTGGCGCGCCTGCTGGCGCCACAGGGTAAAATCCTGCTCACGCTGCGTCATGGTCCCACGCCGGCTGGCCGCCTGATGTTCCCCGTATCCGTTGAAGAATTGCAGAAGCTTGCCGAACCGCACTTTATGGATGCCGAACTGCTGGGCGATACCAGCAGCGATAAACTGGGCCGCGGCGATGTATGGTGGCAGGAGGCGCTGGTCAGCAGCATCGATGATGCACACGGCACGCTGGCCGCATTCTGCGACGCTACTGTCCGCGCCCGCAAATCGGGGCCGCACAAGCTGGCGGTTGGTCGCTGCCTCAGTAATCTGGCGCAGGCAACAGCGCAAGGCACCGCGCCTTTTACAGCGATTGAAGACAACGGCAAGGTGAAGGTAGACTACGACCATCTGGTTGACGAATGGATGTCGCTTTTCCCGCTTGCCACAAGCCGCTACACGCGCAGCCAGGCGGCACGGGATATCGCCCGCTTCCCGCTGGCACATATGACCGACCCGCGCACACAAAAACCCCTACTGAAGCTGGATTCAGGCAGGTTACTGACGCCACAACCGTTGTGGAAGCTGCTGCAGGAACACGGCGACCGTGTCAATCGCGGCCTGATGGTGGCCATGTCGGCATGGAGTGCGCGTAATCCGCACCAGCGTGGGTGGCAGCAAGCTGCACTGAAGGCAGATAACTAATGAGCAACGTTGTCCGCTATATCCCACGTAATAGTCTTTGGATATGCAATCTGGACGTCGATACTGTTCTGCGCAAGAACGAGCAGATTTTTGATGCAGCTGGCGATGCGCTCCACGACCACGGTATTCATAAAGTTGGCGACCTTGTCCAGGCATCCCGCGCCGAGTTGGTTGAAATTTTGGGTAAGCGTACTGCAAAGCGCTTGCGTCGCTACTTCAAAAGCAATGCTGTGCCACTTGAGTGTGTTGTCCCTTTCTGGCAGTCCCAACGACGTGCGCCAAGACTACGGCCGCAGTAAAAAGTCTGAAAAACAAAGGCTTTGGCGCGCCGCACTGAAGCGCTAATTATTTTCGGCAAAGCCTGTTAGATTGCCCGCCATGACTGACGTTCTGCAAACCGTAGAAAACGACATCCGTAAAAATGTGCCGCTGCAGTGGCACAACGCTGGCGGTTGCGCGTCGCGGGCATTCTGTGTGGCCGCTTATTACCTGGCCGACCCTGCCCGCCGCACCATTGTTGAAGATGCAGATGTCGTATATTTCGTGCCCAATGACCCAGATATGAACCTTTTGCTACGCGCTGGCGATGAGGTCATTGAACATGGATATCACGCTGTTGCCCGACTGAAGATAAACAATACGTGGTATGCAGCTGACTTTTCCGCCACTGATCGCCTGATCCCCATCTCCGAATATATCGCAACCGTGCTGGGCGATAATGAAGACATGGCCGAAGGCAACGATCCGCAATTCCTGCTGGCCGAAGCTCCGGCTGTATTGGCGAAAGATGAACAGGGTGTTTCGGTTGTCTTCAATCCCCGCCACCGTGAACGCCTGCATGAAGAAGCCTATATGCCAGGCAACCCGACGCTTGACGAAGCCGCCGCCGCTGTGCAAAGCATCCTGAATAACGATAACGCCACGCTCATCGCACAGCGCGCTCTTAGAAACGCTGCTAGCCGCCCTATTTCAACACTTGCCGTTTAAAAGGAAAGATCATGTCATCACAAAAAGATCGTCTGGAAGAACGCCTTGATGCCGATCGACTGACACGCGGCGATAGCATCGCACTGGAAATCTCGAGCATCCAGCTGGAACTGCGCGATGCGCCTGACGATGAAGACGCAGAGGCTGTTGAAGACCGCATGCGCCGCACGAAATCAGTGTTACGCGCTGCACGCCTCGCCTATTAATAAAAACCCGCTTTTCAAATACCACCTTTAGGCGCAGGGTGCCCTTATTCTTAAGGAGCCGCCATGACTGCAATCAACCGCATACCAACCCCCGTCCGTTTTTTTATTGGCACCGCCACATTGCAAGGTGTTGAGGTTGTTGTGTTCACGACCTGCCAGGCCGAGGCCGATCACATGGCCAGGGGCGGCAACCTGTGCGGCAAGATTTTTGATGTTAAAGACGGCTATACCTATGCCCGCCGCGACAAAGTGGTTGCCCTGCGTGACAGCGGGTGCAGCATGACACGCGCCGGGTTTACGCCCGAACAGGTTGAATTACAGAATAAGGAATACGACCGCGCGATTAAAACGCTTGGGCTGGCCTAGACCTTCTTCGCCGCTTCCTGTTCGACCAGCGTCTTGCGGTCCAGCTTGCCAACCAGTGTTTTGGGCAACACATCACGGAACTCCACCAGCTTTGGCTGCTCGATCTTTGACAGTTTGTCGGCCAAGAATTCCTTCAGCTCATCAGTTGTCAGTTTTTCACCAGGCTTCAGTGCGATCCACGCCTTCACCGTCTGGCCGCGGTATTCATCGGCCACGCCGGCAACGACACATTCCGCCACAGCCGGGTGCAGGTAAATCTGCTCTTCCACGTTGCGCGGGTAGATGTTGTAACCGCCAGCAATGATCATGTCCTTGATGCGGTCGACAATCTGCACATAACCGTCTTTATCCATGATACCGACGTCACCCGTGTGCAGGCGTCCGGCGACAAGGATATCCATCGTCTCTTTCGGTTTTTTCCAGTAGCCCAGCATCACCTGCGGACCGCGCAGACAAACTTCGCCGCGTTCGCCCGGCTGCAGTACGGTTGTCTTATCATCCAGCGAGACGATTTCAACGATCGTGCCCGGCAGTGGCAGGCCGATCGTACCCGTGCGGTTCTCGGCATGAATGGGGTTACAATGGGTCACCGGCGAGCTTTCGGTCAGGCCATAGCCTTCCACCAGCACGCAGCCAGTCAGCTTTTCAAAACCCGACTTCACCTCGATTGGCAGCGGCGCACCCCCCGAAATACAGTACTTTATCGACTTCAGGTTACGCTTACTGATGTCGGGGGCGTGGTTGATCGCTGTGTAAATCGTCGGCACAGCCGGGAATATCGTCGGCTTCTTCTGTTCGATTGTCTTGATCAGTTGCTTTAGTTCAAAACGCGGCAACAAAATCAGTTCAGCGCCCATTGCGATGCCAAGATTCATCACGGCCGTCATCGCGAACACATGGAAGAATGGCAGCACACCCAACATCTTCTCGCGTCCCGGCACATGGCCCGCAAACCACAGACGGCACTGCTCAGCATTGATCGCCACATTGGCGTGCGACAGCATCGCGCCTTTCGGCACGCCCGTGGTGCCGCCTGTGTACTGCAGCACGGCGATATCGCGGCGCGGGTCAATTTCAACAGCTTCCAGTGACTTGGCCGGGCGCAGCAAATCGGCGAATTTTATGTACTTGGGGTTATTCGGCAAAAACGCGCGCTTGTGCAGCAGAGCTCTGAACAGAGTGTTCATCGGGAACTTGAGCGCGTCGGCCATCGGGCAAACGATAAGCCCCTTCAGTTCACCGGTCTGGCCCACATGACGCTTCAGCTTGCCGACCAACATCTTCAGGTCCAGCGTCACCATCAAGCTGACGCCGCTGTCCTCGATCTGATGCTTGACCTGCGCATCGGCGTACAGCGGATTGA
Source organism: Bdellovibrionales bacterium (assembly GCA_050248995.1). Taxonomy (GTDB): domain Bacteria; phylum Pseudomonadota; class Alphaproteobacteria; order JAIXQD01; family JAIXQD01; genus JBFWRI01. The sequence goes on from JBFWRI010000002.1 coordinate 88,605, forward strand.
AATTCACAACCGTCGCGCCCGCCTTCAGCACGGCGAAGTAGAAAATAACGAAGTAGGGGCAATTTGGCAGGAAAAGGCCGATGCGGTCGCCTTTCCTGACGCCATGCTGCTGCAGCCCTGCCGCCGCCTGCCGCACCAGATCGGCCATCTCTGCGTAATTGTAAGTCTTACCCAAAAAGTCGATACAGGGCCGGAAGGCGAATTTCTCGGCGGCGCGATCCATCAGCGCATACACAGGCTCCGGGGTCAGCACTGTATGCCAGTCAACCTCTTTGGGATAATGCGCAAGCCAGGGAAAATTAAGTGCCATACCTTCGTTCTACTCCAAGGTTTTGTTTATGCTATCCTTTTCCTGCGCTCGAACATACGGGGATATTCACTGGGCTGGCACAGAAGGATAAAATGCCGCCTTTGTTTAAACCGGCTCCGTTACAGACAAGGACCTAAAAGCCTCTCCGGGGTGTAAAATCGTATTAAAATTATTCACATCCCGCTTGAAAAAGACACATTAGTTCTGTAGGACACCCTTAACCCGGGGATAAAACCCCGCCCATAAAGGGTTTTAAATGTCAAAATGAAGACATTTTTAGGGGCTGTATGGTAGGCTTCAACTTCAAAGAAGATAAGAAATGACCGAGGTTACGCGCTTGTCAGGTTTTTATGAGGGACATTCTTTGCCAGCCCCGGCGGGGGATACGATTAAGGCTACGCTAAAGTGGTTTAATCCCGTCAAAGGCTTTGGTTTCGTCACCCCCGAAGATGGTCAGGGCGATGCCTTCCTTCACGTTTCGGTTCTCAATGCCACCGGCATGGAAGAGCTGGCCGAAGGCACCGAGATGCACTGCCTTATCGGGCCCGGAGCCAAGGGACGTCAAGTCACCCGCATTATGGAAATTCTGGGCGTTAACCCGGACTTCACCCCCGCGAAAGCAAACGGTCGTCGCGAGTTCGCCCCGCGCCACGAGCCGACCGGCGAAGAAACGCTGACAACCGGGATTGTAAAGTGGTTCAAACAGGATAAAGGCTTCGGCTTCCTGGCCGGCGACGACGGCGGCAAGGATATCTTCGTTCACAAGTCACTGCTGCGTCGCTGCGATGTCATGATTCTCGATACCAACATGCGCGTCGAAGTCCGTTGCCGTGACAGTGAAAAGGGCCGCGAAGCGACCTGGATCCGCGTTATCGGCTAAACGCCAACGCCTCTTTTTCCATTATCTCGGCCAGTCGCAAATCATTTTCTGTGATTTTGTTACCGGCATCGTGTGTCCGCAGCTGTACAGCTACCTTGTTATATACGTTCGTCCATTCCGGGTGATGGTTCATCTTGTCTGCCTGCCCGCCTACAGCATTCATAAACGCCAGCGCGGCTTTGAAATCCATGAAAACGAAGGTTTTGACCAATGCGTTGTTTTCAACGCCCCAGCCCGGCAAGGTCTGCAGGGCAGCAGCCACCACTGTATCATCAAGGGCCGTGTTCATGCCTGATAGGATAGGCCGCTTGGCAAACAAGGCAAGGCGCGTACAATCAACGCCATGATGCACGCCGAACAGTTTGCCTATCCCCTGACAGCCATGGTGACACTGGCGGCGCTTATCCTCTACTTCTGGATCACGATTCAGGTTGGGCGCGCACGGATGAAGCACAAGATCCTGCCGCCGCACATCAATGGCCCCGAAGAATTTCTGCGCGTTTTACGCACGGCGCAGAACACGACTGAGAACCTCGTCCTGTTCATCCCCCTGTTATGGTTGTGCGCCGGCATCATCAACGACGCCTATGCCGCTGCTGCCGGGGGCATCTGGCCGTTGGGCCGTCTGTTCTACGCCATGGGCTACTATCTTGAAGCTGAAAAACGCTTCTATGGTTTTTTCCTGAATATGGCCAGCTACTTCCTGTTGCTAGCAGGCTGTCTGGTCGGTCTGTACCAGACTTTCGCCAGCCTTTAACCTTATTTAATTCTATTATTTTCATACGCTGGTCTTTATACAGACGCTATGAAAACCATTTTTACTCAGGCTCAGGTCGAAGCCGCATGGCAGGTTTTACAAAACCAGCTGCTCAACCACGGTGGGATGTGTAGCGTTCCCACAACACAGGCCGTCAGCAACAAACCCCCATTTCTTGACGACGCGGAAATGGAAAAGTTGCGTAAAAGTTTCATGCTTTTGATGCGCGATGTTGACCAGCTAGATCTTGAGATGCAGCTATGTGGGTACAACGATCCCAACACGTTTCCTATCACCCAGCGGGCCGAACATGCTCCGGGTATCGAGTTCGTCACGCTGGATCGCCCCTCGCTGAAGCCAAACCCAGTCTTAACAACTATTTTCGACCATGCGGGGCTTGAGCATCTTCTCAAGAGGTCGGTGCCCTATATCAACCTGACGCTGTATTCCAACGGCCTTATCCTGAAACATCCCGCCGACCAGCCGACCGAACGTGTTTGCTATAACGGCGACACCTGCAGCGCGAAGTGGGAGCCGTCATGCCCTGATTTTCTTGATCTGTCGGGCGGCAATACCAGCTGTATTGAAGAATGCATGGCCACGCGCTTCATTATGATGAAAAAGGGTCAGAAATATTACCGCAAAAATTCGGGAATGCCCGGCGGTAAGGAAATGGTGACCTACAACCAGCCTGACGGCTATCTGCGCGTATCGACGTTCCAGCCGAATTATAAAGACCTGTCCACCATCGATATGCGGGCGCCCGTTCTTGATGTCAGCGATTTCCTGGTTGTACCTAAAACCACAGACAGCGTACATGAAGAATTCGAACAGATGCTGAAGCATGCCGAAGAAGGTACGCGCGACGATGTACAAACACGGTACGAAATCCGCAGTACCGGCACATATATCCAGGATTATACTTTTCTTGAACGCACGCTGGGCTTCACGCTCGCGACGAAGGGCGGCAACTGCTACTATGCCCCCACTCGTGTCGTGCATTTCACAGGTGACCATGTCTATGGTGAAGGCAAGGCACTGGCGCATGTGAAAGCCGGTATGGTCGGTTATTACCGCAACACTTATCCACACTATGTTACCCAGAGCGACTTTAACGAGCAGCTGGCCAGCGGCGCCCTTAGCCTTGTACCGCTTAGTGATCCCAGCGTGCCTTACAAGCCGCGCACCGACGCCAAAGCCACACCCCGATAAGCAGGCTGGATTTTACCCTGCCGAGTGATTATCTTCACCGGTAGAGGGATATATCGTGGAACAAAACATTGAAATCACCAAACTACCAAACGGCCTGACCGTTATCACCGATACCGTGCCCACGGTTGCTACCGCGTCGTTGGGTTTCTGGCTGGGCGTTGGCGCCCGCCATGAACCGGCCGATGCCAACGGCGTCGCCCACATCGTCGAACACATGCTGTTCAAGGGTACGCCCACGCGCACCACGCAGCAACTGGCCACTGAACTGGAAGGCGTGGGCGCGATCATGAACGCCCACACCGGCAAGGAAGAAACCGCCTATTACTGCAAACTGCTGGCCGAAGACGTTGAAAAAGGCATCGATATTTACAGCGACATGTTCGTGCGCGCCACGCTGCCCGACGACGAACTGGTGCGCGAACGCAGCGTGATCGTGCAGGAACTGAACCAGGTTTACGACGACCCCGAACACTACCTGTACGATATGTTTAACCGCGAACTGTACAAGGGCCAGCTCTACGGCCGCCCGACAATCGGCAACGCCGACGAGATCGCCGTCATGGCGCGCGAAAAGCTGACGCGTTATATCGGCAGCAACTATCACACGGGCAACACCGTGTTTGTGTGCGCGGGCAACGTGAACCACAAACAGGTTGCGGAATGGGTCGAAAAGTACACACAGGGCATTAAAGCCGGCGCACCCGCGACCTTTGAAAAGCCGACGTTTACGCCCGCTCAGGTAACGCTGGCGCGCGAAGTCGAACAAGTCCATTTAATGCTGACCATGCCGTGTGCCGACCAGCGCAGCCCCGATTACCACGCAACGAATGTATTGTCACAGCTACTGGGCGGCGGGATGTCGTCGCGCCTGTTCACCGAAGTGCGTGAAAAGCGCGGTCTTGTGTACCACACATCCAGCTTTACAGTTCAGTATGGCGATACGGGTACGTTCAACCTGTATGCCAGCGCCACGCCCGACAAGGCGTCGGAAGTCTGGCGCGTGTTCGCCGACGAAATGGCGAAGCTGGGCGCCACACTGACCGACGACGAGATCGCCCGCGCCAAGATGCAGCTGAAGGCCCAACTGCTGATGGGTCTTGAATCCACCAGCCGCCGCACCGACAACATCGGCGGCCAGTGGCACACCTTCGGTCGCATCATTCCGGTCGAAGAAACACTGGCCAAGATGAATGCCGTGACCAAGCAGGATCTTGTGCGTATTGCCGAGCAGCTGCGCAAGGGCCCGGTTGGTACCGGTATGTGCGGTCCTGTCGCGCAGGTAAAGGATATGCCTGACGTTGTGGCGCGGATGGCTGCCTGATGAAGAACACGTTGGTTAAAGAAGACGCCACGTACAAGGGCAAGCTGTTTACCGTTATCGAACAGACGCACGACTTCAGCGGCAAGCAGAAAGTGTTTGAACAAGTGCGCCGCGCACCCGGCTGCCGACTGATTATCCGTAATGAGAAGAGCGAGTTCCTGATCACACGCGAATGGCGCGAGGAACTGAAGGCGTTCGATCTGCGCCTGCCCGGTGGTAAAGTATTTGACACATTACCCGAATACGAAGTCGCGCTTGCCGCAAACCAACCCATGGCCGATGCCGCCCGCAACGCTGCGGCGATTGAGGGCGCCGAAGAAGCCGGTATTGTTGTTGAAGACGCCGAGCTTCTCGCCATATCAAAGTGCGGCGCCACCATTACGTGGGACTTGTATTATTTCCTGATTACGAAATGGTCGCCACGCGAGGGTGGACAAAACCTCGGTCTTGGCGAAAATATCACTATTACATGGATGCCTGCCGCCGATGTAAAAGCCGCCTGTCTTGACGGACGTTTTAGTGAAGAGCGGTCGGCAATCCAGCTGCTGCGTTTAATCGAGAAGGAAAAGTAACATGACCGCCTCATCCCCTTTGCGCCAACACATCAACGACGCCCTGAAAACAGCGATGCTGGGCAAGGATCAGGCCACCGTCGACGCCTGCCGCCTGATCAACGCTAAGATCAAGGATGCGGATATCGCTGCGCGCCCGAAGGCCGATGCGATTGATGACGGCGCGTTGCTGTCGCTGCTGCAAGGCATGGTGAAATCGCGCCGCGAGTCGATAGAGTTGTACCAAAAAGGTGGCCGCGCCGAACTGGCTGCCAAGGAACAGGCCGAGATCGACGTCATCAACCGCTTCCTGCCCAAACAGCTGAGCGAGGCCGAGACCAAAGAGATCATCAAAAAGGCGATTGCCGAAACCGGCGCCGCCAGCGTGAAGGATATGGGTAAGGTGATGGGCGTTCTGAAAACCCAGTACGCTGGCCAGGTTGATTTCAGTCAGGCCGGCAACTGGGTGAAAGACGCGCTTAATGCGGCTTAACTAGTTCCAAGTGAATTTTGACTGGTTGCATCTATCACGGGCAGCAGTACGCGCCCTCATCGCTGTCTCGATTGGCCCTTTGTAACGTTGCACAAGCTGTTCAATATCTTTGGGTTTCATACCGTTTAAATAAGAGGCCGCATTATCGAAAGCCTGGCCATTTTTTAATTTCTCAGCGCCCCCATAATAGCGCCCCACGACGACTGCACCCGTCAAGCCAATAACCACAACGGGGATGAGAGCTTGCCCACCTGTCACGCCGGCTATGATGGCGAGGTGAGAAAACGCGCCCCAGCCCATGCCGCCCCCGAACAAGAAAGCGCCATAACGACTTCTATCGCTCTGCATAGCAAACGATGCCGCCAACAACTGGTCCTGTGTATAATGTGCAGAACGCGCCATATAAAATCTCCTAAATCTATATATGACAGTACCTTATATTATTCACTTGAAACTAATGTCTGGCATCACTAACACTTTAATTCCAAAGGATATTTTATGGCCCTTCCCGCCCGCTTTCTGGATGAACTCCGCGCCCGTCTGCCACTGTCGGGCTTCATCGGCCAGCATGTCCAGCTGCAGCGCGCCGGGCGCGAATTCAAGGGCTGCTGCCCGTTCCATAACGAAAAAACCGCCAGCTTTTACATCAACGATGTAAAGGGCTTCTATCACTGCTTCGGCTGCGGAGCACATGGCGACGTCATCAGCTTCGCCATGAACCACCTGCGCCTGTCGTTCCCCGAAGCGATTGAAAATCTGGCCGCACAGGCCGGCTTGCCGGTGCCCGAGCGCACGCAAGAAAGCAAGGAACAATCTGACAAGCGCGCGCACCTGTATCAATGCGTGGAATCCGCCGCACAATTCTTTACCCGCAGTCTGCACACACCCGCGGGCCGTGCCGCGCTGGATTACCTGCGCGGGCGCAGCCTGACCGATGAAACCATCGCCGCGTGGCGCCTTGGCTTTGCGCCGGATGACAGCGGTGCGCTGATCAAGCACCTGACTGCCGCCGGCTATTCACTGGATGAAATGCTGCAGGCCGGGTTGATCCGCAAATCCGAGCGGGATGGCAATCCGTTCAGCTTTTTCAGGGGTCGCGTGATGTTCCCCGTCACCGATATACGCGAGCGTGTTGTCGCCTTCGGCGCGCGCCTGCTGCAGGGTGACGGTCCCAAATACATCAACAGCTCGGAACATGCGCTGTTCAAAAAAGGCGATATGCTGTTCGGCACCGCAATGGCCCGCCGCACAGACATGAAGCTTCCGCTGGCGCTGGTTGAAGGCTACATGGACGTTATCGCGCTGTGGCAAGCCGGCTTTGCCGCCGTCGCGCCGAACGGCACCGCGCTGACTGAAAACCAGCTGGCGATTTTGTGGCGTCAGGCGGCCAGCCGCGATGCCGCGACGCCTGTCTTGTGCTTTGACGGCGATAACGCCGGCATGCGCGCCGCCGCCCGCGCATTGAACCTGGCGCTGCCACACATCACTACCCGCCAGTCACTGAATTTCGTATTCCTGCCACATGGCGAAGACCCTGACAGCCTCGTTAAAACCCGCGGGGCCGAAGGCTTTACACAGATGCTGGCGCAGGCCCTGCCCCTGTATGATGTACTGTGGCAACAGGCCATTGCCGGGCGCACCACCACCAGCCCGGAAGACAAGGCGGCCATGGAAGCGGCGCTGGCGCAGGCGATTACCCCCATCAAGGACCAGACCCTGAAACGTCACTATGAACGCGAGACCAAAGACCGTCTGTGGCAGGTGTTTAATAAGCGCCCGGCCCGGGACACCAAGTTATCCACAACAAAAGTGGCGGGACCGGCCAATAAGGCCTCAATTAACCGCGCTGCGCCCCTGAATGCCGACTACATGCGGGCCCAGGTGTTGCTGGCAACCCTCATCAACCATCCCGCTTTGATTTCCGAGGCCGAAGAATGGCTATTGGCACAAATCTTGCCCTCTCAGGAACAGGAAAATATTCGTAAATTGTTGCTGGAAGCGCTGCAAAATCAGGGGTTAGAGCTTGACGCGGACAGCCTCAAAAGCTACTTATCGCAACGGTGTGGCGCGTCTGTAATTGCTGCCCTTCTGACTAAGGCTTATGAGCACGCGGGATTTTCTCATCCCAACAGTAGTCTAGAAGTGGCGCGAATAGGATGGCTGGATCTGCAAAAGTTTTATATGTCCAACCAGATACACGAGGACATAAAAATTGCTGCGCGTGATTTGGAACGTCAGATGACTGGTACGTCAAAAGATGATTCAAACTTGAGTCGCATAAATATTTTGCAGACCGAGCTGTTGAATATGCCCGACACTCTATCGATGATGGATGATGATTTCGCTTCACGGAATAACGGAAGCAAGCGTTAAGGGGACGTATACAGTATGGCTACCGCAACCAAGGCACCGGCAGCATCGAAAGCGCCGGGCGAAGATACCGAAAACAACGAAGCGGCCGAGGCCGATGCCCCCCTGTCGAATAATTTTGCCGAAGCCGTCAAAAAGCTTCTGAAGCGCGGCAAGGAACGCGGCTATGTGACGGTCGACGAAATGAACGCCGCACTGCCGCCGGAACGCGTGTCATCTGAACAGATCGAAGACGTGCTGGCGCAACTGTCAGAAATCGGCGTCAACGTTGTTGAAGCTGACGACGTCGAAGAAGCCGACAGCACCAGTGAAACCGAGGATTACGGCCGCACCGATGACCCTGTGCGCCTGTACCTGCGCGAGATGGGCGCTGTTGAGCTGCTGTCACGCGAAGGTGAAATCGCCATCGCCAAGCGCATCGAGGCCGGCCGCGAGATGATGATCGGCGGTATCTGCGAAAGCCCGCTGACCATTCAGGCCATTCTGGACTGGAACGAGGCGCTGAAAGACGGCCGCCTGCTGTTGCGTGATATCGTTGACCTTGAAGCCATGCAGGAAGGCGACAGCGACATGCCTGCTGGCCGCAGCGAAGAAGGTGCTGCCGAAGAGGGCGCCGCCGAGGAAGCCGAGCCGGCCGAAGGCCAGGAAGGCGAAGGTGCTGATATCAGCAGCTTCGATGATGAAGACAATGTCTCGCTGGCGGCTATCGAAGAAAAACTGAAGCCGCAAGTGATCGAAACATTCGATGCCATCGCCAAGACATCAAAGAAGATGATGAAGACGCAACATGAGCGCGCCGAGGCCATGTCGAAGGGCGAGCCGATGCCAAAGGGTATCGACGACAAGATCCTGACCTACAAGCGCGACCTGGTTGATTTGGTGCGCACCGTGCGCTTCAACAACGCCCGCCTTGAACAGTTGGTGCAACAACTTTACACACTGAACCGCCGCCTGATGGGCATGGAAGGCAAGATCCTGCGCTTTGCGCTGGACTGCGGCCTGACGCGCGAAGACTTCCTTGAGCGTTACTACGGCCACGAGCTGGATCCGCATTTTTATGAACACATCCTGCTAGAGCCGCCCCCGCCGCCCCCGCCGCCAAAACTGGCCGAGATGAGCGAGCGTGATCGCCTGATTGCCGGCGCGGTCGTCCGCCACCGCCCACTGACGCGCGTCGAGCAGAAGCGCCTGGCGCAGGAACAGAAGCTGGCCGCCAAGCAGGCCGAGAAAGACCGCATCGCCGCCGAACGCGCCGCCAAGAAGGCCGCCAAGGAACAGGCCAAGATCGACGCCAAGCTGGCCAAGGAAGCCGCCCGCGCCGCTGCCAAGGAATCCGCTGCCAAGGAAAAGGCCAGGAAAGAAGCCGAGCGCGCCAAGCTGCAGGCCAAGAAGGCCGCTGAACGCGAACGTGCCGAAGCCAAGCGCGAACGTGAGCGTGAGAAGAAGGCCGCCGCCCGCGCCAAGCTGGAAGCCAAGCGCGAAGCCGAACGCAAGAAGAAGGAAATCAAGCGCAAGAAGCTTGAAAAAGAACGCATCGCCAAGGCCAAGAAGCTGGCTGCCCAAAAGAAGGCAAAAGCCAAGAAAGCGGCGCAGAAGAAAAAGACTTCTGCCAAAAAGAAGCCCACCCGCAAGGCCGTACGCCGTCCGGCACCGAAAAAGAAGCCCGCGAAGAAAAAACCGGCAGCACGTAAGCCTGCAAAGAAAAAGCCGGCTAAAAAAGCACCCAAGAAGCGCCGGCGCTAGGGCTAGGTATTCGTCATGACGATCACAGGAACACAGGCGTTGAAGATGGAAGAAACGACCGAGACAAAAGAAACCGAAGACAGCAAGGAAACCGGCAAGACGGGTTCTGGCGACAAGGGTAATACGCCCGCCGAGAAAAAGAAGCTGTCGGAAAACGACCCGCGCTACAAGAAGTGGCAGAAATTCACCGAACGCTATAAGGCCGAAGTCGAGCGCATCCGCGGCGATGTCAGCACAATTGCCGACGAAGTCGGCATGCCAATCCACGATTTCCGCCGCATCGTCACCACGGTGCAGCGCGGCGAGAAGGATAGCGCCCGCGCCAAGAAGGAAATGGTCGAAGCCAACCTGCGTCTGGTTATTTCAATCGCCAAGAAGTACACCAACCGCGGCCTGCAGTTCCTCGATCTCATCCAGGAAGGCAACATCGGCCTGATGAAGGCCGTTGATAAGTTTGAATACCGCCGCGGCTACAAGTTCTCGACGTACGCCACATGGTGGATCCGGCAGGCCATTACCCGCTCGATCGCCGACCAGGCACGCACCATTCGTATTCCGGTCCACATGATCGAAACCATCAACAAGCTGGTGCGCACCAGCCGCCAGATGCTGCACGAAATCGGCCGCGAGCCGACGCCGGAAGAACTGGCCGAAAAGCTGATGATGCCACTCGAAAAGGTCCGCAAGGTTTTGAAAATCGCCAAAGAACCGATTTCGCTGGAAACCCCGGTGGGCGACGAAGAAGACAGCCACCTCGGCGATTTCATCGAAGATAAGAACGCCGTCATCCCGTACGACGCTGCCGTGCACGGCAGCCTGCGCGAGACTGTCGGCAAGGTCCTGTCATCGCTGACCCCGCGTGAAGAGCGCGTGCTGCGTATGCGCTTTGGTATCGGCATGAACACCGACCACACGCTGGAAGAAGTGGGTGGCCAGTTCTCGGTTACCCGCGAGCGTATCCGTCAGATCGAAGCCAAGGCCCTGCGTAAACTGAAACACCCGTCACGCTCGCGGAAGCTGCGCAGCTATCTGGATACCTAAAAAATAACAAGAGGACAGCATGAAGATCCTTCCGACACTGGTTGCGACCATTCTCAGTGCGGTGCTGGTCATCATCGCCCTTCCTTACCTGCCTTCAGTAAAACAAGCAGCCCGCGAAACGGCCTACGAACGTGTAATGCGCACCCAGACCCTGCGCTGCGGCTACGGTATCTGGGAACCCGCCATTCTGCGCGACCCCAACACTGGCGTCCTTAGCGGCTGGATGGTCGATATTATGGACGCTGTGGCGCGTGAAGCGCAACTGAAGGTCGAATGGACCGAAGAAGTGGACTGGGGCCAGATCGGCGAAGCCCTGCAAAGCGGTCGCGTTGATGCGATGTGTGCTGGTATCTGGGCCACGGCCGGTCGCGGCAAAATTGTCGGTTTCACCGACCCGCTGGCCTACACCACGATCGACGCTTTTGTGCGCGAAGGCGATACACGCTTTGATGCAGACATCACCGCCATAAATGATCCTGCCGTGCGCATTGCTATCAATGATGGCGACGTTACGGACGAGATTGCCCGTCGCTTCTTCCCCAAGGCGCAACGTGTGGCCAAGCCGCAGATCGCCGGTGAAACCCTGCTGTTCCAAGAAGTCGTAACCAATAAAGCCGATGTGACATTCACCACCGCCACGATCTTCAGTGGCTATAACAAGATCGCGCCCGGCACCCTGCGCCGCGTTGCCGCTGCCCAGCCATTACTGGTGAATGCCAATGTGATCGGCGTGAGCATTCATGACCCGGCCCTGCAGAACCTGCTGAACAGCACCCTGCGTGTACTGCATGCCAATGGCGCGATCCGTGAGGCCATGGCGAAATGGTATGCACCCTATCCGGAGGCGATCCGCCTTGTACCAAAGCCCCATCAGTAGGTTGGCATAATGCTCTGGATCCTTTGCGGTCTCGCTTCTGCGCTTTGTTCTGCAACAGGCGGCATTATTGCCGAGCGCAGTAAAACACACGGCGACGCCATGGCCGTCTGGTTCCGCATTGTCTCGATTGTCGTTACACTACCATTTATCCTGACCTTTGAACTTCCCACGGCCTGGCAATTCTGGGCGCTTGTCGTCTTTAATTCGATCATCATGGGTATATCCGACACCGTCAGCTTCCACACCATTAAAGTGATCGGCGCCGGCGCCCAAAGCCGCTACCGCCGCACGGCCATACTTATCACTTTTGTCCTGTGGCTGCTTATCAATCCGGCTCTACTTTACCATTACCTTGAAATGCCGGGCGTATCTGCCGCCATTTTCATCGTTCACGCACTGGCTGTGTACTTCGCGGTGCGCTTGAAGCGTGACCAGACATCATGGGACGGCCTGCGCATGATGTGGGTTCCCATTTTGGCGGGCTCTATTGCTCCGATTGTTACGACTCTCAGTTTCGACTACGTCGCAAATCCTTCGCAGGGTGTGTTTGCCTATATCTTCATTCAGGCCGTTATTGTCATGGGATTGTTCACCGCACGCGCTGCCTTCCGGAACGGCCTGCAGATCACAAAAGGTGCGCAAGCGCTTCTTGCTGACGGCAACTGGAAACCTGGTGCCGCCGTCGGCCTGGCACTTGTCGCCGCATTAGCCCTCAAAAACTACGGCTATTCGGCTGCCGATAACCCGGCCTATATCGCTGTCCTGCTGTTAACTGACACGCTGTGGTTGCTGCTTTACCATAAATGGCGCGGGATTAAGGACAAAACCGACGTTATTTCAGGTATGGGAATTGTTGGTTGCGCCGCGGCCCTGATTTTGATTAAGATTACCTTCGAATAACAAGCCACCCTTATTTTACGACCTTATTTTCGGACTGACGTATGGCTCCAGCTGCCCAACGCTCAAATTTTCGCCGTGGTGCGCGCCTTGTTGATGCGCAAAGCAACCCGCTGCCCGATACCGTTGTTGAAGAAAAGCTGGCGGCTGCCAAAAAGCGCGCGGCTAAAGACGAGCCCGCCGTAGACGAACTTGTTGGTCTTCCACCAGACGCCTACAAAGAACGCACCAAGCCGCAAGGCATGAACCGCTGGAACGAAAAACAGCTGACAAACGCCTGGCTGAAGAAAACAAGAGAATATGGCCACGCTTACTATGAAGGCGAGCGTGGGCGGCGCGATCTGCGGCAGTTATGCATTGCCTTGGATATGGACGACGACGGCAAAAAGCTAACGACGACAACCACAAAACTGGCCAACCTATTATGCAGCCTCTACCGCTGGCATTCAGCTCTACTTCCTGAATACTACGGCGAGGTTTTTGAAGTGATTGGTAACGATCATGTGCGCGCATCAGCCTTTGCAAAAGCCCTGCGGGCTGCCTTACGGCCAGGCCTTAGCCCCTGGAATGCCGCCCATCATAGCGAAGCGCTTTATAAAGGTCTTTGCAAAAACACGATCCCGAATATCACAGATACCATTCTGGAAGAGCTTTTCGCGGCATCTATTAAGCCCGGCGATAACAGAACATACCGTGGCGGAATTACTTACGATATGCTGAGCGACCCGCGCATTGGCGCCAAAATCGGCTGTCTGCGCGCCCTATGCCCGAATACTGCTGCTATGGATACCAGCGACCACCAGCTGATTTACACCAATCCTGAGCACGCCAAAATGTTTCTAGCGCTGGAAACTGCCCTGGCAAAACAAAAAGTGCCGGCCGCCACGCGGTTGGCACGCCGCCACGCCATGGGCGCTTACAAGAAGTTGTTGCTGCTGGCGCAGCAATATCACACAGCGAAGGCGGCTGAAGGTATCACCAAGGCTGCTAACCGTGTTAAAGACGCAAAGCGCGATCTTTCTAGCGCCACCCGCCACGTCGCCGAAGCCCGCAAAGACCACGCCAAGGTCGAAAAAGTATGGTCCGACATACTGGGCCGCCCCGCAACAACACCCGCTGCCAAATCGCGCGCCAAAAGGAATCCTTCATGAGCCGCAGCAACCCCGTCGCCTATTGGTCGCCCGAGATTCAGGATCGCTCGAACAACCCCTTTGCTCTGGAAGGCTTCTTAATCTTCTGCATCCTAGCCGCTGCGCGTGAATCCGGCCGCGCCAGCAACACAGGGGCCATGCTGTTACATGACCGCCCGGCAGGCGTAAGTCCTCTGACCCATATCCATAACCTTGGCCACAAAGAAGTCGAAAACCGCATCCTGAAAAGTGGCCTTGGCTACCAAGGCCAAAAAACCTCTTTCCTGATGTCGGCCGCTGAAGCGGTGGTTGTTAACGGCCTTGATCTGCGCACCGCCAGCATCGATGACCTTGAAAGTATCAAGGGCGTAGCTGAAAAGACCTCGCGCTTTTTCCGCCTGTTCTCGTTCCCCAAAAAGCGCTTGCGACACGCCATCCTTGATGTCCATGTCATGCGCTTTATTGCCGACTATGACCGCATTGTGCTGGGCAAGCCCGCCACGGACGTACCCGAAATTACCCCGACGGGCGCCGCCTACCGCCGCTACGAAAAACAGTTTCTGGAAATCTGCGACTTCCACAGGCGCCCCAATCCCAAGTTCGACTTCAAGGTATGGAGCGACTTTAAGGCCCATTCACAGGGCAAACCTGAACCTCGCCGCAAGCTGCTTAACACCTTGGCCCGTGAACGGGGCCGCAGCATAACGTGGAAACTGTAATTTCCCTGCGTTCTATAGGTATGCTACACCCATAATATGACGAAGATCGCTAAAATCCTTGGCCTTAACCTGCGCCCCAACCCTACACCCCTGTTTAAAGAGACTACGGCCGATATCACTTTTCCTGACGGCAAGGTGCGCACATGGTCCTATGTCGAGGCGCCAGATATTGCCGTTATCGTGGCGCTTGATCCGCAGGGCAATGTTTACCTGAAGCGCGAATGGCGACTGGCCCACGACCAGGAACTGGCCGAATTGCCGAGCGGACGCCTTAACCCGGATGAAAGCCCGGCCGTGGCCGCTGCCCGGGAACTAAAAGAAGAGGTAGGGCTGACACCAAGTCAGGTTGTGTTCCTGCAAAGCGTCCCCCTGTGGAACCATGGGACGGTCAAGGCGCATATCTTTCTGGCGCTGGACTGCACACTCGGAGACAGCGCCCCCGACGAAGGCGAGTTCATCGAACCCGTTTCAATGCCGCTGGTCGATGCGATCGCCTATGTTGAAAAAGCAGGCAGCAATGCGCAGACATTGCTGGGCCTGCGACTGGCGCAGGAATACCTTAATCGTAAAGAATAACAGACAAACAAAAACCCCGCCGGCAATCGCGCGACGGGGCTTTGTTACTCATGAAGAGCAAAGAAGAATTACTTCTTCTTTGCAGCCTTACGCTTCTTGCGCTTAGCCGGCTTCTTAGCAGCTGCCTTCTTGGCCGGAGCCTTCTTGGCAACTTTACGCTTCGTAGCCTTCTTGCGCTTTGCAGGGGCTTTCTTCTTAGCCGGGGCCTTTTTGGCAGCGGCTTTCTTGGTCTTTCTCTTAGCAGGCATGTAGTCCTCCAATTGGTAAGCATGCTTGTGGACATATGATGCGTATAGATTCGAAAATCTGTCAACACATCTTCGATTTTGCTTGACGGGGTTGGAATCAGACGCGCCTTTCACAGCATCACCGCACCGCATCGCGCATCGTGATAAAAATTCCATCAAGACGTGTTTTTATTGACTCAATCACACATCCGCTTGCGTGTTATCCACACCATAAGCCGCATCTTGCATGGCAAAAATCAGCTCCCATTTCCCGCTTGCTTGAGACGCCTTGCGACAGCTATGAAAGATGATCAGACAGGCGTGTGGGCCTGTAGCTCAGTTGGTTAGAGCGGGCCGCTCATAACGGTCTGGTCGCAGGTTCAAGTCCTGCCGGGCCCACCAATCCTTTTCTTGATGATCAATAATCTGCTTTCGGTCCGACCGCATCTGGCATGCCCGGCGTCGGACGCAGGATACGCAACACATCATCCAGCAGGCTGCTGGCGCCGATACGGAAATTGTCACGCGTCAGCGGCACATCGCTACGCATCCGTCGCACAAGGTCAATATACGTCGCGCTTTGCGCAACGGTTTTGATGCCGCCTGAAACCTTAAGGCCGATGCCGCCGCGCCGCGACAGTCGGATGGCTTCCAGCAGCACGGTCGCCGCTTCCAGCGAAGCCCCACCCTTCGGGTGAAAGCCGGTGGATGTTTTCAGAAAGTCCGCACCGCAGCCGATCGCAAGATGACAGGCATCAGCAAGATCGGCGTAGTTTTCAAACGCGGCGCTTTCCAGAATGATCTTCAGCTTGATGTCGGGCCCGCAGGCCGCGCCGCAGGCATTCAGCAGTTTTTCCGCCCGCTCGCGGTCGCCCGCCAGAAAACTTTCATAATCGAGCACGATGTCGATTTCGGTGGCGCCATCTGCAATCGCCTGCTGCGTGGCCTCGAACGTCGCCCTAGGATCTCCCTTGCCGCCGGGGAAGTTAATAACGGCAGCGCAGCCGACGGCGGTGCCT
Organism: Bdellovibrionales bacterium; assembly: GCA_050248995.1. GTDB lineage: Bacteria > Pseudomonadota > Alphaproteobacteria > JAIXQD01 > JAIXQD01 > JBFWRI01. Next base: position 104,728 of record JBFWRI010000002.1, read on the forward strand.
TTTAGGCTTTTCACCACCTGATCAATGAACTGCGGGTATACACAAACGGCGGCCACGGTACCCAATGGCCCCTGATCGGCCTTTTGCAGCAGAGCTGCAATGCTTTCGGCTGTATCCTCATCCCGCAGGCTGGTCAGATCCATATGGCGCAGGGCCGCTGCCGCAGCCGCTGGTGAAGGCTGCGCTGTCCGCGCCTCGGCAACGATTCTTGCAAGATTCTCGGGCAGTCCGTCCATAAAGGCCTTTCTTTATCCCACCACCCTAGCGCCGTTGGATTGCCGGCGGCAATTACTTTCGGCCACAAAGTTTATAAAAGGGCATGGCTTCAGATAAGACCATAACGCGCTTTGGCCAACCCATCTGTGCGGTTGGTATAATTGTCGGCCCCAACGGGGGCGGTAAAATGAAAATTCTTATGCTCAAGCATTCCAAAAACGGTTTTTCCTTTCTGGGCGCCAATGTAAATGAGCAAGATTATATCCGCGCCAATGAAGCTGCCGAACAAAAAGGTCTGACGCTAACACCAGACATGGTCGCCCGGGCTGCTATCGAACGCAAATTCAAAAGCATGTTTGGAACAAACATTGAGAAAGCGGGCAGTATATTTGCCTACGAATGGCATGCGGGTAAGTTATCTACAAAGCATGGTGAAGCGGATGGCTTTGTATTCTTTATCGAGGCCAATGATATCAAGGCACTTGCCGCGCATAAAAAACCTGATGGAGCTGAACTTGTTCTTCCCGAAGAAGTCTGCACCCAGATAAAAGGTAGCTATCACTTAAACGGTGCTTATTCCGACCAGAACCGCAGACTCTGGAAAAGCGTGAAGAAAACCTCCATTTATAAATGGGTTATC
>JBFWRI010000003.1:0-104291 GCA_050248995.1 Bdellovibrionales bacterium
AAATCGTGCCCAGACAGTGGGCCTGCCGAATGCAGATGTCACCAGCACTCTCCAGCCGGGCAGCGGCCAATAATTGATCTGACAGGAATTTAAAAAGGCGGCCCCATGGATAATATCCGGGCCGCCTTTTTTATTTACGGGCTGCACTGGCCTTCAGGCCCTCAAGGCTTTCAGCAACGCGCTCGTTGATAACCTTCAGGCAGTCGTTCTGGCTGCTGGTCACCATGGCTGCCAGTTCCTGCATATTGCGGGTGGCGGCTTCGAATGCAGTGCGAGTCAGGTCCGCCTGACGTGCCAGTTTTTCTTCCGGCGTGCCACCGGTCATAGCGTCGTTCATCAACCGGCTGGCAGCTTCCATGGTCTCGCGGAAAATATCAGCCTGCCGACGCATAATTGTCTGCATGCCCAGCAGGGCCATCTGGTTGGCCTGTGTGATGGCCTCGAAATTCTTCTTGTTGTTATCAATCATCGCCTCGATATCAACGCCGTTAACATTCATATTCGTGGCTTTCAGGTCGGGCCACCATTTGGGCATATCCTTGAATGCCGACATATCCATCAGCTTGCTGAAATCGAAATTATTCATGCCAAAATTCTTGGCATATTCCTGCGGATCAAACAGGCGGGCGAAGTTCTCGTTCATCATGATAGCTCTCCCTTCATATAAGGGCTCTAGCCTACACAAAACGTGCAACGTTTTCCAGCACGCCTAAAGCCTTGTCACACGCCTTCATGGTCTTGCTCAAATCCGCAGTCGTATCGTTTCGCCACGCTGCAAGGATTGTTAACAGCGCCAGCGCCAAAGCCCCAACATGCGCGGGCGATGCCGGCGCGCCAGCCTGCCTTAATATGTTCTGCAGGCTGGCGAACAAAGGCTGCCCGATATGGCGCGCGTCCGCCGGGTTACGACACAGGTACTGCAGCACATTCAAGTAAGCGGCGCGCTGAGCCTGCACAACATCCATGTGCTGCATCAACAGGGCAAACAAACGGTCGCGCACGCTGTCACGCTTATCGAACGGCGTCTTTTGTCCAACGACCGCGGCGTCGACATGCTCTACAACAGCGCGCAGCAGCCTGGGCTTATCACCGGCAGCCGCCGCATCGACGCCTTTGCTGCCCAGCAGGCGCAGTGCATCGGCAAAACTATTTTGTTTTCTTTTTGCCACGAACGACCTTCTTCGCTGGAGCGCGCTTGGCGGTCTTTTTCTTTTTGTAACCGACATGGTCGGCCACTTCTTCGGCCTGCGTGCGGGCAGCAACGGCGATCGCTTTTACAGCCTCGAACTCCTTGCGTGTCACGAAGTCCATGCGGCCAAGAAACTTTTCCAGCTCACCGCGCGCGCGCGTCTTCCCTTCGGTGCGCACCAGCTGCGCCAATCCCAGCACATCTTCCAGCAGGCGCCCGAGATTCAGCGACGAAAAATCCGGTTTAGGCATGACATTGCTCCCTTTATCTTTGCTGCGGAGAAGATAGGATGTTGTCTAGCGAAGTTCCAGAGGGTTGATGCTCACATTCCCGCAAATTGATCCCGTTGCCTTTAGCCTTGGCCCAATCGAGGTGCGCTGGTACGCACTGGCTTATATGCTGGGGTTCATCGGCGGCTGGTGGCTGGCCGGCCGGATGGCTGACCGCACGCCTGCACACCTGCAGCGCGCCGGCACCCGCGCCGACTTCGACGACTTCCTGACATGGGCGATTGTCGGCACCATTCTGGGCGGACGCATTGGCTATATCCTTTTCTATAACCTTGGTTACTACCTCAGCCACCCGCTGGAAATCCTGCAGGTCTGGCACGGCGGTATGTCATTCCACGGCGGCGCGTTGGGTGTTTGTGTCGCTTTCTTTCTATTCTGCAAAGCGCGCAACATCGACTGGCGTGCGTTTGGTGATGTCATCGCCTGCGTCGTTCCGCTAGGTCTTGGTCTTGGCCGCATAGCCAACTTCATCAACGGGGAATTGTATGGCCGCGTATCCGATGGTGCGTGGGCGATGGTCTTTCCTGACGGCGGCGTCAACCCGCGCCACCCGTCGCAACTTTACCAGGCGGCGTTGGAAGGTTTCCTGCTGCTGTTCATTATGCTGGCCCTGTCGCGCGTTTATGCGCTCCGCGGTCGCCCTGGCATGCTGGGCGGCATCTTCCTGTTCCTGTACGCAGTTTTCCGCTCGATTGGCGAAGAATACCGCTCACCTGACGTACAGCTGGGCTTTATCATCGGCGATGTGACGATGGGGCAGATCCTGTGCATCCCCATGGCGATTATCGGCATCGCCCTTATCAAACAGGCGGCCGGTATGCACTTGCCGCCGCGCCCCGTAACCGCACCGGCTGCCGATGTCCCTGCTGCAGAAAATCCTGATAACGAAAATCGTTGAAAGCGGGGCCATCCCGCTTAGCGAGTTCATGAACCTGGCGCTGCTGCATCCCGCGCATGGCTATTACATGACGCGCGATCCTCTGGGTCAGCGGGGCGATTTTATCACGGCGCCCGAAATCTCGCAGATCTTCGGCGAAGCCATTGGCTTGTGGGCGGCGAACGAGTGGCTGCGTCTTGGCCGCCCGGGCGCTTTTACGCTGCTGGAACTGGGGCCCGGCCGCGGCACGCTGATGGCCGACGCGCTGCGCGCCATAACGCAGGTGACGCCGGACTTCCTGCGTGGAATGAATCTGCAACTGATGGAAGCCAGCCCTGTACTGCGCAGCACACAACAGGGAACGCTCGAATCTTACAGACCGACCTATATTGACAACCTGGCACATCTACCGCCGCAACCGCTTATTGTGATTGCCAACGAATTTTTCGATGCATTGCCGGTAGACCAATACCGCTTCAACGGCATATGGCAGCGCCGCGTTGTCAAACAGGACGGCGACAAGCTTGCATGGAGCGAAGAAGCGGTTTTAAACGCCCCGGGGCCCATCCAGGCTTTGCGCCCGACTGCGTGGACAGAATACAGCGAAGCATCGGTTGATATTATGCAGGCTCTTGCCGCGCACATTTCGCGCCACGCTGGCGCACTGGTTGCGATTGACTATGGCTATAAAGGTCCGGCCGCAGGCGATACGGTGCAGGCATTGCGACAACACGGTTACACGAACCCGCTTGAGGACGTGGGCGACGCTGATATCACCGTGCATGTTGATTTCGGAACACTGGCCAGCGCCGCCGCGCCCCTGCAAACAACGCTGACAACGCAGGGCGATTTTCTGCGCGCGCTGGGTGGTGATGAGCGGCTGGCCGCATTGTGCGCGAATAAAGACGATGCAACGCAAGCGATGCTGCGCAGCGGTTATGCTCGCCTGACAGCATCCGACCAGATGGGCGAACTTTTCAAGGTGTTGCTGGTCACGCGCTAGTGCGGCCGAATAATAAACGGGCAAACGCTTTGCCGCTGCAGGCCATCTGGCTTATAGGGCCCGCCCGCCAGTTCTGTCCTGTACCTGCCGGCGCCAAGCCGCAAGGCGCATGATAGTGATAACCCGCCCGGGCGGCTTCAGCATGATGCCCGTAACCGCACACAGATTTGCAAGTACGCGTGACCACCTGAACAATTCATACTCTTCATACTTCGCGACGTTGAACGATGCTTTTTCACGCGCGACCATTTCGTCGGCACAGGCCTTGGAGAACTCCCGGCGCGCAGCAAGCTGGCGCCCGCGTACCTCCTGAGGCGTATAGGCCATACGTGTATCTGCCTGATGCGTCCCGAACAGCACCATGCGGGCAGCATCCGTATGGCGACGCGCCGCCTGCAGAGCCGCCAACTGCCGTCTTTCCTTGGCGTTTAGCCGCATCAAAAACCTTCCCGCTTTTAATATTGGCGCGCCTTTCTGAAATTATTCCATGAAAATCAAGAGCCTTGATTTGGTTATCTTTTTGAGCCCAGAAAGTTAGTACCGCTACATGGTAAAGCGTGGCGGAGCGTCGATCGCTAATTCATACAGGTCGTCGCCGTCGGCCATATCCTTACCCACCGCAACCTTGGAAAACCCGAAGTTTTTCATCAACCGCGCACCGCCGTCGGAATAGGCAATGGCGTATAGCCGTGCCGGATAAGCAATCGGCAGCGTCAGCCATTTGCGTATCGCCGCCCTGAACACCGCCATGCCCACGCCTGTCTTCTGCTTGTCCGGGCGCACAACGATGTCGCTGATATACCACAGCATCGCCGGCGCCGCCTTCAGCTCAGCGCGGGTAAACGTATCCATATCGCGCTCGGGCATGCTGCCACCGCGGAACTTGGCGAAATCCGATGGTTTCAGGGAATAGAGATAGACATAACCAAGCAGCTCGCCGCTCTCGATCAGCAGCGTCGTATAATCACTGCAGGCGTCATAAATCGCTTTCATCTTGTCAAATGAATAGGCGCGGTCACCAAAGGCCTCAATATCAAGCCGGTGGATGGCATCAAGGTCGGCAGAGCAATTGGCAGAGCGGATTTCGCGCATACGGCATATCTAAAGCCGAACCGGTGAAAAATTGGTAACTAACTAAATAGAATCAACATGTTGGTCACTCTTATTTCCTTGTCATTTCAAAGGGTTTTCCGCTATAACCACCGGGCCTTAAAACAAGGTCGTGGCCCACACCCCTGGAGGTGGGCGCGAAACCAACGGAGAAAACTATGACGCAAGCAACAATGCAGGCGTCGGTTCGTTCGGGCGGCGGCAAGGGGAACGCACGAGCAACACGACGCAACGGCCAGGTTCCGGCCGTTATCTACGGAAATAACGAAAAACCCCTACTCATTATGCTCGACAAAAACAAGGTGTCGCAGCAGCTTGAGCGCGCGAGCTTTTTTACGCACCTTCTGAATCTGGAAGTGGACGGTAAGAAGCACATGGTTCTGCCGCGTGATGCGCAGCTGGATCCGGTTACCGACCAGCCCCTGCACCTCGACTTCTTGCGCGTCACTGACAAGACCGAAATTCGCATCGCGGTTCCGGTCCACGTTTCGGGCGCTGAAAAGTCACCGGGCGTCAAGCGCGGCGGTGTTGTCAACATCGTCAGTCACGAACTGGACCTGTATTGCCAGGCTGGCAGCATCCCCGAATCCATCACCATCGACGTCAGTGAACTTGATATCGGCGACTCGATCCACATGGGCACAATCACGCTGCCCAAGGGATCACGCCTGATCAGCGCCGATGATGCCGATGAAATGACACTGGTTACGATCGCAGCGCCGACAGCGCTTCGCGATGAAGCTAAGGAAGCGGCAGCCAAGGCCGAAGCTGAAGCAGCGGCAGCTGAAGCAGCAGCGGCAGCCCCGGCAGCAGCGGGTGCGGCAGCTCCGGCAGCAGGCGCAGCGGCACCGGCAGCGGGTGCGGCAGCTCCGGCAGCTAAGAAATAAGACAGACGGCGATGAAACTGATTATTGGCCTCGGCAATCCCGGCGGCAGATATCAGAACAATCGTCACAATGTCGGCTTTATGGCGGCGGGGGAAATTCTCCGCCGCCATTCTTTTGCCGGACCCTCCGAAAAGTTTCACAGCCATGTGTGGCAAGGCACGCTGGGCGGCATGAAGACACTGCTGCTGATGCCGCAGACATATATGAACGAATCCGGCCGCGCCGTTGAAGCCGCGATGTCATTTTATAAAATTGACCCCGAAGACCTGATCGTTCTGCATGACGAAATCGACCTACCGATCGGAACCATGCGCATCAAGAAAGGTGGCGGTAGCGCGGGGCAGAATGGCATTAAAGATATCGACAGCCGGGTCGGTCCGGAGTTCTGGCGCGTACGGATCGGTGTCGGCCACCCACGCGAGCGTGGCCTGCCCATGGACGTAGCGGACTATGTATTGAGTGATTTTACTCGTGACGAACGGGTTGTGATTGACGCCATAATCGATGAAATCGCCATGAACGCCCCACTTTTGTTCAGCAGCCAGATTATGGACCTGCAGAATAAAGTTGCCTTACGCACGCAGCCCCTATTGAAAACATCCAATGACTGAAGCGCTGATCAACGCGGTTATACCTCTCTTCGTTTTGATGGGCCTGGGCTTCACCCTCGGGCGCGTCCACAAGATAGATGCCACCCCCATCGCCATAACGCTTATCTTTGGCGTTACGCCGATTGTCGCATTATTCGCTACCGCCCAGATCGAATTCGCTGCTGAACTTCTTTTATTGCCGGTGGTCGGCTTTTGTCTCGCCACACTGTCGGGGCTTATTACACATTTCGTCGGTTATGAAGCCATGCCCGACAACAAGGCGCACTTTCTGCTGGCGCATGCTGCTGGCGCAGCAAACACCGGCTATATGGGCCTACCGATTGTCATCGCACTGTTTGATGCAAAAGCTGTCGGCCTTTATATTCTTATGACTGTGGGGCACATGGTTTATGAAAGCACGATCGGATACTACTTTATCGCCCGTGGCCGGCTGAATGTCCGCGACGCCCTCATTCGAATTGTCCGCCTTCCTGCAATTTATGCAATCATGATCGGCATTATCATCTCAGCCCTTAATATGGCCATCCCCGCACACTTCATCGAACTCTGGAAGCTGTGCAAAGGTGCTTACGTTGTCTTCGGCATGGCGTTCATTGGTATTGCGTTGGCGCAATACGGCCTGCAGGTTGACGGTCGCCTTCTCGCCATGGGCGGGATTGGTAAACTGGTTTTACAGCCCTTGCTGGCGTTTGGCGCCATCATGCTGGATGCCACCACGCTGCACTTATTTGACACAACCGCGCATCAACTGCTGCTGATCATGACGATTACACCGTCTGCTGCGAACTTGGCGGCCTTCGCCGTTAAGGAAAATGTGGCGCCAGACCGCGCTGCCGCCTATGTGTTACTAATCACGATTATCGCGTTGCTTTCCTATCCCTTCGTCCTGCCGTGGCTGCTGGCACAACTGCCTGCGTAAAATAGTTTTACAGGCGCGCCGATAATGCTACAAACCGGCAACCGTTTTTCTTGGGGTTTTTATGGGTTTTTCTTGCGGCATCGTCGGCCTGCCAAACGTCGGCAAATCAACGTTGTTCAACGCGCTGACCGCTACACAAGCGGCACAGGCAGCGAACTTCCCGTTCTGCACAATCGAGCCGAACGTCGGCAAGGTCGCTGTGCCCGATCCACGCCTTGAAAAGCTGGCGGCGCTGGCCGGTTCGCAAAAGATCATCCCGACGCAGCTGGAGTTCGTCGACATCGCCGGCCTGGTGCGCGGCGCCAGCAAGGGCGAAGGCCTGGGCAACCAATTCCTGGCCAACATACGTGAGACTGATTGCATCGTGCATGTGCTGCGCTGCTTTGAAGATGGCGATGTAACCCACGTCGAAGGCGGAGTCGACCCAGTGCGTGATGCGGAGATTGTCGAGACTGAATTGATGCTGGCTGACCTCGATAGCCTCGAGAAGCGTAAGCCCGCGCTGGAAAAGCGTGCTAAGGGCAATGACGCCGAAGCCAAGGCCTTGCTGCCGGTCATCGACAGCGTCCTGAAGCTTCTGGCTGATGGTAAGCCTGCCCGCCTGTTTGACGTTAAAAAAGAAGAAACGCATCTGTTCCGCGGTCTGCAGCTGATTACCAGCAAGCCCGTTCTGTATGTCGCCAATGTCAATGAAGCCGACGCCGCCAAGGGCAACGCCTTCAGCCAGCGTGTGTTTGACAAGGCCAAAGCCGAAGGCACCGAAGCTGTATTAATCGCCGCAGCTATCGAGGCCGAAGTGGCGACCCTGCCGGCCGGAGAACAGGACGAATATCTTTCTTCAATGGGCCTTACCGAACCTGGCCTTAACCGCGTCATCCGCGCCGGTTACAAGAAGCTTGGCCTTCTGACATTTTTCACGGTTGGCCCCAAGGAAGCGCGCGCATGGACCGTATTCCAGGGCGCCAAGGCACCACAGGCCGCGGGTGCCATCCATACCGACTTCGAGCGCGGCTTTATCCGTGCCGAGACGATCGCTTACGGCGACTATGTGTCGCTGGGGGGCGAAAGCCAGGCACGCGACGCCGGCAAACTGCGGCAGGAAGGTAAAGACTATGTCGTTGCCGATGGCGATGTATTCCACTTTAAATTCAACGTATAAACCCTAACCCCGCAATATACTGTCCCATTGCTGCGATGCACGCTGAAACGGTTTATTCCGTGCAGGATGCCATGCTAGCGTCGGCCCATGTTAAAACGTCGGCGCATATACGCCATTGGGCATATCAACGGCCGCTCAGATCTGTTGGAAGCCATGCTGGTCCGCATCAATCAGGACTGTGCAGACTTCCAGGACCCTATCGCCGTGGTTTTTACCGGCAACTATATCGGCAGCGCCCCCGGTGGACGAAAAGTTCTTGAACGCATGTGCGCCCTCGCCAGTCGCCGCGCTGAATGTTATTTCCTGCGGGGCCGTCAGGAACAAGATCTGCTGGATTGCATCTATAGCAATGCGGGCGTGCATCGCATGCTGCACTGGATGCAGAATGAGGGAGCGGCACTATTGCAGGATTATAACATCGACGTGCCCGCCGTTCCGTTCCGGGAAACCCGTTTTAACGACGCCGAAACCACCCAGATTTCGGCGACGCAAGCAGCCCTGCAGAAGGCCTTGCGCCAAAGTGCCCGCCCCGGCAGCCAGACGCCGCTGATGTTTTTATCGCGCACCCCGCTGCAAAGCGCGCAGGCTGGCCTGTTGTTCTGTTCGGCCGGGGTGAACCCCTTCAAGACCCTGCTGAACCAGAACAGCGAGGATTTGACGCTGCGCCATGCCGAGTACAGCGAAAGTGCTCACCATGGCCTTGATAAAATCCTTGTTCATGGGGGCGCTGTGCCTTTGCAACCCGGCCCCCAGGCATGGCCAGATAATGCACAACCGCATACCGTGAATGTCGACAACAGCGACAGCGGTACTTTAAGCGCCGGTGTTTTTGATATGGAGTGGCAAGATGGCGTCGATACCGTCTGGACCATCAAGCCTGTGCGCTTTATCGATACGGCGCCCAAACCTATTATTGAACCACAGGCAGTATTGGATAGCCGCGGCGCGCCGATGGCCTACGACTTTTAACAAGTCTACTTCAGCAAACCCGGGGTCGCCTTGTGTATTACATGCTGCGGCGTGCGCATGATATATAAGCCGGCGGCGATAATGATCACGGCACCAGTCCATAGCGTATACGTCGGCACTTCCCCGTACAGCATGTACGCCATGATGGCGACTAGCACGATCGAGAAGTATTCCAGCGGAGCCAAATAGGCGGAAGGCGCATAACGAAGCGAAGCAACGATGGCGATGCGATAGACAACGTACAGGCCGCAGGTCAGCGCCATCAGCCACATATCCTGAACACCGAATTCAGGCGTGATATCAAGGGCGAACGGCGCCGTTGCAACGACCATGACCCCCATATTATAGGCGACAATCGTATTGGTGCTGTGCCCGCCGGCCAGCCAGCTGGAGAGCACGATGGTCAGTGCATAAAGAAACGTCGTAAAGATTGCCGCCAGCCCGTCAGCCGAAAACAGGCTACTGCCCGGCTGAACGATGACCATGGCGCCCAGAAAACCGACAACGATGGCAGCATAGTGCGGACGCGCAATGCGGTCGCCCAGCAGCACGATCGACAGCAGCGCGACAAAAAACGGCGACAGGTTGATGATCGCGAAGACATCGGCTGTCGGCAGCTGGCTGTAGACATAGGTGAAAAGGCCGGTGCTTATGCCGCCCAGCAGCGCATTCACAATAAGTCCGCGCGGATTGGGCGGCACCAGGTCGCGCAGCTGCCCGCGCGACGACATGATAATCAGGATATAGGCCATGGCCGCTGCCGACCGCCAGAAATTGTAACAACCCAGCGACATGTGCAGCATGTTCATGCGCGTCAGCACAGCAACAGCGCTGTCGCACACCATAAACAGCAGAAAAAGAGTTACGCCTTTGCGGTAATCGTGGGCTTGCTGGGGTGCCGACTGTGACACACTAGTGCAGGTCACGCCATACGCGCTTCTTGGCAGCGTACATGATCCCCGCGAACACCAGCAGGAATAGAATAACCTTCACGCCCATGCGCTTGCGCGCTTCCATTTTAGGCTCAGCCGTCCATGCTAGGAACGTCGTCACGTCGTGCGCCATCTGGGCTACAGTCGCCTCGGTACCGTCAGCATAAGTGATTTGCCCGTCATTCAGTGGCTGCGGCATGCCGATCCAGCCGCCCGGGAAATACGCGTTGTGGTACTGACCTTCACGTGTCTCGCCATTCGGCGCGGGCCCATAACCGGTCAGGATCGAATACACGTAATCTTCGCCACCCGGTGACGCCTTCACCTTCAGTGATAAATCTTTGGGGTGGGCGCCGTTGTTAGCCGCGCGGGCGGCCTGTTCGTTAGCGAACGGTGCCGGAAAAGTATCAGCTGGCAGACGCGGGCGTTCATACATCTCGCCCGTATCATCCGGGCCGTCCATAATGGTGTAGCTTGCGGCCAATGCCTTTACTTCGGCTTCGGTCAGCCCAATCGCCATCAGGTCGCGAAAACGCACCAGGCTCATGCTGTGACAAGCGGCACAAACTTCTTTGTATACCTGATAGCCACGCTGAACAGCGGCACGGTCGTAGGTACCGAACACGCCTTCATGGTGCCATTGCTCATCTTTCGGGTGTTTCGCGTCTTCGGCGGCCTGCGCGTTTGGCATCAGCAGCAACAGGGCCAACATGGCGACAGCACCCTTCTTCAATACCGACGAGCAGATTGACTCCGGCAGCGGCAGCGTTTTTTCAAAGCGGGGCAGCAGCGGAATAATCACAAGGAAGTGCACGAAGTAGTACAGGGTGCCGATCTGTGCCACATAGAGCCACATACCTTCAGCAGGCTTGGCGCCGGCGAAGCCCAGCGCGATACAATCAAGCACGAGCACCCAGAAGAACAGGCGGTACAGCGGGCGGAAACGCGCACTACGCACCGGCGACTTGTCTAGCCACGGCAGCACGAACAGCACGGCAATCGCGCCGAACATGCAGATAACGCCGCCCAACTTGCCGCTGATAATCACGATGTCGGTGAAAGGAATGCCGATATCAAACGTAATGGACCGCAGGATGGCGTAGAACGGCAGATAATACCATTCCGGCACAATGTGCGCCGGAGTTACCAGCGGGTTAGCCGGAATATAGTTATCCGGATGGCCAAGATAGTTAGGCGCAAAGAACACGAATGCCGCATAAATGATCATGAATACGGTCAGGCCAAACATATCCTTGGTCGTGTAGTATGGATGGAACGGAATGGTGTCGCCGGGCCCTTTGGGCTCGATACCCAGCGGGTTATTGCTGCCCGTAATATGCAGCGCCCAGATGTGCAGAAACACAACAGCCAGAATGACGAAAGGCAGCAGGTAGTGAAGCGCGAAGAAACGCGTCAGCGTCGGGTTATCAACCGAAAAGCCGCCCCACAGCCATGTCACGATGCTGTCACCAACCAGTGGAATGGCGCTGAACAGATTGGTAATAACGGTTGCGCCCCAGAAGCTCATCTGACCCCATGGCAGCACATAGCCCAGGAAGCCGGTTGCCATCATCAGCAGGTAAATGATCATGCCGAAGATCCACAGCAGTTCGCGCGGCCTCTTATAGCTGCCGTAATACAGGCCACGGAAAATGTGAATGTAGACGACGATAAAGAACATTGATGCGCCGTTCATGTGAATATAGCGCAGCAGCCAACCATAATTGACGTCGCGCATGATACGCTCAACCGCACCGAAGGCCAGATTAGTATCAGCGGTGTATTGCATCGCCAGCATAATGCCGGTGACGATCATCACCACCAGAACGAACATGGCCAGTGCACCGAAATTCCACAAGTAGTTGAAGTTACGCGGCGTCGGGAACGTGCCGTACTCCTTCTGCAGCATCGTGAACAACGGCATGCGTGAGTCAAACCAGTTGATTAGCGGGTTTTTGAATTCGGAATTATGAAGACCAGAAGCCATGATTAACCAATCTTGATGCGGGTGTCGTTAAGGAATTCGTATTCAGGAACTGCGAGGTTTTGCGGTGCCGGGCCTTTGCGAATACGACCGGCTGTGTCGTAATGCGAACCGTGGCAGGGACAGAACCAGCCGCCATATTCCCCGCGCGCTTCAGTGGTTTTCTGACCCAGCGGAACACAACCCAGGTGCGTACAGACACCGACCAGTACCAGCCATTGTTTATGGCCTTCCTTTACACGCTGTGCATCGGTTTGCTTTTCGCGGAGATTTTTGAAATCATCGGGGGCGATATTTTCAGCGGCTTCAATTTCAGCTGCTGTGCGGTAGCGGATGAACACTGGCTTGCCGCGCCACTTTACTGTGATGGCCTGGCCTTCCTTGATCGCTGATAAATCAACTTCAGTCGAGGCCAGCGCCAGTACGTCAGCGGCCGGATTCATGCTATCGATGACAGGCCAGACTGCCGAGCCCACGGCAACTGCGCCCATGCCGCCCGCTGCCAGCAGGATAAAGTCGCGACGGGTTGAGCCGTCGGGATATTTTTTTTCATTGTGGTGCGCGTGACCGCACAGGCCGGTATTGCAGCTATTATCCGCCATAAAAAACCTCTGTTAACTTACAGTCCATTGATATACAAGGGTTTGAAGGGGCGGAAAAGGGGCAGAATAGGATGAAAAGAGTGGCAAAACCTCGCCAATCCGGCTGTTTCTCATGATCGATGCCGCCACAGGATTACTTATCCTTATAGGCTTTATCGCCGTTATGGCGGCTACATCGTGGATCACACGCCCACGCCAGCATGACTTTGAAGATTTTGTTGTTATGCGCCGGCAACTAGGCCCATGGGCTGGGGCCGCCAGCATCGCCGTATCATGGATATGGGCGCCCGCCGTCTTTATCTGTTCGATGAAGGCCTACACACAAGGCCTGGCCGGGCTTTTCTGGTTCACTGTGCCGAATATCCTGTGCTTCTTCCTGTTTATTCCGCTTGCACTGCGTCTTAAGAAAATCCACGCTGACGGCTACTCATTCCCTGATTTCCTGGCGACTCGCTACGCCGACGCTCCCCATCTGCGCAGCGTCGCGCTGATCGTTTATGCCGGATACCAGTTGGGCGCAATCATTATCAACACACTGGCCGGCGGAACGCTGTTTGCACACGTTGCCAATATGGATGTCACGCTCGCCATCCTGCTGATGGCGACTGGCACACTTGGATACTCCCTGATCAGCGGCCTGCGCGCATCCGTCATGACCGACAAACTACAAATGCTCATGCTACTGTTCATCGCTTTCCTGATTGTACCGTGGGTTGTTCACGTCGCAGGTGGCTGGAGCATTATCAGCGAAGGAATCGGCGGCCAAAGCGGCTCTTTCGGCAACGTCCTTAACCCTGAAGTCATACTGGGTTTCGGTATCGCCAGCGCCCTAAGCCTACTATCAGGCCCACTGGCTGATCAGATGTTTTTCCAGCGCGCCCACGCCGCCAAACAGCAATCTATCAAAGCTATTTTCGGGTTGGGCGGCCTGCTGTTCGGCGTTGTTCCTATCGTGCTGGGCATTCTGGGGTTTATTGCAGCATCTCCAGCCGTACAGAACACACTGGTAATCGGCGACCCGCAGATGGTCGGACCCGAAGTGGTTGCGTACTTCCTGCCTGAATGGGCGCTCTACGGCTTTATCATCCTCGCACTCGCCGGCCTGACATCCACACTCGATTCCGCATATGTCGCACTGCCCTCCCTTTTTGCCCGCTCGGGGCCGGCACACGAAACCGACACCGTTCGTAAAATGCGCCGAATTATGATTGCCGGCGCGGCAATAGGTACTGTCGTAGCCCTGATGCAGCCGAAACTGCTTTGGGTTTTCCTGATCTATGGCGCCTTGGCGTCATGCATGCTTATTCCCGCGTTTTTTGCTGTCTTTTCTTCGCGTGTTACGGGCCGTGCGCTGACTTGGGCTATCGCCATTGGCATCGTTGGTGCCCTGCCGCTGTCCATTTATGCAAACGTCACCGAGCAATCAGATCTTATTCTTCTGGCCGCCCTTGTGCCACCCACAGTGGGGCTGGCTGTTTGTGGGGCATCCCATATCCGCAATGCTGACTCTCGCCCTTTACCAGCCTGATATTGCGCAGAACTGCGGTACGCTGATCCGCACGGCTGCCTGCCTTGGCTTCAAGCTGGCGGTTATCGAGCCCTGCGGCTTCATGTTCGGCGACAAGTTCATGCAGCGGGCGGCAATGGATTACGCCGAGCGTGCGGCAACCGAGCGCTATTCCGGCTGGGAAGAATTCCGCAAGGCGGTTGGCATGCGCCGCCTGATCGCCGTTGAAACCACGGGCACCACGCCGTTGAACGACTTTACATTCAGGCCCGATGACATTCTTTTACTGGGTCCGGAATCGCGCGGCCTGCCTGCCGATGTCATGAATGCCTGCGCCGCCGGGATATTCATCCCCATGACGCCCGGCGAACGCTCTTTGAATGTGGCGGTTGCCGGCGCGATTGCCGTCGCAGAGGCCTTGCGGCAAACCGCCTGACAGGCGTACAACGTCACCATGTTACCAGCCCAGTCTTTCGTGACCGAGAAACAGCAGGCGCAGCAGTGGTTTGAAACCCTGCGCGACCAGATTTGCGCTGAGTTTGAAAAAATCGAGGATGAATACGCCGGCCCCATGCTGCCGTATGTCCCGACCGGGCGCTTTAAACAAACGCCATGGCCGCGCGTGAACGATGACGGTACGCCTGGCGGCGGCGGGGTGATGAGCCTGATGCACGGCCGCGTGTTCGAAAAAGTCGGCGTCAACGTTTCGACTGTATATGGAACCTTTGCGCCGGAGTTCGCCAAGCAGATTCCGGGTGCCGACAAAGACCCGGCGTTTTTCGCTACCGGCATAAGCCTTGTGGCGCACATGCGCAGCCCGCTGGTGCCGGCCGTACACATGAACACGCGCTTTTTGGTCACCGCTAAATCATGGTTCGGCGGCGGGATGGACCTGACCCCAACCACGGCGGCCGACGCCGACGATACCAAGATGTTCCATAGTGCGCTCCGCACGACCTGCGATAACCACGACCTGGCCTATTACCCGCGCTTCAAGCAATGGTGCGACGAATACTTTTTCATCAAGCACCGCAACGAACCGCGTGGCGTCGGCGGCATCTTTTATGATTATGTAAACACCGGCGATTTCGGCAAGGACCTCGCCTTTACGCAGGATGTCGGCCGTACATTTCTTGATGTTTATCCGCGGATCGTGCGCAAGCACATGAATAAAACGTGGACACCAGAACAGCGCGAGCAGCAGCTGGTCAAACGTGGACGCTATGTTGAATTCAACCTGATTTACGACCGCGGCACCACGTTCGGCCTGAAAACCGGCGGCAACGTGGAAGCGATTTTGATGAGCCTGCCGCCCGAAGTGAAGTGGCCTTAACGGAAAAGATAGCCGACACCAACAGCCAGCAACAAGATAAGGATGCCCTGCCGGAATTGTTTCTCGGAAATCCGCAGGTGGATGTAGTGGCCGCCGATAACGCCCGCAATGATCGGCAGAGCAACCCACCAGTAAGACGTTATAACGCCCGTCATATCCGACCCCGTCACCGCGCCCTGTACAAAACGCCATGCGTTCGCCAGCAGGAAGAAGACTGCCATAACAGCACGCAACTCTGATTTATTGGCAAAACGGTCTTTATACCCCATCAACACAAACGGGCCGCCGGTAGAAAACAGACCCTGAAGCAATCCGCCTGCGGCAACAAAAAGGTTATTCAGGATAGCGGGCGGTTTATACGTTGCGAAGAACAACCCCTGACAGCCATAAAAAATCAGGAATACCGCAAACAGCTTCAGCAGCCATATGCTGTCGATTGTCTCGATCAGCAGCGTGCCGATAACGATACCGGGCAGCGCCAGCATAAAAATCCGCCGGAAGTGGCCCCACGCGATATCGCGCCACGCATAGGCGATAATCGTCAGCGATGCGACAGCGGATCCATAAATAGATATATAAATCAGGGTTTTTACGTCAACACCAAGGCCTGACAAGCCAAGAAAAATGACCGTTCCGCCAAAGCCGAAAACGCTTTCAATAAAATAGGCGATGAAACCGGCAGCACCCAGTATCGTATTCATCAGGTCCATCAGCTTTCCTGGGCGGCAGCTTTCAGTTGCATCAGGCAGTCATCACGTGACGGGCGAAAATCGTTTTCGACCCACGATGCCTCGACCTGCGCCAACAACTGGCCCACGCGCTCGCCGGCCGGAATACCAAGCGCCAGCACATCGCTACCCGACAGCGGAAATACCGGGACATCCCACGCTGCCGCTAGGGCAAAAAGGTCGGTCGGCCACTTGTGCGTGCCGCGCGTGTCATCATCCGCCAGCAGCAGCAGAACGATATTATGAAGCACGGTAGGGGGCATGATCTTTTCAGCATTCCGGTACCATGTGGCTTTCAATGCGCGGGTATCGGATGCGCGCAGGCTTTCCTGTGCCAGGCCAAGATAATCCACCTGCCGGTTACTTAGCATCAAGCGATCACGCAACACCTGTGGCGCCACATCACCCAGCGCAGCAAGGCGCAGCACGGCTGACGGCACAACATGATTGTCGTGTTCATAATCCGCCATACGGCCAAGGCGCGCAGGATTGAATGGCATTCCCGGCAACAGCGCCTGTAAAACCCCCGCGTCCAGCATCGGCTGCACAGCACGCAACGGATCATTCAGGGCCAGTATTTTACCAAGCTCCATCCATACGCGCTCACGCGCCAGGCGGCTCAGTCCACTGGCCGCTGCCGAACACGCTGCCGCGCCCTCGGAGTCTACTGCTTCGGCAAAGCGCGCACTAAAGCGAAAAAAGCGCAACACACGAAGATAGTCTTCCTTTATGCGCTCGCCTGCGGCACCGATAAATCGCACGCGGCGCACCCGGATATCGTCCAGCCCACCAAAGTAATCATACAGCGTGCCATCGGCGTCGGCGTAAAGTGCATTGATGGTAAAGTCGCGCCGCGCCGCATCCTTCTCCCAGTCCGTTCCGAACTTCACTACGGCATGACGGCCATCGGTTTCAATGTCCTCGCGCAGCGTGGTGATTTCGATCTTATCATTCGATGTCACGGCCGTAATGGTGCCGAACTCGATACCCGTCGGCACCGCCTTGATATCAGCGCGGGTCAATGCGCGCGTCACGGCGTCGGGCGTTGCGGGCGTCGCCATATCGAGGTCTGTATGACTGGTAGCCATACCCAACCATGCATCACGCACACAGCCGCCGACAAAGCGGGCTTCGATGTCGGCATCCAGCAGTGCTTTCAGAACCGCCCTTGCGGTGGGGCGGCCGCTCCATGGCAGTTCCTGCAACTTTTCCATGTGTTCAGATTAGCCGAGCAGACGATTCAGGCCAACGATAATTCCAGCTGTGGCGCCCCACACCAGGCCAGCAGGCGTGTCAAAGGCATAGAATTGGTGCGAGTAATTCTGGATATTTATTGTATCAATTCGGCATGCCTTCGGGCTGAATACGCTGAGCGGGCACAGGATGATGCTGGCGACTTCGGCGGGGTTGGCAAACAGATCAGGCAGCGTGTCCACACAGCCTACCACAGGCGTGATCATAAATCCGGTACGCGTCGGATAATCAGGCAGCACCCCCAAGACCCGCACGGATGATGCGGGTAACGCGATTTCTTCCTCGGCCTCACGTAATGCTGTTGCAATGACATCGGTGTCGGCTTCACCGCAGCTGCCGCCGGGGAAACTTATCTGCCCCGCATGCTGCGGCATGTCCTGCGTGCGCTCGGTTAAAAGAATGTGAGGCGCACCATTATGCTCGGTTAATGCCACAAGCACGGCTGCAGGACGGTATACACTTGGCCGGGGATAGGTGCTTTCAAGCTCGTCGTCACCACGACCTGGCGGCATTTCGTTTCTCAGCGCGATCGCTAGTTTACGCAGCGTATCATCCGTCCTCATCGATACCGCCCAACAGGAAAGACGAAGCGCCGCTACGCAGCCACAGGCTGCCGCCACGCCGCTCGCCATGCTTCACCAGCTCATAATAGACACTGGTACTGACGCGGCCCTCACAGCCGCCGCGCACCATCACATAGGGCACACCACCACGCATGACCAGCGGGTGCTCCTTACTCAGGACAACCTTCTCGCCCAGCGACGACGCCATCGTTACTGTATCGCCACTGAATGAGGCAGCCTCAATAACATAGGGAACATCCTCAACGTTAACGCGACACCGCTCAGCCGGGTTTGAGAGCCAGTAACTGCCGTCGGTGTCGCGTGTCAGGATCGACGCGAATAACCTTACGAGCTCGTGACGTTGTATCTTCTGGTCGCCATGCCACCATGTGCCATCGCGGCTGATGCGAAAAGGTGGCCCGTCATTGGTGACATCACGCACCATCAACCCTTGGGCGCCATACGGTGGCGACGTTGCCGGGATGTCAGGGGCTCTGCCGCTTCGGGATTTAGTTCTTCTTCGTAAAATGCCTCGAAGCTTGCCTGTAGGCGACGCTGCATGCGCGGCGATAATTTCATACGGCGGTGCTTGCGGCGCTTCGGCATCTGGAACTTGCGTAACTTCACTTTTACAGGCGCCTTCAGCTGCGCGAGCTTCTTCTGCCGGAATTCGAAGAATGATGCCGTACTCTTGAAATCGGCTTCCAGTTTGTGCAGCGAGGTTAGACCCCGACGCAGGATTGATTTTGCGGGCAACGGCACCGCGCCGCTGGCCAGGCCATCCTGCAGCACGCTCTTGATCTCGCGCACGGCGCGCGAAACATCGGCCTTTTCCATTTCGTCGGGCTTGGTGTTTTTCTGACGTTGGCGGTTTGTTACATCCCGGATTGTCCGGCGCACCTTGCCGGCATAGCTGCGCATTGTCGACAGTGCATCGACAATCGCCTCTTCGTCCATCATGCCGCCGCCGAAGGTAAAGCTTTGCAGGCGCGCCAGCTGCTGAATCAACTGCTGTTCCCAGCGCTGCAGAGCCCGGATTTGGGTAGCCTCGGCATCGTTCCACGCTTCATCGCCATCGCCGCGCAGCTCATTCGGCATGGCCGGGCCGACGGCCAGTAACAGACGGTGGGTTTTGGCCAGCCACGCCATTTCGTCGAACACATCATCGGGCTTACCGATGCACACTTCACCCGACTGCGTATCAAAACCATAGGTTGCGAAAAGGCATGGCGCATCATCCCACCACGGCGGCACGCCAACAAGGCCGCGCCGCGCTTCCAGCAGCACGTGCAGACGCGTATGCCCGGTTTCAATCGCGTAAAGACGCACAAGTTCGTTAAGCGCTTCGGCGATACGCACCAACCCGACATGGTCAAAAAGAAGATGCGCCTCCAGCTGGTCCGTGCTTTGTGGCCAGCGGCTTGTCATGGTCATCGCGAAGTCTTCGTCGCTGCATTCAAATTCAAGCTGCAGCGCGCCATGGCCGACCACACGATTCAGTTTTGCCTGCAGCATACCCAGCGGGTGCACCCACTGACGCAAAACACCGCCACCCGCCACAGCGGATGATGGGGCTACCTGTCCGCTGGGATCGACCGGAACGGGCGTCATCAGGGTCCTTCGCAAATGCACAGCGGCACCGGAACTGACGCCCGATGCACACAACGTTATTGATTTTACGGGAATTTAGAGTTTTATGCCGGCAGAATCAAGCTGTTCGCGACATTACATTAGTCGCGCCCGCATGCTGCGAAGAGTATGAAATTGCGGCGATTTCCGGGTGATCCATATCTGACAGACGCTCCGCCACATCTTGGCTGGCCGTCAGCATGATGCGACCAAGGGCCGTTACTTTCAGGTCAGATACTTCCTCGCTCAGATGCTCTGTTTCCAGCCAGCCGCGCAACTCGGCGATAAAATCGCGTGCGCGCTCAACCCGCATTTTGACCAGCTCGCCACTCGAAAGCTCGGGCGCCAGATCCTGCAGAAGCTCGATAAAATAGTGGTTGTGCTCAAAGTGAGTCATGCGTCTTCGATCGATCCTTCATTTCAGAAAAACCAAAAAACAATCTACCCTCTTATGGACGCGAAAAGCGGCCACAATACGGCCTACAAACCATTAAAATACACACAGGTTGATGATGATAATGCGGGCCGATTCGTTAATAGACGATTTCCGCTTCGCAGCCACCATCCTGCATCGGTCCTATAGCATTCTGGACAGCAAGTAACAAAGACATTCTTTCGGTTTCAAAATTAACGTTTAAAAACGCAAAGAAAATGCGCAACCTGCTTCATAAATTTCCAGAGCGTTGTGCTAATCCCTAGAATTCAAAGGCTTTTCCGCTTTACCAAGTCAGCATACCCTTTTCAGATCCATGTATGCGCCCCACATTCTTCTCCTATGTGCCGCCCCCGGTGACGAAATTGTCGGGGCCAGCGCTGCTATCGTGCGCGCCCGCGAACAGGGTTCGCGCGTATCCGTACTGATGATGACCCATGGCCTGCCCCCTGCGGCCCCCTGGAGCCTATGGCAAAAACACCGTCAACCTAAGCGGCTCGAGAAAATAGCCGCTGCGAGCCAGCGCATTGCGCAGATGCTTGGATTCCAATATGCGGGATGGAGCATGTCGCAAGGACTAGACAGCTTGTGGCAGCGCCTGCCCCAGGTTGCAAGCCAGATCGCCCGCACGATCGAAGCCCTGCAGCCCCAGTGTCTGTGGGTGCCCGCTTTTATGGGCCTTTCACCTGATCAGGATGCCATCAACATTGCTGCCAGCCGTCTGCGAGGGCTTATCGATATTTACGAATATGTCGCACGCCCTGAACAGTTGGACACCCGGCGTTTTCATGTTCACTTCCCCAGCAAGAATGGCATGGAATTGGCGCTGAACCCCAGTATTTCCGAAGCGACCAAGCGCCGCCGCGCAATCGAGATACTGCAGGCGGCCGGTACCCAGTTTGTCTTCGCTGAAACCGACCGCGAACTCTTCCGCCCGCTGCCGGTCCATGATTATGCGCGCCCGCCTTTCGGCTATATCGCCGGCCCGACAACAAACCCAACTCGACAGGTCAAAGCCAGGGCCGCCGCCCTCTTGAAGCGGGTACGCCCGCTGTTCATCGCCTTTTTGCGAAAACCCCCTATAACGGCAACCTCGGCCCCCACATCCCAACCTTCAGAATCACGGTAGGCTCATTGCTATTGCCATGTTAACACCTAGGGTTATGTTTTCGATTTTTGCCAGACACTTACCCGGCATCCTGCTGGGTCTGGTAGTAACGGCCGGCACCGCTGTCGCCGCCGAGTTACAGCTGCATGAGTTGCCCCGCGCAGGGGTTTCCGCCATCAGTGGTGTAACATTTCCCGACCAGCCCAAACAATTACCAATCGACACACGCTTCAGCCAGGCTATTCAAACCGTTGCTTTCGACCTTGACCTGACGTGCCGCCAGATCGAAGCCTACGGCTGGACACTGAAACCAAGCGAGCAAAACCGCGTTGACGCCATCTTTACCGGCACTGCATCCGAACTTACCGAGCGTGGATACATGGTGAAGCCACGCAATCCCGCGTCTGCCGCCGAAGATATTACGGTTTATACGGCAACAATGCCGCAAACACCTGAAGATCATGTGCTCTTCATGTGGTCGGCGGGCGATGCAGGCCTGTTATTGCTGACATGCGATGCCAAGGGTTCAGGCGAAGCGCCCGCTGAAGCGGCCAGCGCTGCGCCAGCGACAGGATTCCCCGACGCCGTGCCATATGTCGACACTAACCCCACACGCCTGGTTGGCGAGTGGATGGGGCGCTATACGTGTCGCAGTCAGGGCATTACCGGCGCCACGCTAACTGTGACAAAGGCCCATATGGGCCGCAGCCATGATGACCATCGCCTTGAAGGCGTGCTCAGCTTCTATCCAATGCCCGAAAATCCTGGGGTGGCCCGCGGCAGCTACCGCGTAATGGGGACCTACGATGATGTCACGCAACAGGCTTTTTTTTCACCCGGCCAGTGGTTGCAGCAACCAGCCGGCTATATTACCAAACCCTTCATCGTTTACTTTGATACCCAACGCGAGCGTATGAGCGCCATCTTCCAGGACACCACCGGCTGCACCAGCTTCGAAGCCGGCCTGAAGACCCACGCGACGTCACCAGATCCGAAACCCGCCGCAAAAAAACCGGTAAAAAAGAAAAAGAAGAAAAAGGCTGCGCCGAAGCCCGCGCCCGTTGCCGATGAAATACCGCCTGTCACCGATGTTCCCGCCACAACCGAAAATTCGACCGACCCGGTGACCGTGCCTGAAACTACAAACGACAGCCCATCCGCCACAGCAACCGTTACCGATACACCACCAGCTGTTGAAACCAGCATGGAACCATTAGCCCCCGCTCCGGCTGCGCCGACCGTTGAACCAAGCCTGCCTGCCGCCCCTGCTCCAGCATCAGCTGCACCTGTATCATCGGATGTACCTGCGGCAGAAGCCCCTGTAGAACCTGTTCCAGCTGAAATCGTCGTACCAAAGAAACCGGGCGACATTGTTGATGTTGAACCAAAGCCGGCTCCGCCAACACCGGATCCTGCGGTAGATACCACAACCGGCGGTCTTGCCGTGCCCCCGGCTGAACAGCCACAACCCGCTCAATAATGTCCTATAAAGTTATCACCGCGCTTGGTGACAGCATCACTAATGGTTATTGGGATGAAGAAGGCTATGGCGGCTGGTTTGGGCGTCTGCAACGCCAGATCGTGTTGGCCCACCCTCACGAATTTGGTTTCAACAACCTAGGTCACGACGGCGACGACACTGCGAGCGTTCTGCAGCGCCTGCGGACCGAAGTTGTTACACGTCCGACTGATATATTGCTGGTTGCCAGCGGTATCAACGATCTCATTCGTTGGGAAAGCCGCGAAACACCGCTCGAGATTACAGCCGAAGCCCGTATGGAAACATGGCAGAGTCTTTTGAAAACGGCGAAAGACATTGCGCCTCGCGTTGCGGTACTTAGTATCCTGCCGGTTGTCGACGGCCGCTTTCCGAATGATGGTGGCGAAGGCCGCCCGCTATATTACTGCAACAGCGATATTGAACCGTATAACGCTTTTCTGAAGCGGTTATGCTCTGATCATGACGTCGCGTTTGTTGATATCTATCCTGCACTGGCCAACACGGCATGGCCGGATCATGTTTATGACGGGACGCACCCGAATGCGCGCGGGCATCAGGTCGTTGCCGACCTTGTTTTCCGAGATTTGAACAAACTTGGCTGGCTTGCGTAGTTAAACGCCGATGCGCATCAGGCGTGCGCCGTGCTGTTCCAGCCAGCGTTCGGCTGGCTCGTAGTCGCCCATCAGCTTTTCAACCAGTTTCCAGAAATCAGCACCATGATTCATGTGGATCAGGTGTGCGACTTCATGCGCCACCACATAATCCAGCACATGCAGCGGGGCCAATACCAGCCGCCAGTTGAAACTTAGCGTTGCTGCAACCACTCCGCGACGGCCCGATGTCGCCGTGCAGCTGCCCCAACGCGAATGCATGTCGCGTACGGCAACGCGTGCGATGGGCTTCTCGACAACCGATGCATAGAACGTGGCGCGCATCGACGCTTCACGCCGCGCATACGCGACCAACCACTTCCGCAGGCGCACCGGCAACGTAGCGATATCGCCGCCAACATGCAGATAGGTGCCGTCGTCGGTTACACCTTTGCTGCGTTCGGGCGCATGGCGAATAACGCGTGTCTGCCCCATGAAGGGGATGCAGGTGCCTTCTGTCAGCGGCACAGCGGGTGCCAGCCGGCTTAAGCCGTCAGCCACCCAGCTCTGCTGCTCCTGCAGGAACCTGTCGATTTCGCGCTTTGATACCCAGCGGGGGGCTCGCACCTGGATCTCGCCGCTTTTGGGGTTGATGCTGAGCGTCATGTTCTTCTGGCGCTGGCGCATGACCTTCACCTTGGCATTCAGCAGCGCGAATGACTCAGACGAAGGGCGGCCAGCGGTCAGCGGGTTTTTCATAAGCAGTCCAGCAAGTTAGGGGTTATGCGGACGGACGTTGGAGGTCGCCCGCCGCATACTTATTATGTAGGTTATCCACACCCTTAAAATCAACGTGAAAGAACGTAATTATATGCCTTTCCCGCAAGTGCCTAAGTGGCTGAAAAGGGGTCAGGCAGAGATACGTTGACCCATAAGTCCCGATAAAATATCAGTTCTTATATGGAAACTACTTGCTGGAAACTAGGCGGATGCCGCCCGACTTACTTTGCGGCTGGTCGTGCTGGCGGATGAAGTCACGCAGCTGCGGCATGATCTGTTCGCGCCACTTGCGGCCGTTGAAGATGCCGTAGTGCCCCACCTGCGGGTGCAATACATGCTTTTTCATATCGGCTGGCAGGTTGCT
This sequence comes from Bdellovibrionales bacterium, assembly GCA_050248995.1. Taxonomy (GTDB): domain Bacteria; phylum Pseudomonadota; class Alphaproteobacteria; order JAIXQD01; family JAIXQD01; genus JBFWRI01. The sequence continues at coordinate 24,323 of JBFWRI010000003.1, forward strand.
GCACAGCGTGTGCGCGGCCTTCGTCTGCCCCGGCGCTGAAATATCATCCAGTTCGCCTTCAATCGTGAACAGCGCCGTCTTTGTAATAGCTTCCGGCTTCACGCGGTGGCCACGCCACGTAAACGTGCCCGTCGCCAGTGACCGCTTCTGGAACACACGCTCGACCGTCTGCAGGTAAAACTCGGCCGTGATATCCATCACCGACAGGTACTCGTCATAGAACTTGCGGTGCGTGTCGGCACTTTCGCCATCGCCGCGCACAAGATGCTGGAACAGACGCAGGTGCTCGCCCACATGGCGATCCAGATTCATGCTCATGAAGCCCGACAGCTGGATGAAGCCCGGGTACACTTCGCGGAACGCGCCCGGATACCATGCCGGAACGCTGCTGATAACGGTCTGTTTAAACCACTCCAGCGGACGCTGGGCCGCAAGATCGGTCACAGCGGTATTGGCTGCTGCGATATCAATCGGCCCGCCCATCAATGTAACACTGCGCGGCTGGTCGGCGTCGTCGCTTTCGGCCATCAGGCTGACAGCGCACAATACCGGCACGGCCGGCTGACAGACGGCCAGCAGGTGAATGTTACCGCCCAGCAGCTTGATGAAGTCGATGACATAGGCGATGTAATCTTCAAGGTCAAAGGTGCCTTCGCGCATGGGCACATGTTTCGCATCCACCCAGTCGGTAATGTAAACGTCATGTTCCGGCAACAGCGCTGCAACGGTGCCGCGCAGCAGCGTGGCATGGTGGCCCGACATCGGCGCGACAATCAAAAGCTTGGGGTGCAGCGCATCTGTATGCCGCTTGAAATGCATCAGGTGGCAAAACGGCTTCATGGCCACGATTTCTTCAGTCACCTGCACTTGCTGGCCGGCGATGACGGTCTGCGACAGGCCGAACTGCGGCTTGCCGAAGCGGCGCGTGATGCGCTCAAACACTTCAGCGCCGGCCGCAATGCTGCGGCCCATGCCTGTGAATGACAGCGGGTTATAAGGGGACTGGAAAGCAACCTGCGCGGCTTCGGCCATTAAGCGGGCCGGCGTCAGCATGATCTGCTGAATGTCATACAGGGAATAAATCGGGTTTTTGAACACTATGCTCGCCTCTGCCTGAACGATGGACTTCTCAATTTATAGCCTCATCCACGCTAATCGCCCACCCATGAAGGATGCTTTAAGAAACCGTTTCACCAATGAAATCAGCCCCTAGGCAGCTAGGGGAACGGCCGAAACATCGACAAGATCGGCGATATAAATCCATTCCTGACCGATTTTGGCATAGGGCTTTGGCAACACCAGTACGCTGTCTTTTTCAACCGCCCATGTAGTGCCGTCGTCATAATTGATGATCACTGTTCCCGCTTTTACTGTTTGCAGATGCTGCCAATCGCCGGCGAATGTTCCCGGCTTGTCACGCACAACGATCTTTTTCATCAGCGCAACCGCTGGGATTATGTTTTCAACCGGCGGCGCATCGTAAGACATCATATTCAAGTGCGCCAGCGTGCGACGGATATATTCATAGGCCAGCTTTGGCGCCGCCAGTTCATCGTGCTGGCCGGCTTCGATGAAAAGCCCGTACTTGCCGGTTGTATTGGCATAGGATGCCGTATCACCTTCCGACAACCCTGGCATTGCATCATAAAGCGCGGTCCAGCCGGCAACCCAGCGCGGGATGCCAAGGGCCTGCGCCATCGCAAAGTTCTTCGGGGTCGGATAATCAAGAAACAGTGAGGGCCCAGCGCCGGTTGTCGTTGAATGCAGATCAAGAATAACGTCGCAGGCGTCAATCTGCCTGGCAATCGTATCAGCGAAGCGCTGCTCATCATGCTGCGGGTTCGGATGGTGACGGATAATGCGGTTTACATCTTCAACCACATAACGCACGCCGGCACGGTAAGCGACCGGATTGCACAGCGGCATCAGGGTCAGTGACCCGGCTTGCAGCTTCAGCGCGCCCGATTCAAGTTCGGTGCGCAGACGCGATATAGCGTGCATACCGCACAGTTCATGCCCATGCACAGCGCCAAACACCAGCAACTTCGGGCCGGGCTTCGGTGCATCATATTTAAGAACTAAAAGCGTGTCGGGCACGCCTGATGTTATGCCAGTATTTTTCTGTTCGGCAACGTAAAAAGCTAGATCAGTATGCCGTGCGACCCGTCGGATGCCCGGCCTTCGGCCAGCATCTGCGTGCCACCCGCGGAGTCAATCGTCTTGATGCCGCCGTCACTGGTAACGAACCGCTGCAGATCGGGGTTATAGACAATTCCGTTAGAGCTGTTCTGCACAGCTCCCTTGAATTCGCCTGTGCGGCTGTCAAGCAGGATAACCTGCCCGCCCTTCGGGTTGGTCAGCGCGGCGGTTTCGGTCGCGGGGTCCACGGCACCGCTCAGGAACTCGTATACAAAACGCTGTGCGATATCTTCGGGGACAGCGACTTTGTATAAGGTCTCATCGATCGTCGGCGCATAATAAAGATTGCCATGGACGGCTTTTCCCCACGGCATGGTTAATCCGATAATGCCCTTGCCCGTCAGCAGGAAATGCGCCGCCGCTTCATCTTTGGCATCCACCAATATACGTTTTAAAAAGGCGCCACCGACGTCAAGATGCACCAACCCCGTGCTATGCAGTTTTTCCTGCCCAAGCGGGGTAATGCCGAATAACTCTGGATCAAAATCGATTTCTGAAGCCGCCACCAGCATCGACCCGTCCGGCAGCGTTTGCACATCGTGCACGCCGCCCTCGATCACGTGATAAGCGTCTTCGACTTTATAAGACTCGGGATTAAACGCCAGCAAGCTGCTGCTGCCGTCTTCAGTGCTGCGGCTGGCCACCAGCAAGCGCTCGCCCTGGCATGTGCCGTGGCCGTAGAAAACGTAAGGTTCCGGGCACTTGAAATGCCGGATAACGCGGCGCTGGAAAACATCCACGATGGCACCGTTGCTTCCGAACTTCTCAATCGCCCAGATACGGCCGGCAGGCCCGGGCACTTTCACAAAGCTGTGCGGCAGGAACCCGGTTTTGGTTTCCTCGATCTGGCCGGTCACAAAATTATAGCTGGCAATGCCCGTGCGCGTTCCGGTGACATACCGCCGGGGCACGGACGCCGACGCGAATGCCGGATGAAGCACAGCGCTGGCGGCCAACGCCGACATCGCCTGCAAAAAGTGGCGGCGGGTGAATTGCATAAAACCACTATCGGCTTTTCGCTGCCGCTTGAAAAGGCGCGGAATGGCGTCCCCGAGATGATTCGAACATCCGACCTAGTGTTTAGGAAACACTTGCTCTATCCACCTGAGCTACGGGGACGTAAGCCCACTATAGCGTGCTGCTTTGCGGGAATAAAATCTATTTTCGCAGACGGTCTGCAACAGATGTTAACGCCAGCGCCAGCAGCGACATCAGCAGAAGCCCGAATATAACGCGCGGTGTATCATATAAAGAGCCTGATTTCAGGATGTAGTAACCAAGCCCCGCTTCGGCCGATACAAACTCGCCGATGAACGCGCCGACAAGCGCCAGCCCGACATTGACTTTGAAACCCGTCAATACCCACTGCCATGCGGCGGGTATGATAATCAGGCGTATCATGCGCAGCTGCGGGGCGCCCAGCGCACGCGGCAGGTCGGCGAACCGCACGGCAGCAGCATGGGCCCCCTCATAGGCCTGTATCATCGCCACAAACATCACGGCGAACCCCGCCATCACGGCCTTGGATAGCAGCCCCGTGCCGAACCAGATAATCAGCATCGGCGCCAAGGCAAAAACGGGCAACGACCCGATCGCAATCATGTAAGGTCGGCTCAGCCAGTCCAGTCGGCGGTTTGACCAGAACAAAAGCCCCAAAGCCGTGCCCAGCAGCGTACCCGCCAGCAGCCCTGTTAGTGTTTCCAGCGCCGTCGTGCCCACATGCACCCAGATCGGCATGGCGAACAGCTCTTCCATCGCAACCGCCCCTACAAGCGACGGCGCCGCGAACAGGAACTGCAGCTGCGTATCACCTGCGACCGCCCATTCCCAGAACAGCAGGAAGAACCACAGCGGTAGCAAAACGGCAATGCGTTGCATAAAACCCCTCATGCGGCCACCTGGTCGCCGCCGACGGCAGCCAGAAGTGTATGATAGGCCGTCGCTTCATCCAACGTCGCATGCCCTTCAAGCGGCGTGCGCACGGCATAGCGGCCGACGATGGTGGATGGTCTGTTGCCACCCAGCACAAGGATGCGGTCAGCGATAAACAGCGCTTCTTCAATCGAATGTGTGACGATGATGGCCGCAGCCTTACGTGCACGCACATCCTTGCGCACGATATCGGCTGTGTGGCGGCGCAGCGGGATATCCAACTGGCCCAGCGGCTCGTCCAGCAGGTACAGCCGCGGCGCCAGCGTCAGCATACCGGCCAGCAACACGCGCTGCTGCATACCGCCCGAGAGCTGCTGCGGACGCAAACTAGCCTCTGCTTCCAGTTGCAGGCGAAAAAGGAAATCAGCGGCGCGGGCCGCATCCACGGGTCTGCCGGCCAGCCGCGAAGGCAGCAAAGCGTTTTCCAAAGAATTTAGCCACGGCGCCAAAGGCGCACTTTGCCCCATATAGCCGATATCTGCGCTTGGCCGCGCCAACGTGCCTGTAATCGCGCCCGCGTCCTCTTTCTCCAGTCCCGCGAGAATGCGCAGCAACGTCGTCTTGCCGCCGCCGCTGGCGCCCAGCAGCGCGACGATTTCACCATCCTGCACGTCAAAGGCGACGTCCTGCAGCACCGGCCGGTCGAACGATTTTGTAAGACCGCGAACGGAAAGCATCTAGTGGTGGGCCTTATGAGCGGATTTTTGCGCAGCTTCGGCAAACCGGTTATCAACCGACTCGGTGGTCGCCTGCGGCTTCTTCAGCTCACCGCTTTCAAGGCGCGTCTGCAGCGTGCGCTGCCACAGCTTGTCATCAACCACGATGCTCTTCGGATAAAGCTTTTCGCCCAGCATCATATCAACAGCATGGTTGCGCACCTTCGCATCCATGTCTGGATACAGCTTGGCCGCCACCTGATAACTGATTTTCGGGTCATTATACATCTGCGTTACGGCGGCCTGCAGTGCCGACACGAACTTCTGCACCAGTTCGGGGCGTTCGGCGATGGTCTTATCCAATGTCTGGATGCCGGTAATGGCCTGCCGGTCGACAAACGGTCCCACGCGCAGCACGCGGCGATACCCCTTGGCTTCGGCCACGCTGATGTTCGGTTCGATATCGACGGCGATATCCACGCTGCCAGCTTCCAGCGCGGCAATTTGCGCGCCAAACGCTGCTTCGACGATCTTCATCTTGTCCAGCTTGTGGTTGCGCTTGATTTCACTGAGCTGCGTATATGTCGTAGATGGCGCACTGAACGAGCTGACGCGCAGGCCGTCCAGCTGTTTCGGATCCTTGATATCGGCGATGGCCGGGTTGTTCGTCACGCCTGTCAGGCCAAGACTGGTGATCATCATCGCCACAACCTTGCCCGGCCCGCCTTTTTCACGGGCGATGGCGGCAAATACCGGGTCGCCGATCGAAAAGTCGGCCTCGCCGCTCAGCAGCAGGCTAAATGACATGTTATCGTTGCCCGGGAATTTCAGGCCGACATCAAGACCCTCGGCTTTGAAGTGCCCTTCTTCCATCGCCACATATAACGGCAGATACAACAGGAATTTCCCCTGCCCGAAATGAGCCAGCGTGACTTTTTGCAATTCGGCAGCCTGCGCCGGCAGAGCAAAAAGAAGTGCGATCAGAAGAGCCCAAGCTTTTGTCATGTTTCTACCTACAATTAAAAATCTGCATACAACGTACAGGAAGCGAGAAAGCTGCGGAAGTCCGTAAAGACGGCTTACTTAGCGAGTAAGTGCCTTAAGGCGGCGCTGGCGCAAATAGCTTTTGGCCGCGGCCCGTCCGGCTTTTGGTGCCTTCAGCATGCCAATCCGGTGCTTTTCATCCAACCACATGCCGGTGACCTTCTGGAAGAATGCATCGCCGCCCGGCTTGCTGACAGAGCCGGTTGAAAGACCCAGAACAAAACTGCTGTAGGAACTTTTACGAAAGAAGGCCAGAAAGCCCAGGCCAAACTGCGCGCACTGAAGGTCTGATTTATGGTGACGCAGCGCTTCGTCGGCAATGGCGTCAAGTGCGCCAAAATCACGTTTCGCAAGCGCCGCATCGGCGGCTGTTTTCATTTGTGTATATTTCCTGAAATTATTCTTTTTCATTTTATCTCCTTTTTAAAGTATCCTCAGTGCGCCATCGCCCAGTTATCGGCGATCCCTGCTTCGCAAACCAACGGTACAGCAACAAGTGCGGGGTCAGCAACGCTTTCCATGACCTTTTTGGCCAGCGCCGCTGTCGCCTCGGCCTCGTCCGCCGGCGCTTCCAGCACCAGCTCGTCATGCACCTGTAAAATCATGCGGCCTTTCAATCCGACAGCACGCAACGCCGGCGGCAGTGCGATCATCGCCCGTTTCATGATATCCGCCGCGGTGCCCTGCAGCGGTGCGTTGACGGCCTGCCGTTCGGCATACTGACGGCGGGCGGCATTCTTGTCGGCGATGCCCGGCACCCAGCAGCGGCGCCCATACAGCGTTTCCACATAGCCTTTGGCGCGCGCCTTATCTTTCTGCGCTTCCATAAATGTGCGCAATTCGGGGAAGCGGCCAAGATAACCGCCGATGAAGGCGTTGGCTTCGCCCGGCGAAATACCCAGCTGTTTTGCAAGCCCAAAGCCCGAGATGCCGTAGATGATGCCGAAGTTGATCGCCTTGGCGCTGCGGCGCTGTGCCGGTGTCACTTCGCTCAGCGGCACGCCCAGCACCTGGCTGGCTGTCAGCGCATGAATGTCGACACCGTCTTTAAACGCCTGCGCCAGCGCCTCGACGCCCGCCATCGACGCCGCCAGACGCAGTTCAATCTGCGAGTAATCAACGCTGATCAGCTTGCTGCCTTCTTCGGCCACGAAGGCGCGGCGAATTTCGCGGCCGTCTTCGGTGCGGATTGGGATGTTCTGCAGGTTCGGATCGGATGATGACAAGCGGCCAGTTGATGTGATGGCCAGCGCGAACGACGTGTGCACGCGGCCGGTACGCGGGTTGATCTGTTCCTGCAAGGCTTCCGTGTAGGTGCTGCGCAGTTTCGAAACCCCGCGCCAGTCCAGCACTTTCTGTGCAATTTCATATTCGTCGGCCAACGGCTCCAGTATTTCGACGCCCGTGGCATACGCGCCGGTCTTGCTTTTAGTGCCGCCTGGCAACCCCATTGCGCCGAACAACACGTCACCCAGCTGTTTAGGTGAGCCAACATTGAATTCCTGACCGGCCAGTTTATAAATTTCAGTCTCCAGCTCCGCCTGCTGCTTCGCAAAGCGCTGCGACAGCCCCGCCAGCACGGCGGCATCAATCTTCACGCCCGCCGTTTCCATATCGGCCACCACGGCCACCAGCGGGCGCTCCATGCGCTCGTAAATCCGCGAGATGCCTTCGCGCTGCATATTCCCCTTGATGGCCAGCCACAGGCGCAGCGTGAAGTCGGCATCTTCGGCGGCGTATTGCGTGGCTTTGTCCAGCGGCACACGGTCGAAGGTGATCATATTCTTGCCCGTGCCGCAGACTTCGCTGAACGGAATCATCTTGTGGCCGAAGTAGCGCTCGGCCAATTCGTCAAGGCCATGACCATGCAGCCCCGCACCCATCACATACGACAGCAGCATCGTATCGTCGTGCGGCGTTACATCAAAACCGTTGGCGCGCAAAACCTGCAAATCAAACTTCAGATTATGCGCCACTTTCATGATGGCCGGATCGGTCAGCAGGGGATTCAGCGCGCTTATAACGTCTTTCAACGCCAGTTGCTGCGGCCTTTCGGCCAGCGCCAGCCCACCATCGCGGTCGATACCGTGGTTCAGCGGGATATAGCACGCATCGCCCGGCGCTACTGCCAGCGATATACCCACCAGCAGTGCTGTTGACGGTGTCAGACTATCGGTTTCCGTATCCAGCGCCAACGCCTGCACGTTCCTGATCTTTTCAACCCACTTGTGCAGCTGGCCGGTTGTTGTCACACATTCATAGTGTGCATCCATGCCTGTCAGCGCCATGGCGGATGCTACCGATACCGCTGCTGCGGCTGCAGGCTTGGCATTTTCGGCACGCTCGGCCGATGCTGGTGGCGGGATATCGGCCCCCGACAACCCCATGCGCGTGATGATCGATTTGAAACCCTGCTGCTGCAAGAAAGCCGCCAGCGTCGTGTTATCCTTATTCACATTCAGGTCTTCAAGCGCAACCGGCAGCGGCACATCGACCTTCAGCGTCACAAGCTTTTTTGAAATGCGCGCTAGTTCGGCATTATCAATCAGCGTCTGGCGGCGCTTGGGCTGCTTGATTTCTTCCGCGCGCTGCAACAGTGTTTCCAGGTCGCCATAAATGCCGATCAGTTCGGCGGCCGTCTTCACACCAATGCCAGGCACGCCCGGCACGTTGTCGGCGGAATCGCCGGCCAGCGCCTGCACATCCACAACCTTTTCCGGCCCCACGCCGAATTTGTTCATCACGTCATCAAGTGCCAGTGTCTTGCCTTTCATCGGATCGAACAGCTCGATCCCGTCGTCCATCAACTGCATCAAGTCCTTGTCGCCGCTGACAATCACCACGTCTTCGCCGCGCGCCTTGGCCGCCAGCGCATAAGACGCCAGCAGATCATCGGCCTCGAAACCTTCCATTTCAATCGCCGGCAGGCCGAACGCGCGCGCTGCTTCTTTTACCAGCGCAAACTGCGGGATCAGGTCTTCCGGCGGCTCGGGACGATGCGCCTTGTATTCGGGGTAAATATCCATGCGGAAGGTTTTGCGCGCCGCATCGAAAATCACCGCCATGTGCGTAGCGCCCAAATCTTTTTCCAGCTTTGCCAGCATATTGCAAAAGCCCATCACGGCACCAACTGGTGTGCCGTCAGCGCGCGTCAATGGCGGCAGTGCGTGATAGGCGCGGAAGATAAAACCCGAGCCATCAACCAGATAAAGTTTCTTCTTAGTGGCCATCGTTATCGGCGTGCGGATCCAGCACAAAACGGCGGCCACAGTAACCGCAATCCACCGTGCCGGCATTGCCAATCGTCAGGTATGTCAACGGGTGGCCCAGTGCGCCGGTTGATGCGCCCGCGCCGCCATCGCAGCCAATCGTACGCTGGCTGACCGTGATAGTTTCCAAAGGTTCGGTTTCGGGTGCGGGATGCCGGATCATGGCCTTAAATTAGCGAATTCCAAGGCAGATGCAACACGCTGGATTTTGCGGTATTATGGCCCTATAACGTGCCCCATAGCATTAACTGGTATGTTCCCGTAGCTCAACTGGATAGAGCGTTGCCCTCCGAAGGCAAAGGTTGGAGGTTCAAGTCCTCTCGGGAACGCCAGACATCAAAAAAGAAGCCATGGTCACAGTATATCCTCTCAAGTACGGGAAAATTCATCTCAACAGAGCTCCACGTGAGGAGAGTCGTTTTTACCTGCGCTTGAATCAAGTTATTAATGACATAAAAATGCTCCAGATAATTGGTTACGCTTGCACCGGCTATACCCGGAAAGGAGATAAGGATCCTGTAGTACGACACGCCCAGGATGCAATGCTTATCTTTACTTGGAGAATACTTTGTGGGCGACTTTGGGAGGGCTATAAACTTCTACGAGAACATGGACAGATAATTAACGCTGCCGACTTATCCGGCGAAGGCGAAACGCCAGAACAAGGAAAAGAATCGCTCAAAAAGGTTCACTCTTACTTCAAGGGTAAAAGCCTCATTCAAAAAGTGCGTGATAAAATTGGCTTCCACAATATTGCAGATATTCAAGAAAGTGCCTTTGATTTAATTCCTGCAACAGATGTTATGGTTGAGTATATTGGCGATATGCAAGGACATTTCTTTTTCGCCGGTGCTGAATTCCTAAATAGGGCTGCAATCACTGCGCTAACTGAGAAACCGACTCTAGACGAGGCAATAAATGCTATAATGCATGATATGTTAATGGTATCCGGACTCTTTATCGATATTGGCGATCGCTACGCTGCATTTTTTTGTAAAACGTACTTAAAGAAGAAGCTAAAAAAGCCCCTCTCTCCCCATATTATAAATGGGGCACCAGAACTTTTGAATCAAGATTTGCGATTTTTTTGCGAACATACAAAAAAGTCTAATAAGCCCGCGAGAATACAGCCATTACCGTTGCTGGCTTGCCGGTCAGCACGCAGGCGCCGCTGACACTTTTTTGCGCATCCGACGGGTAACAGCGAATGGTCACGCTCAGTTCCTTCAGCAAGCCTTCAACTGCCGCTTCATCGCCGCAGAACGGTGCCCGCACAAAGCCGATACCATCGCTGTAGTTCTTGTCTCCGCTGCCGCTGAAGTATTTCTTGAAAGCATCCAGCGTCGTGATGTCGGTGCGGGTGCGATCGCTGCGCAGCTTGGCCGCGGCATCGAACAGGCGCTGCTGGTAAGCCGTCAGGTTGGCTTCCATGCCATTCGCCAGATCATCAATCGCAACAAACTCTTTCTTGCCCATCTGGTCACGCCAGTTGATGGCAACCGAGCGCTTTTCCAGGTCTTTCGGGCCGATTTCGCCGATCACAGGCACGCCCTTCTTGATCCAGCTCCAGCGCTTGTCGGCGCTGTTCATATCGCGCGTATCAACCTTCACGCGCACAGGCTTGCCGTCAAACTTCTGCTTACGAATGGCGGCTGCAACTTCTTCCGCATACTTCAACACAGCGTCGTTGTCGGCACCTTCACGCAGGATAGGTACCAGCACAACCTGCTGGGGCGCAACCTTGGGCGGCAGGCGCAGGCCATCATCGTCGCCGTGCGTCATGATGATGCCGCCGATCATGCGGGTTGAAACACCCCACGATGTTGTGTGCACAAACTCTTCGCGACCTTCCTTGCTTTGGAACTTGATATTTGCCGCCTTGGCGAAGTTCTGGCCCAGATAATGCGACGTACCGGCCTGCAGCGCCTTGCCATCCTGCATCATCGCTTCAATGGCAAATGTCTGCTCGGCGCCAGCGAAGCGCTCGTTCGGCGACTTTTCACCCTTGATCACGGGCATCGCCAGCACGTTTTCAGCCACATCGGCATAGACATCCAGCATCTGCAGGGTTTCGCGCATCGCGTCTTCCTTGTCAGCATGCGCCGTATGGCCTTCCTGCCACAGGAATTCCGCTGTGCGCAGGAACATGCGGGTGCGCATTTCCCAGCGTACCACGTTGGCCCACTGGTTGATCAGCACGGGCAGGTCGCGATACGACTGGATCCAGTTCGCGAACGCTTCACCGATAATCGTTTCTGACGTCGGGCGCACAATCAAAGGCTCTTCCAGTTCGCCGTCGGGCTTCAGCTTACCGTCAGGACCTTTTACAAGACGGTGGTGCGTGACGATCGCCATTTCCTTGGCGAAGCCTTCAGCGTGTTCGGCTTCTTTCTGGATAAGACTTAAGGGAATGAAAAGAGGGAAGTAACAGTTCTCGTGACCGGTCGCCTTGAAACGGTCATCCATTTCACGCACCAGCAGTTCCCAGATGCCATAGCCCCAGGGCTTGATGACCATACAGCCGCGCACGCCCGAATTCTCGGCCATGTCGGCGGCTTTAATAACCTGCTGGTACCATTCGGCATAATTTTCGGCCCGTGTAGGTGACACGGCGGATGAATTGCGCATAGAAAAACTCCCTGAAAACAGAAATTACATGATGGATGAAATAAAGAAAAGCAGGCTTGTCCGCTTAAAGCGGTCGTATAACTGGGTTCAGGGTCCGGTTCGAAGCCATGGAATAGCCATATCACACGCAGGCCGCAGGTTCCACATAATTGCATCAGGCCTTGCCACACGCGGTTAAAGTGGGAAGGATATCACCGTATGATCCCCGATACGCCCAAAATTCTATTTTGCCTGACCGACGCTACCACCAAGGACGGGTTGCACTTTGAAGCCATGAACACGGCGTTGGCGGCGAAGGGCTTTATTTTTGCCGGCGAAGGCACAACCACCACCGGCAAGGTGCTGTTGGTCTACTTCACGTACGAAATCGCGCCGAAGGAAAACATATTCAGCCGGCGCTATCATCTGCATGCGGCATTGCTCCCCCTCAAGCGCGCGCAAACGCTGGCGGCCGACGGCAGCGCTTTCGCGGCACTTGTCAGCAAGGCCAAACAGGGCGACCGCGACCTGAGACTGCGGCCCGGCGACGAATTTATTGCCGACCTCTCCAGCAACCGCGCGCGCTCGTCTGTCTGGGTTATCCGGCGCAACGGGCAGAAGCTGTTACGCAAGGCCTTCAATGCCGGCAGCATAGCATTTGTCGAACGCGAAGTTCTGGCCCGCAGCATCATCAAGGATACACGCATGGCACCTATCGTCTTGCGCGAGGGGAATGTGCTGTACATGCCATTCTACCAGACAGGCTATGTCTGGCGCGAGGGCCTGCTGAACTTTTACCCGCGCCCGAAAGCCGCGCAGATCTTTGATTTTCTCGGCGCGATCAACCGCCAGGGCTATTCAATGATCGATATCAACCCCTCAGCCTTTCTGTGGGATGAAACTGGCGCTTTAAGGGTCGTTGACTTTGAGTTCTTCACGCAAACCCGCGTTGCCGACGATCTGAGAAAAAGCGTCGATTTCATCGGCGATGTCGGCCACCTGCCAGCGCCGGCCAAAAATGGTTACAAACGCTACTGGTATGACCCGCTGGGCGGGCCATGGCCCCGTATTATGGAATATAACAAGGGCACACGGCTTGTTGTTAAAGCCCTGCACCTGCTGTTTTACCGTTTGCCAAGGCGCGCGGCCAAGACTCTGGATCGCGCCCGCAAATCGGCGCTTACTTATCTCGCTGCTGCACGCGACCTGAAAGCGGGCGGGCTAAAAGACGGGTACTTTAATATATGACACCTGAAACTTTTCTTCGCGATCGCCTTGTACTGCTGGCAGGCACACCCGCCGCCACAGCCACCGATGTGCGCAACCATGCGCCGCGCGACGTGCTGGAGATGAATGTCAAAAAATCATCGCAGGTCGGCGCCACCAACTGCGACGCTGCTGTTTTATGCGGAAAAGCCGGCGCTGCCCTGCGTTCGCGCCGGTTTATCGACACCTTTATATATATAGCTCTGCCGTGGGGTTCCGGCTGGCTGGCCGCCCTGCCCGGCCTGTTGCGTTACGCCCTGCGCGGCGCCCTTAAATATCGCGGTACAATCACGCTGGCCGGTTTTACCCTGCCGGTACCGGTGTTCGAGAACAAGCGCACGGGTTCGCGCAAGCGTGCCCGTGTTTATGCGCCCAACTGGCCCGCGCTGAAAATCATGCAGATGCTGAACGACACCGACTGCATTGCCCTGCGCTGGATTGAAAGCATCGAAGACGGTTCACACACGGGCGATATCGACATTCTGGCCGGCAGCGGCGACTTGCAAACCATCCAGCAGCGTTTTCGCACGCACGCCGGCACACAGGCAATCGACCTTTATAGTTCGGATGCCAGCGGCGGCTGCGTGTTCAAGGATGTCGCCTACTTCCCGCCCTTCATGGCGCGGCAGATGCTGGCCACTGCCGTCACGCGGCCCAGCGGCATCAAGGTTGCGAACGACGAATGGCGCTTTGTGTCGTTCTGCTATCATCTGTTGTTCCATAAATCCGAACAGCTGGCGATCGGTGCCGAGGAATTGACCGAGAAAAGTTTTTCACGCCCTGATTACGTGCGCGAACTGCAAAGGCTGGCAGCCGCAGCCGGCCAGCCTGCCCCACGCAGCATCACCGACATCGAAAACCTGCTGAAAGCCCGCAACGTATTCCCTGAAATCGACACCATCGGCTTCCTGAGCACCGGCAACAGGTTCCTGCAGCATCGCTATTATAATAAAAGCGGCGATTACATGCCGGGTCTGACGGTTTTTCTGGCCCGCGACTTCGGGCTTGAAGGCGATATCACCACCGATATCCGCCGCCAGATTGAAAGTGCCGGGTTCAGCATCCTGCATGAACGCCCGGTTGACCCGAACACGCAGCACGCTGTCGTGCACGCCATCCGTGGCGGCAACTGGTCGGATAGCGTCGCGCCCGGCGGTATCGCACTGCCGCTGCACGCCTATGTTGCATATGACGCGCAGCCGCTGGCAATCAAAGGCGGCGACGCCAAGCGTTACCCGCGTCTTGATAACGCGCGTACGCTTTTAAAGAAATCGGTGCGCGAGGGTTACGCCGCACAGGCCGGTGTGCGCAAGGTCAACATCCTGCATGCCAGCGATAACACTGCCGAAGCCGTCGGCTATGTTGCGGCGCTGGGCGTCGGTGAAATCCCGGCGGTAAAGGAAATCCTTACCCGTTTGCGCAAGACCTAGACCTACGCCACCGCTGCCGCTATCCTGTTGGCGGGAGAGTGAGGACGTCGTTAGAGTATAACGAATGTCTCGTGTTGCGTGGCTTTTTCTTGATTTGAATTCCTTCTTCGCATCATGCGAACAGCAGGACGATCCCACCTTGCGCGGCAAGCCCGTTGCCGTCGTCCCCTCGCTGACCGACACCACCAGCGTCATCGCCGCCAGTTATGCCGCCAAGGCCTTCGGCATCCGCACCGGCACGCGTGTGCGCGAAGCTAAACAGATGTGCCCCGGCCTTATCCTGCGCACCGGGAATCACAAACGCTATGTGCAGCACCACAACGCCGTGAAGCGGGCCATTGAAGACGTGCTGCCGATCGAAATGGTGTGCTCGGTTGATGAATTCGCCTGCCGCCTGATGGGTGACGAGTGTGAGGTGCGCGAAGCGATTGCACTGGCCGAATGCGTCAAGCAATCCATCCGCCAGAAGGCCGGCGAAGCGCTCACCTGCTCAATCGGCCTTGCCCCCAATCGCTTTCTTGGCAAGGTCGCTGCCGACATGCAGAAGCCTGACGGCCTGACCGTTATCAGCCTCGATGATATTCCCGGCAAGTTGCTACGCCTTAAACTGCAGGATTTCCCCGGTATCGGCCCGCGCATGGCGCAACGCCTTATCAACCAGGGCGTCACCACGGTTGAACAGCTCTATGCGGCCGATATCCCAACCATGCGTGCGCTGTGGGGCGGCATCGAAGGCGAGAAGTTTTACCAGAAACTGCGAGGTGAAGACCCGTTCTACCGCGCAACCGAAACCGGCAGCTTCAGCCACCAGCACGTTTTAGAGCCGAAGTTCCGCAGCATGGACGGTGTATCCGCTTATGCCCAGCACCTGCTGCTGAAACTGGCCGAACGCCTGCGCGACCAGCAATATCTGAGCCGTCGCTTAAGTCTTGTCATACGCTACGCCGGCACCTTCCAGCGTGCGCACGCTGAAACGTCGTTCCATGAAACCGCTGACAGCCTGACATTACTGCGTGCGCTGAAAGACCTGCTGGCACAAATGCCGCGCGGCAAACCTTTCAAGGTGGCCGTCACGGTCAGCGATCTTATTCCTGCGGCGCGCCGCCAGCTGGACCTGTTCACCGACGAACAGGAAAGCGAACTTTCAACCGCGCTGGACGACATCAACCAGAAGTACGGCCGCGGCACGCTGTACTTCGGTGCCACGCAGGCGCTGCAAAAGCACCTGCATGCGCGTATCGCCTTCCAGCGGGTGCCGGATGAACAGGAGTTCGACGCGCGCGACACCACAGAACGGGAATTCCAGAAGCACCTGAACCGTATCAGTGCCATTGAAGACCGCCGACGTGGCGGCTAAGCCTATTGCTCGGTCAGTGCATTATCGGTTGCTGTTCGGATTGGCTTCATCATGTAGGCCAGCACCGTTTTCTCGCCAATCACAATATCACTATCCACTGTCATGCCGGGTATCACTTTGTGCTCCCGCGGATTATGACCCGCATAGCCACGTGAGAGTTCAACGCGCGCACGATAATAGTCTTCCAGCGTTGCCTCATCGCGAAAGACACTGGGCGAAATACTTGTAATCGTGCCAGGGATGCTGCCGAAGCGCACATAGTCGAACGAATCAACTTTCACCTGCACGGTCTGCCCCGTGGTTACCCGGCCAATCTGCCCCGGCGGAATACGGATTTCCACCACCAGCCTGTCGTCCATAGGTACAATTTCCATTAGCGTCTGACCGGCTGGCACCACGGCGCCGATCGTATTCAGCTTCAGCCCCTTCACATATCCGGCAACTGGGGCGCGCACATCCAGCCGCGCAACGCGGTCCCGACGCTTCTTGAGCGCTTCGCGCGCTTGGGCCAAATCGGTTTCCGCCCGCTGCAACTCGCCATACAATGTATCCCGCTGCTGCACGGTCAACGTTGCCAGACGCTGGTGGTACTCCTGCAGTTCGGCGTCGGCCTCGCTGACCTGATGCTTGAGACTACCAGCCATACCCTTGCTCGCATTATACTCTTCCTGGCGTTTGATATACATCGTGCGCGCTGCGTAACCCTGTTTGAAAAGCTTTTCATATATGTCACGGTTTTCAGCCGCCAGCTTCAGGTTGGATTGCGCGACTTCCGATTCCTGCCGCAGCCGGGCCAGCAGGGTTTGTTTCTGGGCAATCTGGTTTTCCAGTACAGTGCGCTCGGTCTGCAGGGCCTGCTGTGCCGTATTAAACATACGTACCTGTTCATCTGTCTTGAATGCGGGCGCACGGTCTTCAACCAGCGCGCGCAATTTCTCTGCCTGGAATTCCAGCGCTGCTACCAGCATCTCCTGCTGCCGCATGTCTTCGGTAGTGCCCGCCCCATCCAGCACCACTAGCAATTGGCCTTTCTCGACATAGGCGCCCTCTGTCACCGGGATATCCTGGACGATCCCGCCTTCAAGGTGTTGCACCAGCCGTACATAGCCACTGGGAATGATCTCGCCTTTGGTGCGCACCAGCTCCTTCACCGGCGCCACCGCTGCCCAGCCGACGAACCCGAATGTTGCCAGGCACAGCGTAATAATGGCGGTTCTTACAAGTCGCGACGGGGGTTCTGCGCCCTGATCCTGCGCTGTTATAAAGGCCTCGATGCTGGCATCGCCAAAAATATCAAGAGGTGTGACATGACGCATGTTCTTCTCCTGTCTTGGCGACAAGCGCCGGCTTACCAATACTGGGCACAACGCCCTGCTTCATCCAGATTACTTTGTCGGCCAGTTGCAGCCAGTTGTTATGGTGGGTAACGAAGATGACCGTGCGTTTGCCGCGACATTCATGCAGGAAGTGTCGGAAGTGCGCGCCAGCGTTACTGTTCAATACATGACCCGGCAACTCGTCACATAACACGATCGGACGCGCGGCCAGGTAAAGGCGTGCTAGATTTAAGCGGGCGGCCAATGTGTCTGACAATGCGGTGCCCTCTGCTCCCAGCTGCGCATGGATGCCCTGTGGCAACGCTTCGACAGCGTCCCATGCATCAGCGCGCTGCAGGGCGTCGCGGATATCGGCTTCACTAGCTGCGGCGTTCACCATGCGCAGGTTTTCTGCCAGCGTTCCGGGCAGGAACTCCGGCTCCTGCGACAGATAGGCAATCTGGCGCCGCAATACGCGGGGATCCAGCTGTCGATGATCTATGCCGTCAAAGCGTACTGTGCCCATGCCCGGCGTATTCAAGCCCAACAGCAGCCGCACAAGGCTCGACTTGCCGCTGCCATTGCTGCCATAGATGGCCACGATGTCGCCTTTGTTGATGCGGGCGTTCAGCCCCCAGAATATCGGGTCGGCCCCGGGTGCATAACGCAGCGACACATTCTGAAGCTCGATACCGCCGTGCAGGCGCGCGAAGCCGGGCGCCGTCGTATGTGCATGACGCTCGGGTGTCAGTGCCATCACCTGCAACACCTGCTGCAACGCCTGACGCACCTGCCCGAAGTGCGGGACAAGGGCACAAATCGCCTGCAGCGGATACAGCAGGCGCCAGGTAATGATCATCGTTGCTACCATGGCACCGCCCGTCATTGTGCCACTCCATACACAGTGCAGTGACCAGTTGATGATGACAACGCCCGCCACCACCGACAGCAGTGCCGATATATATTGCACGGCTGTTGCCAGCAGATTGTGCCGGCACTGGAGCTGCGTTGCCCGTCGGCTGATGCTCCGATAACGCTGGACTACCGTATCGGCCATACCAGCCGCATAAATCATCTTCATGTTGTCGATACTTTCCATCAACAGCAATTGCCGCTCAGCCGCAGCCTGAGTCATCTCGCGTCCCATGCGCTGCCATGTCCCTGCCAGCATCACCAGCAGCAAGCCATAAATGGCCAGCACGCCAAGGCCGACCAGCGCCACTGGCCCGGCCAGCAGCCCCAGTACCAATACAAGTATCCCCATATAAGGCACTTCCAAAAGCGTCAGGAACATAGGCCCCGTCAAAAAGTCACGCACGGATTCAAACGCGCCGGCGCGGGCCATCTGCGCCGCGACCGGGGCGCGCGCACCTAAGGAAGCAGGCACGAAAAGCAGCCGCCTGAACAATGACTGCCCCACATCACGGTCAAGCCGGACACCCAGCCATGCCACCAGCCGCGAACGTACGGCACGGAGCATGAATTCGGTTAGGAATGCGCACGCCATGCCTGCCACCAGCATCGGCAGTGTATCCAGGGCCTGCACGCCAATCACGCGGTCATACACGATCATGCAAAAGACGGGTACGGCCAGCATGAATATATGAACGCCGAGGCTTAGCAACATCACCGGCATCAGTAGTGGTCGGCAGCGCTCTAGCGTCATGCGCCACCATGTGTCGGCTGCCTGCGGCGGCGACTCAGTTGGTACGACGACTGCCGCTGTCACCGGGCCACCCCATAGCGCAGAGCCGGCTGCGCAACCACACCTGCGTGACGCACAGTCAGCACGCCATGCCGCAGCTCGTAAATACGGTCGGCCAGCCCGAGGATGTTTTGATCCTCAGTCACCAACACCAGTGTCACGTTGCGCCTAAGACGCATCAGCATACTGAAAACCGAAGCGTAACTGGATCTGTCCAGCCCCTGGCCGGCATTATCAAACAACCCAGCGCGCGGGCGCTGCAGCAAAACACGCGCGATAGCAATGCGTTGTTTGAGGCCGGGCGATACCGCGTCACTAATAGTGTTGTCCAACTGCGTTTCGTACCCGGCCGGCAGCAGCGCCACAGCCGATTCAATACCCAGCGCCGTTGCCAGTAGGCGCACATCAGCGGGTGGACGATCCTGGAAACCCGTGATGTTGTCCATGATTGTGCCACGCAGGATCAGTCCGCGTGTCGGCAGATAACCGATTGCCTGCGCACGCGCCGTATCAGTTAGCTGCGATGCATCAACGCCCCCCAGAAGCACGCGTCCGCTGTCGGGCGCATAAAGCCCTGCCATCAGTTCCAGCAGGGCTGTCTTGCCGCACCCGGCCGGGCCTGTGATAGCAATAGCCTCGCCCGGCATTACCGTCAGCGAAAGCTTGTCAATAACAGGGCTGCAGGCGCCAAACGACAGTTGCGCCTGTTGCAGTTTCAGCGGCACCGGACCCAGTATCGCGCCGGGCTCAACCCGCCGCGTTTCAAGTTTCATAATCGTGGCAAGCCGCTGGGCCGCCACGTTGATGTCCTGCCAGCGCAACCACAGGCCAGCTCCGCGCTGAACGTGCTGCAGGATCTGACCCGACAGCATTATCCCAGCCGCCAGCATACCGCCTGTGATCATGCCCTTTACCGCCAGTACCGCACCAACCCCCATTAACGCCGTTACCATGATCTGGGCGCCCAGATAGCCAAACGTGCCCGACGCGCTTTGCAAACAGGCCAACCGGTAAAGAACGGGCGCCCCTGCACGCTGCAAGTCATCGTAGCGTTGTGCTACGTCGCTTTCCCAGCACATAGCCTTGATGGTAGGCAGCGCCTGCAAAGCCTGGCTGGCGAATGTGTGCCGCCTGTCATCATGACGCTCGCGCGCGGCGGTCAGGTCACGCAGAGCACGGCCGTGGCGAACAAACATAAGTATGGCGATGGCAATACCGCCGACCGTTACAAAGACCAGAGGGCCGGTCAGGTAGAATGTCAGCACCAGAAACAGGACAGCGAAAGGTATATCGACCAGCAGTGTCGCCGTCATCTGGCCTCCATAGTATTCTTTGAGACGCTGGACGGCGTTGATATCCTGCACGCGCACAGTGGTTGTCTTGCTGGCCTGGCGACGCGGCTCGATTGCAAGCAGATGCGCCAGCGCGGCCGACGACATCGTTTCATCGAACCTAGCGGCCGTTCTGGACGTTACCGTCTGGCGCAACAGACGCAACAGACACTCGGCCAGCGCGGCAACCAGCACACCCGCGGACAAGATTAGCAGCGTATCGGCGGCACGGCTAATCATCACACGGTCATAAATCTGAATTGTCATCAGCGGCAGCGCCAGGGCCAGCAGGTTGATGGCAACCGATGATCCCATAACCAGCGCAGCGTGTGGCGTGCGAAGCATCAGGCGGTACGATGACGGGATAAGAGACACCAGATAAACCTCAAGTTGTATATGTTGATGACCGTACAACCCAAAGTTTAATCAAAAATGACTTCCTCCTACGCCTGTAACCGCACCGCCTGTACATATTTACAGCGATATGCGCGTCGCTCTATCCATTGCCGAACAACCCACCACCAAACAGACCACCCGTCAGAGGTTCCACGGCAGGCAATGATGTAATGGTCGCGACCGGCAGGATTTCGGCGACGGGCAGTATATCCGCTTCCGGCATACTATCCAACAGCAGCGTGTCCACGATATCCAGCGAACTTTCAACTGCGCCAGCCAGTTCCGGCAGCATGGTTATGCTTTCGTCAACGAATTGTGTCGGCTCGACTTGCTCTAAAACAGCGGTGGCATCGATATCCTCATCGACCGCTCCGCCTGGTTCCAAGATCCCACCCAGCATATCCGGATTCATGTCCGGCAGCATCTCGGTCGTACCAACAACAAGGGTACTGTTATTATCACCTTGCGTATCAAGCGTCAGCCATGACGAATTCAGCAGGTCAGTATTCGATTCCGAAGCCGTATGAGAAAGAAGGTCAATGTCGATCAAGTCGTTATCTTCAGCCTGGTCCGACCGGCTAAGGATATCAATGTCCACCAGATCGTTATCACTAGCAGTGGCATTGCTGGCATTCTCGCCCAGAATGCCTATATCAAGGTCGATGATGTCGTCGTCCTGAACAGCCTGTGTCGAGTTACTTCCCAGCAGCGCCACTCCGACGTCAGCGATGTCATTGTCATCACCTGCCTGCTGCGCATTGTTCCCCAATATACCCGCATCAAGATCCACGGTATCGCTGTCTGTCAGCACGGCGACGTTGTTGTCTTGCAACAGGGCGATATCGCCGTCGACAGGATCATTGTCCGTGGTTGTGCCACGCTCAAAGCCCGACCCCGTAACACCTGGCGAGGCAAGATCAATCAGACCGGACGCACCAATCAAGTCTGGGGCCACCGAAGCGATATCGTCCACACCTGCTACGTTAAGGATATTGCCGGTCTGTTCATTAGCAACGTCCTGAGCCAAGCCCGTTATATTCGTCAGCATATCAAGCCCCCCTTCTGCGCCTGCATCGACGCTATCTGTCAATGTCGCTTCTAAAAGTGCATTGAAAACATTCCCCCACCCATCCTGTGTGGCGGCCATAACATCTGCCGCCACTGCCGTAACGCCATCAGTCATACCGTTCACCATCAGCAAAGTGTCCTCAACGAGGTTGCCGGCATCCCCGGCCGCAAGAGAAGCCAACATGTCAGGCAGCGGTTCGGTTACCGGTGATAAAACAGTTTCCACACTCTCTGTGGCAGCCGCCAGCAGGCGTGTTGCTGTTTGTGTTATGTCAACCACAGTTTCCAGCGTGCTATCAACAACTGGCGCCAAGGCCGGCAGTTCGGGCAGGATGCTGTTCCCGATTATTCCTTCAGCGATACCCCGTACGGGAGCCTCTATGCTTTCCACGATCTCGCTGACGGTTTCCGCCAGCGGCGTAACCGCGTCTGTTGCTGCATCTGTCACGGCTTCAATAAGCGTGTCGATGGTTTCACCAACATTATCTGTGATATCTGCAACCGGCAAGAATTCTGGTGATATCGTATCAGTGAGGGTCTCGCCTACCGGCAGCCATGCTGGTGCCTTCGTATCTGCTTCCATGGCAGCAGAAGCATCGTTGCCGGCAAAACCGGGCAATGACGGCGCCTGAGGCAGGCCCGCGCCAGCTACATTTTCCAGCGAGGTTGGAACACCGGCTATGTCGGACATCAGGAAGGGCGGTGCATCTGCCAACGCAGTGCCGTCATCCGGCCTTCTACCGTTGGCACCGGCACTGTCTGCTGCCAGATCTGCAGGCAGGCGCAGGCGACCTATAACATCCTCGAGCGCGACATCGGGAAGCCCGCCGGCCCGCAGTGCCGAAGGGCTGGCCATATTCGCGATAGCAAGATTTTCATCAAGGCGCATCACGCCAGCAAGATGCCTCTCTGAAGCAGCGTCGTAATTGATAACATGACCGATATTCAGGTTGCCCGTAGCGGCAACATTCTCCAGATCCATATTCAGCGACTGGCCGCCAAAGATATTGGCTTCACTTAGTTTGCTGGAAACTTTACTTGCAAGGTCAGTCAGCATCGCGGTCTCCATATGAATATGTGAAAATGAACGAGCGATAGAAAACACCACGACCTTAGCGCGCCGGTTTTGCGAACGGCTTAATGGGCGACATATGGATTGCAGAGAAATTGAAATGGATTTTAAGCACTGCGGAACAGAGCGTCGGCTGCGACGTCCTTGGTATCCTGCGTCCGGATGATGCAAACGGGCACCAGTACCAATGGTTACATGTGTACGTACGGTTATGTAGGCGTGCGGCGCGCGCGGTGCTTAGGAATGGCGCCTGAGGCAGGATGTTGTGAGCGCCGCGCATCACGAGCCTTCATCGCGTCTTTATAATAATACGGGTTCTGGCGCTGGGCCGCCACACCCCCGCGGCTGACCGACGCTTCGCTGATCATCAACCCGTGATCCTTCCCCAACGTTTCTTCTACAATGTCCAGCACAAGGTCGTAAGCTTCGCGGATATCTTCTGTTGCTGCCACTTCCATGCGGAAGCCGACAACGCCGCGCCGGCCATCGCGGGCGTACTTCTGTCGGTTCGGATTGCGGCGCGTATAACGCGCTGTGGGATGGACGGCAGGACCGATGAAGCTGAAGTGACCGCTGTCGCACAACGCCATTTCCAGTGCATAGGCATCTTTCATCGGCATCAGCGGAAAGTGATATTCGTCGCCATGCGGCCACGGATTGTCCTGCTGCAGGCGCGGCGTCAGGATAACGAATTCAATTTTTTCCATGGTGCTTTTCCTGCAAAAGCTTCTTGAAACTGCCACATACTATATCGAAGACAGCATCGGGGTCACGTTGCTTTTCCATCACAAGAATATTGCTGTCAGCGCGCGGCGTAAAGACGCTGTGCCCCTTGTTGCCGTCGGTTAGGTCAACGGCGATGTCACCACGCTGGCCTTCGTACAGGTCAGGCTGCGCCAGGTAAACGGCCGTATGCACGTCATGCATAAACGCTGAAGCACCGAATTTCCGCATGTCGATTTCAGCCGGCACTTTCATCAGGCTGACGACGGTTTCCAATTCTGGCATCCCTGCCAGCTCCCGTCGCAGTATTGACTCGCGCACCGGCGTGAAATCCAGCTGCTGAGTGCAGTTCATCGGCAGCACAACCAGCGGCAGACCGCTTGTCATCACAGTTGCCGCATCGTTTGGCGCCATGTGAAAGTTGAATTCAGCGTATGGCGTCAGATTACCCTGCCGCACCGGCATATCCTTGGCTGGCAGCGGTTTCGTGCAGGCACCCATAATGACAATCTGCTTCACGCGACGCATGGCTTCCGGGTCTTTCCTGAACGCGACTGCAATATTGGTCAGTGGGCCAGTGGCCGTAATGGTAACACTGCCTGACGGATGTGCCTTCAGCGTTTCCAGAATAAAGTCTTCGGCCATCTGCGTTTGCGGCTCGTTTTCAGGCGGCGGCAGCACCACACCGCCAACGCCGCTTGATCCATAAGCATCATCACCTTCAGGTGATGGCTCGTTACTGGGCCCTGCTGCGCCCGGATATCGCTTAATATCGCTAACGCCAAAAAAGCCTTGGATACTTCCGGCGTTATAAAAAACCTGTTTCTGGGTTGTGTTGCCGAACGTCGCTGTGATGCCAAGGATTTTGAACCTCTCAGGCTGGGCTGCCAGCACAAGGAATACCTGTGCATCATCGCTGCCCCAGTCGCCATCACATATAATAAGTTCCATAAGCGGCCACCTTAGGCGCACTGGAAAAAACCACCAGCCCGAAACGGGATATCAGGCGGCCAGATGCGGTAGCAATTTGGCGGCTTGTTGTTTTCAGGCGCGTACGGCGCCTGCATTGAACGGATCGTCTCTTTTAGTGTAGATGAATTCGGCAGCGCCCAGCAGAATCACAGCTACCGGTATGTCCTGGCTGTTGTATGCATCGATGCCTGCCTGCCACAATGTTTGGGCGTCGCGGCTACTTATTGCTTTATGTATGTGCTCAAAATCCGGCATCGCAATCCCCTTACACCAACATGAAGTGTAAAGAATGGTTGGGGTACCAGGATTCGAACCTGGGAATGTCGGTACCAAAAACCGATGCCTTACCGCTTGGCGATACCCCACCAATCTGTGCCACCCAAGGGTAGCATGGGCCGCGAAAATAGCGGCCACCCCCTGAAATCGCAAGGCTTATTCGCAAAAACAGGGGCTTACGACCAAAAAGTCACACTCAGAATGGGCTTGCCCTCACCCCCCTAATTGTTAAAAAATCAGCAATGAATGCTGGTTACAGTTGGCCTTGAAAAGCAAGAAGGCCGGCTTCAGGCCGGTCCGCAGGGTTTTAGAAAAGTTTATGCCGTACTCATCTGACGACCTTCCTTCCTTCCGTCGCGATCGCTCGCAGGACCGCCCGCCCGTACGGCGTGCACCACCATCAAGCCTGCCCAGCATCGGCAATGGCCAGCGCATGGCGGAAATGGAAGCAACACTGCAGGCGCTACAACAGCAGGCGCTCGAACTCAACGATTATCAGAACCACCGCCTGCGCAAATGGGTCATGACCGGCCTGATGCTGGTCGCCATTGCCGGTGGCGGCGCTTATGTCTATGGCATCATGCAAGCCGACCGGCTTGCCGAACAGCAGGCTGAGGCGCGCGCCGCACAAATTATCGCCGAGGAAAAGGCGGCGGCCGAAGCGGCGGCCAATGCCGGCATCCGCCTGATCCCGTCGGCTGATCCTGCTGTGCTGAAGTTGCAAAAGAAAGCCGCGACAGGTGATGTGAAAGCGCAATTCGAACTGGCAATGCGTTACGAACAGGGCAACGGCGTTGCGCCCGACAAACCGCTGGCGCAAAGCCTGCTGCAGAACGCCGCCGCCGCTGGCAATCCCGATGCGATGATGGAACTGGGTAGTGCTTATTTAACAGGCCGTTTCGGCAACCCCGATCGCCACGCCGCGCTGCGCTGGCTGGAAGCCGCTGCCACATCAGGCCACGCGCTGGCCGCCTTCAAGCTGGGCGAACTTTATGAAAGCGGTCTTGATGGCGCGCCCGATAACGCCTTGGCGATGGGTTGGTACCAACGCGCCGCTGGCTTGGGTTCCGACCCCGCGCTTGTCGCCATCGCTCGCCTGGCACCGAAGAAGCCGCCGATTACGGGCGAGGAAATCAAGCGCATACAGGTTTCGCTGCGCATGCTGGGTTACAACATCGGCATCGCCGACGGCAAGATCGGTAACCAGACAACGGACGCCATCAAGGCTTACCAGACACAGGTGGGCATGATGGCCGATGGTCGCCCGTCGTACTTCCTGCTGGAAAAGCTGGAAGAAGAACGCACCATGCAGGGCGGTTAGGCTTCTGCCGTTGCGATAGCGCCGCTAGGCTTTAATTCATCTGCCGGACGTTTACTGGCCGGAGCAACTTCAGCTATAACTTCTTGCAGCTCAGCAAGACTCGGCGCCTGCGCCGCATCAGAAACGCTGCTCATCAGCGCCATGGGCCGCTGCAGCAAATCTAGGGCGAATGCGCGCACATCGGCAGGCGACAGCGCATCACAGATGGCCATCTTTTCAGCGGGCGTGATAAACGGGAAGCCATCTCCAATCATTGCCACTGTATCATTGATGATCATGGGGCCTGTCTTTTCGTAGCGCGTATCGCTGTCGCGCGCACCACGATGAATCATCCTGAACTTTTCTTCATCAACTTCTATTCCCGCCTCAACAACATACTGGATAAAACCGCGCCAGGCCTGCAGGGCCTGTTCTTTGGTGTTATAGGGAAAGTTTATACTCATTGATGCCATGGCAAGATTGTTGCTGGGCCAGCAGCTGGCATCATACCCTTTCTTTTGCTTCAATGTATAATCACGCCAGTAACGCGACAGATACTCAGCCGCAAGCGCAGATTTTATCTGCTCTCTGACATCGAGCGGCACAGGCAAGTCAAAAACTATGAAGGCCGAGTTTTCTTTTATGTGCTCGCTCACATTGACAGTTTCACCAGAATGAAATGGCATTGGCGACTTGCGCATATATTCGCCCGGCTTCACTGCAGAGAAAGTATCATCAAGGGCTTTCGCCAACTCCAGCGGAAAAGTGGGGCCGGTAACAACAAAGAGAAACCGTGAAGCTGTGTAATACTTGCCGTGAAAGTCTCGCAGGTCTTCGACCGTTGTTCCTGCAGCATCGCTTACTTCACCGATGCGACTAATACCAGGGGCAAAGCAATCCGGGCGGATCTTTCGGACAAAGTCTGCCTGAGCTTCCCGGTCAGGATTTTGCGCCATCTGCCGTTCCCGAAGATGAATCTCGCTGATAATCCGTATACGCTCAGCATCCATGGCGGTGGGATTTATACTAGGCGTCAGCGCTGACCGCACAAGGCTGGTCATAGCCGGAACCAGCTCATCCTTGCGCAATGTTATGGTTTCACCATAGCCCGATGCGATATTTGTCAGAAAGTCCGACGTCGAAGCGCCGATATGCTGGTAGTAGTTTTTCTCAAAGTATTCAGAGAGACTTATATCAGGAACTTCATCCGAACCTTCGAACAGCATGTGTTCAAGAAAGTGTGCGAGGCCCGGCTTACGGTCATAGTCGTCATAGTGTCCGGCAAATACATAGGCACCGACGGCATAGTTGGGTGACGGCGTATGCTGGATGTAAAGAAGCCGCGCGCCGTTCGCCAGTTCGACTTCACAACCCCCATCATGTTCGATAATTTTCATGCAACTAGTTTTAAAGCTCTTGGCTGAAAGTAAAAGACATTTAAGGCGCTGTAAGAGAACAAGAAAAGCTGAAATACTGTCGCACCTACAGCTTGTTTAGCTCTTTACTTTCGTAATTCTCCCATAAATTCAGATCATGTTTAGCCACAGTCTCACCCTTGGCGACGATATCGCGTTGATGCGCGCCGATCCTGATGTGCCGATTGCGCAAGCACTGGCGTGGCACCGGCAAGCGTGGAATTTTGACGGCGAAGAAGATATCGTGCACGAACTGGCGCACGTTCTGCTGGCAGCGGCGGGCGTGACACCGTCGCAAGGCACATGGTTGGCCGAGCTGTATGTCACCAACCTTTTTCAGGCCATTCATCGCACGGTTGAAACGGGCGCCACCTGCCCAACAGCGGCCGAACTGGCGGATGCGCACCGCGCGCCTGTCATCAAGGGTTTCGCCGCCAAGGTGCTGGTGGCCGAAAACCTGCAGAACACCCTTGCTTGCCTGCTGGCGCGCGCGGCCGGCCGCACCGAACGCGAGATCCTGCATGAAAACCATTATGACCGCGCCAACCTGATGGATGCCTGCCGCAAAGCCGGAATTGATGTGACATGGCGCCGCACGTCCAACCGCACAACCGGCTGGAGTGCCGATAACTGGCATTACGATCTGCTGACGCCGGGCGCAAACAATTTGCCTGTTGCCGAATTCTTCCTGCCGTCGGCCGACGAAGCGCAGGTCGTTTACGCCAAAGTCTTGCCGCGGCTTACCGGTGTGATTGATTATATCCGGACGAATCTTAATGGTATGGACATGGCGGCGGTGCGCAACCATCTGGCAGCGGCACCCTGCTCGCTGTTGCTGGGCCCTGCGCCGGCCCCGACTGCATCCTTCATCATGACAGCTGACAAGTTCATCCCGTAAACTTGTCAGTAGAAACTACATCTTCCCGTGACACTGCTTGAATTTTTTGCCGCTGCCGCACGGGCATGGCGCGTTGCGCTGCACCGTGGCCGACCATGTCGCCGGGTCATCCTGGTTGAAGGCTGGCTTGCGCATCACCTGTGCCGTCGGCAGGCGGCGGTCTTCCATGCCTTCCGGCAGGGCATCGCTGAAAGGATTGCTGCTGCCGTGGCTTTCGGCGGCCAGTGCCGCCTGCTGGCGGGCCCGGGCGGCCATTTCCTCGGGTGATGGCACGCTGATCTCGGTCTTGATTAAAATCGATGTCGCCAGACGGCGCACTTCATCCATCAGGCTGCCGAACAGCAGGAATGCTTCGCGGCTGTATTCGTTCAGCGGGTCGCGCTGTGCCATCGCGCGCAGGCCGATACCCTGCCGCACATGGTCAAGCGCCAGCAGGTGTTCTTTCCACGTCATATCCAATGTCTGTAGCACAACGGCTTTTTCCGCCTGGCGCAGACCGTCGGCGCCCAATGTATCTTCTTTTAGTTTCATGCGTGCCGCGCACGCAGCTTCGATGCGCTCCTTGATCTCGGTGGCCGTCACGCCGTCTTCGGCGGCCCACGCCTCGACCGGCAGATCAAGGCCCAGCAAGCCATATACATTGTTCTTCAGGCCTTCTACATCCCACTGCTCGGCATAGCTGTTTTCGGGCACCGCGGGGTCGACAAGATTATCGATCACCTCGGCGCGCATGGCCGCAACCATGTCGGAAACGTCTTCCGCCTGCATCAGCTCGCGGCGCTGGTCGTAAATCACGCGGCGCTGGTCGTTCATCACGTTATCAAACTTCAGCAGGTTCTTGCGGATATCGAAGTTGCGCGCTTCGACCTTCTCCTGCGCCTTCAAAAGGCCACGCGTAATCAGCGGGTGCTTGATGACCTCGCCATTGCGCAAGCCCAGCGACTGCATCACGCCCTGCATGCGGTCGGTGCCGAAGATACGCAGCAAGTCGTCTTCAAGACTCAGGAAGAATTTCGATGCGCCGGGATCGCCCTGGCGGCCTGAACGGCCACGCAGCTGGTTATCGATACGCCGGCTTTCGTGGCGCTCGGTGCCGATCACATACAGGCCGCCGGCGCGCTTCACATCCTGCGCCGCCGTCGCGATCTCGGCCTTGATCTGCGCTTCCTTCGCTTCGCGTACCGGCCCTGCTTCCATCTCGCCCAGCTCTTCGGCGATACGCATGTCGGCGTTGCCGCCCAGCTGGATATCGGTACCGCGGCCTGCCATGTTGGTGGCGATTGTCACCGCACCCGGCCGTCCGGCCTGCGCGATAATCGCCGACTCCTGTTCGTGGTGACGCGCGTTCAGCACGTTGTGCGGTATCTTGCGGCGCTTCAGCTCTTCCGACAACTGCTCGGAACGTTCGATCGACACAGTACCCACCAGCACAGGCTGGCCACGCTCACGGCACTGCAATATCTGCTTGATGATCGCGTCGTATTTTTCCTGCATTGTGCCGTAAACTTCGTCGTCATGGTCCTGGCGCGCAACGGGCACGTTGGTCGGCACCTCGATCACATCAAGGTTATAGATCTGCCCGAACTCCGGCGCTTCGGTCATCGCTGTGCCGGTCATACCCGCCAGCTTGGGATACAGACGGAAATAGTTCTGGAACGTGATCGACGCCAGCGTCTGGTTCTCGCGCTGGATGCTAACGCCTTCCTTGGCTTCCAGCGCCTGGTGCAGGCCTTCGCCGAAGCGGCGGCCTTCCATCATGCGGCCAGTGAATTCGTCGATGATGATGACCTTGTCGTTGCGCACGATGTAATCGACATCGCGGCTGTATAGCGTGTGGGCGCGCAGCGCCTGCTGCACATGGTGCACCACGTCGACGTTGGCCGGACCGTACAGGCCGCCCGGCTGTAGCATGCCAGCATCAGCCAACAGCTGTTCAATATGTTCCTGCCCCGCCTCGGTCAGCATCACATTGCGGTGTTTTTCATCCTTCTCGTAATCGACAGGCTGCAGTTGCGGAATGATGCGGTTGACCTTCACATATAGCTCGGAACTATCTTCCGCCGGGCCGCTGATGATCAGTGGCGTACGCGCTTCGTCAATCAGGATGCTATCGACTTCATCGACGATCGCAAAGTTGAACGGCCGCTGCACCAGGTCATCCAGACGGAACTTCATGTTGTCGCGCAGGTAATCAAAGCCGAATTCATTGTTGGTGCCATAAGTGATATCGGCTTTATAGGCGGCCTGACGCTCGTCATCCTCAATGCCATGCACGATGCAGCCGGTCGTCAGCCCCAGAAAGGCATACACGCGGCCCATCCATGCACTGTCGCGCTTGGCCAGATAATCGTTGACGGTGATGACATGCACACCCTTGCCTGACAGCGCATTCAGGTATGCAGGCAGCGTTGCAACCAGCGTCTTACCTTCGCCGGTCTTCATTTCAGTGATCTTGCCTTGGTGCAGCACCATGCCGCCGATCAGCTGCACATCGTAATGACGCTGGCCCAGAACACGGCGGGCCGTTTCGCGCACGGTAGCAAAAGCCTCGGGCAGGATACTGTCGAGTGTTTTACCCGCGGCCAGCTGGCCTTTCAGCTTGGCGGTCTGGCCGCGCAGCTCGGCGTCAGAAAGAGCACGCAGTTGCGGCTCCAGCGCATTGATCTTATCTACCAGTGGCTGGACGCCTTTGACGTATTTTTCGTTCGCGTCGCCGAAAATGGCCCGCGCCAGTGACCCAAGCATTGTAATCCCAGTCGTTGAAAACCCTTAACTGCCGCGAAATTAGGGCATTTTGGCGGCAGTTACTAGCCACTATTGCCCACCGCCCGCAACCCTGCTTAAGTCGGCATCACGCCCGCGCTTTACAAGGGGCGACAGGAGAAACCCCGATGAAATACGCCATTTTATTCACTGTGCCACTGTTCGCCGCCCTGCTTGCCGTTGCCACACCCGTCAACGCCGCCGAGCCCAAACCCCAGACCGAACCCACGACGCCTAAGCCCGACGCCGGCGGCGATACAGTGATTGCTGTTGTGAATGGCGAGAAAATCACCAAGGCCGACCTGGCCGACACCATCGCCGGCCTGCCGCCGCAGTTTCAGCAACTGCCGCTGCCTGCAGTCTATCCGCAGCTGCTTGAGCAGATGGTTGTCGAACGCGTCATCCGCAAGGCCGGGTACGCCAACAACATCGATGCCACGCAGGAAGTGCGCAACCGCATGAAAGACGTTGAAAAGAAAATCGTTGCCGATGAATACCTTCGTCGCGAAGTCGCCAAGAAAATCACCGACGCCCAGCTGAAGGGCGAATACGACAAGTATGTGAAGGGCTTCAAAGGCGAACCGCAGGTGCGCGCCAGCCACATCCTTGTGAAAACCGAAGCCGAAGCCAATGCGATTCTAAAAGAGCTGAAGAACGGTGCCGATTTTGCTGCCGTGGCAAAAGAGAAGTCGCTGGACAAGGGCGCTGCCGCAGCCGGCGGTGACCTGAATTACTTCAGCAAGGGCCAGATGGTCGAAGCGTTTGAAAAAGCCGCCTTTGCCATGAAGACAGGCGATGTCAGCGCCAAGCCCGTGAAGACGGAGTTCGGTTATCACATCATCAAGCTGACCGACAAGCGCACGTCGCAGCCCGATACGTTCGAGCAGATGAAACCGCAACTTGAAACCGTGGCCAGCCAGGACGCTGCCAAAATCGTGGTCAAGGAACTGATGCAGAAGGCTGAAGTTCAACGCTTTGACCTTGAAGGCAAGCCACTGGCCAAGAAAGTCGAAATCCAAGAGCAGCCTTCCAAGAAGAACTAGGGCGATGTCTGACGAGTATCAGGTTCTTCCAAAAGATCTGATGGGGGCATATTACGACGCCTGCCAGAGGTTCCGCGAGGAAGAGTTCGGCGCTGATGTTCCCATTCCTCTTGAGCAGACACGATTGTACGAGAAGGAGAATGTAAATTTCTACCGGGTTTATGGTTTGTTTACTGAAGACACCACGATCGTAAAAGCACTCGCGCAGCTTTTTCTGATCAGCGAGAAAGAATACGAATTGATGCGAAAGGGCGATCGGGACGAGCGCGAATTGAGACCCTGGTCCCGCGAAGACGGCGCCGCTGTGTTATGGGTTGCTACTGTTGTCAGCTCTATTCCCGGCGGCGCGGCCAAGGTCATCACCGGCCTCGTTGATGACCTTGAAACGCACCCCTACACCAAAGATATCAAAACCGTGGCTGCCTTCGTTACCGGGCCCAAGGGCTATTTGTTCGCCGAGGCCTGCGGCATGAAGCAGCGGCCGGAAAAATACCACGACGATTTACCGTTCTTTGAAATGCCGTTCGAGGTCAGCGCACTGGCCCGTGCCGGTGATATCTTATCGCGCGCATGGAATATCGACGCTGCGCGCGAGAAGCTGCAGAAGTTCAAGGAAGAGCGCGGCGGTATCGTCACCCTGCGTGACGGCAGCTTTAAGTCATAGGGGTACCATTTATGAATTGCCTGTTCTGCGGTTTTGTTGATGGCTCTGTCCCTTGCCACAAGGTGTGGGAAGATGACAAACACATGGCCTTCCTGACCATTTTTCCCAACACGCCGGGCGTGACCGTGGTGATTACCAAGGACCACCACGACAGCTATTTCGCCGATGTCCCCGAAAGTGTGCGCACCGGTCTGGTGAACGCCGCAGCAACCGTCGCTAAAAAGATTGATGCTGCATTTCCTGATGTCGGTCGCTGTGCGATGGTATTCGAAGGCTTCGGCGTCAACCACATTCACGCCAAGCTGTTCCCGTTGCACGGCACGGCACTGCCCGAGTGGAAGCCGATCAAAAGGGACCAGCGCAAATTCTTCGACCAGTACGAAGGCTTTATCTCGTCACACGACTGCGAACGTGCTGATGATAAGGTTCTAGCTGATATCGCCGCAAAAATCCGCGCGGCCTAGCGCACCGGCGCGGCCACTTCGGCGGCAGCAGCGCTTAAATCGTTCTGAAACTCTTCGTCGTTCAGCAGGCTGCCCAGCATGATAGCTGCCAATGTGCGCCCGCCTTCCAAGTCAACCGGGTAATGCACGCCCGCCTGCACGCGATGCCAGGCGATCTCGCTGGCACGTTCACGAAGTACACCGCGTTTCTCTGGGAACAGTAGGCCCAGCACCTCGGCCAGCAAATGGTTGACCGACGTATGGCCGCTCGGATAAGAACCGCCGCGATCTTTGGGCGGCAACAATAGTTTGATTTTCTTGTCGACCAGATGCGGGCGCCGCGCCTGCCAGAACTTTTTGGCCTTCTTTGTTGCCGCGACACCCGTGTCTTCTGTCTTTTGCAGTAATGCAAAAGTCTTGGGATAGGCTGTTGCTGTGAATCCTTCACCAATAACCGCTATAAGAGTCTCAGACGACTCTACATCTTCATTCAAAAGACCTGTCATCGCATCGGCTGAAACGTTTTTCTGCGCAGCACGCACCTGTGCCAGTTGCTTCTTGTGTGCCTTGCTGCCTTCGGCCGGCGGTGACGGCAGAAGTTCGGGCGACAGCGCGCCGGCAGGCAGATAAACATCTTTCGCTTCGCCGTGCGGCGCGGGCGCAACCAACACATGAGCCGGCGGTGCGATTTCGGCCAACACCGGCAACGGCGGTGCCTGGTTGGCGGGCGTGACGGCCGCCTGCGCAGGCAGCGCCAGCAACATCGCCAGAAGCAACAAGGTACGCATGTGTTTCTGATAGCAGGAATTCGCTTGACTGCCTAGCATGCGCTCTTCATGTTTCACGACAGGATTTCACATGTGCTGCGACGACGAAAAACTTCCACCCATTATCCCGTTCACCCGGCGTATTCTTGTAGCCGCCGCAGCGCTGTATGATGCCGACGGCCGCGTGCTGATTTCCGAGCACATCAAGCCACGCTGGCGCGGGTACTGGGAGTTTCCGGGCGGTCTAATCGAAGAAAACGAGGTTCCCGAACTTACGGTCATCCGCGAACTCAAGGAAGAACTTGGCATCACCGTGTGCCGCGGCTGCCTGCAGCCCATCACATTCGCTAGTTATGTGTACGAAGAACTGGGCCACATGTTGATGGCACTGTATGCCGTGCGTAAGTGGGAAGGCACGCCCACATCGCTGGAAGGCAAAAAGCTGGCGTGGGTGAAGCCGAACGAGCTGAAAGACTGGAACCTGCTGCCGGCCGATATCCCGCTGATCAGCTATCTTTAATTATTGCGGCGCAGTTTGCGGACCAACAGCTGCCGCTGCGGCGTCTCCACGCAGAATTGTTACCGTCGGACGCGCTGCTGCAAGATCTTCCACCTGCACTGCAATGTCGTTGTCAAGCAGGACAAGCGTGTAGCTCGTGGCAACACCTGCGTCGTTACGCGCTTCCACCATGGCCATGCGCTCGTTAAATATATTCGGCATATTGGGTTGTGTGGCCAGATAGGCGTGCGCTTCAAATATGGCTGTTAATGCAGTCCGGGCCTGCGCCGGCGTATAATCGGAGCCTAAAATCCAAAGCCGCTCATCAACAAGGTACAATGACAAAGTGCTGCTCTCCCCATCATGCGATGGCGGCATGCGGCACGCTACAACCCCTTCATTATACGCTGTACGTTGGTGAGCGGGCGAAAGGCTGTCAAACCACGTGGTGCCCGGCGTTACACCCTCAATCAAACCCAGAACGCTGCTGCAGGTGAGCAAGGAGCGCATTTCTACTTGATGGCTGGCAATGGTCGCCGCGTACGAGGCGGCGCGTGCATCACGCGCCCGGTCTGCGCCGGATGGACCTATGGTAGCACAGCCTGATAATAGGACGGCGGAGACCGCGCTGGCGGCCAACAATGACGTTTTCATATCTGTTCCTTGTTATGGGAACAGTACTAGGCGTTTACCCACCTGAAAGTCAATGTTTGCAGACGCAGCGGCCATAAGCGTAAGTAATACTTGGTTTTACTCATCGCCGGCCTCGGCCGTATCTTCGCCCGCCATCATTGCCCCGGCTACAAGGCCGGCATTGGCGCGGATCTTGGCTTCCAGTTCGTCGGCAACTGCCGGGTTTTCCTTCAGGTAGGTCTTGGCGTTTTCACGCCCCTGACCAATGCGCTGGCCGCCATAAGCGAACCACGAACCCGACTTTTCAACCACACCGGCGGCAACGCCGAGATCCAGCAGTTCGCCGGTCTTGGATACGCCTTCGCCATACATGATATCGAATTCCACCACGCGGAACGGCGGTGCCATCTTGTTCTTCACCACTTTCACGCGCGTCTGGTTACCAACAACCGTATCCTTATCCTTGATCTGGCCGATGCGGCGGATATCAAGACGTACTGAGGCATAGAACTTCAGCGCGTTACCACCCGTGGTGGTTTCAGGGCTGCCGAACATCACGCCGATCTTCATGCGGATCTGGTTGATGAAGATCACCAGACAGCCGCTGCGTGAAATCGTGCCGGTCAGCTTGCGCAGCGCCTGACTCATCAGGCGGGCATGCAGGCCCATGTGGCTATCGCCCATTTCGCCTTCAAGTTCGGCTCGCGGCACCAGCGCAGCAACGGAGTCGACAACCAGCACATCAATCGCGCCGCTGCGTACCAGCGTATCGGCGATTTCCAGCGCCTGTTCGCCGGCATCCGGCTGCGAGATGAGAAGTTCTTCAACGTTCACGCCCAGCTTCTTGGCATAGGCCGGGTCCAGTGCGTGCTCGGCATCCACGAAAGCGCAGGTACCGCCTTTGCGCTGCGCAGCCGCAATCGCGTGCAGCGCCAGTGTTGTCTTGCCCGAGCTTTCCGGGCCGAAAATCTCGATCACGCGACCCTTAGGCAGGCCACCGATACCCAGCGCGATATCAAGGCCCAGCGAGCCAGTTGAAACCACTTCGGTTTCTGCAACCTGCTGGCCGGTGCCGAGCTTCATGATCGAGCCCTTGCCGAACGCGCGTTCAATTTGCCCCAGGGCGGCGTCCAGCGCTTTTTGCTTATCCATCATACTTGCAGATTCCTTCTCAACGATCCGGAGGGGGGAGGGGGAGGACATCGGTGAAAACTCCACGACTAGATGTTCTGGCACAAGCGCCGGTTGCCTTCAAGTTTGGGGCGTTTGGAGGACCACCCCGGGGAATTTGAAGAATGATTTGTTGTACTTGTTTTGTTCTCGTCTGTCCAGAGGAAAAGTTCTAGTTTTGTTCTTTTTTATGTTGTTACTTGGCAATGACTTAGCATTCTTAATGGTTTTATAGCGGAAATGGGCGCAGACTGGGTCGAACATGACGACAATGTTCACATCAGCAACCACAGCCCCTGAATTCTTTACCGACCCGGCCGAGGCCCTGGCCGCCGTGCAGCAGATTTACGCCGCCAACACGGCATGGCTGCGCCAGTCGCTAAAGGATTTTACGCACGGCAAGATGCTGCCGGCGAAAGCCACTGCCACTTATCCCTATATTGCACTGACCACCACCAAGCAGACGCACGTCGATCCTCGCCTGGCCTACGGCTTCGTTCCCGGCCCCGGCCGCTATGAAAGCACGCTGACACGTCCCGATATCTTTGGCCGCTATTACATTGAACAGTTCGCGCGCCTGATGAAAAACCACGACGCGCCGCTGGAAGTCGGCGTCAGCACGCAGCCTATTCCCGTGCACTTTGCACACCCGGCCGGTATCGCGGTTGAATCCGACCTGACACCCGATCACATGCGCGCGATGCATGATTACTTCGATGTTCCCGACCTGACACGCCTTGATGACCGCGTGGCCAACGGCACGGCAACGGCGCCCGCATCGTCGATCATGCCGCTGGCGCTGTTTACCGCCGAACGCGTCGATTACTCGCTGCACCGCCTGCGCCATTACACAGCGACCGACGCCGACCACTTCCAGAACTTCGTCATCTTCACCAACTATCAGTTTTATGTTGATGAATTCATCCGCACCTGCCACGACCTGATGGGCAAGGATGGCCATGATTATACGGCTTTCGTCGAGCCCGGCGGCTTTACCACCCGCAAGGGCGGGGCTGTTTCGGGCGAGCGCTGCGCGCGCATGCCGCAGATGCCGGCCTATCACCTGCAGCGTGCCGGCAGCGGCGGCATCACCCTGATCAACATCGGCGTCGGCCCGTCAAACGCGAAAACGATTACCGACCATTGTGCCGTGCTGCGCCCGCATGCGTGGCTGATGCTGGGGCACTGCGCCGGCCTGCGCCGCGAACAGCGCCTTGGCGATTATGTGCTGGCGCACGCCTATGTGCGCGATGACCACGTACTGGATTCTGACCTGCCCATCTGGGTGCCGCTGCCGGCGCTGTCGGAAATCCAGACTGCGCTGGAAACCGCCGTGCGCGAAGTCACCGGCCTGTCGGGTTATGAAGCGAAAAGCATCATGCGTACGGGTACGGTGATGAGCATCGATGACCGCAACTGGGAACTGCGCAGCGGGGCCGAGCTGTGGCCGCGCTTCTCGCAATCGCGCGCCATCGCCCTCGATATGGAAAGCGCCGCCATTGCCGCCAACGGCTTCCGCTTCCGCGTGCCGTACGGCACGCTGCTGTGCGTTTCCGATAAACCGCTGCACGGCGAGATCAAACTGCCGGGCATGGCCGACAAGTTCTACCGCGAACGCGTTGACCAGCATTTAAAGGTCGGTATGCGGGCCATGGAAATGCTGGCGGCAATGTCAACCGAACAGCTGCACAGCCGCAAGCTGCGCAACTTCGTCGAAACTGCTTTCCAGTAAACCTCTAACTTATAAACATTCCACAAGAAGCCATCACGTCGAACCCGACGCGCGGCACAATGCGGCTTTCTTCGCTTCCCAACCCATCCTTCAGGATTTTGAAGTTGCGTTCAATCACATCCTCGTCCGGTTCGCGGCCCTGTTTTTCGGAATACGGGTTATAGCGCACAAGGTTGAACTTGGCGCGTAGCCCGTGCGCGCGCACGGCGCCGACGATGTTTTTTACGTTTGCTTCGCTGTCGTTCTCGCCTTCAATAAACGCGCCGTGAATAACCGCGTGCTGCTTCACACCCTTTTGCCAATCGGCAATCTTCTGCAGCGCCGCATGCGGCTCCATTGCCTTCGGCAGCCAGCGGCGGCGGAAATCGTCATCCAGTGAATACAGCGAGTAATAGATGAACACATCCGGCTTGTCGCCGAACACATCGGCCAGATCCACGCTTTCCAATCCCTTTGGCATAATCGTGGAAATATTGAACTTGGCTTTCAGCCCCTGCGCGGCAGCAAGCTCTTTCAGGCCGTTATAAATCGTATCGAAGTCTTTCAGCATGTGCGGGTTGGCCAGCGGCTCGCCCCGCGCCATCCAGTTGAAGTTCACGCGCTGCGCCTTTCCTTCAGAACGCTTTACGCCGGCATAGTAATTCAGCACGTCGCGACCCTGCGCGATAATCTCGCCCGGCGTCAGGTCGACATACTTTGTCTGGCCGGTCTGCGTTAGAAAACAAAAGCGACACGCACGGTTGCAGCCGGTTTGTGATGAAAGATAGGCGATGAAGTAATCGTCGCTGCGGCGCACATAACGCACCTCGACCTTGCCAACTGTATCGTGCTCTGAAATCCAGTTTACCGAGCGGTCCTGCTCGGAGAATAATATTTGTGTTTTCATGAAATCTCCCGTGAGTGAAGTACCTACGGGAAACCAGAAGAACGTTGATTCCGGAAACTGCCTAGACATCAAACCCTATGGGCTTGGGGCGTGAAAACACCATATATAGGTGAAACACTACATCTTGTTTTTCACAAAGTTTTCCCCACTAGGGAAACATGCCGTGAAACAAAAGTAATTGTGGATTAAGCTCCCATCAGTGCTTTGGCAAAGCTTTCGGCGTCAAACGCCTGCAGGTCTTCAATGCCTTCGCCGACGCCCAGCGCCACGATGGGCAGCTTGTGTTGTGTGGCCAGCGCCACCACCATGCCGCCCTTGGCGGTACCATCCAGTTTCGTCACGACAAGGCCCGATACATTCACCATCTCGCGGAACACCTGAGTCTGGCTCAGCGCGTTCTGGCCCGTGGTGGCATCCAGCACCAGCAGCGTGGCATGCGGCGCCGTGGCATCCACTTTCTGGATTGCGCGCACAACCTTTTTCAGCTCTTCCATCAGCTCGGCCTTATTCTGCAACCGCCCGGCGGTATCGATCAGCAGCACATCGGCGGCCTCGCGCTGCGCGCGCTCGACAGCTTCAAACGCAAGGCCAGCCGCATCGGCGCCGGTTTCGCGCGATATCACCGGCACGCCGGCACGGGCGCCCCATGTTTGCAACTGCTCCACGGCTGCCGCGCGGAAGGTATCGCCCGCTGCCAGCATCACATTCTTACCGGCCTGCTTGAATTGCGCGGCCAGCTTACCCAGCGTTGTGGTTTTGCCGCTGCCGTTCACGCCCACCATCAGAATAACGAATGGCTTGTGTGTTTCAACGTTCAGTGGCTGCGCCACAGGCTGCAGGCGCGCGGCAATGTCAGTGGCCAGAAATGCACGCACTTCGGCATCATCGACATCCTGGCCAAAACGCTGCTTGCCGAACGCGGCGGTGATTTCAGCTGCCAGCGCGGGGCCCAGATCGGCCGTGATTAAAATTTCTTCCAGTTCTTCCAGCGCAGCATCATCCAGCCGGCGCTTGGTGAAGGTATCGGTGATGGATGTGCTGATTTTATCGGCTGACTTCGACAAGCCCTCGCCCAGCCGCACCAACCACGACTTCTCTTCGGGCTTGTCTTTCTTGAACAGGCCTAGCATGCAACGGCTTCCAGTGTATCGTCATTCGCCGCTGTAATGCGTGCCGTTACCAGCGTTGACGGCTCATAACCAACCATCTTCACGGGCGCGAAGCCCGGCGTATGGGCGATATTGCCACGTTCAACCAGCAGTTGCTGCGTCAACCCGACCTGCCTGTTTAAATACTCACGCACCTTTTCTGCCCCCTTGGCACGCAGGCGGGCGGCGCGTTCCTTGCGCAGTTCATGCGGCACCGGCGGCATTTTAGCGGCGGGCGTGCCTTCGCGCTCGGAATACGGGAATACGTGCAGCCATGTCAGGTCACATTCATCGACGATGCGTAGTGTGTTCTGGAACATGTCCTCGGTTTCCGTCGGGAACCCGGTAATCAGGTCGGCACCGAATGTCATATCCGGGCGGTAGCCCCGCGCGCGCTGTGCCATCTCGATTGCGTCGGCGCGCAGGTGGCGGCGTTTCATGCGCTTTAAAATCAGGTCGTCGCCATGCTGCAGGCTCATATGCAAATGCGGCATCAGGCGCGGTTCTTCGGCAATCAGGCGCCACAAATCCTCATCAATCTCGACCGGGTCCAGCGACGACAAACGAAGGCGCGGCAATTCCGGCACCAGCGCCAAGACGCGACGTATCATCTGCCCCAGTGTCGGCTTGCCCGGCAGGTCGCCACCATAGCTGGTGACATCCACGCCGGTCATGATCACTTCCTTGTAACCCGCGTCCACCAGCTTGCGCACTTCGGCAGCAATCTCGCCAATCGCCACGCTGCGTGACGGGCCACGGCCATACGGAATGATGCAGAAGGTGCAGCGATGGTCACAGCCGTTCTGCACCTGCAGAAAGGCGCGCGTACGGCCCTCAAATCCACCGATGATGGTATCAGTTAGATGGCCAGCGGTTTCGCGCACGCTCTGAATGTCGTTGACGATAATGCGCTCGCCCAAGGGGGTATTAAGCCCCATGAAGGTTTCAGCCTTCAGTTTGGCGTCGTTGCCAATCACATGATCAACTTCCGTCATATCGGCATACATTTCCGGGTGAATCTGCGCGCTGCAGCCGGTGACGATGATTTTGGCGTTGGGGTTGGCGCGGCGCGCGCGGCGGATGGCCTGCCGGTTTTCGCGTTCGGCACCCGCCGTTACCGCGCATGTGTTGATGATAATCACATCATCCATGCCAGCGGCCATGGCGTGGCCACGCATCACTTCGGATTCATAGGTATTGAGGCGGCAGCCCAGCGTAATCAGCTCGACAGCCATCGCCAGACCCTACTGGGCTGCAGCAGAGGTAAGCTCGGTCAGGCCGCTGTCGCCTTCGTTGGCAGCGGCTGACGGCGCAAACGGATCGGCCGGAACAGCAGGCTGTTCGCCTTCGCCGCCCATGCCGGGCTGCTCGGTCGGCGCGAAGCGGGCGCGTTGCTCGGCTTCATGCTCCTGGATGACCTGCACGATGCGGAAGAAGTGTTCCGCGTGCTGGTAATAATTCTCGGCATCAATGCGCTCTCCCGCTTCACGGGCCAGCGTCATGTACTTTTCATAAACCTGGAATGCATTGCCGCGTACACGCACGCCTTCGGGGCCATGGCTGTCGAAAATCTGGTTACGCAGCGGAACCTGCTGCTGGCGATTCATCC
Organism: Bdellovibrionales bacterium; assembly: GCA_050248995.1. Taxonomy (GTDB): domain Bacteria; phylum Pseudomonadota; class Alphaproteobacteria; order JAIXQD01; family JAIXQD01; genus JBFWRI01. Next base: position 65,912 of record JBFWRI010000003.1, read on the forward strand.
CGCCACCACCGCCGCCACGGTTTCCACCGCCACCACCACGATTGTTGCGATGACCGCCGCGCCCACCATGGCGCCGGTGCCCACTCTGACCATTTTGCTGATGCATTATGTATCCTTATAGCGTGTTGCTGATTGCAGCGACTTCGTCAGTCCATTCTGTGCAGCCCATTATTGGCCAGCACTCTGCATGCCGGTAAACTAGCAGGCGGTTTGGGCGAAAGCAAACGCTATTTTTACCTAAAAACCAAATAAAAGCGCGCGGTTAATGCCCGCCAGATCGGCTTTTTGCGTTCTTAAAATAAACCCGTTATCGCTGGCGATTTTCACCACGTCATCGGTTTGACCCTGCCCGATTTCAACGGCAACCATGCCGCCGTCATTCAAAAACTTCTGGGCGTTCGCAAAAATAGTTTTGTACGCATCCAGCCCGTCGGCGCCGCCATCCAACGCGGCGTGCGGGTCATGGTCGCGCACTTCGGTTTGCAGGGCACCGATATCCTGCGTGCGAACGTACGGCGGGTTGCTGACGATGACATCGAATGTACCGCTGACATTTTCAAACCAGTCGCTTTGAATAAAATCGGCATCAATCTCCAGACCACGTGCGTTCTGTTGCGCCTGCACCAGTGCCTTGTCGCTGATATCAACGCCAGTACCCCGCGCATCGCGCATGTTATGCAGCAGCGTCAGCAGAATACAGCCGGTGCCGGTACCAAGGTCCAGCAGGCGGGCGTTTTCCGGCGCTTCTTCCAGCACCAGTTCGACCAACGCTTCCGTATCGGCGCGGGGCGACAACGTCGCTTCGTTCAGGCCGAAATTCAGGCCGTAAAACTCGCGAGTACCGCGAATGCGGTCCAACGGCTCGCCCGCGGCCCGGCGCGCGGCCAGCATGTTGATCTTCGCTTCTTCCATCGCGCTTAAATCGCGGTCGACCAGCAAATCGGCGCGGCTGGCATTCAGGGCAATGCTAAGCAAATAGCTGGTTTCACGCGCCGCATCGTCCACGCCCGCATTGCGCAAAAAGGTCGCCACCTTGGGGCGTAGTTCAGCCAAGCTCGGCAAGACGCTCCGCCTCATCATGTGCGAGCAGCTGCTCAATCACCGGGTCCAGCGCCGTGCCGGCCATCACACCTTCAAGATTATAGACCGTGTAATCAATGCGGTGGTCGGTCACGCGGTTCTGCGGGAAGTTATAGGTGCGAATGCGTTCGCTGCGGTCGCCGCTGCCCACCTGCCCCTTACGATCCGCCGCGCGGGCCGAGGCCAGCGATTGCCGCTGCGCTTCATAAATGCGTGACTTCAGCAGCTTCATCGCCTTAGCCTTGTTCTTGTGCTGGCTGCGCTCTTCCTGCATCGCCACCACCGTGCCCGTGGGAATGTGCGTGATACGCACAGCGCTGTCGGTCTTGTTGACGTGCTGACCGCCGGCACCGGATGCGCGGTACACATCAATGCGCAGGTCTTTATCCAGAATTTCGATATCCACATCTTCCGCTTCCGGCAGCACGGCCACGGTGGCGGCCGATGTATGCACGCGCCCGCCTGCTTCGGTAACAGGAACCCGCTGCACGCGGTGCACGCCGCTTTCAAATTTCAAGCGCTGGAACACATTGCGGCCTGTAATGCCAGCAACGCCTTCTTTCAAGCCGCCAAGATCGCTTTCCGACACTTCGTAAACCTCGAATGTCCAGCCCATCTGCTGCGCGTACAATTTGTACATGTTGAACAGTTCGCCCGCGAACAGCGCCGCTTCCTGCCCGCCGGTACCGGCGCGCACTTCCAGGATGGCGTTCATCGCATCGGCTTCATCTTTCGGCAGCAGCGCTAACTGCACCTTGCGTTCCAGCTCGGGTAGCAGCGGCTTCACCCGCTCGATCTCGGCTTGCGCCATACTGCGCATTTCCGGGTCGCCCAGCATTGCTTCGGCGCCTTCCATATCTGCCTTGGCGCGGTTATAGGCCACAATCGCCTGCACAATCGGCTCCAGTTCAGAGTATTCCTTGCTGGCCTTTACAAACGCTTCGCCGGTCAGCGTGCCCGACGACAACAGGTCACCGACTTCAGCGAAGCGGAACTCCAGTGACTTTAATTTCTCTAAAAAACTCATGGAAATGTGATAGCGGACCAAGCGCCACTAATAAAGAGGAATAAAGCCAGAATTACGTTAGGGCGTGGGGTTGCTGTAAGTTTATATCTTGCAGGCAATTCGCTGCACCGAGTCAGGTATTGCGCCCGACGAGAGCCGGCGCGCAGCGTATACTTGATACGTGAGCACCGGAAGCGCAGTCGGGCGCAATAGATGACCGGTGCAGTTAGGATTGCCTAGGCAACGACGCACTGTTCGATATCGCGGAGCATCAGGCCCTCTTCATGGCTCAGCTCCATGCGCAGCTTGGGGTCCATGAATTCGCGACTCACTTCGCCGGCGCGGTGGCCGATCAGGTGATCGAACACACGCTTCAGGGTCAGCTTGCGCTCCAGCTCGGCCAGCAGGGCCGCCAGTTTTTCCTCGATGATTTTTTGTTCGGCAAGAATCGCTTCCAGCGCCGCGCCATCATACGTTGCGCCGCGCTTCTGCCAGCAGGCCGCTTCGGACAGCCGCAGCGCGCCGATTTCCTTGCACAGTGTTGCGATGGATTCCTGGGTCGGGGTGAGGATGCCTTTCTTGATAAGGCCGATCTCGTCCGCCCCGCGATGCAGTCCCTTGTTTCTCATATCCGCCCCTTTCTATGCTCGCCCTTAATTGCACTCTTCTATGCCATCTATTGTCGCAACCCGGCCTTAAGCGGATATTAAAATTCTGGTCGCGAAAGAATCGGTTTTCTATTTGTAAGTCAGTAAGTTAGATAAAAATCGTATGTTTCTTAAAAAGAAAATACTTCTTGTTTTAGAGAACTAAGCGTGCTATATAAGACAGGAATATAGAGCCTGGAGTGGTGACCGGACCCGCAATTGCTCAGCGCATACATACGCAGGAAGATTTGTCGGAAAATTGAATCGACTAACGCATTGAATAAGGCCGACGATTTCGTGACCCCCCCTCTAGTTGGGCATCGCGTCGATAAGTGGCTGTGACGCAGGGTTCATCGCTGTGCGGTCCAGCAGGATAGCGGCCGGGGTTGTGCCCTTGCCGTAGAATTCTTCGTTATAGCTCTGGCGCGGTGAAATCACGGTGCCATCCAGCGCAATGCCGGCGAACACGCCCGATGACTTGGCGAAGGCATACATATCGGCCTTGGTATCCATACCAGTCGATGCCTGGGCGCCAGCGCCGATTTCGCCCAGTGCGACGTTGGCATCAGCCCCCAGCGTCACCTTGTTGTTCATGATCGCCTGCAGGCCCTTTTCCGTCATGATGGTGATGATCAGCTGCGACGACTGGGCGCCGATCTGCAGGCCATAGCTAAGCCCGCCCAGCGTATAAAAGGCAGGATTGCTCCACTTGCCCTCGCTGTCCTTCGACAACAGCACGGCATTGCCGCCACGACCGCCGATGAAGAAGCCCACCTTGATCATGTTGGGCACAATCAGGATGGCCTTGGCCCGGGTGGCAAGATCCAGCAGGTAAGGATAATTGGGATCCGAAAACAGGCCCTCGGCTGTCACGCGCGCCTTATCGACCGTTTCTTCGGGTTCCGACATGGCAAAAGCCGAGCTCGTCAGAACAAAAGAGAAAAGCACGATAAGAGAGAGAAGTTTCTTCATGTGCGTGTACCTTATCTTTGTTTTCTTGATTGCGCTAGGCTGCGGCATATAACGACAGCGCCGAGAACCGGAGCGGAGTGTACGCTTAGTACATGAGCACCGGAAGCGCAGGCGGTTAAGTTAGATGCCCGGCATAGTTAGCAATCAGCCAGCCTGTGAGGCGACCAGCATGACCAGCATTGATAGCTCGACGATTTGCTGTGTTGCACCCAGCACATCGCGGGTAAACCCGCCGATCTGACGCTGTGCAAGCACCGCAACCGCCAACGCTGCCAGCAGGCCCGCACCCAGCATCAGGCCGGCCGCCGTAGCGTCAGCCAAGAATAACGTGATTAACACGGCGAAAATAAGGCTGATTGTCAGGCGTTCGCCCGAAGGCTTGCCCAGCTGGGCAACAGGATCGTCGGCCCGCACCGGGCCCAGCCATGCGGCCACCAGCGGCATCAGCACGCGCGACCATACACAGGCGATGACAAGGCCGGCGAAAACCGTATCGCTGGAACTGAGGCTGGAAATGGCGCCGGCTTTTGTAATCAGCGACAGGGTAACGACGACCGTGCCATAGGTGCCGATACGGCTGTCCTGCATGATTTCCAGTTTTTGTTCGCGTGTGGCACCACCGCCAAAACCGTCGGACATGTTGGCAAGGCCGCCTTCATGTAGCGCGCCTGAAATCCAAATCATACCGGCCAATGCCAACGGCGCTGTGACAAAAGGTGTCATGCCCATCAGGCTGCCGATACCGTCGATCGCCGCACCGAATGCGCCGATCACAAGGCCGATGAACGGGAACCAGATGATCGATTCCTGCATCACGCCTTCGGGCCACTGGCGGTCTTGGAAGATGCGAAAACGGGTCAGGATTTTGATGGCGGCTGCCAGGCGCGCCAGGGCGCGGATGGAAAGGCGCCGCGGAATACCGCCGCCCGGGTTGCCATTCGGCTTCTCGGATTCGGTCGGTGCGGCGGCGGGTGATGTATCGGTCATGGTGCTTGCCCATATTAAGCAAGCCCGGCGATTTGGGAAGGGCCACGTTGTTACCGCTTCAGGCGGCGCTCCTGTGCGCGGGCGACAATATGGACATGACGGCCAAGGCCGGGGTCGGTGAAGGCTTCTTTGGCTAGGCGCAGGCGGTGTTCTTCCAGCGCCCTCATCCGGGTGACCGGTGCCACGCCCAGCGCCGAACGACGACGGCGCAGGGATCTTAAAGTGTGCCGCGTATGCACTTGCTGTTGACCCGAAGCTTTGTTGATACGGTTCAGTGTCTCTTGCGCGGCCGCTTGCACATTTGCATTGGTGTCAGCCTTCACGACCGCACGCAAAATTCCTGTCAAATCGCCCACGGTAACGCGGGCGCTTGCCGGCATGGTCCTAGCGTGTTCGTTCAGCACCTCATTATCGATCTTCTCATAAACGCGCCATAGCGCCGCGCACGCGCTGGCCCGCAAGGCCGCTGATTCCGACATAAGACATATGTTAATATGCCCCAGCAAAGGCTCGCGAGCCAAAAGCGATGTCGTGTTTCCGCTCTGAATAATAACGGACCAGACCATCAATGAAAAATCACCGTCATCTTGGTAGGGCCCGCACAGCCTTTTAATCATCGGACCCACCTGCTGCCAGAATTCAGCCGGGCCTGCTGCGGCCAGATTCTTTTGCAGCGAGGATGCGAAACGTGTGGCGATCCCCTTCATGTCGTTTTCATCGGTCAGACGGTCAAATGCCGTATCAACGCAATTCTCGGCATGGCGTTTGCGGCGGACACGCTTGTTCCGTGCCTCGGCATTGGCGCTCAGGATGGGAATGGCTTTTTCTTTGACGGTCTTTTTAAGGCGAATACGCTTTTGGCCGCGATCGGTAGCGGCTTCTGCCTCTAATCTGTGGGCGCGGTCTGCGGCGTTCACAGTGTCGGGGTTCCCCAGTTGAAAGTTGTAACTTTCTTCTTATGGGCGCCGAGTATAGGGGGGCGGTCCGGGTTTTTAAAGAAAAATCATGCGGCCAGCAGGCTGGTCACATCAATCATCCGGTTAACAAAGCCCCACTCGTTATCGTACCAGGCCAGAACCCGCACAAACGTACCGTCCACCACCTTTGTCTCGCCCAAGGCGACTGTGGCCGAATGCGGATCATGGTTAAAATCACTGGAAACAAGGGGCTTATCGGTCACAGCCATAACGCCGTTCATGCCGGCTGCCGCTTTAACCAAAGCAGCGTTAACTTCCTCGATCGTCACAGGGCGGGTAACCACGGCTGTTAAATCGATCATCGACACGTTGGCAGTCGGCACCCGAACAGCCACGCCATCCAGCTTGCCTTTCAGCTCCGGCAGAACCTTGAATACAGCCTTGGCCGCACCGGTTGATGCCGGAACCATATTCTGCGCAGCAGCACGGGCGCGCTGCAGGTCATCGTGCGCCGTATCAACCAACCGCTGGTCGGCGGTGTAACTATGTACCGTTGTTACAAAACCATGAACGATGCCAAAAGCCTGCTGCAGGGCAACAACAACCGGCACAAGGCAGTTGGTCGTGCACGAGCCATTGGCGATAATGCTATGACCAGCCTTCACATCCTTGTGGTTAACGCCATAGACAACCGTAATGTCTTCATCTGTTGCGGGGGCTGAGATAAACACGCGCTTCGCCCCTGCAGACAGATGCTTGGCAGCAGCGTCGCGCTTGGTGAAACGGCCCGAGCACTCTAGAACAATATCGATCCCCATATCTTTCCAGGGCAGCTTTGCGGGGTCGCTCTCATGCACCATCGCAATTTTATGGTTGCCGATCATCAGTTCTTCGCCGCTGACGCTCACACTTTGCTTCAGGCGACCGTGTACGCTGTCGAATTGCAGCAGATGGGCGCTGGTGGGTACAGGCGCCAGTTCGTTGATGGCAACAACCTGAAACGGCAGGTTCTGGTGTTCAAGATAGGCCCGCAACGTCAGGCGACCGATACGGCCGAACCCATTTATCGCGACGCGAGCCGTCATATCCGCTACTGCGCGTAAGCGGGGGCTTCGCCCGAGCCGCCGCGATAGAAGTGACAACTTAACTCGCACTTGCCGTTGCCCTTATCGTCAATACAACAAATGGGCCACTGCGTAGAGGCTCCTAAGCCAGGTCCCTTTGGGGCATACGATTCAGGTAAAGCACATTTTTCATAAGTGCCTTCGTTTTCAAAGAGCGTCAGCATCCCCTCTGGGAACCCAAGACGGGTTGTTGCGCATTGATTGGCGAGCGCAAGAACCTGCTCCTGCGTAATACTAGCACGGCAATCAAATGCATTTCCGCACGGAACACTGGTGAAGAGTTGGGCTGCATTAAACGGCGGGACATTATAGATATTGCCAGGGGGCGGTGTTCCGGCCTGCGCATTCAGACCTGCGATTAAAAGCATAAGCAGTGCAAAAATATATTTCATCGCCCGGTCTCCATTTTTTGTTCAAGCGTTTTCACACGTTGGCGCAGCTCGGCATTTTCTGCGGCCAGCTGGCGCAAAGACTCAATAATCGGCGCCACAAGCCCCCCATAGTTTACACCTTTGATGCCTTTTTCGTTGGTAGAGACTAGCTCGGGGAACACTTTTTCAACATCCTGCGCCAGAACACCTAGATTAGGCCGATGCGAACTCTTCAAAGTATAGCTGACCCCATGGATCTTCAGCAACTGATCCAGTGGTCTTTTTAGTTCTGCGATGTTGTCTTTAAGCCGCCGGTCGGAATCATAGATGAAGCTGGCAGCACGTAATTCACCATTAACAGTCAAGTCGCTGGCCAACGTCAGCGTAGGATCAGCAGCACCGCCGCCGGCGGTCAGCGCGCGCGAAGCCCCACCGTAATCAAAAAGAATTGACGTTACATCGGCAACATTAGGTGTTGTTACAGTTCCTGTCGCCGCGATAGAGCTTGCAGCCACAATATCCCCGCCACCCATTTCGATTTGGCCGCCGCCCATTTCGACACTACCACCGGTCATGCGCAAATCGCCGCCGGCCATAATGATGTTATTTGTCGCGTCTGTCATACGGATATTGTGTGACGATGCATCCGCATCAAGGAAGGATGCCGCCGCTGCGCCCCCCATATACAGGTCGGTTGTCATCGTGGTCATCGTCGGTGCACCGCTGACAAGGACGCGTGATAGAAAATCACCCGAGGAGCCGGTCGTCAGGTCCAGCGAACTGATAAAAGCAAGGCCCGCCGAACGATTAACCGGCGGCGTCACCCCGCCAACAGTAAAATCCGTGACGGGCATTGAGACCGCACCATACGCCGTACGAACCACATCCACAGCCTCGTCAAACACCGAGGCACCTTCGGCGCCGACAAGGCTGGCGATCATCGCGCGCGAGATGGGCGTACTTGCCGTGCCACCGCTGGTGAAGATACCGATCGCGAACATCGGGTAATCCACGCTGCTGACCGTAACATCGGTCAGGCGGCGCAATACGGCCGAATATGTTGCACCGCTGGGGCTTGTCGCCGGCAAAGTACTATTACGGAAAGTCTGCACATCGGCTGTAATCGAGCGCGTTGCGCCTTCGGCGATTGGGGTTCCCGCTACATCCCCCGTGCTGGCATCCATGTTGGCATTAAGATAGGCGCGCGCGCCCTTCAGCCATTGCTGGATCTGCTGTGCCGTAGCCTGGTCCTGAATCTGACGACTGCTGGCAGCCGTCAGCTGGAACAGGCCGGCGACCAGAATACCCAGAACAGTCAGAACGATGGCCAGTTCGACCAAGGTAAAGCCCCGCTGGCGATGATGGATATTTTCCGACGACATCATGTATCCCCGCACTTTAAATGAGGTTTATAGGGTTGTCACCATAGCTAATGCACCAACCGGTATTGTTGCGGGCACCCGCACCTGTGTTCCCGAGACGGACTCGATGTAACTAATCCCACCGCCCGATTGCACGATGCCTATGGATGGATCATTAAAATAACGCGTACCTACCTGCGATCGTAATTCAGAAAAACTTATAGCGTTTAGTGTTCCCGTTGATATCACATAAGTGACGACAACGCGTTCCGACGCTGATAAGCCGACAGTCGTGCCGGGATTGAAGGAAAGCGTCGGACCGGTAACAGTCAGCCCGGTTGCCGATGAATTCGTCAGGTTGCCGGCACCATGGGTGCACATGAGCGTATTTTCACTTGTTGCCCCAAGCGACGAATTGATACGCGATTCATTCACAGCGGAGTTATGGCAGCGGCGCATGATTTCAGCAGCGGCCACTTTGGTATCCTGAAACATGGCCAACTGATCGGTGCCGTACAAAAAGTACAGGCTGGTAAAAACGCCGGTAAAAACGACAATGCCGAACCAAAGTCCCATGCCGCTATCCTACCAGTAAGGGCTTAATAGAACCAAAAAACTGGAAGCCAAAAAATGGCGGAAAAACGGGCATTTGCCGCTTTTCCGCCATGATTTCTTAGGTTCGGATGTTAAACACCATGGTGACATCGTTTGCCGTAGCAGTTGCACTGCAGGCTGATGTCAGTGTTGTAACCGTTACGGGAATGGTGCCGCCCGCAGTAGTATAGGTCGACGAGGCCACCGTAATCGACGTCACGCCCATAGACGTGGCCGAAATCGAGCTGCCGGCAATACGCGATACCATTTCAATGCATGACGACTTCGACAAATCCTGGAACTGGACCGAGAATGTCGATGTTGACGGCGCAGCAATAACAACCGAGCCATAAGGGCTATTTGCCGTTGTGCCCGACACCATGTCTGCCGGCACGGCGTTCGCGTTGATAGCCGAGGCCGTGTTGAACGCTGTATCGATTGATGACTGGCCCGAGTGCAACTGACGGATATTGTTGACGATATTCAGCAGCTGGGTTTGAGCTGTCTGCTTGCGGTTATTTTCATACACGCTTGATGCTGCGACGTACACGCCGCCAACGATCACACCGATGACTGCAAGAACGATAGCGATTTCAATCAGGTTGAAGCCACGAATGCTCTTGCTGTTCTTTTTTACCAGATTACCCACCATTTTCTCCTCCTGGCGGCCACGCCGCACATTGGTTAACTCATCCCAGCATTCGAAATTTGCGTTGTGACGCCAACGATCGACAGCATGGCCCATGCTATTACAGCGCCAACAGCAATCAAGCCGAAAAAGCGGACAACTTCAGCCTGTCTTTTTAACCTCTCGATTTGTTCACCCATCCAGTCATGGGTAACCGATTTCATCACATCAGCGACGTCGGCGCGCTCGGCCAGAATTTCAAGATCAAGGGCAACCTGAGGGTCGGGGAAGTTCATGTGAGTAGCCCGAAGGGCCTCGCCAAGGTTCCGGCCCCGTAACACTTCCTGCCGGGCGAGGAAAATACGCTCTTTAAGCCAGGGAGTCGCCTGTTCTTCAAGAACTTCGAGCCCGCGTTTCAGCGGCACGTTGGCGTTAAGCAGGGCTGATAACGACAACAAAAAGGCGCTGCCCTGCCAGATGCGGTACCACGACCATGGTGGATAGGCATCCAGCTTGATGCGCAGCGCTCCGTCAAAATAGGGTAGCGTCAATCCGATTGTGGCAATGATGCCGGCGAAGAGCAGCAGCACGAGAATACCGAACGAGTCGATAAAGTCAGAGACAAACACCATACCTGACATACTCGCCACAACTTCGGGCGGCGCGAATTCCTTCATGGGCGCGATCATATTGACGCCGAACATCCACAGCACCGCCATAAGAAGAAGCATCATGAAAATCGGATAACTGACAGCCTGCATGATGGCCTGCTTCATTTCCTTGCCGGTTGTGCCCATCTCTAGAATAACGGAAAGCGAGCGCGCCACAGCACCAGACTCTTCGCCCGCGCGGATCATGAAAAGTTCATTCATGGGCACCCAGCCATCCATTGCTTCGGCCAAGCTAGCACCAGCGCGATCTTTGTTTAGCCACTCGCGCAGCGCGCGGGCCGTTGGCCGGTCGGGATACTTCCCCATATCCGTCACGTTATACCAAAGCCGTTCCAGCGACCGCCCCAGACTTTCATTCATCGCCAGCATGCCCTGCAGCTTGCGGTACACACGGAAACGCTCGCTGCGGTTACTTTTAAAGCGCAGCTGCGTCACTTTGTACTTTAAATCATCAAGATCGTTGATGTTCATGACCTAGTTTTCCTGACCAGTATAATCGGCGGCGGCCATCATGATACGTGAGGGGCCACGGAATGTACCTATTACTTTTTCGACTTCCTGCAGCTCGCGTTCGCGGATCAAAAGACCCATCTCAAATTCAGCATCATAGGGCGAAACTTCGCCTCTTAATACCTTACTAAGGGCATGCTGCGCCATAGTCAGGCCACTCAAACCGTGCGGTGACAGCCAGTAGGCACGCGCATCATCGATATTATGCTGCTCAAGCATACCCATCAACTTGGCGTCGGCCTCTATGACCTCGGCAGCGACCGTTCGTCCAACCCGGCCCTTGTAACAGTGACGGCAGCCATCGGGATTTTCGACGAAAACGCCGCGCAAATCAGGCTCTGACAACTGCTCAAATGTCTGCGTTCGGCTTTCGGCGAACTTGCGTTCAGCGTGCATCATCGCTGCGGCCCCGCGCACACGCCGCGCAAGCTGTTCGGTCTTCGGGTCAACCCGTGCCGCATCCATAATCGGCAGACGGCAATGGCGGCACAGACCACGCATCAGGCGTTGGCACATCATACCGCGCATCAGGTGGTGATCATACACGAGATACGGCTCGATACCGATATCGCGCAGACGCTGCGGCACAGCAAGCGCCGAGTAAACGTGGAGCGTAGTGTATACCTGACGCCCTGTCAGTGCCAAACGGAACAAAAAGTTCGCCGACTGCAGGTCGCGCGTTTCGCCGAGCATGACAATATCGGGGTCAAGACGCAGGGCGGCACGCATGATACCGATAAACGTGCGTTCGCGCTGCTCATCGTTGACGGTTGCCGAGACGCCGATTTGACGAGCTCCGATAACGCCGCCCTCGGGCGGATCTTCGATCATAAGGCAGTTGAGCTGACCGTTGGTCTCGGCCATGCGGCGATTCAGCACGACGCGCAGCGTTGTCGTTTTACCTTGGTTCACCGGTCCGGTGATGCAGCGGATACAGCCCGGCGTATAGCGCAGGATGCGCACAAGTTCTGTCTGTTCGGGCGAGAAGCCAAGACTGTCGACGTCTGCCGCCATAAAGCCTTCGCCGAAGATATAAAGGTTGTCATACTGCAGCCGCATATCAAGATAGCGACCCCCATCTGCCAGCGGCATCCACTGGCAACGAACACTGATAATACCCTCCGGTAAGGCAATGCTGTCAGACCCGCCTGACGGCACAAGCATGGCGGCCTGTGGTTCCAACCAGTTCGCGGTGGCCCCTGATTGCACCGAGGAGTGTGAAAACACAGCGGACAGGAATTGCTCGCCTTCCTTTTGCGTCCATGTTTCCCAGAGGCGCAGCGCACCATCAATACGGAATTCGACCTTAGTGCGAGAACCGCTAGCTTCGATGTGTATGTCGTTCGCTCCCGCTTCACGTGCTTTCAACAAAGTTTCGACAATCTTACGGCGGATCGAGTTGTCATCGAGGCGTGCGGAAGCCACTTGACGGTCAGCAAAGTGATATGCTTCACGAATGCGGTCGGGCGTCACATATACCGGCTCGCCGATCTTGAACCCCTGGCGCTTCGCAGTCAGCGCCACTGATGTGACTAGCGGCGAGTTTTTATGGCTTGCTGACACCAACCACAGGCCATTATCGAATAAAGCGCAAAGATTACGGGATTCAGGGGCGATCTTCAGCGGACCACCGGCAGCGGTAAGAACCGTGCCTTCAAATACGAGTTTGCGACCGCTGTCCTTGGTCACAACGGCTTCGCCCGATTCAGGAGTGCTCGCGGTCCGGCTTTCTGCCATATTAGTCGCTTCCTCGTCACCTGATGATACACGAGTGATATTACCCTGTGATGAACTTTTCGGATGGGATGACAGACCTTGTTCCTGGCGACGATTTTCAACCAACTGGTCAACGCGTTCGGAGACACGCCGCTTGGCATCAGCAGTTTGGGCCGTTGAGTTTTTTGCTGGTGCAGACGGGCGGGGACGCCCTTTTCCTGGCGCAGGCTTTACAGCCTTTTTGCTTTTGCCCCCGAAAAGGTTCGATACTTCATCGAAAAATTTTATCATTTCGTTACGCCGTCAGACGTCCGCCCCTGTTTAACGAGGACGGATGACAACCGGCGCGCCATTGGTTTCAACAGTCAAGGTTTTCTTGCTGCCGCTCTTCCCGCTAAGGGTAACACCAGTGGCGCTAATCTTTTGGACTGTCCAGCTGCCAACTTTCTCACCCTGAGTAACCGTTTGCCGCTTACCGCTACCATTTGCCAAAACAGCACGATAAGAACCGTTGATGCCCGCAATCTGTTCAACAGTATAATCGTTACGCTCAACCGGCGGCGCCACAACAGCCGGCGTTGGACGAATGTTTACATTGCTGCTCACAGGCGTCACGGGAAGATTAAGTGCACTAGCGGGTATGGTGCCGATGTCCGCCATGCGGCCTGAGCTACGCCCGATGCTCTTGCGTTCATCGCGCGCTTTCTCGATATCGTTGATCCGCCGTTCGATCTCCAGAAGAAGATCAAGCCGTGTCAATGCGTCTTGCGCGCGAGCCATATCATCGAGCGAAACGTTTTTCTCTGCATTACGCAAGTCATCAACCACCGAGGTCACAACCTTAGGAATGTTTGAATCGGGCTTGGCCGGCGTTGTTACAGTGCTTAGCACAGGCGTGGGTGATGCAACCCCCGGCATGGTCGTTACGGTTACCGGGTTATTTTGTGGACCGCCAACACTTGTTTCAGAAAAAGCGGGTGGAGACGCCATCGGCTCGCCGGCATCAGCAGGCATAGACGGTACGGCATTCGGAATTGCAAGCGGAGCAGTCGACGGCGGCGGAAGCGTGACCGTGCCCTGTGCATAACTTTGAGATACAGCGCTGCCAAGCGCTAAAAGCGCTATTAAAAACACTGTAATTCGCTGACTAACGCAGCTCATATAAAAACCCCTCAACTGTCCATCCCGACGTCCATGTCAGGCTATTGATCACCAAACCCGGAATGGCAACATAGGATTGCCAAGTAAACCAAGGGGCAGTTTGGCTTTTGAGGGTTATTTTTTTCTTAAGCCACGGTTTAGGAGGTGGCTGGGGTTGCCCGGGTGCAACAGTTGGCGGTGGTTCTTCCGGTAAGTCAACAATTACGATTGGCCAATTATTATTCAGAATCCTCTTATTCAGTTCTCCTGAAGGCCACAACTCTTCTGGGCCGCGCGGCGGCACGTTGATTAACTGAATGGTACTGACAGCCGACATATTATCTTTGGCAATTGTGCTATGCGGCGGAATTTCTGCCGGGCCTTTTGTGCGGCGCCAGTTCACCGTCAATGTGGCGCCTTGGCAGGTGATTTCAGCACGAACCCACCCGGATAATGAAGCCGGCGTCTGACTTAATGCATTACGACAAGCGTCAAGCCACACTTCGTTGAGTGGACTATCCTCCCATTCGCGCTTCGGTGGTGGTGGTGGTGGTGGTGGTGCAAGCTGTGTACCGCGTTGCAGCTCTGCAAGCGCTTGCTGTTCGGCGGTCATCCGCTGCAGGCTCTCCTGTTCCTGCGACTGCTGCCACAGGAACATCAGGTAACCGACAATAAAAAGAAAAAGGACAGCGCCGGCGGCAATCATATAAGTGCGTATTGGCAGATGTACGTTCTGCAGGCGCGCATCGGCCCGCCCCTGCATGAGCAGACTGAGTGGCATCGCGTCGCTGTTGGCGATGCCCCATGTATCGGGAACGTACAGGCGCTGCAGTCCGCCCAGCGCGATTTCATCTTGCAGACGTTGCTTAGCCTGTTGTTCGTCTGCATAAAGAATATCGCCATCAGGCGCAATAAGGTCGTCACGCGAAATGACAAGCCACCAGCCCTCAGGGACCTTGAAAACGCCGCCCCATGAACCCGGCTGTTCTTCTGCTAGCGATGCCGCGCCAGTCGGCAAACCGGCGCTGTGCCCGAATTCCTTCTGTCCCAAACCGAACTGGGGAACGCGGCCTGCCTGATTGCCTGGACGAACAGCAAAGAAATCGGCCATTTGTCCGGGCTGCCGTGCGGCCTCGCGCGCCGCCTGGCTGACACGCCCCGACGGGGACGGCTGCCAGTAAAGGCCAACGGCATACTTACGGCGGCCAAGTGTGATGGTGCCGCCGGCGGTCACAACCGGCGATGTTGCTAGCCCGGCGACTTGATCTTCATAATCGACCATAAAACCCTACGATCAGGAATTCGGGAGCCGGCGCGGCACGTTGATTTCGCGCGGCGTAATCGTCACGAAAGAAATATCGCGCAGCTTTGAATTCCGGACAGACCCACCAAGCACCCAGTTATAGGGATTGGCGAAACCGCTGTTGTCGGCGGTAATCTTGTCATCATCAAAACCTGACAGCACCAGCGAGTCGCCGTTGTTCAGCAGGGCCTGCTGAACAAAAACGCGGCTGCTTGTTTCGGGCAACTGCACCTGGTTATCACCCTCTTCGGGGAACGCAGCGATGTTAATAAGATCGATGACCGACAGCGAGTACTGGACCAGCATGCGGCCGTCACCCAAAATGCGCGGCGTCACCTGCAATGAGAAGCCTTCGCGCACGACACCCGGTGTCAGTGTGGACTGCAGGAAGTTGCTGTCACCTGACTGGCTGGTTGAAACAGATGCCAGGTAGCCAACGTCGCGGCCGATACGGCGTGATGCCGGGCGATTGTTAAGCGTCGTCATTGGGATACGAGCCACGCGCGAGACATTACCCAGCGTTGACAAGGCGCGCACGAAGGCTTCCGTACCGTTCCACTTCGATGTCGGGCTAAGGACTTGCACCGAGAGCCCCTGCCCACCATCATCTTCGCTCAAGCGGATTGGCGGCCCTGCAAAGCCAAGAGAAGGCCAGTCAGCGTCCTGGAACAGCATCGTGAAATCGACGCCATAATTTTCCGAGTCATTTAGTGAAAGCGTAAACAGCTCGACCGTGATGGCTACCTGGCGCGTGCTGCGGGCATTTTCGTTATCTATATACTGCGCGACAGTGCGCATGATTTCAGGCGTTGTAATAACAGTAATGGTGCCCGACGACGGGCTGCCCTTTACAGCACCAACACCGCCCAGGATCGTGGTGACGGTCTCTTGCAGCTCAGTCCAGTAATCAAGCGTGGCTGTCAGCTGAGATTTTTGATCCAGACTGCTTGTACCGCTGGATGCGCCCGTTGTGGCTGTTGTTGACGATGATCCTCCACCCGTGTCGGCCTGCAGACCGTCTGTGAATTCTGCCTTGCCAGCCATAGCCTCCACAACAAACGTGCGCGTTTCATAGCGCGACATGACAACAGCGGCGCCATCATATTTCCAACTGACACCAAAATGCCCAGCGACAGTATCTAAAAGCCCTGACAAGGGCCCTTCGTAAGCGACTGTCATCGGAGCCGCACCGTCGCCCGAAGATGTGCTGCTGGCCTGCGCGTTGGCAGCATTCTGTGTTGCCGAGCGTGATTGTACTGTGCGGTTTGCCGGAGCAATATCCTGCGCGCTAGTTGCTCCTAGTTTTTCAGCACCATCTGTTAGCCGCACGGGCACGCCAACCTGCGATGTGATAAATACCGCGACATCGGCCAATGACATCGATTCACCACTAACCAGAACAACTGCCTTTGGATTTTCATAACGGGTTGGCAGTGGAAGGCCACGGCGCATCTGAATCGATTTGTTACCGGCCCAAACCTGATTGGTGACCTGCAGCGGATCATATGAAACAGCCGAAGCGGGCTGCTGCGACTGTTGCGCGCCTGCTTCTGCATATGGTTTGCGTTCACGAACCTGCTGGCGTATCTCGGGCCCTGAACATGCGGTGATCAGCAGCGCCGCCAAGATAAGAATGTTATAGAAACGCATTCCGCCTACTCCTCGCTGGATCCGCCACGCACGGTAACGACAAGTACCTGCTGACCCAATGCATCATTTTTATGCAACCGCCCTAAGGGCTGCGGCTTTGCATCACGGAATCCGTGCAGCATCGTGCGCACAGCATCTTCGAAAGTGCCATTAACAACGACTGATGCCTGGATGGGATAATCGTATTCAGCCTGCCAGTTGACCTCAACATTTGCGCGTGCCGCCCATTCGATCAGGACGTCATGCAGCATCTGGCCGACTTTTGCAGTCCATTGCCCGCTTTGATCGAAACCCATTGTCCCCGTGCCCGCAGGAACCACAGTATCTGTACCGGGAAGCGGCGCCAGAGTCGTCTGTTCATTATCCAGCGTGCCTAGTGTGTGAACCGTATCGATTTTTGAGCCAACGGTAACTGGCCCGGTAATGCCTGCGGCAGCTTCGGCCCTGATATCAGGATCAAGACTTGTAATTTCTACCAGCTGCGCCGTTTTAGGTTTGCCGTTGAACTGGTCATTCACTGTAAAGTCATTACCCAGAGGCCGTGATGGTTGCGTTGTCCCCAACGGCTGAACGGTTGGCGGAAGCCCTGCATCCATTGATGTTACTTCGCCTTGCACAACCATCCGCGAGGCGGGTTGTGCGTAAGCGGGGGCGGGAACAGGTTCAGGCGGTGGCGTTAAGACAACCGGCGGCTGTAGTCTGATAGGCATGTCTGTCGCATGCTGAGCAGCAGGCGATTTAGTAATCGCATTGGTAATCGACTGTTGCTGAACGCTCTGGCGCTGCTGCACAGGGGCAGCGGCCATTGGTACCGCTGGCAAGGGGGCAGCGGCATGGGCCCCGCGTTCAACGCGGACCATATTTGATGCAAATGTTGCTCGCAAACCCACAGCCTGAAGAGCTGATATCAGGACATCGCGCCAGGGCTGACCACCCTGCCAGCTGACACGCGTTTGCAAGTCAACATCTTCTGCGATCGAATAAACCATACCACGCGGCAGAACTTGGCGGAGCGCAACGGTAAGCGGCACCTGATCTGCAAAGCCTTCAACAACGATGTTGCTGGTTGTGGCAGGCGTACTGCCCGACGGAACATAACGGAAGCCAGCATCCGCTGGTGATGGGCAGAAAATAACTGCGCAAGCAAAAAGGGTTAGCAGCTTGAAACGACCCATATCCTCACCATGGTAGGCAAACACGTAAAACCGACTGGAATCGGTTGTACCATAGATATCAGATAGTTAAAGGGGCCTTGCTGAAACGATAGAGATTCGGTCGGCGCAGTTACTGGGCCGAAACGCTAACCGAAGTCAACATAGCGTGCCTTATGATGGCTGAGGATCCTTGGACGATGAGCGCCGACAATCCAATAGCGCAATGCACGCAACGACGCATCAAATGACATCCCGCGTTGTTCTAACACATATAATATACCGATTATAACGACTACGAGACCAAGTGTCCAAAGTCGCATATGCATAAGAAAGAACAGGAGGAAAAGCGCACCCCGCGCATCCGTGTTAAACAGAAAGCGGGCTGACTTCATCGAATTACGCCAATGCAAATCCATCAGACCATCTTATCCACTAAAGGTTAAGGGAAGCCGAATCGAATCAGTGGTCATCCTCTGCTCCGGCTGAGAAGCCCTTGGCGAGAATCAGGAACTGGCGACGGTCAATCAAGCCTGCATCATACGCGCGCTGCGCGCTGCGCTCCATCGGACGACCGAATTGTACAACAAGACGCTGCGCTTCGCTCGTCCACCGTTCGAGCGGGGTTTCCAGCATGCGCTCGCGCAGGTCATCGCTGAAAATTAAAAACTCGCGCACACCAATGCGACCACCACCCACTTTAGGCACCAGCGCCTGTGTAACGATGAGCCGCAATGTTTCCATCAGCGCGTATGCCCGTTCAGTTCTCTCGGCCGGCTCAAACACGGAAACCATACGACGGATCGTAGCGGCCACACCGATCGTGTGTGCCGTTGAATAAACGGTATGGCCCGTCTGCGCGGCTTCGATTGCAGCCGCAACGGTCTCGCGGTCACGCGCTTCACCAACCAGAATAATATTCGGCTTCCGCCGCAGCGCGTTGCGCACTCCCGCGGCAAATGTCGGGATATGGCGCGGCACTTCGGTCTGCGCGACCAGACTTTTTGGCCCGACGATAGCGTCATATACATATTCGATAGGAGCCTCATACGTCAGCATTTTACCGCTACCTGCAGGACGTTCAATCAGCATACGGTTGCCGGCGGCCAAAAGGGTAGACTTACCACTACCAGTTGGCCCGGTAATCAAAACGAGTCCCTGCCGCGGGGCCCACGCGTCAACAATCTCCTGCTCGATTCCTAGTTCAAGTAGTGTCGGTGGCAATGATGGCAACACACGCATAGTCACCTGCACAGCATCGCGGCCGCGCGAAAGAATGGCAGTAATGTTCACACGAAACCTGACACGCGAATTACGATCTAGTTTAATTTCGTAGCTGACATCGAGGTCCTTCCCTGCCGCCAGCTTAGCCAGCGCATCAGGTCCGTAGATGCGATTAAGGACGGCCCCCATATCAGCCGAATCGAACGGGCGGCGTGTGCCTGGATACAGTGTGCCGTCAACTTCAATGTAAAGTGGACGGTCTGTCTGGATCGAGATGTCCGATGCGCGTTTGTTGACCGCCCACATCAACATATCATCAAGATTCTCTTCACGCAGACGGGGTGGCTCTTCCGGCCACGGCTCCAAATCGACGATCTTGCCGTCTACCGGGGCGTCGGTTGCCATCTGTCACTTTCTGTCACGAACTGGGAGGGCCCAGTGATTTCAAGGCCACGGTCGCCGATGCGCAGCTCGTTCCCATCTCCTGTAATGCCACGGTTTTCCGCTAGGGCATAAGGTGGGGTAATCATGCCCTGCGCTAGCAATTCGCGATATCGTACCATCCCAACAAGATCGTTCGTCAGCCTGTCCAGATCGGCCTGAAAAATCTCATCAGCTTGCTCAACGCCGGCCTGCCAGCCAAATTTGATGCCCTGTTCCCACGACTTGCGCTCACGTTTCGTACGGGGACGCAGTAATCCGGGCGGTGGATCCACGACACCCCAATCGCGCTCAAGGTATGTACGCCAATCGCGCGGGGCGCTCACAATTTTTGCCTGACGGTTTATCTTCAGTACGCGATCAGCCGTTGCCGCTTCTTGCCCGCCCCCTTTGATTAATAACGCCTGCTGCGCTTCACTCACCACCGGCGGTTCAATCAACAATCCATTCGCCGACGGAATCAGCAGCCGACGGAAATCGTATATTCTGGTGAGATGAGATTCCTGTTCAGCCAGTCGCCGCTGAATTTCAAAAGTCCTGTAGGCCAATCCACCGCGTGCGCCGTATGACAGTGCGGCTTCTTCCAAAGCATCGGCCCGGATATCGAGAGAATTTTGTTTTTCTTTCTCGATAATATTCTGTTCGTCTTCTTCATCGTCAATCTTCGGGACATTCAGGACCGTCATGTAGTCTGGTGGCGGTGGGGACGCGGATTCATCGTCATAAAGCTGGGCATGGGCCGACAGCGGGCTTGCACACAAAACTAGCAATAAAAACGCTATGTATTTATTCTTCAGATGCTGCATAACGCATCTCGAGTGCACGATGGCTGGCATCCAGCACGATATCGGCGCGACCAGTCATCTGCAGCGCAGCGCTTTTAACCAGTTTAATAAGCGGCTGCTGATACTCGTCGACTGTGATTGTCACAGACGCGGTAGGTCGCGCACCCAAAACCCGAAACTGGTACCCTGCCCGCGCGGCCATCATTTGCAAGAATTGTTCTGCCGGGCCAACCCACGTAATTGTGACGGGCTCCATCAATTCAGGCGGCGCCGCGCTGTAATCATCAACATCAGGCGCAGGGCTACGCATCTGTTCGACGCCTGAAATCGTGTTAAGTGCCGTTGCAGCTTTTTCGGCAGCTTCGGCCAAGCGAAGAGTCACAGTGTCAGGAGCCGCGACAGCCGGCGCTGCCGCAGATGCTGCGGGTTGATCAGGTTGCGCCCCCCAATCGCCCATGCTGCCGCATGCCGCTAAAAGCGGTAACGCCAAGAAGATGGCAAACGCGCGCCAGTAACTCATTCTTTTGTCAGACCTTTTGACTCATGGAAAACTATACGCAACGTTTGGCAACCTGCCAAGCAAGCACGTCATTGCGTGTATTTGTAAGCCAGAAAGGCCAGCGCAGTGGACGGAATCAGCAGCATCAGCCCATTGAACCATTCGGCCGATGCCAGATTGTAAAATGACAGCACATAAAGCATTCCGGCACCAAGACCATATATCAATGCCGCATTATTGATGCCCTTAGACCGCGCCTTGCCGGGCAACCGGGGTGGACCACCAGATTGTGATGGAAGCATAGGCTTCCCAGCGCGAGGGTTAATCTTACTGAGAAGATTGTGCAATGGCGATGGCATTCTGCCTCTTACTGAAGCTTAGGTGGTGGGGCGATATCCCCGATCATTGCATCCCAGTCGCGCGGCAACTCATTCAGCACCTTGATTGCCCCACCCTTAGATCGATAAATGAAGAAGGGTGTTCCATCAAGTTTCCAGCGATTGTAAAGACCTGCGACCAAGGCATAGTTCTGTTTACCCCTTGCTGTCGGCTCGCCTGCCAAGACATCCTTTGAGAAGTCTTTTTCAACGAACTCCTTGAACAACGTCAGATCATCAGGATTATCAAGTAGCTTTTGCGCCATGCGCATGCTGTCATCACCAAGGATACCAACCGGCAGGATGCGCACCAGAACCTTGTCCTTGCGGATGTAATCCTTATCCAGCTTTTTATAGGCTTGTTTGCAGAACGGGCACCGCGGGTCAATGATCATAAGAAGTAGCGGCGCATCCTGATCGCCGATTTCGATATTGGGCGCCTGTGTGAACGAGGCATACATCTGGTCGCCTGGTTTATCGATATTGAGATTTGTCATAAGTTCATGGAAACCACGATCACGCTGCAGACGTGCCTTGGCTTCTTCGATCTTGTCAGTGAAAAGCTTGTTCACATCAGCTTCCCGCTCACGCAGATTTACCATCTGCTGTTCGGTTATGTTGCGACCATCGCGACCTGTTATAAACCCGACCACTAAATCATTGCCATCAAGTGACGTGTATACAATCTGCACATAGTTCTGCGGCAACATCATGAACCAGCCATCAAGCCCCGCCGTGCGGCCCATGTAGAAGAAACGCGCCTGACGTTCGCGGAATGGCTTGAGCACCGGCAATGTTTGGGGATCGGGCGCATTATCGTACGAAATGCCCTGTGTATTGACTTTCAGTTCTTCGCGGTTAGGGCTTTTACCCAGGCCGGGGAGAATCATCGGTGGTGCAGTTTGCGCAACAGCTGACGATGCAGCAACCGTAACGACAAAAAACAAAATAAGAAATTTACGCATTACCTGTTCCTACCCCTTTAACCTATAAACTTATATCGCACTTAGCGTTGCGCGATGGTCTGCGGTTTAGCCGGCGGCGCACCTGAGCCGGATTGTGCCGCTGTCTTGGTGCCATAGTCAATGAGCCCATGTCGTTCCATAGCTTTAACAACTTTTTGCGCATATTTGTGGCTTAGATGAGGCGTGCCCGAATGATAGTGCCCAATAGCCGTATAAAGGTTTTTTGTTTTTTCAAGGCGTCCGCGCAAAATCCACGCAGCCACATGCATGTTCACGCACCCATTATCACGCACCCATGCCCGCGCCGTTCCCTGATCAACTCCCCAGTAACGCGCCAGTTCAGGCATCCATATAGTATTGATCTGCATCGGGCCGAGATCCGATGTACCATTCGTATTGCGGACTTCCTGACCAATGCGTCCACCTTCGACATTCATGATGCCGACCATGACGGCTGGCGGAACGTTATAAGTCTGCGCTGCCATCATCAGGCAGCCGGCGAGAACAGCAGCGGGTCCTGACATAATCATCCCTGCCACTCCGGGTTATCGAGTTTACTACTAGCCGGCAATTCAACGTAAGCGGCAAGCGTTGTCAGCATACCCATGCGCTGGTCGAATTGCTGCCATACTTTCGTCATAGGCACCTGTTGCCCATGTTCGGCAAAATAGGCAGATCGTTCTTCGGGCTCCATGTACAGAAGACGGTCCGCTTCCGCGTAATGGCACTCTGTATAAATCTGGCCGGCCGATTTAATAACACTCCACGCCAGTATGCGCCATTCATCGGGCGTCGCCGTTGGGGGCGCCAACGCGCGCGTTACCATTTCAGACGCCTGCAGCAGGCGCTGCGTGACTTCAGATAAAAGCGCATGTTCCTGCCGACCGAATGCATATTGTGCGCAAGCGCCAACAACAGGCGTCATCGCTTCCAGAAGCTTGGCGCGGAACATGCCGAGCCCCAACGGTCCATATTCAGGCCCAACAGGCAACAGCGACGGAAAACGTTTTTCAAATTCATTGAACGCCGCAGCAAGGCCGTCAGATTCAGCCGGCGGCAATGGTCGGCCGGTTGCGCGATAATGCGCGGCAACGCACTGACTTGACGCGGTGGCGAGACCCCAACGCACCCAATCATGTTCGGCGCCGGTACCGCCTCCAAGCTGTGTTGCTGTCTGCTGACTGAAAGTAACTGTATTATCAAGCAGCTTGCCCAGAAGATCGATGTTCTGGTTTGTTGCTTCCGTGCCGGTCTGGCCGATAGATCCCTGCACTTCGTAGATTGCCATCAAAAGAGGCGTGATAATTTTCTGCACGGCGGCAACGCGCGCGCGCAAATCAGGACCGTGACCATCGGTCGATGAGGTATTTTCTTTCAGCGCCTGTTCCGCCATAGCCTCGCTACCATCGCTCCAGTGTACGCTTTAGTCCTTAACCCATTGATAAATCGTTTATCTTCAATGTGTCAGTGCGGCCCATGCCTTGAACACTATGATTTATATGTATGGTCTTGATACCGAAACAACAAGCGGCGTTGCTATATCAGGAATCAGTGCTTCCCATAAACGGCCTGTAACTACAGCTGGCCCCGGCTTTGCCGGACAGCGCGGCCAAGCGCGATGGCTTCGAGCAACATGTCACGTTCAGCGCTTTTATATTCCTGGAAGCGGAGCTGCAGCGCGACAGTTTTTGCGAAAACAAGGTTGGCGAGACTGTTTGACATCTGGCTTGCCGATGCTGCGATCATATCTTTGCTGGCCAGCTGCGCCAGGATAGCCAGCTTACGCTGGTAGTTCGAGGGTTGGTTTGCTGGGTTGAACAAGCCGAATAGAGACAACGGACCAAGAATCGGCGAGAAGGCCAGACGCACCCCCTGCACAAACGCATCACCAATACTGCCCTGGTCAAAGTAAAGGCCTTCACGCTGCAGGCGACGGTAGGTGGGATTCAGGTTTTCTTCCGGCATGGCGGCTGAAAGCATCGCATTGTAAACGCCGTCCATCGGAACGCGATCTTGCCATGGAATGTTACACACCATACGGGCGAACTGGGCCGCTGCCTGCTCGGTCAGTGTATGTAAGTAACGCTTCAGGCTTTCAGGCCCCTGATAAATATTGCTGCCACGGATCATGTCGGGCCGTGAATTCGAAATCAGGTTGCGGCAGAAGGCCATACCGGCCGCCGCGTGTTCTTCATTATCAAACGCATCTGTATTCAAAACAGTTGTCGGGTTGATATCAGCATTCGGCATAGCCGCGTGATGCTCATCATCGCCATCACCAGCGCCTTCTTCAGGCCCGCCGACAAGCCCCATTTCCCGACAGCGTGCCTGTGTCTGCTCATCGTCGTCATACAGACAGGCGCCAGCCACTTCGGTTGCCGCCGCTACAACCTGATTGTTGGGGTTTTCAACGCTTTCGCTACGACCCAGCGCATCGGCCAGCTGCAGTTGGCCAACATCCGCTCCCTGCGCTGTCGCCAGCATGTCAGAAACCTGCGCGCGGCGATTGTTGCCTGTCATCACGCACGCCATACGTTCGCGCGGAATGATATGATCGCGGGTTGCTTCGGCGATAAGCTTTGAGGTTTCAAGCTTGTGCTTGGCCCGCTGTTTGGCATCGGCCAGGCGGATATCAACGTTCAAGCTTGTCGTTTCGTACAGGGCATTGGGGCCATCAATCAGCGCAGTGGCAACGGCAGCTAACTGCGCTGCCTGCATTTGCACAAGCACAAGACCCTGACCGATTATTCCCATCGCTGCCAATACAGCTGCTTCCCACACCCACGCTTCAGCCTGACGCGGCGCAGCCGGCACCAGCATTGCCGCCATCAGGGTCACGATGAGGAAACGGCGAACCATTTTAAACATGGCTAGCGTCCCCGGGCGCGGTCGATGTCAACCGCCAGTTGCGTGGCGCGCAAGAGCTGGATCTTTTCCCGCATTTTAAGGATGCGCCAGTTCAGTTGCGATTCAATCGCTTCCATGCCGACAAGCGCTTGGGCAAGGTGACCCTCTTCGCCATTGCCCGTGGTGTTGCGGATGGCGCGCGGCGTTGCGTACAGGTCGGTACTGATGGTGCGCATCATCTCGTAGTCGCTCATCTTGACTGTACCTTCAAGCTCGCATGTTTGAACGGGGCCGAGAGGCCCTGTCTCGACACCTTCCTCAATGCTGCCAAGAAGGTCGCCGCTATGCGTTCCCCGGGTGTTGCTTAAGGCGCGGCGATAGGCACAAACCGCCTCGACAACCCATTCGAATGCCCTGTTATCGTCGGTGACTTCGATATCGACACCCTTGCGTTTTGTCACCAGCTCTATACACGCGTCCAGCGCCATCATGATGCGGGCATCGGCGCTGCGCTGCTGCACGGCGCGCATAACAGCATCGGCATTCGCGGTGGCGTTGGCGCCACGCACGCGCTGGGCATATTCGGGCGAAATCGAATTCAGACAGAAGTCGATACCTGCTGTTATGCGCATGGCTTCTGTAATGTCGCCGCTGCCGTCAGCATATGTATCATTGCCAAAGATTGCTTTATTCGGATCAATGTCCCAATCCGGCATCGGTCCGTTTTCACACGGTGTCGAGGGCGCGGGCGCGCCTTCGACTGTCGGGCCGCGTTCGGTATCGCAGTTGCGGTACAGGCTATTCCGGTGGCGCGTGTTATTGATGTTGTAAAGCGACGAGTCATTGGCCGCAGATACCTCATCGGTGCCCGTGAAGATCTTCGCTATTTCGTTCATAACTTCCTGCTGCAGTGCGCGCTGCATCTGCTCGGGCGGGCGCCCGTCGTCGCCTTCAATATCGGTCATAACGCGCCGCCCACCGGGGGATCGCGTATAATTAAAGCGCGGCGGGCCGCGCCGCGGCCCGTAACTGCCGCCACCGGCGATATTAGCCACCTGCAGCTGTTCGACACCCGTACAGGTGGGCGACCGCATATTACGGTTTATCGAACGTGCACTTTCCACCTGGCTTGCACGCGCCTGTTCGGATCGCACTTCCGCGATCGACATGCGTTCGCGGAACTTCATCTGCAGCGAAGCGCTGAAGGCCGACCAGAAGCGGCGCAGAATGTCGCCCACAACGGTTTGCGTCATATCACCGATAAAGACTTCACATATCGCCTGGCCGACGACCGGGATGAAGGCCAGCGGGCACGCCTGCGCCGGGCGGGCCTGCACTGTAAGCAAGACTGCAGCAAAAAAAGCAATAAGGGCGAAGCGCTTCATCATTCGCCACCGCCGCGCGGCCCAACCGGTCTGCCTATCAACGCATCCATGCCATTATCAGGGCCATAATCAAGAGACTCGTCTGGCAACTGTGTTGGTGACTGCGGATTTGCCTGCGGCCCCAATGGCGCACCAGCAGGGTACTGCCGGAGATACTGGTTATAATTATAGTCTGAAGCCGCCTGGCTGGCTTGCGACCCCAAGTTGTTCAGATTAACGTTCAGGCCTTCAACCGGGCTGCCATACACATCGCCCGTCAGCAGGTCGACCGACCAGCCATCACACTGAAGCGCGTTAAGGTTGATATCGAAGTTGAACGGATCGAAACCGCCACCGCTTGGTATACACATTAGATTTTTCACAGCGCTATCGATGAAATTATATACTTGGTCAGCCGCGCTACAGACAGCGTTGACAAGGTTATCGATAATTTGCTCCAGGACCTGAAAAACGATTTCAGAGACAACAATGGCAATAGCGGCAACCAGAATTGGGTAAAAGCCACTAGCGATCTGCTCGATGCGTTGGTGAATTTGCTGCACAAGCTCGATAAGCCGGCCGACACACGCATTCATGACATGACTGGCCGCATCGACTTTACGCAAGATTTCATCGTTAATTGTCGACTCCTGCGCAATCGCACGCGTGCGGGCGCCGGTGTCAGCAGCAGCGATGTCAGGGCTGACAGCGCAATCGGGTGCCGTCGTTGGACCGGCATCGGCGGTCGCATAAGCTGCGGACGGCGCCATAAGAACAAATAGTGCAAGCAGCACAAAGCCCAGGATCAGGCTGCCGAACTTTTCCATGAAGGATGGATGCGTCGTCACACGCACAGCATAAGCTGTGTGCCCAAACGAACAAGGGCTTGCGCCGCTGTCGCCAAGGGATAAGGGAACGATCATAGAAACAACATTAAATTCGCGCTTTTAATAAAGCTTTAATGTTCGCATGTCCCAAGCCCCGACTCGGGCAGTTAAGTGCCACAAAACCCACAAAATAGTGGCCAACCCTTTATATTGTATGTTACGGCTGGAAAACCATGAGCGAGCCCGCCGACTATAAAACCACTGTTTTCCTGCCCAAGACCGACTTCCCGATGAAGGCCGGCCTTGCCGAACAGGAACCGAAATGGCTCGCTTACTGGGAACAGCTTGACCTGTACCAGCGCCTGCGCCAGCAATCAAAGGGCCGCGACACCTTTATTCTGCATGACGGCCCACCGTATGCGAACGGCAACATCCACCTTGGCCACGCCGTCAACAAGATACTGAAGGATACGGTTGTTCGCGCCTATCAGATGTTGGGCTTTGATGCGCCGTATGTGCCGGGCTGGGACTGCCATGGCCTGCCCATCGAATGGAAGATCGAGGAAAAGTACCGCGCCAAGAAACTGAATAAGGATGACATCGACATTCTGACTTTCCGCGAAGAGTGCCGCGCCTTTGCCGCGCACTGGGTGGCCGAGCAGCGGAACGACTTCAAGCGCCTGGGCGTGCAAGGCGACTGGGAGAACCCGTACACGACCATGACGAACGACGCCGAGGCGATTATCGCCGGCGAGATCCACAAATACCTGATGAGCGGTAGCCTGTACCGTGGTGTGAAGCCGGTGATGTGGAGCACGGTTGAGAAAACTGCACTGGCCGAAGCGGAAGTGGAATACCACGACCACAAATCAACCACGGCTTATGTGGCTTTCCCGGTTGTGAAGGCAAGCACGTTTGACTTGAAAGACGCACACATAGTCATCTGGACAACGACGCCGTGGACCCTGCCCGCCAACCGCGCCATTGCCTACGGCGCCGAGATCGACTACGTCGTGCTGACGGCCAATAACAAGAAATATGTTGTTGCCGAAGCCCTGC
This sequence comes from Bdellovibrionales bacterium, assembly GCA_050248995.1. Classification (GTDB taxonomy): domain Bacteria; phylum Pseudomonadota; class Alphaproteobacteria; order JAIXQD01; family JAIXQD01; genus JBFWRI01. The sequence goes on from JBFWRI010000003.1 coordinate 94,128, forward strand.
TGGGCGCCTTCCTGAAAGCTGCGAAGATCGAAAGCTTTGATAAGGGTGTTGTGCTGAAAGGTGAGAAGCTTGCCGGCACGATTTGCGCGCACCCGCTGCGCGGACAGGGATACAACTTTGATGTGCCGGCTCTTGCCGGTGACTTTGTAACAACCGAAACCGGCACCGGCTTCGTGCATATCGCACCCAGCCATGGCGAAGACGACTTCAACCTTGGCAAGCAATATAACCTGCCCATTCCCGAGCTGGTAACGGCAGACGGCAGATACAACAGCGACGTGCCGCTGTTCGCTGACGCTTATATATATTATCAGGATGGCAAACCTGGCCCGGCAAATAAGGCTGTTTTAAAAGCCATCGGCGACACCGGCCTGCTGCTGGCCGAAGAAACCATCGTTCACAGCTACCCGCATTCGTGGCGCAGCAAGGCGCCGGTGATTTTCCGCACCACGCCGCAGTGGTTTATCAGCATGGATACCAACGACCTGCGTCAGGTGGCGCTGAAAGCCATCAAAGAAACGCGCTGGGTTCCTGCAAAAGGTGAAGCGCGTATCACGGCGATGATTGAACAGCGCCCCGACTGGTGCATCAGCCGCCAGCGTGCGTGGGGTGTGCCGATTGCGATTTTCGTGAACAAGAAAACGCTTGAGCCACTGCGCGATGACGCCGTGAATAAAAAGATCGTCGACACCTTCAAGGCTGAAGGCAGTGATGCGTGGTGGAAGCATGAACCGCAATTCTTCCTTGGCAGCGCGGGTAAAGCCGATGACTTTGAGCAAATCTTTGACATCGTTGATGTGTGGTTCGAGTCTGGTTGTACGCATGCTTTCGTGTGCGAAGCGCGCGACGATCTGAACTCGCCGGCCGACTTGTATTTAGAAGGATCGGACCAGCACCGCGGCTGGTTCCATTCGTCACTGCTGGAATCGTGCGGCACACGCGGCCGGGCGCCATTCAAGGCCGTGCTGACGCACGGTTTTGCGCTGGACGAAAAAGGCTATAAGATGTCGAAGTCGCTGGGCAACGTCATCGACCCGCAAAAAATCGTGAAGGATTACGGCGCCGACATTCTGCGCCTGTGGGTTATGATGACCGATTACACGGAAGATGTTCGCCTTGGCCAGGATGTGTTGAAACAAACGGCCGAGCTGTACCGCAAGATGCGCAACACCCTGCGTTACATTTTGGGCGGTCTTGACGGTTTCACCGACGCCGAAAAGCTGCCGGTTGACGAAATGCCGGAACTTGAAAGGTATGTTCTGCACCTGCTGGCAACGCTGGACGCAAACCTGCGCGCCCACATTGCAGCTTACGATTTCACCAGCGCCATCAATGCTGTTCACCACTTCTGCACAGTCGAACTGTCGGCATTCTACTTTGACATCCGCAAGGATGCCTTGTACTGCGATGCCGTGGACAGCACACGCCGCCGCGCCTGCCGCACGGTGATGGACACCTTATATAATACGCTGACAGCCTGGCTGGCGCCGTTCCTGTGCTTTACCACTGAAGAGGCGTGGCAGCTGCGCGGCCGCAGCGATGCTGTTCCGTCGGTTCACATGCGCACATTCCCTGAAATTTCGGCAGCATGGAAAAACGATGTGTTGGCCAAGAAATGGCGCACCATACGCGATGCTCGCGAAGTTGTAACAGCGGCAATCGAGCTGAAACGCGCTGAAAAAGTTATCGGCAGCAGCCTGCAAGCCGCGCCGCAAGTGACTGTGACAAAAGAACAAGCCCTCGCCCTGCATGACATCGACTTCGCCGAAGTCTGCATTACATCAGACATCACGCTTACCGAAGGTGCCGCCACAGTAGTAAATGTTGCAGCCGCCAACGGCATGAAGTGCGACCGTTGCTGGCAAGTTTTGCCTGAAGTCGGCAGTCATGCCGACCATCCTACCCTGTGCAACCGCTGCCACAGCGTTGTAACGGCCCAAAAGAAAGTGGCGGCCTGACGTGTCAAGCACGCGCACTGGATATATCATTCTGCTGCTGATTGTTGTGCTGGACCAGCTGACGAAATACATCATGATGAATCACGTTGAAATACCGCAGGCGGTTTTCCCGTTCATGAACTTTGTCTGGGTATGGAACAACGGCGTCAGCTTCGGCATGCTGCAGCACAGCGCCGCTGTCATGCCTTACGCGCTCTCTGTACTAGCCCTTGCTATCTGTATTATCCTTAATCGCTGGCTACAGAAGTCGTCAGATACGTGTTCGGTCTGGGGGCTGGGGTTGATTATGGGCGGCGCCATTGCCAACGTATTTGACCGCCTGCGATTTGGCGCGGTCTTTGATTTTCTTGATTTCTATGTGGGCGACTGGCACTGGCCGGCCTTTAATGTTGCTGACAGCGCCATCGTTATCGGGGTTGTCATGCTCCTGCTTGGCGGCAGCCGTAAAAGCGCCTAAATTGACTGGCATGAAAAAGCCCATGCGCTACGTCCTTCTTTTTACCTGCCTTGCCATGCTGACATCGTGCGGTTATGTGCGCGAAACCCTTGATCTTGATCGCACCGGGCCTGACGAGTACGACGTCAGCGTTGCCGCGCCGCTGACCATCCCGCCTGATTTTTCACTGCGTCCGCCGACACCGGGCGCCGAACGTCCGCAAGAGATACGCGCTGAGGAAAAAGCCCGGCAAGCCCTGCTGGGATCGGCGACAGATACAACGCCGGTTGTTACCGACACAACTACGAACGACTTAGCCATCATCTTTCCGGACAGCGCCCCAGTGACAGACGCATCACCCCCAGAAGTCGGGGCTGAAAACACTCTGCTGGATAATACGAAAAGTTACGCCAGCCAGCCGACGATGGATGGCAGCATACCACAGCCCGAGGCTATGCGTGCCGTGGGCGGCATTTCAGTGACTGCACCAGGCGTTTCGTCCGACCTGACGCCCGAACAAAAGGTACGGGAAGCACCGCCAACACCCGCTGAAGATACTGCCGCACCTAAAATTGAGGCAGAAAGCAAGGATGATGACACATCATTCTGGGGTACATGGTTTTAGTTCGCGCTCTGGTACTGCTGATTTTTCTGTCCGGCACAGCCAGCGCGGCTGTTTTCAACCCCCACACAACCACACTGGATAACGGCCTGCAGGTTATCGTTGTTGAAAACCCGCGCGCGCCCGTCGTTCTGCATATGCTATGGTATAAAACTGGCAGCGCAGATGAGCCTGCTCATCCTGCCGGCTTGGCGCACTTTCTTGAACATATGATGTTCAAGGGAACAACAGTCGAACCTGAACAGGATTTCAGCGCCGCTGTGTCGGCGTTGGGCGGCAGTGACAATGCCTTTACAGGATATGATTACACGGCGTTCTTTCAAAAGATCCATCCTGACTTCTTGCCCGATGTCATGCACATGGAAGCCGAACGAATGAGGGGACTTGAATTAAGCGCCGAAGACATCCGGATCGAACGTGATGTTGTAATGCAAGAACGCGCCCAAACCTCAACCGCAACGCCACAGGACCGCTGGCGTGAAAAGGTGAGTGCAGCATTTTATGCGCAACACCCTTACAGCCGACCGATTATCGGCTGGGGCAATGCTATCGCCGACTTCGACCAGACTAATGTACGCGCTTATTATGATGCGCAGTATGCGCCCAACAATGCCATCCTGATTGCCAGCGGCGATATAAAGGCAGAAGCCTTCTTTAATCTTGCACGCGATATTTATGGCTCACTGCCGCCGCGGCACATCGGCCCACGCCAGCGCAGCGGAAATATAGCTACAGCTCCGGGGCGGCTGACTCAGGTCGACAAGGATGTCCGGCAACCTCAGCTTGTCTGGATGTGGCCCGCTGTTTCGGCCCGCACAGCCGCGCATAACGATGCCAATGCCCTTCAGGTTCTTGCCGAGATCATGAATGCGCCCGACGGCCTGCTGCAAAAAGAACTGGTCCTTGAACAAAAGGCCGCCGTCGGCGTCAGCATTTCCTATGACGAGAGCCGCTATGATGCAACATCGTTTACTGTAAGCACATCACCAACAACCGGCCATTCGCTTGACAACCTGGAGCGGGCATTAAAAGCCGTATGGCCACAGGCACTGGCGACGATAACGGAAGCTGACCTTGCGCGCGCCAAGCGCCGCCTGCGGGACAGTGCCGAATTGGCCCGCGATAACATATTTATCCCCGCTTATGCCTTCGGGCTGGCGTTAACAACCGGCAGCACGATAGAAGATGTCGAAAACTGGCCCGACAGGATTGCCACCGTGTCACTGGCCGATATCCGTCGCGTCGCCGCCGACTTTGAAGGCACGCCGCTGCTTGCGGCGCGGCTGGACGCACGATGATTCGCCTGTTTTTTCTTTTTGCCTTTTTTGTGTACGCTTCAGCGGCTCATGCTGCAGTGCATGAGCTCGTGACACCATGTGGCCTATCGGTCTGGTATATGCACGATGATACCACGCCCAGCATGACGATCAGCTTTGCATTTCGCGGCGGCAGCGAGGAAGACCCGCAAGGCGAACAGGGCCGGGCGCATATGATGGCGAGCCTGCTGACCGAGGGCACAACCACTATGCCGGCGATTGAATTCCAGCAACGCCTGAACGACTATAATATTACACTGGGCTTCGAGGCGGGGCGCGAATCTATTCAGGGCACCCTACGTTTTCTGACACGCTATCAAGGTGAGGCCGTTACGCTGGCACGCGCCGCATTGATGGCCCCGGCCTTCCGGGCCGAAGACCTTGCGCGGTTGCAGCAGCAAATGCTGGCTGTTTTAAAAAACAGCGAATCTGATCCTGAATGGCGCGCGCAACGCCTGACAATGCAACAGATGTATGGCGGCACATCTTATGGCCATGCTGCGCGCGGAACCCCGGAAACCCTGCCGAATCTGAAGCGTGAAAGTATAACAGCAGCATGGACGCGCCACCTGACACGCGCACGGCTTGTTATCACCGCTATCGGTGCCCCATCGCCCGATGAAGCTGCAAAAATCATTGATAATATCTTCGGCGACTTGCCGGATGGCAGTGTGTGGCAACCACCAGCGATAGCAATTCGCGAGCGCGGCACAACATGGTATAGCCTCTGGGAAGGCAGCAAACAAAACAGCATCATGTTTTCTGCGCCAGCGTTGCTGCCGACAGATGCCGATTACCCAGCTGCGCTGGTACTGACCGACATACTGGGTGGCGGTGGCTTCCGGTCGCTACTGATGGACAGCCTGCGGCAAACACTGGGGGCAACATACGGCAGCAGCCTTTACATCATGCCTCTGCAGGCGGCGCCTGCGTTTATGGGCCAGACTGCCGTTGTAGCGGACAAGACTGACGCGGTGATAGGTCTTATCCGCCGATTATGGGCCGAACTGCCGGACAATCTCAATGACGAGCGCATTAAAGACAGCGTTACCTATATTACGGGCAGCCTGACGCGCGAGCTGACATCCGCGCCGGCGATTGCCGATTACTATCTGGGCCTGCGTCTGCAACACCTACCATCCGACCATGCCGCACGACTGACCCGACAGCTGCAGGCATTGACGATTGACGATTTGCGCAACCTAGCAAAGCGGCTTTATACTGAACGAACACCGTCGTTTGTTGTGGTCGGACCTGTTCGGCCCGCAGGCACAACGCAGACCATCACCGACATATGGGCCGAGCAATGAGTAATTTGACAAATTCCCCGGCATGGCAGGGCTTACTGCAGCACCATCAAGGGTTTCCCGCAAAATGGCCGACGCCAGATATCCGCATGCTGTCGGCAGCCGGCCTAACGCTTGATTATGCCCGCCAGCCCTTGACCGGCGACACGCTGCCGCTTCTTTACAAGCTGGCGCTGCAGGAAGACATCAATGGATGGCGGGCAAAGTTATTTAGCGGAAGTACCGTCAACCTTTCTGAAAGCCGCGGCGCCGAGCACTGGGCCCTGCGCCAGACACCCCTGCGCGACGATCTTGCATCTGTCGAAGAACGCCTTTGGGAATTTGCCGATAGCGTACGCCGCGACGGGTTCACCACCGTCATTAATATAGGTATCGGTGGCAGTGACCTGGGGCCACACCTTGTTACCGACGCCCTGCGGAACTTCTGTGTTGATGCCATCGATATCCGCTTCATAAGCAACATTGACCCTGCTGATTTTGCCGCCGCTACACAGGGCGCGGACGCCGACAGAACTTTGTTCATCATTGCTTCAAAAAGCTTCGGCACGCCCGAGACAATAGCCAATGCAGAGCGGGCTAAAGTGTGGCTGGGCCAACGCAAGACGGCGCGACACTTCGCTGCCGTGACCAGCAACAGCCATGCGGCAGTTGCCTTCGGCATATCGGCCGATAACTGTTTTGCTTTTCCTGACACTATCGGCGGACGCTACAGCCTGTGGGGACCCGTCGGCCTGATCTGCCGTATTGCGCTGGGGCGTAAGCACTGGGCCGATCTGCTGGATGGCGCACGGCAGATGGATGAGCACTTCCGCACAGCAAAAATAGAGCAAAGCGCGCCGTTACTTCTGGCCTTGCTGTCAGTATGGAATACGAGTTTCTGTCAATCTCGCGCCCACGCTATCTTGCCCTACAGCTCGCGTCTCCGGCTTTTACCCGATCACCTGCAGCAGCTTGCCATGGAAAGCAACGGCAAGTCTGTCACACAGGATGGCGAGCCTGTTACATGGGCAACAGCGCCTGTTTTGTTTGGGGGCATCGGCACAAACGCGCAGCATAGTTTTTACCAACTGCTGCATCAGGGCACGCACATTATCCCAAGCGATATAATCCTGCTGGCCGATAGCGACGAGCACCTGCTGGCCAGCGGCCTTGCGCAAGCCAAAGCCCTGTACGAAGGCCGCCAGGACTCGGCGCTTCCACCCTATCGGCAGTTTGCCGGCCAACGCCCCAGCACGCTTATTATATTGCCGACACTTGCCCCCGTAACATTGGGCGCCATGCTGGCCCTTTACGAGCACAAGACTTTTTGCGAAGGCGTGCTGTGGCGCATCAATCCGTTTGACCAATGGGGCGTTGAGCTAGGCAAACAGATGGCCGGCGACATTTACCCGGCGCTGCATGATAAAGCCGCGCCCCCTGATGCGCTGACGGCAGCAACAATTAGCAAAATACGGGCTTATCGCGGCACCTAGGGCTTGTTACTCTGGCCCCATGTCGAAAGTTACGCGTGAACTGAAGCGCCTTGACCAAGCACAGCTGCAGGAGATCATCGATCGCCACCTGCTGTTTCGCGAGGCGAAGCTGGGCGGCGCGCGCGCGATCTTTTCACACACTGACCTAAGCGGCCTGTCGCTGAAAAACTATGATCTGAGTCACGCCGACTTTACCGGTGCCAACCTGCGCGACACCGACCTGAGTTACTGCAAACTGGATTACGCTTGTTTTTATATCGCCGACCTGCGCGGTGCCAACCTGACACGCGCCAGCCTTATCCGCACCGACCTGCGCGGTGCCCACTTGGAAAATGCGCTGTTGGTCGAAGCCGACCTGACCGCTGCCGACCTGCGCGAAGGCAGTATCGGCGTGAAGACGCCGAAAGACGGTCTGGTGTCAGTCAGCGGCGGCGGAAAAACGGATTTCACCGGCGCCGACTTACGGGGCGCGAACCTGTCGGAAGCGAAGATGACTGGCATCCAGGCCAGCAATGCCAACCTGTCGGACGCCATTATGGTCAATACTGATATCTCGCGCAGCAACCTGCAGGGATCAATCATGAAGGCCGTCAACCTTGAATCCGCCGACCTGACGGGTTGCGACCTACGCGGATCAAACATGGCCGGTGCGATCATGACCGGTACCAAGCTGGCGATGACAGAAACATCCGGTGCGATCATGACCGACGTGCTGACCGATGCGCCGCGCGGCCCGACACTGGCCAAGTTGGGAGAGCCGCTGGATGTGCTGCTGCGCAATCACGTCGTCTGGGTCGGCACTGGCGGCAAAGACGGCAAGCGGCTGGATGTGAGCGGTTATGACCTGCGTGACATCGGCCACCTGCGCCGCGCCTGCCTGACCATGATGAAGGGCGACCGCGCCATTCTGTACGGTCTTGACCTGAGCGGCGCGCAAATCCAGGCTGCCGAACTTGTGCAAAGCGACCTGCGCCGTGCCAACATGCAGGATGCCGATGTGCGTGGCACGCGCTTTACCGGCAGCAAGATGGACGCATTGCAGGCGCGCAACGCCAAATTCGGCCCGATCCCGATTGCCAGCGGCTACACGTTATTCTCGGACTTTTCAGGCAGCTCGCTGCGCTATGCCAACTTTGCCGGCGCCGATTTGCGGCAGGCTAACTTCACAGGCTGCGACCTGACGCATGCTGATTTCACTAATGCGCTTGTGGATGGCGCGATTTTCCTGAACGCCAATCTTGACCACGCTAAGCTGAAACAGGCATAAAGCCTGTATGGCCATCCGGCGACTCCCCGAGACCCTGATCAACCAGATCGCCGCCGGCGAGGTGGTGGAGCGCCCCGCCGCCTGCGTGAAGGAACTGGTTGAAAACGCGCTGGACGCCGGCGCGACAGACATCATGGTCACGCTGGAAAACGGCGGCCAGACACTTATCACAATCGACGATAACGGCAGCGGCATGACCGCCGATGATTTACGGCTGGCTGTCGAGCGCCACGCGACATCCAAACTGCCAACCGACAACCTGTGGGATATCAGCAGCTATGGCTTTCGTGGCGAGGCGCTGCCAAGCATCGGTGCTGTCAGCCGCCTGACCCTTACATCGCGCCCGGCAGACAGCGATGGCCACAGCGTCACCGTTGATGCCGGCACCATCAGCACCGTAAAGCCTGCCGCCCACACCAAGGGAACGCGCGTGACGGTACAAGACCTTTTCTATGCTGTGCCAGCCCGCCTGAAGTTCCTGAAATCAGCGCGCACCGAACATGATTATATCCTCGACCATGTGCAGCGGCTGGCCCTGGCGCGGCCGGATATCGCCTTTACGCTAAGCGAGCCGGGACGGCGCGGACTGAAGCTGCCGCGTGCGATGGATACCCGCCAGCGCATCGCTGATATCTTTGGCGCCGAGGTTGCAAACAACCTGCGCCCTGTTGATATTGCACGCGGCGCCATGGCGGTAACCGGCTGGGCCGCGCTGCCAACATTCAACCGCGCCGGCGTGCAGGATATCTACTTCTTCGTCAACGGCCGCCCGGTCCGCGACAAGCAGTTACTTGGCGCACTGAAGGCGGCATATAACGACACGCTGCCACATGGTCGCCAACCGATGGCCTTCATCTTCATCACCGTCGCGCCGGATGAAGTGGATGTGAACGTTCACCCCGCAAAAGCCGAAGTGCGCTTCCGCGACATGCAGAACCTGAAGGGCCTACTGATTACCGGTGTGCGCAATACGCTGGCGGCACATCGTACATCGGCCGACCAGAACCTTGCCGGGCAGGCGCTGACGGCGCTGCAGGCATCCATTCCGATGGCTGTTGGTGCGCCGATGCAGACTTTCCAGCAGATGTTCGAAGCGCCGCGCGGTTTTACCGAACCGGATTCAGCGCAGCCATACTTTACCCCATCATCACGCAGCGATAGGCCGGCACCTGCGAACGAGGAAACTACCGTGTCGTTCCCGCTGGGTTCGGCCCGTGCCCAGATTCATGCGACCTATATCATCGCGCAAACCGACGACGGTCTGGTGATTGTCGACCAGCATGCCGCGCACGAACGCCTGACGTATGAGCGTATGAAAGCACAGCTGGCTGCCAAGGCTCCGCAAAGCCAAGCGCTGCTGCTGCCGGAAGTGGTGGAGCTGGACCCGTCAAGCACAGCTAAGCTGCTGCAAAGCACGCCGCTGCTGGTCCAGCTGGGGCTGGAGATCGAGGAGTTCGGCCAAGGTGCCGTGCTGGTGCGTGCCGTTCCCGCGCTGCTGATGAAGGCCAGCATCAAGAACATGCTGGTTGATCTTGCCGCCAGGCTGGATGAAGAAGATAGCGCCCGCGGTCTGCAGGACCGCATGGAAGATATCTGCAGCACGCTGGCCTGCCACAACAGCGTGCGGGCCGGGCGTATCCTGAACACCGAAGAGATGAACGCCTTGCTGCGGCAGATGGAGGCCACGCCCTTCAGCGGCCAGTGCAACCACGGCCGCCCGACGTTCGTCAAACTGAAGCTGGACGATATTGAGAAGCTGTTCAGCCGCCACTAGAGGGGGGTAGGG
>JBFWRI010000004.1:0-77384 GCA_050248995.1 Bdellovibrionales bacterium
CGAATGCTTGTGGATAACTACTGGTTTTGGGAGTTACTCTAGTTGGTCTATCCCCTGCCGTACGAGAGCCACCGGCTCCGACCCAACCACGCAAGACTTAAAACCCTTGCTTGCCGGCACCTTGCAACGCTTCACTGTTTTCCCCATCGCCTTATCGTACTGCGCGTTCGTAACGCGATGGCAACTAAGCGTACCAACGCGCGTGTTCGTGTCCGTCTTTGCCGGGGGGTCAAAGGATGACCATTAACCAGAGGAGACGTAGACAACTATGGCAAAGCGTCACACCCGCCACAAGGACGACTACCACTCAAATAACAGACACGACGACAAAATAAATATCACGGCTATTCGTGGGGTCCCACACTGGGATCCACTGGGGGATGTACCGACCCCGTCAGAAAATCGGCGCGACCCAACAAGATACGTAAAGAACATCAAACCACAGAGTGCCGGCCAGCAGGTTTTATGGGAATCCATCCATAAACACGCCCTGACCGTCGCTTTGGGGCCCGCAGGCACCGGCAAGACATTCCTTGCCATTGCGGCTGCCGTGCAAGCACTGGAAGCCGGCAAGGTTGATCGCATTATCCTGTCACGTCCTGCTGTTGAAGCCGGCGAAAGCATCGGTTACCTGCCGGGCGATATTGGTGAAAAGATGTCACCCTTCCTGCGGCCACTGATGGATGCGCTGGTCGATCGCATGGGCGGCAAGAAGGTGAAGGCGCTGTTGGCGGAAGGCGTGATCGAAATCGCACCCGTGGCCTATATGCGGGGCCGCACGCTGAACAACGCCTTTGTAGTGATTGACGAGGTACAGAACTGCACCTACACGCAGATCAAAATGTGTCTGACACGCCTTGGCTGGCATTCAACAATGGTACTGACCGGTGACCCCGATCAGACCGACTTGCTGCCGGGCATCAGCGGCCTTAGCGATATCGCCGATAAACTGGCACGGGTACCAAGCATTGGTGTGGTGCGGCTGAGCGATACCGACATCGTGCGCCACCCGCTGGTGGCCAGCATGCTGGGCGTCCTCTAAAAGTTCTTTGGTGAACACCATAGAGAAAGGCCGGGGAATTCAACCCCGGCCTTTTACTTTCCAATGCGTTAGCGCGCTTGTTCGCCAGCCGCAATTTGCGCTATAGTCAGCCTATGCTCAAGAAATTACTTGCCGTCCTCTTCCTTGCCACGATGGCCCTGCCCGCCAGCGCACAAAGTATCGGCGGTCCGTTCACGCTTACTGGCCAGAATGGTAAACAGGTAACCGAAAAGACGTACCGCGGTAAATTCATGCTGATCTTTTTTGGCTGTACCCGCTGCACGACAACAACTGCACCTGCCCTTAAAAAGCTATCGGCAGCGGTTGCAGCGCTTGGCGACAAGGCCGCCAAAGTGGCCCCTTTATTTATTACCGTCGACGCAGAAGGCGATAAGCCAGCCACACTTTCATCATACCTCAGCGCAAATGCTCCAAATTTTACCGGCCTTACGGGAACCCGTGCACAAATTAACGCCGCTACAAACGCCTACAAAGTCTATGCTCTTCGTGTTGACGACAAAGGATCGATTGGCGGTGCCGAGCCGGAACCTGATGCCTATTATTACCTGCATAGCGACTATGTATATTTGATGAGCCCTCAGGGCACTTTCTACACTCTTTTGCAGGGCAGTGGCACGCAAGAGCAGCTGTCCATGCAGCTTAATGCGCTGATCAAATAGCAAATGCCCGAAAAAGATAACGATTTAGACCTTAAAGAGCGCCTCGCGGCACTTGACGTGCGGCTTCAAAACCAGCACAAAGAAGCCGCCGAAAACGGGCCGATGCTGGGGGCTGTAAAGCTGGATGCAAAAGCCCTTCGAGCCAGCCGGATTGGTATGGAATTACTGGTCGCGATTGGCGGCGGATTGGGTCTTGGCTGGCTGATTGACCAGTGGCTGGAGACCCTGCCAGCTTTCATGCTGGTTTTCGCCTTCATCGGTTTCGGCGCCGGTATTTTAAACGTCTGGCGGTTGATGAACGACCGCGAAGGAAAAGTAGGATTTAAAGAGTAAGGACTATGCATTCACCGCTTGAACAATTCCTCATCAAATCGCTCATCCCGCTGAACCTGTTTGGCTACGACGTCGCATTCACCAACGCCACGCTATTCATGCTGCTGGCCATCGTGCTGACGACCTTGCTGATGACTGTCGGTTTTGGCACAGGGCGCATGGTGCCAACCCGAATGCAGATGCTGGCTGAAAGCCTGTACAGCCTTGTCAGCAACATGGTCGACAGCGCTGCTGGCCGTAAGGCACGTCCGTTTTTTCCCTTCATCTTCACGCTGTTCACTTTCATCCTAATCGCCAATATGCTGGGCATGCTGCCGGGCAGCTTCACCGTCACCAGTCAGATCATTGTTACCTTCGCGATGGCCGCTTTTGTGTTCCTAATGGTCACCGTCACCGGTTTCCTGAAGCATGGCATCCACTTCTTTCATCTCTTCGTGCCGAAAGGCTCGCCTGCCGTCCTGCTGCCAATCCTGTTCGTGCTGGAGCTGTTCTCGTTCCTGATCCGCCCCTTCAGCCTGTCGATCCGACTTTTCGCTAATATGCTGGCCGGCCACATCCTGATGAAGGTTTTTGCCGGCATGATGGTCATGCTAATCGGTGCGCTGGGCACCTACGGCTACGTGGTCGGCATCCTGCCGACGGCCTTGAATATCTTCATGGTCGGCTTCGAATTCTTCGTGGCCTTCCTGCAGGCCTATATTTTCGCCATCCTCAGCTCTCTGTACTTGCGCGATGCGCTGGAAATGCACTAAAAAGCTCTCAACCAAACCGTTCTAACCAAGGAGTATCGAATGGAACCCGCAGCTATCCCTTATAACCTCATCGGCGCAGGCGTCGCGATGGTCGGCACACTCGGCGCCGGTATCGGCCTCGGCTTGCTGTTCGCCAGCTGGATCCAGGGCATCGCCCGCAACCCGCAGGCTGCCGACAAGATCAGCGGCATCGGCTTCATCGGCTTCGCTGCTACCGAACTCGTGCTGCTCCTCGGCTTCGTGGTCGCCATCCTGCTGATCTACGCTGTCTAATGTTCGCAAGGTTTCTTATTGCGGCACTGCTGGTCACCGCCCCTGCTTTTGCAAGCGAGGGTGAAAAGGCCAGCGTGCCGCAATTTGACCCCACCACGTACGCTGGCCAGCTGTTCTGGCTGGTCATCACCTTCACGCTCCTCTATGTGCTGATGGCTAAACTCGCCCTGCCGCGCATTGGCTTCGTGATTGAACAGCGTGCGCAGCGCCTAAATCAGGATATCGAACAGGCGCAAACCGCCCGTGATAAAGCCGTCAGCCTGCAAAAAAGTTTTGAAACAGGCCTTTCAACCGCACGGCTGCATGCCCGCGAAACCGTCGGGCAAGCTGTTGCTGCGGCGCAAGCTGCACAATCAGCCGCCCTAGCTGCACAAAATCAGCAGCTGGTAGCCCGCGTGCAGGAAGCCGAAAACAAGATTGGCGCCGCCAAGAACATTGCAATCGCCAGCATCAAGCCTGCCGCTGAGACCATCGCAGCCGTCCTTGTCACCAAACTTGCGGGAGCCCGCTGATGGAACACCACGGTCTGCTTGAAAATACTACCTTCTGGTACACTGTTGCGTTCGTGCTGTTCTTTGTGCTGGCTGGCAAGGCCGTGTTTGCCGCCATCAACAAATGGCTGGATGGGAAGATCGGCAAGATCCGTGGCGACCTTGATGAAGCCGCGCGTCTGCGCAACGAAGCCGAAGAGCTTTTACGTCAGGCACAACTGCGTTACGACTCGGCCACCAAGGAAGCGGATGATCTGATGGCTGGCGCCACACGGGAAGCCGAAGCCATGCAGGCACGCATTGAAGCCGAAACAAAGAAGATGATCGAGCGCCGCGAACAGCAGGTGACCGACCGCATTACGCAGGCTGAAAAGCAGGCGCTGGCCGACATCCAGAAACAAACGGCCCAGTTGGCCCTGCAAATGGCACAGGAGCAACTGAAGAACCTTTCTGCCGACCAGCGTGAAAAGCTGACACAGGCCGCTATCAGCGATATCAGCAAAGTCGCCTAGCTTAAGCACTCCCCAAGTTACTCGAAATGCAGCATCATCGCTGCATGTCCGCTGATCCCCATAGCCGGCGCCCTACGGCGCAGCTTCGCAGCCTTCACTTGCAGGCAGGTAACGTCGACAGCATTTCGATCCGCAGCATCATCTCGACACTGGGCGATAATTCGTTCGCCCTGCTGCTTATGATCTTTGCCCTGCTGGGTATCGCGCTGACGCCCGTGCCCGGCCAGCAGACAATCCTTGCCCTGCCGATGATTGTTCTGGCATGGCAGTGGGTGCAAAACCGCCGGGCGGTTGCCCTGCCGGCACGCGTGGCCGCCGGGGCGATCCCCAGCGCCCATTTCCGCACCGCACTGATGCGCGTGCTTCCTGTCCTTGTATGGCTGGAAAAATACTGCCGCAATCGGGGCGCCGACCTGCTAACGCCCATGCTGCGCCAAATCACTCGCATCACACTGTTATTATTGTGCCTGACGCTATTTATTCCTATCCCCCTCACTCACATCCTGCCAGATATCGCCATCATCATCATGGCACTGGGCGAACTGGAAGATGACGGCTACATGATGCTGCTGGGACTGCTGACAGGCGTATTGTGCCTGTGCGCATTTATCGTTATCGGGATGCTAGCCGCCAGCGGCCTGCTTATCATCTAGCTATGACCAAACGCCTTATTCTTCAGGCGATAGACATACGAAATCACTTCGGCCACGGCCTGATAGTGCTCTACCGGAATTTCTTCGTCGATATCGCATGATTTATGCAGCGCGCGCGCCAACGGCGGATTCTCGACTAGCGGCACGTCGTTTTCGGCCGCCACTTCGCGGATCTTCAGGGCGATCATATCCTGCCCTTTGGCCAGTACACGCGGCGCATGCATCTTGCCAACCTTGTATTCCAACGCCACAGCAAAGTGCGTCGGGTTCGTAATCACAACATCGGCGTCGGGCACCTTGGCCATCATGCGGCGGCGCGCGCGTTCCAGACGTATCTGCCGCAAACGGGCACGCGCAATCGGATCACCTTCTGTCTGCTTCAGCTCTTCTTTCACTTCGTGCCGCGTCATGCGCACCTGCTGCATGAACTTGTAACGCTGATAGGCATAATCCAGCAGGGCAAAGAAAGTTACCATGATGATGGCAGCACCCAGCATCTTCAGCGATGTAATATAAATGACTTTCAGCTGTAGTTCGGGTGCCATACCTGTCAGCAGGCTGGATTGTTCCAGCATCGGCGTAAGGATTTTGTACATCACAACGCCGACCAGTGTGATTTTGATGATACCTTTAATCAGTTCGGCAAAAGACTGTTTCGAGAAAATCCGTTTCCAACCGGCAAAAGGCGAGATGCGCTCCAGTTTAGGCTGCAGCAATGCAGTAGCTGCAAAAAAACCCGTCTGCACCATGGTGCCGGCCAGAGCCGCCACGACAAGAATAGCTGTGGCTAAAGCCACCCCGGGCGCCAGCCGCATGAAGGTATCGGTCAGCGCTGCACGCAAGCCGCCATCAGCCGCCAGTAATTGGTCGGGCAGCGCGAAATATACTTTCAGGGCATCAAGCATATGCTGGCCGAGCATGGGACCCGCCAATGCAATCGCCAGAAATCCCCCACACAGCATAAACCATGTGCGCACTTCGGAAGAAATGGGAACTTGCCCCTCTTTACGGGCCTCTTCCAACCTTCGGGTGGAAGGTTCTTCGGTTTTCTGTTCCTTATCCTGCTGCTCTTCTGCCATAGACCGATATTACCCCAATCCTATTGAGATATAGCTATCAGCCGTCTGATCCAGCCAGAACGCCATCATACTGCCCATCAGAATTGCGAATACGGCAAACCCCAGCATAATCTGCAAGGGCAGCGCGACAAAGAAAACCTGCAGCGTCGGCTGCAGACGCGCCATCAGACCCAGCCCCACCTGAAGCAAAATACCCAAAACAAAAAACGGCGCCGCCATCATGATCGAAACAGCAAAACTTTGCCGCACGGTATTGACGATGGTTTCGCTCATATCTTTTATTTCTATAAGACCGCCGGCCGGTAGCAGCGCATAGCTTTTTATAAGTCCTGCAAAAAAGACATGATGCAGGTTGCTTGCGAAAATAAGGACAATCCCCAGCAACCCCATCAGGGCGCCGGGAAGCGAGCCTTGCGTTGCCATGGCCGGGTTAAAGGCGAAAGCATTACCAATACCCAGCTGAAGCGCCACGGCCTGACCTGCAAATTCCAACGCCATTACCATCAGACGTACAATCATGCCAAGGAATACGCCGATAGTCGCCTCCAGTGCCAATAGCACAACCATCCGGCTAATCTCGTCGGGCATTTTGGGTAGTGACGGACCCAGAACCGGGAAAAGCAGCAACGTAAACAGCAGCGCGAACATCAGGCGGCTACGTGCAGCGACAAAACTTTCCCCAACGCCGGGGAAAAGCATGCAGGCGGCGCCAAGGCGGGTAAAAAGCAACAGAAAGCCGAAAACATTCCCGGTCAGAAAGTCGCCGACATCCCATGTATAAATCATAAATTACTCCGCTAGGGTGCGGTGGCAGTTTCGTCCGTCTGCCCGATAGCCACGATGCGGTCGGCAATACCGTCCGTGAACGTGCCCAAGGTCTGCATCATGAACGGCAACATCAGCAGGGCGGCAGCCAGCATCACAACAATTTTCGGCACGAATGTCAGCGTCATTTCCTGGATCTGGGTCAGCGCCTGGATCAGCGAAATCGCCACACCCACCACCAGCGCCACGAACAACAGCGGCCCGGCGATCTTGAGCATGACCCACATCGCCTCACGCGTGATACTGATGACTTCGGCTTCTGACATGCCCCGATTGTGCCCCAAAAACAGGGACTTTGCTAGGCCACACAAACCCCCGCTTATATTGCTTTTACATCGCCGAATGACCGTGCTAAACAAGCCGCCATACATTGGATTTATAAGGAGCCTTAGATGATTTCATCCATGCCACCCGCCAAACAATTCCTAGTCAACCTGTTTGCCCTTTTAGAATCTGAAGAACAAGCGCCGCGTCTTACGCTTGCCGGTGAGCGCGACTGTTTTCTTGAACTGGACCTTAGCAATGGAACGACCTGCAGAGTTTCAGCTGTGATGACAACCAAGCGAGGCCGCCCATTCCTTTTAACGCGCTGCACTCTTAATGCACCATTGAGCCAGCCAGCTATGACTTTGGGCTTCCTGCCTCATGTTGAAGACAAGCGTTATGGCGAAGGCGGTATTCTTGCACTGGCAGAAGAAACCAGCACGGGCACATTCTCTGCGCCGCTACAAAAGCTACGTGCAACCATGCTGAAAACAGCTGAAACGATTTTCATTCCCGGCGGAAAAGTTTAAATCGGCATCCGGATGATATCTTGATACGCGTTAATCACGCGGTCACGCACGGCAACAATGGTCTGCAATGTCAGCTCGGCGTTGCTGACCGCCATCACAACGTCAGTGATATCGGCCTTACCCTGGGCTGCCAGTTGTGTCGCCTGTTCGCCCTTCTTCAGGGTTTCAACTGTATCTTGCGTAAAGTTGGCCAGCACATCGGCAAAGTTGGTTGCGCCCGGGGCAACATCGCCGCCGCTCCCCGCGCCCTGCAGGCCTTGCGCCTTCTGGTAGGCGCCTAGCGGTGAATTGAAAACAGAGTTAATCGGCATGGCTTATATTCCCCTTACGCCCGCAGCAAGTCAATGGTGCGACCAATCATTGCCCGTGTTGCTTCGATAACAGTCAGGTTGGCTTCGTATGATCGTTGCGCTTCCCGCATATCAATCGTTTCCATCAGCGGAACAACGTTCGGCATCTTCACATAACCCTTGGCGTCAGCTGCCGGGTGTGACGGATCATATTTCACCGGAAAGTCTTTCATGTCGTCAATCGGCCGACCCGACTCAACGACTTTAACGCCCAGTTCCTTGTTCACCATCTGCTGGAATACCGGAATTTTCCGGCGATAAGGGTCAGCGCCCGGTGACGTGCCCGTTGTCGAGCTGTTAGCGATGTTTTCTGCCAGTGTACGCATACGGCCGGCCTGCGCACGCATACCATAGGACGATATTGAAATCAGTGAGTTCAGGTCAAGTTCCATGACTTACTCCTACGCACGGCCCAGGGCTGTATGCACCATGCCCTGCATCCGCTTATACAGATTGATCATCAGCTGGTAGTCGCTGCCGATTTCAGCCACTTTCACCATCTGCTCTTCCAGCACCACGTTGTTGCCGTCGGGCAAAACTTCATAAGAGCTGACATTGCGCTTGTCAGGATAGTTGCCGCCGACACGTGCGCCATCCGGCGCGATATGCAGCGGGCTGCTCATGCTCATCACCACCGGCTGCACACCGCTGGTAGAGCCGCCGCTGCGGCCCTTCATCGCTTCTTCAAAGCTCACAAGGTCGCGAGCCTTATAGCCAGGTGAATCCGCATTCGCAACGTTCTGTCCGATAACAGCATGCCGCTGCTTCAGGTAATCCATGCGCTGCCCCAGCAGCTCAAATGTTGAACCTATCCCACCAATCATTTTTTGCCTCCTCAGGCACCTTCTCCACCCCTTACCTCGCAAAGGGCGTGCCAAACTGCTTCCTGATAAAAGGTAATACTTTCAGTAGGGTTAGGACCCTTGCCGGGCACTCTTTTCTTCAATACCGTCAGGGAATGGAAGAAAAATCACCTTTCCGGACCCGTAAGGCCGTTGCCATTGGCGCGCCGCCCCCGGAAAGCCCTGTGCGCTTGCCCCATTTGATTGCCGCCGGCCGCGGCGAGCTGGCTGAGCACCTTCTGACTATCGCCTTTGAAAACAACATCCGTGTGCGTGAAGACGCCGACCTGACCGAACTGCTGACAACCTTGCATCTTGATACGCCCATCCCGCCGCAGGCCATTATGGCCGTGGCCGAGATCCTGACACGCGTGTATCAATTAAATAACGAACTTCCACCTGACTATGTAAACACCCGATGACTGAAGCTTCACCTTCTATCCTGCAGGCCATTGCCGCCCTGCTGATCGTGCTGGGCCTTATCGCCCTCGCCGCGTGGGCGCTGAAAAAGTTCGCCTTTGGCGGCATGACCCTGCAGACAGCGAAAGGCACCAAGCGCCTGCAGGTTACGGAAAGCCTGTGGCTGGATGCCCGCTATCGTCTGGTCATCGTGAAAGACGGCGAGACTGAACACAAAATACTGCTGGGCCCGCAGGGCGCTTTACAGCTGGCACAGGATACGACAGGCTTACCGCATGCAAAGTAATCAGGAAAACTTGAAGAAATGGAAGCGCTGTCTGAAGGTCAGCAGTATCTGTTTCCTGCTGGCACTTGCCATCGTATTTACGGTGCCGGCCTTCGCACAATCCCTCACGCTTAATATGGGCGGCGAAGGCGAAGGCGGATTAACTGGCCGCATCGTTCAGCTGGTACTGATGATCACTGCGCTGTCACTGGCGCCGTCCCTTCTTATTATGGTCACCAGCTTCACTCGCATTATTGTTGTGCTGTCATTGTTGCGCAGCGCTATCGGTACGGCGCAAACGCCGCCCAACATGGTGCTGATCAGCCTTGCGCTATTCCTCACCTTCTTTGTGATGGCCCCTGTACTGGATACGGCATGGACCAGCGGTGTGCAGCCACTGCTGGATGGCAAGATCGAGGAACAGGAAGCCTTTGATAAAACCGTGGCACCATTCCGCACGTTCATGCTGGCCCATACGCGCGAAGCTGACCTACGGCTGTTCATGGACCTTGGTAAAGTTGAGCAAGTAAAAGAAAAAGCCGAAGTGCCGCTGACCGTACTGATCCCATCATTCATGATCTCTGAACTTCACCGCGCCTTTGAAATTGGCTTTCTGCTGTTCCTGCCGTTCTTGATTATTGACATGGTTATCGCGTCACTGCTGATGAGTATGGGTATGATGATGTTGCCGCCCATCGTGATCTCGCTGCCGTTCAAGATCATCTTCTTCGTATTGGTGGATGGCTGGTATCTGGTGGCCGGCTCGCTGGTGCGCAGCTACGGTGGTTAGTTATTTGCTTGTCTTGCGATAGTTATCCAGAAACCCTTGGAACAGGTCGACGCTTTGTGCCTGTTCCTGCACGCGTGCCAACGTTTCGGCGCCGCCGGTAATATCTGCCTTGGCGATAATTGCAAATGCCTGTGCCTGGCTGGTCTGCCGCATCTGCTCGGCGTATGTCTTGTCCAGATCTTCTAGCGCTTTCGTGTCACCAGCCAACGAGAGTGCCACCGCGCGCTGCAGAACCAGCTGCGCGCCATCATCACTCAGCGACTGGTTTGTCGGTGGCATGATGCCCCCTAATGCTGCCGCTGCACGCGGCCAGTCTTTAGCGCGCCATGCGGCAACACTGGTCAGACGCAACGCATCAGGCGCCATATCGTTGGCCAGCAATGCTAGCGCCTCAGCATGCCGGTCACGATCGGTTAACGAACGCGCCAATAACAACTTGCGTTCTTCTACCGCCTCGCCTAGCGAAGTCTCATCCATTCCCTTTAGTCTATCTTCGGCCTTGGCAGGCTCGCCATTCAGCAGATAAAGTGCTGCCAGACGCAGCGTAACACGGTTTTTCAGCGCAGGCGTTGGCATGTTAGCGATCTCGGGTTCCAGCAGGGCGATTGCCTGCGGCAACAGGTCTACTGTCATCATCTTGTCTACAACGTCATTAATGATAACCAGTCGTTCGACCGGGTCAGTTGGACTGAAATCCTTGTACTGGTCAAACAACGCCAAAGTCTGCAGCGGGCTGGCATTATCCTGGGCACCAGATCCGAAAATATCGCGGAATATGACACGTTGCTGCGCGAGTAATTCTTCCTCACGCGCTGAATTCGGGAATATCTTTTTGGCACGCTCCAGCGTTTCGATGGCTTCTGTTGGCTGCCCGGCCTTAAGCTGATAGCCTGCCAATCGGCTTAGCATTTCCATTTCCAGTTCATCGCCACGCCATGCAAAGCGCAGTCCTTCCAGCTTTTTGACAGCGTCGGGGATGCTCATATTTCCCGCCGATACTTCCAGATCAACAAGCGCCATTTCCGAGCGAACGCGGGCCAGATAATCCGTGCTTTTTGCTGCTTCCTGCCATAACTTGCGGGCCTGATCGATGGCGCCATCTCGTGCCTGCATAACGCCGCGCAGATAAATGATGGACGGCTCGCGTAGTACTTTTGAATCTTTGCGTGTTACCAAAAGATCGATCATACGGGCTGCGCTTACGTTATCATTGACGGCAATGAATGTTTCTGCCGCCAGTTGGGCGAATTTTTCGGCGAATGGCGAAGGATAATTTTCAAGAAGCAGTAATGTCGCATTAAAGTCCGCGCTCGCTTCCTGGAACTTGCGCTGCTCCGCCAAAGCTGCTGCGCGCCAAAGACGGATTTCAGGCCGATCTGCGTTGCCAGCAGCGCCCAAAGCCTGCAGGCCTGCTTCCGGCTGATGAGAAAGAACAGCCCCCAAGGCGCGCAGCAACTGGAATTCAGGACGACCGGTAATTTCAGGGGTTTCCTTGGCAATCACATCCAAAATACCTAATGCTTCGTACCCATTTCCGTAGGAGAGATAGAAACGCACAAGATCAATGCGAGCGCGGTCGCGGGTGCTGGCAGCGGATTCTGCTACACGCTGCTGTAATGCCTGACGCGTTTCAATAAAGTCTCCCAAATCGGGTTGCTGCCAACGCATCAATGGGATCAAATCCATGCGCACGGTCTGCGCGGCTTTATCAGGCTGGGTTTTACCCAACGCCGTATCACCGAGACCAAGACGAAGGCCTTGTGATGAAGTAATTTCCACACCCTCTTCGATCATGCGCACTGCCAAACTGTCATTCAGAACGCGAATAACAATACCCTGCAGCGATGGCAGCAGCTCGAAGTCCGCGAACCGAACCGCCTTGGTCAGATGATCATCAACGGTTGCGGCTGGAATAAGAAATAGGGTGTCGCCAGCCACAGGGTCGATAAACGACAGAATGGGGCCACCGCTACGCAAAGGAATAACGACGCGGGCGCCCAGAGAGTAAAGTGGGTCGCTTCGCGGGCTAAGATCCTGAGCCAGTGATTGCGGCACATCACTGCCTGCAGCCACCACATCCAGTTGCCATGATGTGTTTTGCTTGCTGATTATGGGCTCGGCCCCCAACGGCATTGGTATGCGGTATATGCTGAAGCCTGTTGCCGGAACAACCTCGGCTGGCAACCGTGGAAAGCTTTGGAACAAGTTTGCCGTATCAAATCTCAGGCGCCGGTCAAAAGCGACATATACATAATCGCCGCGCTCATAAATAGCCGCCGGAATGTTCAGGCGCGGATCAAACTTTGCCAGCATAGCAGGCGTTGCGCTGAGACTGATTTCAGGCCGCACCGGAACAGCGGGAAGCGGAGCTGCTGCTTGTAATATGGCACTGGGAACGAGCGGCGCAGATGGACTCATATCGGGGATCGCCCGCTCATCTTCTGAAGCGACCTGATCGGTTTCAGGTACGCGATCCGTTTCAGTTGCCGGGAACGACATAGCTGGCGATGACAATGATTCAGACGCAGGCGCCGAGGGCGGTTCTGGCTCTGATTTTACGACCGGCAACGACACAGGAGATGGCGGCCCATTACCCCTGATATCCACCACAATACTGTTGCCCGACAGGAAGTGTTTGATCGTTCCATCAGCAGGTATACCAAAAGCGACCGCAGACGCCATCTCACCCGCATTCAACGTTACAATGTTACCAACTCGTGCAAGTTTGCGCGCTGATGGAGTGATATCAAAATCAGTCTTAGTCTTAAAAGTAAGGGTAACGGCACCCTCTTTTTTCTCCACTTCGTATTCAGTAGCGCGCGGAAAATCAAAGACAAGACGGTTGTAGTCTGCGTGCATTCCACCCCGTACCGGCACAGCAGCAAAAGCCGGCATGGCCAGCGAAATTACGCCCAGCGCAAAAATGAGAGGCCTAATTACTGGATGGCGGGGCATCGAAAGACGCCATAAGTTTATCAATTTCATCCTGCCCGATGGCCTTACCCGGCAACTGGGGACCATTCAACAAACCCTGTTCAGCATCGCTCGGCTTGCCCGACTGTGGCGCCTTCTCCGAAACGCCTGAGTTACCGCCCACTGCGGCGACAAGGCGCTGTACCCATTCCTCGATGTGCCGCAACGCGCGTACAACTTTGGTGATTCTCTGGCCTGTAATATCCTGGAAGTTACAGGCCTCATAAATACTTGTTACAGCAGCAAGTAGCTGGCCTTTCGTTTCCGGCGACAATGTCTGGCAAATCTCGGATATCTTATCACAGGCGTTCATGATTTTGTTTGTTGCGTCTTCGGTGTCAGTAATAACCGCATCCAACTCGTCTGTTGCCGATGAAATCTGCTTGGTATTCAATTCACTGGACTGTATCGCCGATATTTCGCTTTTAGCTCTCTTAATATATTCGGCCAGCGCCTGAAGCTCATCTTGCATCTTCTGCGTGGCTTTCAGTTTGTTCAGCACATCATCAGCCGCAGTCATGCGAAATCTCCCAATACTGCAGCCATCTTGGTTTTCAAGGTTTCGGCATTAAAAGGTTTGATAATGTAGTTGTTTACACCTGCCTGCTTGGCAGCAACGACATTCTCCGCCTTGCTTTCGGCGGTCACCATAATGAAAGGCACGGCTTTCAGTTGCGCATCTGCCCTGACTTCCTTGCATAGCTGCAGACCTGTCATGGGGTCCATATTCCAGTCAGATATGATAAGACCATACTGCTTTTCTGAGTTACGGAGCAAATCGAGGGCGCTCGAACCATCAGCGGCCTGGTCAATGTTATGAAACCCAAGCTGCTTCAGCAGGTTTTCGATAATCCGGCGCATAGTTTGATAGTCGTCAACAACGAGAATGTTCATATTTTTGTCAACGGCCATCAGCTACCCCCTTTCTTTTCTTACCTAACAATTACGGTCACTGACCAGCCGGAGCTGCATTAAGCTTGGGCAACTCTTTGCGCCTGATCAGCTCTGCAGTTACAGCCTTTGCCTTGACAGGGTCCATAGCCGCCAGCACCGGAGCAGCCTTGGCCTCCTTCATTTCCTGGATAACGCTGATCAGCATATTCATTTCAAGTTGCTCAAAAATTCGCGCGGCTTGAGGAGGTTTCATATTTTCATATATCTTGACAAGACTCTTCAACTGGTCCGACTGCTGCGTATCGGCCTGGGCCAGTAGTTTTTCAAGGTCTTCGCGCATCTTCTGCAATTCGGCGACCTTCTCATCAATACGCTGCTCTGCTGCTGTCAGCAGCGCCTCACGCTCAACGATGCTGTCTTCACGCTTGTCAAGTTCCTTACGTCGCTCGCCCAGCTGTTGCAGAATTTTGATGTCTGCATCCGTAAGAACGGTGTCCGTCTCATCGTCACCGACCTTGCCAATATTAGCAACAGGCGGAGATGGTGTCTGATCAAGTGCTGTACCGCTATTACCAGCTGCGGCAGCAGGAGACGAAGGCGCAGGCTTTTCTTCGGCAACCGCCATTGCCGGTGACAGCAGCTGACTGACCTTCCCGCTTTCGACGGCGTCAGTGACATGCGAAACGCGCGTATACATTGCCAGCAACGCCACCATAACAACGGCCGGGACAAAGAGAATGCGCATGAGTTTCTGGGTAAACGTCATCTCAGTTTCTCAATCGCCTTCATAAGATCCTGCTCAGCCTGTTTGCGTGGATCTGCTTTCTCGGTACTTGTGTTCGCAACAGCAGGCTTTGCAGACACGGTCGCGGCGGCCGCCTTTACTACCGACGCTGCAGGAATCGGCGCGGCGCTTTTCGCCTGCTCTACAAGCTTTATGAGATCGGCTGCCGTCCGGTCAGCGGATGCTAGAAGATACGACATTTCTTCCCGAGCATTTGTAGCCCCCGTCACTTGCTTGCCCAATGTTTCGGTTAAGTCTTCAGCGCGAAGCCGCAGGCTTGAAAGGTTTTGCTCTGCACGTCCGGTTGTATTCACCAAGTCCCGCAGCAGATTTTCAAGATCGTCTTTGCCGCTGCGAACAATCTCGAGTCGGCTATGCAGCCGTGTAATAAAGTAAATCACCAGGCCAAGCAGTGCGATCAGCACAATATCCAGTAGCAGTGCGATGGCTTCCATGCCCTAACTTTCCTTCTTCTGGTGAAGCGTTTCTTCTTCAACGCGCACGGCGATATGGCCGTTCCGCTGCCCCATACGGCCACGGAACAGCGTCTCCTCGCCACTGCGCATCTCGATAATATCGTCAGGTTTGACATTCAGTTTGATCTGGGATCCCGGCTTCCAGTTCAATACATCGCGCAGGCCGATTGTCACCTCATCAAGTACCGCATTGATGCTCATATCGGTTTCAAGCATCTCGTTGGCCAGGTGCGATTCCCAGATAGTATCGCGCCCAAACTTTTCACCCATGAACTGCTGCAGCAGCAGTTCGCGTACGGGCTCTAGCGTGGCGTACGGGATAACGATTTCAACGCGACCGCCGCGGTCTTCCATATCCACGCGCAGTTTCACCAGTAACGCAGCATTCTGCGGGCGGGCGATGGTTGCAAAGCGCGGGTTCGTCTCTAAACGGTCGAAGCGGAAGGTCACAGCAGACAGCGGGTCAAACGCACTGTTCATATCGGCCAGGATGACGTGCAACAAGCGTTCAACCAGACTGCGCTCGATCGTGGTATAGGGACGGCCTTCAACGCGCATTGCCGCCGTGCCACGACGGCCGCCCAGCAGCACATCGACGATCGAATAAATCATCGCGCTGTCAACGGTCAGCAGGCCGTAGTTATCCCACTCCTCAGCCTTGAAAATCGCAATCATTGCCGGCAGCGGGATGGAATTGAGGTAATCGCCGAAACGCACGGCTGTCATCTGGTCAAGACTGACCTCAACGTTATCAGATGTGAAGTTGCGAAGCGACGTCGACATCACGCGCACCAGGCGGTCGAACACGATTTCGAGCATCGGCAGGCGTTCATAGTTCACCAGCGCGCTGTTGATAATAGCCATGATGCCCGAGGCATCTTTTGCGTCACCACCGCCGAAGCCCAGCAGGCTGTCAATTTCGTCCTGATTTAAAACGCGGGCGTCCTGCCCCATCAGGGCAGCCATGTCGTCTTCCCCGCCGGAAACGGCTGTTTTTTCCTCTTCTGCCACTGGATCAGCCACTTAGCTCTCCTTGCCCATCATAACTGCAACTACTGGACCAACATTTCCCTGAACAGCACATCCTTGATTTTCACGGGTGCCACTGCCTGATTAACGCGCATCAGTAACTCTTCGCGCAGACGGTACATCCCTGCTGACCCACGCAACTCATCGACACGCAGTTCGCGCAGATAAACCTGGAAATTATCAATCACGCGTGGCAGGACTTTTTCAATGGGCGGGATATCAGAATCTTTTGACAATTCAAGGCTTAAGCTAATCTTCAGGTAAATTGGGCGACTGCGCTCGGCTTGCAGGTTCACAATCATGTCCGGTATGTTGTAATATGTCGGCGCACGATTAGGATCGAGCGGCTTTCCATCAGCGCCAAGCTCAACAGCGGCTTCACCTTCTGCCGGTACAGGCTCATCACCACCGAATACTCCCCCGAAATAGGCTCCGACAGAGCCGCCGATAATCAGGATCAGCGGCAGCCCGATAAACAATGCTAACCTCTTGGGCGTCCATTTCTTTTTTGGGGCTTCGCCTTCAGCGCCTTCGACAGTCGCAGCTTCTTCGCCTTCAGGTTTTTTATCCTCTTCGTCAGCCACGCTGAACTCCGCTATTCAAAACAACCTTAACCATCTCTGATACTGGTAGTTTTTTGTTAATAAAAACTTGAAATCTAAAGTAAAGCAATGAGATGCCCCTGTCTGCGCAGTATCTTGTTGATGAGCGGTAATTTTTTCCAGCGTGACTTTTTTCGTTTCGCTGTCAGAACACAGTAATTTTTGTTTCTTCTACAAAATTACATAAGCAAAACAACAATCAAAACCAGATCCGAACTTGGCACGGCGTCTGCAAGTAAGTCGCCGAGGAGTCAAGTTATGGAATCGATTTCGCTTATTGCCCTATCGCGCGCTGCCGTTCTGCAGCGCCATATGGATATTGTAGCGAATAACATCGCAAACAGCTCGACCAGCGGTTACAAGGCTGAGCGCGTCTTGTTTGAAGTTGCCGAAACCAAGCCTACCCCCAACCAGCCGCTTGATTTCGTGATTGATCGCGGCTCGTACCGTGATTTTTCTGCCGGCGACGTGCAGATGACGAGCAACCCACTGGATGTTGCTCTGAATGGTGAAGGTTTCTTTGCTGTACGCCTGCCCGATGGAAAAACCGCCTATACACGCAATGGCAGCTTCACGATCAACACAGAAGGCATGCTGGTTGATCACAAGGGCAGCATCGTTATCGGCGAAGGTGGTACCGAGCTTTCTTTCCCGGCGGAAACAAAAGATATCTCGATCGGCAGCGACGGCACAATCAGCACCGAACAGGCTGTGCTGGGCAAACTGCAGATCAACACATTCGATCAGCCGCAGTTACTGCGCCCTTACGGCGATAACTATTATGTTGCTGACCGCGGTACGCCGGGACCCAACGTTGATACGCGCGTGATTCAGGGGGCCATTGAAGGCTCAAATGTCAGCGGCGTGAAGGAAATGACGGACATGATGCAGATTGTCCGCAGCTATCAGTCAGTTCAGAAAATCTTGGAAAGCGAACACGAACGTATCCGGAATGCGATCAGCAAGATCGGTCGGACAGCTTAGGTAAAGGAGTAAACCATGCGTGCAATGGGTATCGGTGCGACAGGGATGCAGGCTCAACAGCTTAATGTTGAGGTCATCTCGAACAACATCGCTAACTTGTCAACCACGGGCTTCAAGCGCAACCGCGCTGAATTCCAGGATCTTCTGTACCAGAATCTGCGGCGCCCGGGCTCTACGTCGAACGATACCGGAAATATCGTGCCGACGGGTGTGCAGATTGGCGGCGGTGTAAAGGCAGGTGCGGTGTCGCGCAACCATGGGCAGGGCGACCTGCGCATCACCGATAATCCACTGGATATCGCCGTCAATGGACGCGGATTCCTGCAGGTAACAATGCCCGATGGTACAATCGCCTACACCCGCGACGGGTCGCTGCAGTTGAACGAAACAGGCATCCTGGTGACGCGTGACGGTTATCAGCTGCAACCGGCGATTACCATCCCGCAGGATGCGACCGACATCACTATTAACCTGTCGGGTGAAGTGATTGTAAAGCTGGACGGCCAGACCGACCCATCGAACGTCGGTCAGATTCAGCTGGCGAACTTCATCAATCCGGCAGGCCTTGAAGCGGTGGGGGATAACCTGCTGCGCGAAACGCCTGCTTCCGGCACGCCCACGACCGGTTCGCCCAACCAAAGCGGCTTCGGCCGCATTGCCCAGAATGCACTTGAGTCATCGAACGTAAATATCGTGCAAGAAATCAGTAACCTGATTACGGCGCAGCGCGCCTATGAGATGAACAGCCGTGTCATTCGCGCCGCCGACGAAATGATGTCGTCACTGAGTGCCTTCAGATAGGAAATAGCCATGCGTTTTCTGATCCTTCTGTTTAGCTTCACCTTAACCGCAACAGCGGCCGAAGCTTTGGTGCCACGTGACAGCGCCCTGATTGATCGCGATAAGGTTTTGGTCGGCGATCTTTTTGATGTACAGGGTGATGTGGCACTGCAACCCGTAGGCGATGCGCCCGCGCCGGGCATGTCGCATACGTTTGATGCTTACGCCCTGCGCCGGGTGGCCAATGCCTATAATCTTGGCTGGGCCCCCACGCGCCTTGATATCCGCGCGGTTGTGAAGCGCGACAGTACACCGGTGACAAATCAGCAAATCCGCGATGCTGTACGCAATGCCGTAACAGAAAAAATGAGCAGTCAGAATATATCCATGGATAATCTGGATGTTATTCTGGATCGCCATAATATGGAAGTTCAGCTTCCAGCAAGCGTAACCGACCCTGTCGTGCGCGTCATCGACCTCGCATACAATCCGGCAGACTATCGCTTTAAAGGGATGCTGATGATTGAAACCGGCGCTGATGGTGTTGTTCCGACCCTGCTGCCGCTGAACGGACGCGCTATCCCTAATGTTAAGGTGCCGACCCTGGTCCACACTGTCACGGAAGGTACTGTGCTAACAGAAGCGGATGTCGAATATGTTCTAATGCCTGTCAACAAAACTGGCGGCGATATCATTCTTAGTATAGATCAGCTATCAGGCAAGGAGATGCGCCGCGATGTAGCGCAGGGCCAACTATTACGCAGCCGCGATATCCGTCCGCAACAATTGGTAAAGCGCGGTGGCATGGTCACCATGGTTGTTGAAAGCGGCGCAATGCGGGTTACAGCCCAGGGCCGTGCCCTGGCGAATGCCGCTGAGGGCGAGACTGTCCGTGTTATGAACTCGATCAGTAACCGTGTAATTGAAGGGAAGGTCCTGCCCGACGGCAATGTGTCGATCGCGCGGGCTATATAGGAGATGATGATGCGTTATCTTGGTTTTCTTTTACTCCCTCTGCTGATTAGCGGTTGTATCGATGCCGACCGCTTGGCGCGCGCGGGCAAAGAGCCACCCTTCAGCGCCGTCGCCAACCCGACCGAGACAAGGAATTACGAGCCCGTCACCATGCCAATGCCGCCGGTTGAGAAAGCCGAACGCATGCCGAATTCACTGTGGCAGGCAGGTGCGCGCGCCTTCTTCCGTGACCAGCGGGCTGCGCGCGTTGGCGATATTCTTACAGTGCTGATCTCAATGAAAGATAAAGCTAAACTTGAGAACAAGACCGACCGCTCGCGGTCGACGGGAGAAGACTTATCGATCGGCAACATCCTCGGTCTGCAAAGCAACCTCGACCGTATTTTACCGGGTGGCTTCGACTCGACCGATGCCGAGTTCGTCGACGTGACAGGCCAAAGCACGACCAACGGTGCCGGCAAGATCGACCGAAAGGAAGAAATCGAAATGAAGGTCGCCGCAACCGTTATCCAGATACTGCCAAACGGCAATATGGTGCTAAGCGGGCAGCAGGAAATCCTGGTCAACCACGAAATGCGCATCCTGACAGTCAGCGGCGTTATCCGCCCTGAAGATATCAGCAGCGAAAACTCGGTCAGCTATGAACAGATTGCCGAAGCCCGCATCCGTTACGGCGGCGAAGGCACGCTATCGGATGTGCAGTATCCGAAGTATGGGCAGGATGTTTACGACACCATTATGCCGTTCTAGGGCGCACTTTTCGTTGCTTCAGGCGGCTGCTGTTCTATTTGCTTCTGCAGCGGGATAAGATCGGGGACTTTTTCTTCAATCTTATCGGGCACTGTGCCACCGGGATTATCAATCCTGTATTCCTGCACGAAGCTGCGCATCAAAATCGTATAAGCGTTCTGCATACCGGTCATATGGTCAACCAGCGGAGTCATCACCAGTCCGCCGCGATTCCAGTAAGCCACCGTCACTGTTTTACGATCAACGACGGGCGGTAGACGCACAGTATGTTGCGATTCTGCTTTCAGACTTGCCCATGATACACAGCTCACTACACCATCTTTCAGCGTGGCGATTTCAGGCCGCAGCGTTAGACGGAACACATCTGTGCGTACCATCTGCGCACTGTCTGCAACAGGAATGACCGGCAAGCCTTCCCGAGTCAGGTAATTTGATATGAACTGCTGTATTTTCTTGATGTCGATGCCACAATCCGATGCGACCTTCGTATCGGACAGCAGCGGCTCGGCCACCACCAGCTGACCCACCTGAGCCAGTGGCGGCAACACACGGTTTTGCGCCATTGCTGGTGCAGCCATCAGGACCGCAACAGCCAGTCCGGTTAGGAATGATTTAGAACTCATCTTCCTCATCACGTTGGACACGTTCATTCCGTTCATGGCGTTCCTGCGCCTCGATGGTCATTGTCGCCACGGGACGGGCCTCAAGCCGCTTAACGCCGATCGGCTCGCCGGTTACTTCACAATAACCGTATTCTCCATCTTCAATGCGCTTCAAAGCTTCATCAATTTTATTGATAAGCTTGCGATAACGGTCACGGGTACGGAATTCCAAGGCGCGTTCGGTCTCGGCCGTAGCACGGTCAGCAATGTCCGGCTCTTGCATACCGCCATCATTGATCGCTGCCAGCGTTTCATCGGATTCTTTCAGCAGTTCATCGCGCCATGCGTAAAGCTTGCGGCGAAAATGCTCAAGCATTACCGGGTTCATGTAGTCTTCTTTTTCAGTAGGCTTATAATTCGGGGGAACAGTAATGACGGTCATTTGCCAACCTCTCCAATTTTAAGTCCGAAGGTTATGGGGGCGAATATAGCCAAGGTCAACCCTGATGAGGTCCGCCTGCAGCCCCACTGGAGGCTATGTCACGGGTAAACTTGGCAATTTCAACTTGCGCCCGCAGGTCAATCTCATCTAAAACAGCCAGCAGGCGGGGGTCTGTTGTCAGCGCCTTGCGGGTCGTGATGCTGCGCGCCAGCTGCATAAGCTGCTCTTTTGAAATCCGGCCCTCAAGAATCTGCAACCTCAGCAGGTCAAGCTTGTCCAGAATATCGTTTGCATGAGCCATAGCCTGTTTACGACCGGTCAATGCATCGTTCACTTCCTGCAGACCCAGCAACTGATCAACCGACATCACCGGCGATGCGCTAGTCGCAGCATTTGTTGACGCCGTATCATCGGTCAGATGATCGGAGAAGCTGCTTTTATCGGTTGCAGATGCCTTCTTGGCCCGGGTTACGGGCCCTGTATATCTGATGCCACTGGGGCCTTCGACTTTCATAGAACTATGCTACCTGTCGGGATTATTTCGGTCACTCTTTTATTATAGGGCAAAATTTGCCGCTTTAATGGCAAACACCCCAAACCAGCCGTTAATATCCCTGATTTCTCTTAAATTTTGGTAAGTTATGGGGCTTTTGAATTGGCACGCCCTTCGCAGATATATCCCGAAGAGGAGTATACCGTGCGGTTTTCTATCCCTTTCCCTTTTAAATTCTGGCTTCTGGCCCTTATGACCGCTGCCCTATGTTTCCCGGCTACCCCTGCCCAGGCCTCGGTCCGCCTGAAAGATATTATCGAAATTGAAGGTGTGCGCGATAACATGCTGGTCGGCTATGGCCTTGTTGTTGGTCTGAACGGCACTGGCGACAGCCTGACCAACTCGCCTTTCACCGAAAAGAGTCTTGTCGGTATGCTGGAGCGCATGGGCATCAGCACGCGCGGCGACCAGTTGCGCACCAAGAACGTGGCCGCCGTCATGGTCACGGCCACACTGCATGCTTTCGCCGCCCAAGGCACAAAGATCGATGTTTCTGTTTCAACGCTGGGCGACGCCAAAAGCCTGCTGGGCGGCACATTGCTGGTAACACCGCTGCTGGGCGCTGACGGACAGATTTATGCTGTTGCTCAGGGTGCTGTCGCCGTGGCTGGCTTCTCGGCAGGCGGTGAAGCCGAGACCGTCACCAAGGGCGTACCGACTGCAGGGCGCATTGCATCCGGCGCGATCGTCGAACGTGAAATCCCGTTCCAATTGGCCAACCTTCCTACCCTGCGGCTATCGTTACGCAATCCTGATATGACAACGGCCCAGCGCGTTATGGTCGCAATCAACCAGAAGTTTGGCAAAGGCACTGCCAAGTCAAACGACCCCTCATCGATCGTGCTGGATGTGCCGCAAGCGCGACGGGAGAACATGGTTGGTCTGCTGACTGAACTTGAACAGATTACCATTCAGCCCGACCAGGTAGCCCGCGTTGTCATAGATGAACAGTCGGGCGTCATTGTGATGGGCGAGAATGTGCGCATCAGCACCGTCGCCATTGCTCAGGGCAACCTGACGATCCGGATTACAGAAACACCGCAGGTATCACAGCCCAACGCCCTGTCGCTGGGTGGCGAAACAGAAGTTGTGCCGCGTACAGATGTGCAAGTCACCGAAGGCGTTGACGCTAAACTGGCCGTTATGAAATCGGGCATCAGCCTGCAGGAACTTGTGACGACCCTTAATACACTGGGTGTCGGCCCGCGCGATATGATCACAATTCTGCAATCGATTAAAGCCGCTGGCGCCCTGCAGGCCGAGATTGAGGTTATCTGATGACAGACGGTATCGGCCATAGTCCTCCCCCCAGCGCACCAAAAAAGGTTTCTATACCCGAAGCTACGCTTAAGAAAATCGATGAGCAGGCACTGGGTTTCGAAGCAATGTTTATGTCGCAGATGCTGGAGTTTATGTGGAGCGGCATCGAAAGCAACGAATATTTCGGTGGCGGCCACGGCGAGGACACATGGCGCAGCATGCTGATACAGGAATACGGAAGTATCAGTTCTAAGGCTGGCAATCTTGGCATTGCAGATAACGTGCGGGCCGAACTGATCAAGATGCAGGAAAAGATGATGCCACCGGCCCCGGCTGATAGCGAACCGACTTTAACAAAGGGAGAAGAGTTATGATGAATTCAGGCGCGCCAAACGACCTCACACTTAAGGCCGAGCGCGTTGTACGCCTGGGCGACGAGATGTCAAAGCTGCTCGACGCCGAGACGGATCTGCTGTCAACCCGCACCGTGAAGGACTACGGCCTGCTGGTCAAACGCAAACAACAGATGCTTGTTGATTATCAGGGCGCTGTCAAATCGCTGTTGAGCCGGAAGGACCAGTTGAATACGCTCAGTGCGCCACTACGGGCACAGCTTAAAACCACTGGCATCAAGTTGGATAATATCGCCCGCCAGAACGCCGAAAAACTGTCGGTTACCGCCGCCGCTACACATAAGGTGCTGCAGGTTGTCATCGATACTATTCGCCGAGAAGCTTCGACAGCGCAGCCACAAACCTACAGTCCGGCGCAGTTTCAAAGCTACCGCGACGAGCGCACACCATCCGCCAAGTCTGTGCTGGTGACGGAGAAAGCCTAATGGAAAGCAACTCGGTTCACGACAACGCCAAGCTTGCGCCAGCCCGCAGCGATAGGCCGCGCGTAACACGCGGTAGCGAAAAAGACCTGTTTGCTGCCTTCGTCGTAAATATCAGTGATGTCGAACCACGTGAACGCAAGCCCGCCTTGCCACGCGACAAGAAAGTTGACCGCGCCGAAAAGGTCCCGCACCCGGATGCCCCGCGCCAACCACGGCGCGAAGCAGCGGAAACACATACTGTCGAAAAACCAGAACAAAAAGAAAAGACCCCGAAAGCCGAAGAAAATCAACCCGCCGCCGTATTGACGTCCGCGCATAGAAAAGAGATGGAAGCAGTCCCGGAAACAAGCCAAGCCCCAGCCCTTGTGGCAAACGGTTCAATAGAGGCTGATGTCGAAGTTGAAGCTGAAGTCGAAGCCGGTAATGCGCCCGCCAACCCTGAAGTTGGGGTTATTGAAATCACACCTGCGGAAACACCCGAAGTCATTCTGGCGAACGATCCCGAAGATATGCGGGTCGATGCTATTCTGGCCGAAGTCCCTGCGAATGACGCAGCTGTTATGGTTCCACCTTCTGTCAAAGATAAAGTGCCGGTCGATCTTCTTGTGCCCCTAACGCCGCAAGTCGAAGTCATCCAGGTTGCCCTTGTGCCGCCGGCCCCGCAGACCGAAGCCCAAGACATGCCCGCTATCGATGCCGAGATCTTGCTGCACGCCACGCTGGCTGCCAACAACGAAGAAGGCAGGAAAGTCGATCAGCTGATGCTGGCGATGGACAACAAATTAGCCGCCGCGCCCAAGGCCAGCACCAAGGCGCTGGAAAAAACTGCACCCTTTAGCGCAGTGGGCATCCTTGCTACTGCATTGGGCGGAGCAGAAAAGGAAGCTGTTGCTGCCGCAGAAACCCCGGCTGATGTATTTATGCAGGCAACACCTGACGCCGGTGAAGCGACACCAAAAGAAGGCCAAAGTGCCGCTTCTGCGCTAAAGCCTGACCAAAAAGTCATTGATCTTTCACAGTTTGCTGCCGTGGGCCGTCAAGCCTCACCCCTCCTCCCCGGCCAGGCTCCGCAAGGAACCAACAACGGCCTTAGCCAGCATGCGCCCATCCCGGGCAAAGCTGGCGGGCCCGCGGCAGCTACCCTTTCAAACGGCGTTGATGTCATAGCGCGGCCGCTAACCCTGTTAGCCCAGCAAGCGGAAGCCGCTAACGTCAGGCAAGCACGCCTGCAGCGCCTGCCTGCGAATACCCTGACACAGGTTCAGGAACAAGTTGCCATCAAGTTGCGTTATGCTGCAAAAGCCGGTGAAAAATCACTGAGCATCCAGTTGCGCCCCGAGGAGCTTGGGCGGGTCGATGTGAAACTTGACTTCCGCGAAGGTAACCAGGTCAGCGCAAAGGTCACCGCCGACAATCAGTTTACTTTTGATCTCCTGCAGCGTGACCGCTCGGCACTAGAGCGCGCGCTGGCGGATGCTGGCCTGAAACTCGATGCCAACGGCCTGCAATTCGAACTGCGTGACAGTGGTAGCCAGAACGGCCAGCCGATGGGCAACGGCAGCAGCGAAGGTGCCGCCGACGAATGGGCCAATGCCGACGATGATATTCAACTTGTTGAAACCCTTTCTGCGGAGACAGGCGGCATCACTGCCGATGGCCGCGTGAATATGATTGTTTAGAAGGAGAGAGACATGGTAGCCCTTAACCCAGCCGGTGGCGCTGTTACAACCACAACCGTAAATACGCAGGCCAATGCCGCGTCGACAATGTTGTCAGGCAACTTTGATACTTTCATTAAGCTACTGACGTCGCAGTTGCAGTACCAGGATCCGCTGGAGCCGACTGACGTATCGGAATTTACCCAGCAGCTGGTGCAGTACTCGCAGGTCGAACAGCAGATCGGCACCAACTCCAAGCTGGATGATGTTCTGGCCGCCCTGTCGGTTGCCGGCGGCAACGCTTACCTAAACTACATCGGCCACACGGTGGATGCTGACAGCGACAGCCTTATTCTCAGAAACTCATCAGCTCAAGTTGGTTACACGCTACCCGATATCGCTGGTTCGGTGAAAGTCGAGATACGCAACAGTGCCGGGGTTCTGGTACAAACGCTTGACGGCAACACCAGCATTGGCCGCCACACTGTACAATGGGACGGAAAGGATAAAAACGGCAGCCAGGTATCTGATGGGTCTTATACCTTCAAGGTTGTCGCCCTGAATGCCGAAGGCGGGGCTATGAGCAACCTACGACCGTTTATGAGCGCACAGGTTATCGGCGTGCAGGCTGACGCGGCTGAAGGTGCCCTGCTGGATCTGGGTGGCTTTACCATCAACCCGGCCCAAGTTTACGCTGTTCGTAATAGTATCTAAGACGCTTATATATAAGTCTGTTTTATAAGGGGTCTGGCGCTCTGTGCGGCTGTCCGCTATGAATTGCGACCATGCTGCAGGATGCAACCGCCCCCGATTATTCCATCGTTATCCCGATGATGAACGAAGCTGGTAACGTGTTACCGCTGGCCGATGCAGTGGCCGATGCGATGCAGGGTCATGATTACGAACTTATCCTAGTTGACGACGCCAGCCGCGATACCACAGTTTCTGAAATGCAGCAGGCGAAGGCTGCGCACCCGCGTATCCGTATTATCCGCCACGCTGAAAATCGTGGCCAAAGCCGCGGCCTGCTGACCGGTATTCAGGCTGCGCGTGGCGCGTGGATCATCACG
Source organism: Bdellovibrionales bacterium (assembly GCA_050248995.1). GTDB lineage: Bacteria > Pseudomonadota > Alphaproteobacteria > JAIXQD01 > JAIXQD01 > JBFWRI01. The sequence goes on from JBFWRI010000004.1 coordinate 26,772, forward strand.
CTGGATGGCGATATGCAGAATCCACCCAGCGAGATCCCGAAACTGATTGCCATCGCCCCACACGATATGCACGGCGCGGTATGTGGCATCCGTGTCAAGCGACAGGATACTGGCGCGCGGCGCTGGGCCAGCCGTTGGGCCAACAACATCCGCCGCAGCATCCTGAACGACGACTGCCCCGACACCGGTTGTTCACTGAAGATGTTCCCGCGTGAAACCTTCCTGCGCTTGCCGTATTTCGATCACATGCACCGCTACCTGCCGGTGCTGTTTAAGCTGTACGGGTTGCCACTCAGCTACGTGAATGTCGCGCACCAACCACGCACGGTTGGTGTTTCAAAATACAGCAACTGGCAACGCGCATTGGTCGGTATTACCGACCTGATTGGCGTGCGCTGGTTACAGCGCCGCACACGTATTGTGAAAAGCTGGGAAGACTGAAGATAATCTAGCGCGGACGTCTGGAAGAACGGGGCAGTCGCGAAAGACGATCAGCAGCCGCAGCGGCTGCATTGCGCAGGCGGTAAGGGCCTTCGATGCCGTATGTATTAGCCCCATTGTACAAATCAACAACAACCTTGTCTGTGACAGTTCTGCAATGCGGGCGGTGGATGGCTTTTGGTACGCCGTCAATCATCCTGCCGTCTGACGATAACTTATAACCGCCGTCACCGTCGGGCACGACTTCAACGCCGGCTTGCAGACCGTTTTTTGCCCAAAATAAATTCAGGGCGGCTGCCTCTGCTTCAAGGCCTTCTTTACTGGTGATTGCCGACATTTTTATTCTCCTTCGCAATAGGCTTTAAATAAATTGACAGCATGCATTTAGCACACCCCCCTGAAAAACAAAGGGGTCTTATGGCTGCCTTGCCTAAAAGGCCCCGGCGCGGCATTCTGCCCTTATGATTGACTCTCTTATCAACTGGATTAGCACCCATTCCGACTGGTGGACCCTGTTCGGCCTTGTCGGCCAGATACTGTTCATGTCACGTATGCTTGTACAATGGGTCGCCAGCGAAAAGGCCCGCCGCAGCGTCGTACCCGAAGCCTTCTGGTACCTGTCGCTGATTGGCGGGGCTATCGTGTTAACGTACGGTATTCAGCGCAACGACCTTGTCATCATCCTTGGTCAGATGTTCGGTGTGATTGTTTATGTGCGCAACATCTACTTCATCTGGCGCGAAAAACTGGCCAAGAATGTTATTATCGGCTGATAACAAACCAACATCCCGCGCCTACCTGCTGCTGGCGCTTCTAGCCGCGCTGATTTTCTGGCCCGGGCAGGCGCAGCTACCTGCTGTCGACCGCGACGAAGCCCGGTTCGCGCAGGCGACCAAGCAAATGATCCAAACCGGTGATTACACCGATATCAAATACCAGAACGAACATCGTTATAAAAAACCAGTTGGTATTTACTGGCTGCAAGCTGCCGCCGTCAAACTGACCGGTGCAGGACCGGCTGACCTGTGGGCCTACCGCCTGCCCTCATATATAAGCGCTATCGGCAGTGTGCTGCTGACAGCCGCTATTGGTACGCTGCTGTTCGGCGGTAATATCGGCCTGCTGGCCGGTATCATGATGGCAGGCTCGCTGCTGCTGAACGTTGAAGCCCGTATGGCCAAAACAGATGCGACGCTGCTGTTCACCGTTCTGGCCGCGCAGTTCGCGTTGCTCAGTCTCTGGCTGCGGCGCACAATGCATACGGGTCTGGCCACCCTGTTCTGGGCGGCACTGGCGACTGGCGTACTTATTAAAGGCCCGATGATTTTCCTTCCTGTCGGTTTCACACTGGCCGGACTGTGCTGGCATGCACGCAGCGTGAAGCTGCTGAAGGACCTGCAGCCGCTATGGGGCCTGCCCCTGATGCTTGTTTTAATCGCGCCCTGGTTTGTTGCGATCACTATGAAAACCGGTGGCGCGTTCTGGACCGAAGCCGTCAGCAAGGACCTGCTGGCTAAAGTTGCCAGCGGCAAGGAAAGCCACGGCCTGCCCCCCGGATATTATCTTATCACCTACTTCGGCACATTCTGGCCCTTTGCGCCGTTCATTGCCATGGCGTTGCCGGCTGTGCGGCAACATTGGCGCGAAGACCGTATTTTCGCACTGCTGGCGTGGATTATCCCGACATGGCTGGTGTTCGAAGCGGTACCGACGAAGCTGCCTCATTACACACTGCCGGCGTTTCCGGCGCTGGCCATTCTGGCTGCCCACTTTTGGCACGCGGGCTTTGATGCGCCACGGTGGTGGAAAGGACTGTGCATTTGCGTCTTCTGCATCACCACAGCTGGCCTGCTGGGCGGTTTTGCCGCGCTACCGGTCCTCGCCAGCGGCGACGTGCTGTGGCCGTTGCTTCTGGCCAGCGTGGTTTCCGGTATCGGCCTGGTCTTCATCCTGTCGTGCGCGATGCCGCTGCTGCAGCACACGCTGACGCTAACACTGGTCAGCGCCATTTTCCTGACAACCCTGTTCGGCCTGGCGCTGCCACGCTGGGATTACATCTGGGTCGCGCGGCAGGTTGAAAACGCGCTCGCAACGCAGACAGACTGTCTCGACCCGCTGCTGGTCAGCGCCCGCTTCAATGAACCCAGCCTTGTGTTCCACGTCGGCACGCTAACGCAACTGGATGGCACGGGCGAGCTTGCGGCCTCGTATATCAGTGCCGATCCCTGTCAGTTCGCACTTGTCGGCAAAAAGTACGAAGAAGATTTCCTGACCCACGCCAAGAACCTCCGTATAATACCTATGAGTATCGCTCACATACGGGGCTTCAGCTACGGTGGCGGAGACAGGATTGATATGACCCTGTACCGGAAGAAATAATGAACCGCCGCGAGCATGTAATTCTTTTTGCCGTCGCTATCTTCGGCCTGATTGCCGTTCTGGCTACGACGTCGCTGGACCTAATGCTGGCCGAGCGTATGCGCGAGCTGCCGGGCGTCCTGCGCCGCCCGCTGTTACACCTAACCGAACTGGGCAAGTCGGAATACTACCTTGTTCCGACTCTTATCTTGTTTCTTGTTTTCATGTACCGCCGGCAGATGCAGCGGGCAGCCATTGCACTGTATGTATTTTCATGCATTGCCGTGTCGGGCCTTATCGTCAACCTGCTGAAGTTTGTGGTCGGCCGCGCGCGCCCGAAAGAATGGTTTGAAAACGGTGCTTACGGTTTTGACGCGCTGACGCTTGAATCGCGCTGGCACAGCTTTCCATCCGGACACGCCAACACGATGACAGCGTTTGTCATCAGCTTGTTACCGTTCATTCCCGCCGCGTGGCGCGCGCCACTAATCATCTGGGCTGGGGCTGTGATGTCTACACGCGCCATCCTATCAGCCCACTACCTGTCGGATATCCTGGGCGGCGTGCTGGTTGCCTGCCTGACGTGTTATGTTGTGGAAAACTTTGTCAGACAGCGTTTTGGCCGCCCTTTTGACCCCCTGTCACCCGCCTAAGACCTTGCCGAAAAACCCAGAATCAAATATTTCTAACAGGCATGAAATCCGCCCGCCTGTTCCTGCTGTTCCTTGCCGTTGTCGTCCTGACATTCCCGCAGGCTGCCTGTAATACAGTTGAAGGCGTGGGTAAGGATCTGACGTCCGCCGCACAGGGTGTAAAAGACACCATTAATGAGCAGCAAGGTTATTAAGTCAGCATTCGCGCGCTTTCTGTATTCGTTGCATTGACATCATATTTACCCGTCGCTAGCCTGAGGCCATATTCAAGGATATTCATATGAACGCCACACCCCTTACCGTTGAATCCCTGCAGACGATGAGCCTCGAAGACGCTAACAAGCGCTGGCAGAAATTCACGCCCGATGTTGTCGCCAACATCCTTGCCCTTGCGCACCAAATCGCACAATTCAGCGAGGATCCTTCCACCAAGAACTGCGCTACCATCTGGACATCCGAACTTGAACTTGTCGCCGTCGGCATCAATCGCTTTCCGGAAGGCGTTGCCCAAACAGACGAGCGCATGAACGACCGCGCCTTTAAATATCCGGCTGTTGTACATGCCGAAGTCAGTGCTGTTTCGGCTATTGCCCGCAAAGGTATGCCCGCCAATCTGGCCGGAGCCAGTGGGCTTGGTGACTGCATCATGATCTGCACGATGTTCCCCTGCACAAACTGCCTGAAGACGGTGCATGGCGCCGGCATTCAGCTGATGATCAGCAATCAGGATTCTGTGCAGCAAGGCCACCTTGACCCCTGGGGCGATGAATTCCGCATCTGCAAGCACATGCTGAACGAGATGCAGAATCCGACATTGGCCCACGCATTCCACCGTCCGAGTGCAGATACTCAGCTGGCGCAGAACATGGTTAACAGCCTGCACGAATTGAAGAAACTAAAAGGCCAGAGCTATGTTGACCTGCCCGCTATCGATTATGATATGTTGCTGGCATGGGGTAACGGGCACGCCCGCGAAATCGAGCCGCCAGCCGGCAAGCTTCGCCTTGTGCACGATAACCGCAAGTAAGTTTGATTAATCAAAATTTGAAGCGATAAGGCATGTCATTACCGGCCAAGATAAAAACATTGCTGCATGAACCAGCGGCGCAGGCTTCCGCCGAACTGCGGGAATTCGGTCTGCAGGCACGGTTTGTTGCCGCCGGCAGCCGCGACCCCAGCACCAAGGTCGGCAGTATTCTGCTGAAGCGCTCGGCGCAGCCGGTGTATTACCGCTACAAAATGGAAGACGGCTCGGCGGGCGAGCTGTTCGGGTCGCATTACCGCGTGATTGGTTTGGGTTGCAATAACCTGCCGCCCGGCGTACCCGAACCCGAGGGTATCTGGCTGCCGGAAAACCGCGCCTTGAAACTCAAGCTCATCCTGTGTGCCGAAGCAGCCGCCTTGCTGGCAGCGGCCCGTGTGGGCGAGAAGACTGACGGCGCGATACTGGTTTCAACACATTATCCCACGGCGCATGATGCCGTGCTGATTTGCTCGGCTGGCGTATCGGCCGTGTATGTCGATCAGGCCGGGTTTAACGACCATTCGTTCGACCGCTGGGGCGACAGCTGGCGTGACGCGCGTGAAGTCTTTGATGGGCACAACGTTCCCGTTTATGGGCTGATGCTGCCGCTGCGCGCCAACCACCCGCTGCTCTTCGACCTGATCGACCAGAGCGAGCGCACCGGTTATGTCCCGCAGGCGGACTAAGTTATCAATTTAAAAAGGGAAATGGTCGGGGTAAGAGGATTCGAACCTCCGGCCTCTTGCTCCCGAAGCAAGCGCTCTACCAGGCTGAGCTATACCCCGACACTCAGGGAAACCTTGTTAATAAATTGCCGTGTGCAATGCAAGGTGTTTCTGTGCTTGCAGGCAAGTATTAAATGCTTTTAGCTGCCTTTATGGCCACAAGAAAACCTTCGCGCTTAATGGGCATCCTTCACACAGTCTTCACGGCTGCTTTGGGGTGTATCGTCCTGACACCAATTCTGCTGTTGCGCGCAAGCCCGGCCAACCCATCGCATGTTGCAGCGCCAGCCGAACAGCCGCCCGACCAGTGCGCTGTGGCCATCCGGCAGGCACTGGATGTTGCAACGGCAAACGGTGTGCCATCGCAACTGACTCGCCCGGTCGCACCCGTGGCTTACGGTGTGTGCCGTCAGGTTCTTTAGTTATTTCCCGAACTTTTCAGCCAGATAAGTCTTCAGCTGGCTTGCATCAACTTTATCCTGCGTGGCGGTGTCGCGGTTGCGCACGGTAACGGTGTTGCCGCTCAGGCTGTCGCCATCGACGGTGATGCAGAACGGCGTGCCGCATTCATCCATGCGGGCATAACGCTTGCCGATCGACTGCTTGGCATCGTACTGGCAGGTGTAATCGCGGCGCAATTCTTTGTGAATCTTCTCGGCGAATTCGGGCATGCCGTCCTTGTTGACCAGCGGGAAGATACCCAGCTTCACGGGCGCCAGGCGCGGATCGATCTTCAGCCATTCGGGCGAGGCACGGCTTTCATCAACCTGATAACCTTCGCACAGCAGCGCCAGCACACCGCGCGTCAAACCGGCGGCCGGTTCGATAATGTGCGGCATGTAACGCTTGTTGTTTTCGGCGTCAAAGTATTCCAGCTTCTGCTTGCTGTAGGTCTGGTGCTGCACCAGATCGTAATCGCCGCGGTGCGCCACACCTTCCAGCTCACCAAAGCCCGGCGCGGTGAACGGGAACTGGTATTCAATGTCAAACGTACCCTGCGAATAGAACGCACGTTCTTCGGCCGGAATCTCATGCTTGTACAGCTTGTCGGATTTCAGGCCGACGCTTTCCCACCAGCGCACGCGCTCGGCCACCCAGAAGTCGAACCACTTGCGGGCGTCTTCCGGCGGGACAAAGAATTCCAGTTCCATCTGTTCGAACTCGCGCGAACGGAAGATGAAGTTGCGCGGCGTCACTTCGTTACGGAATGCCTTACCAATTTGGGCAATACCGAACGGCACCTTTACGCGGCTGGTATCCAGCACGTTCTTGAAGTTGGTAAAAATCCCCTGACAGGTTTCGCCGCGCAGGTAGACCTTGGAATCATCGTTACGCAGCACGCCAACAAAGCTTTCGAACAGCAGGTTGAACGAGCGTGGCTCGGTCAATGTGCCGGGCGCTGAAGCATCGGGACCAATGACCTGCGCGCCGATACCTTCCTTAAACAGTGCGCCATAATCACGGCCGGTGCTGGTGTCGATATCTTTCCATGCGGGGAATTTGCCTTTGACCTTCTTGAAGCGCTTGGCAGCATCTTCCTTGACCGTATCGCCATCCATGGCCGAGATAAGTACGCCGGTCGGCGAACCATCCGCACCGATGATTGGGAAACAGATAATATGGTCGGCGCGGTAACGCAGCTTGGTTTCGCGGCAGTCGGCCATCTGGTCGGTGAAATTCTTGGTGTGACCCGAAGCTTCCCATACGCGCGGATGCTGGATGATCGCGCTGTCGATACCCACGATATCCAGCGGCTTGCCATCGGGGCCGTCGGGCGGGCACAGAACAGTGTCGCGCCACCACTGGTCACGCAGGTTGTTTTTCAGTTCGGTGCCAAGCGGACCGAAATCCCAAAACCCGTTGATGCCGCCATAAATTTCCGACGCCTGAAAAATGAAGCCACGGCGTTTGCACAGCGCGACAAGGCGTTCCATCAGGGGTTTGTCTTCAAGGCGGGGTTCGTTGCTTTTTGCGGCTTCGGTCATCAAAATACCTAGGGGGTGGGGTGCGCAGCTATACAAACAGTTTCAAAGGGTTATGCCAATGATTTTTCCCAACTTAGCGCTTTTCCCCGCGCTACCCTTACTTTCTTAATTGGAAATATATCATAGCAGGCGTGGTAAATACAACAAAAATCAGCCGTATCTTTCCTGCAAGTGCGCAATCAGCGCATCGGGCCCCAGCGGTTTGCCGGTAGCTACCTCGATCAGCTTGTCGGCCGGCAGCATGCGCCCGTGCTTATATATATGCGCCTGCAGCCAGTGGTTGGTGCTGGTCATATCACCCTTGGCCCAGTGCGCAGCCACATCTGGCACAGCGGCTTTCAGTGCCGCGCCGATCTGCGCCGCAACCATGAATCCAAGGCCATAGCACGGGAAGTAACCGATATACCCGACGAACGGGTGAATATCCTGCAGGCATCCCGTCACGTCATCCGGCGGCGTGAAGCCCATCAGGTCTTTGCTCTGCTGGTTCCAGAATGCCGGCAGGTCGGCTGTTTTCAGCCCGTCGTTGATCAGCGCTTCTTCCACCGCGATGCGCAGGCGCAGGTGCAGCGGGTACATCACTTCGCGCGCTTCGGCGCGCACCATATCGTCGCGCGATACGGCCGTCAGATGGTCGTGCAGCGTACTGGCAGTTACCGCCTGCCCCAGCTGCGCTTCGAACTGCGGCGCCAGCCAGCTGCAGAATTCCCGGCTGCGGCCGATCACCTGTTCAGCGAACAGTGCCATACCTTCGTTGATGGTTTCACCGGCCACACCACCCATCCAGTCATCCGCCAGAACTTCCGGCAGATTCTGGTAGTAACGTCCGTGCCCGCCTTCGTGGATGATGTTCATCAGTGCGTGGCTGAAATTGTTGGGACTATAACGGTTCGTCAGCCACACTTCGCGCGGGCCGACGCGGCGACACAGCGGGTGCGCCGAAACGCCCAGCACGCCGCGTGGCGGCACGGCGTCATAGCCCATCGCTGTCATCACATGCAGGCAGAACGCCGCCTGTTTCCCGGTATCGACCGGATGCGCGAACAACGGCGGCGCAGTCGGCACGCCCTTGCGGTCAAGGATGGTGCGGCAGGTTTGGCCGACTTTATCAAACGTCGTCTTGATGAATTCCAGCGTGCGGCCCGGATCGTAATTATCAATCAGCGCTTCATACGGTGTAACGGCGCGGCCATATAGTGCCGACAGGTTGTCGGCCTTGATGCGCGCCATGCGGCGCTGCAGGATAATCACGTTTTCGTGCGGTTCGCGCACCAGACTGTAATCGTTGGCGGCAACGGCGGCATGCCATGACTGCAGGCTGCGCAGGGCGGCGCCGGCGGCGGTTTCGATCAGCGACAAATCGATACCCTTGGCCTGTGCGTGCAGACGGCGCAGTTCGTCGATGCGCGTATCGCCTGTATCAGCCGGCAGCTGCGCCAATTCGGGCTGCAGGCACAGCGCGTGGAAGGTCAGCTGCTGTTTGACCATATGGCGTAGCGCGGCCGCCTTATCGGCGGTCTCATCGACTTCCAGATCCCATTCAGCGCGATAGATCTGGAGTTGGCAATGCATCAGCTGGCGCGATAGCGTCAACAGGCTTTCATGGATCGATGGTGAATTTGACATTGCGCCTCGTCCCAACAACATACATCACAACCGCCGCAATGGCGAGAGCCAGCCATGTCAGCGCATACACAAGGTGGTTGTTGCGGAATTCAAGAATCAACTGGCCGCCAACCGGCGGCGCATCGCCTAGCCGGTCGGCATACAACACCAGCGGCGACACAGGTGCATCAAGGCGCGCGGCGATTTCGGCCGGATCGAGGTGATATAGTTTATTAAGACCGGGCGGGTTGGCGAGCGTGAAGAAGTTGCGTTTGGGCGGGATGCCCAGCGTGCCGGAAATAGTCTCGATATTCGCGCTACCGTTCGGCGGCGGTGTCCAGTCGTCGGGCACCCAGCCAAGATCGACTAGCACGACGATACCGGTGGCGCCGCTGCCCGTTGGCACAACCATCGGCACGATCCAGTCATGACCTAGCTGGCCTTCATAGGTCTGCGTCAACAGCTCGAATCCTTCGCTGCGGTTTATCGACCCTGTCAGGATCGCGCGGCGAAAGTTCAGGTCTTCAACCGGCCCGTTCATGGTGGTGACCGGTGCGGCCTGCTGCCGCTGGGCGACTGTATTGATAAGCTCGGTCTTCCAGCCGAGGCGGTAAAACTGCCAGAAACTGAGCGCCAGCAACGCCACGACGGCAAACGCCACCGCCAGCGCTGCGGGCGAGAACGGCAGTTTATAGGTTGGCACGGCTGTCACTTAAATAACTCCGGCTGTTGGCGGTACTGGATGTGCATGACCAGCGACTGGGCCGGGGCCAGCAGCCCCAGCGTACCGGCCAGCACCACGACACTCCATATAAGGGCGTGAAGCCACATCGGCCAGTCGGTTGCCATGCCAACAAAAATGGCCATTGGCGTGACCACGGCGCCAAGAATGAAGATAAGGAAAACAGCGGGGCCGTCGGCACGTTCCAGCTTCGTCAGGTCCAACCCACACGCCGGGCACGCCTTGTCAATGCGGCCAAGGCCATGCATGACTTTCACTTTATCACACCGCGGACAGCAGCCGCTGATGGCTCTAGTGAACTGCGACAATACCACCGGCGCCGCCCCACCAATAGATTGAGACGAACAGGAACAGCCACACAACGTCGACGAAGTGCCAGTACCATGCAGCCGCCTCAAAACCGAAATGGCTGTCTGGCGTGAAGTGACCCTTGATTGTGCGGAAGTAGCAGACGATCAGGAAGATGGTGCCGATCAGAACGTGGAAGCCGTGGAATCCTGTGGCCATAAAGAAGGTCGATGCATAGATACCGTCAACAAAGTTAAAGGGCGCATGAACATATTCATACGCCTGGAACCCGGTGAACAATACACCCAAGGCGATCGTGTACGCCAGCGCCTTGCCCGCTTCCTTCATCTTGTTTTCCAGGATGGCGTGGTGCGCCCATGTACAGGTTGTGCCCGACAACAGCAGGATGATCGTCATCATGAACGGCAGGTCGAATGGGTCGATGACTTTCTGGCCCGGCGGCGGCCACACGCCACCGATCGATTCAACCGGGAACAACGCTGACGAGAAGAATGCCCAGAAGAAAGCGAAGAAGAACATCACTTCCGACGTGATGAACAACGCCATGCCGTAACGCAGCCCCTTCTTGGCGAACGCTGTGTGCACGCGCTCAACAACGGCTTCCTTGATGATGTCGCGCCACCAGAACCACATCACGGCGATAACAGCCGCAAGGCCAATGTACACTTCGGTCATGCCGAATTTAAGACCGCTCCATTCGACCTTATGCATCATCAGCACGGCACTGATAGCCAACAGGCCCGCCGCGAAGGCACCAACCAGCGGCCAGATGCTGGGGTTCACCATATGGTACGGGTGCTTGGTACCGGTATCTTCGTAAGCGGCACCGGTTGGTTGGTGGTCAGACATGTAAGCTCCAGGGCAATGAATTGCGCCTAAATTAACCTGCATCTGGGCTCTTTGCTAGTCCCCAGTGCCACGCACCAACGCGTTTATTTGCTTGAAAACATGCGCGTTCGGGGTGCAGGATGCCCCCAATTAAAAGCAAAGTGATTTTATGACAGACAATACAACCCCCACCGTACCCGCCACTGCAGAAGTTGCAGCCAAACCGCCGGAGAATAGAATTGGCACCGTTGGGGCGCTGCGCTTTTTCTCGAACGCGCCGGTTATCCCGCTCGGCCTGCGTCTGGATGAACCCTTCCTGGCGCTGGGCGGTGCCATTGCTACCGCATCGTGTTTTCTGGCTATGGGATCTAAAAACCCCAAGCTCTCCCCAGACAAGGCGGATACTATACAGCGCCGCGCGTTTACTCTGGGTGCCGCCGGCGCCGTTTGCTATGCTCTTACAGGTGCGACCAATCCTGAAGAATTCTGGATGATGGGAGCTGCCGGCGTTATTGCAATTCCAGCCAACATGGCTGCTGCGCAGAAAAAGCCGAATTGGGTCACATTCGGGCTGAAGCCGTTCACCGCATCGGCTATTTACAGCATCCCCATGTCAACGCTTGTTGCGTGGCAAACCCATAAAATCGGTGAACAATTACAGGCCGGCGCCGCTACACCTTTCGATTTCGCGATGGCCTGTATTGCCGCCACAGCCTCGGCCACCATTACAGCGTTGATCTGGCGCTCAAATCCCTTATCATCAAAAGAAAAGCCACAGACACCAAAAGCGCCATAAAATAACCAAAAAAACTTGTTACTGGAACGCAGGTTTGTCATAACACCGCAATATCTTTTAAGGAGAAGAATATGAAGATTAGCTCCCTTGCTCTGATTACTGCCGCCCTGATCGCAGTACCCGCGGTCGCCGGTACGATGACCTACAACGATGGCGCCACTAAGTGGGAAAGTACCGGGTGCACACCCCCGTCAAAACCGATGTTCGCCAACACAACATCAGGCGACAAACAGGCCAACACCCTGAACGCCAACAACGAAGCGTATAATGAGTGGACCCGCAGCGTTCAGGCTTACCTGCAATGCGTGGCGAAGGAAGCCAATGCCGACATGCAGGGCGTAAACAACGGCATCACCGCCCAGCTGCAACAGGTCAACCAGGCGTGGCAGAACGAGCTGAACCAGCAGGCAACCGCCATGACCCAGCGCAATCGCTAGACTTTACAAATCAGGTAGTTACAAGAATACCGATTACTTGTGCCGCCGGTTGCTAGACTGGCGGCATAGTTTTTTAAAGTGATATTTTGAATGAATGTTCAGACAACCCAGCTAGATGGCCCATCCTCAGAACTTGTCAAAAAAGGCGGGCGCAGCCACCTGTTCAAAGCCAATCTGGCGTTCATGTGCGCGAACCTTGTTGCAGTTGCGGGCGGCATAGCGACACAAAACTGGCTTATCGTTGGCGGCGGTGTCGCTGGTCTTCTGAACAACGCATGCGTGTTTTATAGCCGCCGTAAAGGTCTTTCTGACGAAGAGGTCGAGGCGTGGATACGGCGCGGCGCAATGTTCGCAACCGCACAAGGCGTTCTCAACTTGGGTGCGGGCCTTGGTGTGTTCGGCGGCGGCATCAATCTTGGCGCGCTGGGCCTTGGCGTGTTCGGCACCGCTGGCAGTGCCATTTTTTGGCGGAAGCCGAGGCCGCCGGAAGACGCACCGAAATCAATCATGCTCCAGTTCCCGAATGCGATTGCACAGGCGGTAAAAGCCCGCTCACTGGCCCCGCTGAAAAACTGGCGCAGTGAAAACGAACTTATCAGCGCCCTCGGGTCATCGGTTACGCAACTCAGCATGAAGCCGCTGGCAAAGTGGTGGCACCATATCGACCCGCCGAAAGTTGCAGGCACACTTTACTACCCGTCAGGCGCCTCACCCTTTGCTGCGGTCTTCGACAGCGGCGGCGATGTGAACAAACTTATCACCATGCTGGCTATGGGCGTCCTGTTTACAGGCGGCAATATCCTGACGGCCATGTCTGACCTCAGCCGCGGGAAAACACGAAAACAAGTGGTTTTAGAGCAACAAACCCCGTCATAATGGGCTTTTTCCACTAACCGAGAGCGCTTCCCCCGCCTTAAAAACCGGCTTATATTCGCCCCAACACAAAAACCCCCTGTTGGAGCATCCTGTGAATCGTCTGTTTGGCCTGTTTTTAACCGCGCTTTCCTTCCTGACACTCCCTGCCGCCGCCCAGACCGCCGCCAGCGAGTTTGAGCCGGTTGATAAGGGCCTGAACCTCATCCCGGCCGCCAGCCCCATGAAGCACATGATCCACGATTTCCATAACGAGCTGCTGATCATCATATTTGCGATTAGCATCTTTGTTCTGGCTCTGCTGATTTACACGATTGTGCGTTACCACCACCGCGTGAACAAGACGCCCAGCACCACAACCCACAACACGCTGCTGGAAGTCATCTGGACGGCCATTCCGGTCATCATCCTGATCATCATCATCATTCCGTCATTCAAGGTTTTGTATTATCAGGAGCGGATTCCCGAAGACGCGATGATCATCAAGGCCGAAGGCCGCCAGTGGTACTGGACGTATGAATACCCAGACGCCGGCATCAAGTTCGATGCCCGCGGCCTGTGGGATACGGCACAAACAACCGACGAAGACGCCCTGAAGCTGGCTGCCGAAAGCCGCGCCAACTGGCTGATCAACAATGGCGACCCGCGCCGCCTGCTGGAAACCGACAACCGCGTTGTATTGCCCGTGGATACCAATATCCGCGTGCAAATCACAGGTGCTGACGTTATCCATGCGTGGGCCGTGCCGGCGTTTGGCGTCAAGCGCGACGCCCAGCCGGGCCGCCTGAACGAAACATGGTTCCGCGCCGAAAAAGAAGGTGTGTTCTATGGCCAGTGCAGCGAAATCTGCGGTACCGGCCACGGCTTCATGCCGATCGCCATCGAGATCGTCTCGAAGGAGCGTTACGCCCAATGGCTTGAAGAAGCGAAACAAAAATTCGCCATGGATCCCCAGCCTACCACTACCCCCCAACAGAACTAATTCAGTATCAGAGGAAGTCTTATGTCAGCCGCGCACGATCATCATCACGACGACCATCACGACCACAAGCCGCCGTTCTTCAAGCGCTGGTTCATGTCGACCAACCACAAGGACATCGGCACACTGTACCTGATTTTTTCGGTGGTTGCGGGCCTGATCGGCGGCGGCTTCTCAGTACTGATGCGCGCCGAACTGTCGGCCCCCGGCATGCAATTCCTGGCCGACGGCCAGATGTGGAATGTGATTATCACCGCGCACGGCCTGATTATGGTGTTCTTCGTCGTCATGCCCGCCCTGATCGGCGGTTTTGGCAACTGGCTGCTGCCGATGATGATTGGTGCGCCGGATATGGCTTTTCCGCGCCTGAATAACATCTCGTTCTGGCTGTTGATCCCGGCTTTCGGCCTGCTGCTGGGTAGCGCCTTCGTCGGCACTGGCGCTGGCACGGGCTGGACGGTGTATCCGCCGTTGTCAGCGGCGCTTGGCCATGGCGGTCCTTCGGTGGATATGGCGATCTTCGCGCTCCACCTTGCGGGGGCGTCATCCATCCTTGGTGCGCTGAATTTCATCACCACCATCTTCAATATGCGCGCCCCAGGCATGACGCTGCACAAGATGCCGCTGTTCGTGTGGGGTATGCTGGTCACCGCATTCCTGCTGCTGCTGGCCGTGCCCGTCCTTGGCGGCGCCATCACCATGCTGCTGACCGACCGCAATTTCGGTACCGCCTTCTTCGATCCGGCCGGCGGTGGCGACCCGCTGCTGTTCCAGCACCTGTTCTGGTTCTTCGGCCACCCCGAAGTGTACATCATGATTTTGCCGGCCTTCGGCATCATCAGCCAGATCGTCAGCACATTCAGCCGGAAACCGGTGTTCGGTTATCTGGGCATGGCATATGCGATGGTTGCCATCGGCTTTGTTGGCTTCATCGTGTGGGCGCACCACATGTACACGGTAGGCATGGGCGTTGACGTGCGCGCTTACTTCACAGCCGCCACACTGATTATCGCAGTGCCGACCGGCATCAAGATCTTCAGCTGGATTGCCACGATGTGGGGTGGTTCAATCGAACTGAAAACACCTATGCTGTGGGCGATCGGGTTCATCTTCTTGTTCACCGTTGGCGGCGTGACGGGCGTCGTGCTGGCGAATGCCGGCATCGATACCGTGATGCACGATACCTATTACGTTGTCGCGCACTTCCATTATGTGCTGTCGCTGGGCGCTGTGTTTGCAATCTTCGCGGGTATCTATTACTGGATCGGCAAGATGAGCGGCCGGCAGTATCCCGAATGGGCCGGTAAGCTGCACTTCTGGGCAACGTTTGTCGGTGTGAACCTGACGTTCTTCCCGCAGCACTTTTTGGGCCTGCAGGGCATGCCACGCCGCATCCCCGATTATCCGGATGCGTACCAGTACTGGAACCACATCAGCTCGTTCGGCAGCTACATCTCATTCGGCGCGTCGGTGTTTTTCGTGTTCCTGATGATTTACACGCTGAAGTTCGGCCGCAAGGTTGACGGCGATTACTGGAACACCAAGGCCTATCACATCGAAACGCTGGAATGGACCGTACCGTCACCGGCTCCGTTCCATACGTTTGAAACCCAGCCACGGATGAAGTAATGGCTATTGATCTCAAAACTGCAGATCACGACGCACTGCTTGCTTATTTCACCGATCTGCAAGCTGGCGTAGCTGAAGACCCGCAAGCACGCCTGTTGCGCGAAGCTGCAGGCCAGATGACCCTGCAGGAAATCTGTGATGATGTGCGTCGCTTTGTTGATAGCGGTGAATTCCTTGGCGTCGTTGATCTATGTGCCGAGCATCCGGGCAACACAACGCCCGCGCATCGTCGCCGCTTTGATGACTACATCTGCGACAACAGCAACTAGAGGCACTATGTCAGATGAGATAACTGATATCGACCGGACGATTAAAACGGGTGTCGCCGAGGCCATGGCAGCACCAACAGATAGCCCCGAGTTCCGTCAGGCTGTCAGCCGTGTGCAGCAAGCAGCAGCGCGTCGGGTTCAACTGACTGAGCCACCGCAATTCAAGCGTATCGAGGCC
Source organism: Bdellovibrionales bacterium (assembly GCA_050248995.1). Classification (GTDB taxonomy): domain Bacteria; phylum Pseudomonadota; class Alphaproteobacteria; order JAIXQD01; family JAIXQD01; genus JBFWRI01. Next base: position 42,603 of record JBFWRI010000004.1, read on the forward strand.
ATTCTCGGCATTAAACTAGGGTAGTTAAATGATACCTTCTGATCTTACCGATGCGATTGATCGTCACCTTGCCGGTGACCGCCAAGCCCATCACGATATCTATTACGCAACGCAGGGACATGCCGAGTCGATGAAAGCATTCCTGCTGGCCCGGGCTGCTTCGCGTACCGCACAGGGTAAACGTCAGCAGCGCATGGTTGAACAGGCAAAAGAAATTGCCGCCCACCGCCCGCAAGGTTACCGCCTGCGGCGCAGCAAGGCCGTGAGCCGCGCCCGTGCACTGTTAAGGGAGCTTGGCCGATGAGACGTCCTATGAAGATGACTGAACGCCGCCAGCGCGCGCTGGCCGCCGCCGAAGCCAAGATCAACGAACTGGCAAAGCTGCCGCTCAGTATTATCGATCACCGTATGCGTATGGCGCGCCAGCGCCTGTCGAATGCTTTCCTGAACCCAAGTTCAGCGCCAATGGCACCGAACGAAGTCGGTCTTGTGCGGCATGATATCGCCCTGCTGGCCACTGCAAAATTACGGCGCCTGCAGCAGCTGGCGCAAAGGCCGCGCTAGTTAGGCGTCTTTTGGCTTAAACTCGACCAGCGCATCGCGGTTGATCTCGATACCAAGGCCCGGGCCGTTCGGAATTTTCACAACGCCCTTTTCATGTTCGATCGGTGACCTGATAACCGCCTGACGGAACGGGTTTTCCGTGCGGTCGAATTCCAGAATAGGTTCAATCGGGTTATTGCGCACCGGGTCCGGAACCATCGCCGCCATAAATTGTAGCGCCGCTGCGATATGAACGCCGGTCCCCCACACATGCGGCACAACGCGAATGCCATGCAACGCGGCCAGGTCAACCACGCGCTTCGCTTCGGTGAAGCCACCAACGCCAGCCAAGTCAGGCTGAATAATATCAACAGCGCGTGTTTCAATCGGGTCTTTCATACCCCAGCGGCTGTGCCATGTTTCGCCGCCCGCCACCGGGATCGGCTGACCCGCGCGCACATCGCGGTACGCGGCCAGATGTTCTGGCACCACGGGCTCTTCAAACCAGTCGATATCCTGGTCGGCGGCTTTACGGCCGAATTCTATGGCCTGCAGCACATCATAACCATGGTTCGCATCAACCATCAGGCGCATGTCTGGGCCAACAGCCTTGCGCACGGCGCGAATGACTTCGATGTCTTTGGCAACGCCAAAACCGATTTTGATTTTCGCGGCATGAAAACCTTCGGCGCGGTAACGCGCAACTTCGGCCGCATTATCTTCCACGCGGTCAACGCCGTCGCGCTTAAAACTGCCGGTTGCATAGGCTTTTACGCTGTCACGCCAACTGCCGCCAAGTAGCATTGATACCGGAGCATTGAAATGTTTCCCCTTGATGTCCCATAGCGCGATATCAATGCCTGACAGCGCTGTTAAGGCAAAGCCGCGCTGGCCTTGGTCGCGCAGCACATTATAAAGGCGTGCCCAGATCTTTTCATTTTCCAACGGGTCAGCACCGATCAGATGCGGCGCATAAGCAGCAATAACCGCAGCGTTTACTTTGGCCGGGCCAAGGCATTCGCCCCACCCGATGGTGCCATCATCGCAAACAACTTCGACCAGTATGTGAAGTCGGCGGTCAAAACGTGTCGCTGCGCTTTCAAACGGAACGGCCAAACGGTGTTCCAGCAAGTGTGTGTGAACGGCAGTAATTTTCATGTCAGCGCTTCCACGGGGCAATCAGTTTGGCCAGCATTTCTTCTTCTTGCGGCGTCAGGTCTTCCAGCGGCGAACGCACACGGCCCGCATCAAAGCCCTGCAGGCGCACGCCCGCTTTAATGGCGGCAACGGCATAGCCCTTGCGACGGTTGCGAATGGCCATGAACGGATAAAAGAAATCACGCAGCAGCTCTTCGCAGCGGGTACGATTGCCAGCCCTCAGCGATTTATAAAATTCAATGGCAAGACTCGGCACAAAGTTGAATACGGCCGATGAATATGTTGTAAAACCAGCGCCCAGATAGGCTTCGGCAAATAATTCGGCCGTGGGCATGCCGCCCAGGTACGTCAGGCGGTCGCCCATCGTTGCGGTGATTTGGCGCACGCCACCAATATCACCTGTGCCATCCTTGAAACCAATCAGGTTTGGGCATTCGTCACACAGGCGCCTCAGGGTATCAACCGTCAACACCGAGTTGTCACGATTATAAACCATAACGCCGATGCCAACCGACTGGCACACACGCTTGACGTGGGTGAACAAACCTTCCTGCGGCGCATCAATCAGATAATGCGGTAGCAGCAGAATACCGTCCGCGCCCGCTTTCTCGACTGAACGTGCCAACTCAACAGCCATCTCGGTGCCGTAACCGCAACCCGAGACAATTGCTGTTTTGCCGGCCGCTTCCTTCGCAGCTTTTACAATTTCTGGAACTTCGCTTGGCGCAAGTGAAAAAAATTCGCCCGTGCCGCCAGCAGCAAACAAGACCGGCGCTTCAAAACCCGACAACCATTCAACATGACGCTTGTAACTTTCAGCGTTGAACTTGCGGTCAGCATCAAAGTGCGTGACCGGGAATGACAAAAGACCTGAACCAAGTGCAGCTTTGATCTCTTGCGGCGTCATACTGGTTTTCCCCTGTTTTCTTAGGAAAACTGTCGTACGCCCTCTGGCAAGGCTGTGTCAACAAGCCATTGAACGGGCTTTGCAAACTATGGTGCACTGCGCTAACCTGCCTGCATTACAGGAGAGGCTTTATGAGCGACACCCCGGCACCTTTTAATCCTGCTGAATTCAAATTTGAAGATGCTCTTGGCATGGGCGATTGGGAACTGCAAAGACTCCAATACGAACAAACGGGCACTTTACTGAACACAGATGCCAGCGCCGAAGATAAAGCCGCAGCAAAAAACGTTTGCGGCCTTGCGGGTGAGATACTGCTTCGCCGCTGGACAATCCCCCAGGCACAAACTCTGCGCCGCGTGCGCGACGTGCTGGGTCGCTAAATGACAACAATGGCCCTTACATCTTCTACTGTTGCTGACTTTATCACGCTGCTGAAACCGCGCGTCATGTCGCTGGTGGTATTCTCGGGTATCGCCGGGCTGATCATGGCCTCCGCTCAGGAAAATATAAGCATTCACCCGCTTGTTGCCTGCGCCGCCGTGCTGGCGATTGCGCTGTCGGCAGGCGCCGCTGCTGCCATCAACATGTGGTATGACCGGGATATCGACGCCATCATGAAACGCACGCAAAACCGCCCCATACCGGCGGGCCGTGTGACGCCGCAGGCGGCGTTGGAATATGGCGTTGTGCTTAGCATTATCGCCACCTTCATCATGGCGCTGGCCACCAACTGGGTTGCAGCTGCCCTGCTGACCATTGCCAACCTCTTCTATGTCTTTGTGTATACGATGTGGCTTAAGCGCACGACGCCACAGAACATCGTGATTGGTGGCGCTGCTGGCGCCTTCCCGCCGATGATAGGCTGGGCCACCGTCACCGGCGATGTGACGCTGGTGCCCATTCTTCTATTCGCGCTGATCTTCTTCTGGACGCCGCCGCACTTCTGGGCGCTGGCGCTGATTAAACGTGATGATTACGGCGCTGCCGGCATCCCCATGCTGCCCAACGTCAAGGGCGACAAACACACCAAATGGCAGATGCTGATTTACACGCTTATCCTGTTGCCGCTTTCGCTGTCGCTGTTTGCGGTGGGGGCAGCCAGCGAACTTTATGCCGCCAGCGCCGCCATTTTAAGCGCTGCCTTCATTGGCTTTGCTGTTCGTGTGCTGCTGGATGACGATAATAGCCGCGCTGGGCGCATGTTCGCGTGGTCGATCATTTACCTGTTCGCCCTGTTCGCCCTGCTGATTGCCGACAACATTTAAATCACCTATATATAAGCTATGATTGATCACAACCTTCGCAAACGCAACCGCGCCGTCGCACTGGCACTCGTTGCTTTCATTGTCCTTGTTTTCGTCATCACCATCGCCCGCATGGGCGGCAACTGATGCACAAGAACACCAAACTTGCCATTGCCCTGCTGCTGTTTGTCGCCGCGATGGTCGGCCTCGCTTACGCTTCCGTACCGCTGTACGACATGTTCTGCCGCGTCACCGGGTTTGGCGGCACGACACAGGTTGCTGCGCAGCTTCCCGACGTTGTATCCGACAGAGAGATCGACATTACTTTCAGCGCTGATGTGCAGCGCGACCTGCCGTGGGAATTCCGGCCGCTAACGCCCAAGATCACCGTCAAGCTGGGCGCACCCGGTCAAGGTAAGTTCTATGTGAAGAATAATTCCGATAAGCCCATCACCGGCATCGCCACCTATAACGTGCTGCCGGAAAAAGCCGGTCTTTACTTCCAGAAAGTCAAATGTTTCTGCTTTGAAGAACACACGCTGCAACCCGGCGAAGCGCAGGAAATACCGGTGCTGTTCTTCATCGACGCATCAATCGCCGACAACCCGGATACACGCGGGCTGAAGACGCTTACCCTGCATTACACTTATTTTGCAGCGAAAGATTAAAGCCGCGCACGGTTCCCTGATTGCGGTACCAGTTAAACTCTTCCTGCGCAGCCATATCGCGGTACCCCAACCGATAGACCCAGCCTGAGGCAATCATCAATGGGTTCAGAGAGGCGACGCCTTTGATAAACGAACCAATGCCCAGCTTCTTGCAATTTTCCTTCAGGTTACGGCGCACGGCTGCAGGGCGGCCAAGTTCTTTCCGGCTTTCGTTCGTGGCATATAATGTAATACCGGCACCCGCTGCAAAAATAGCCTGCTGAAGAAAGGTACTTGGAATTGATGATCCCAATAGGCTGATATCACCAACAGCCGCAAAGAAGGGTGCATTGATGCGATTGATATTCTGCCGCCACGTCTCGCCACGCACACTGTCGCCAGCCATTTGTTCCAGCAATGCTTCTCCGGCTTGGCTATTTGCAATCGTTACCATGTTGCAGATGTTGTACGACACGTTGCCAACAATGACTGCGGCGGCGGCAAGGGCAGTCGGTGTTAGCGCGCCCGCCAGCAAGGGTGCCGCAATGGGCGCGGCAATACCAACACCCACCCAGTTCAGTAACGAAATGACAAAATTGCTGGTGCCGGGCTTGGTGAGGAATTGCAGTTGGCGTGGCAGCTTCTTTTTTATCCATGCGCCTGCTGCTTTCGCTGTGGGTGAAGCCGACAGTTTTTTTGCTGCCGCATAACTAAGCGCCAGCGCACCATTCAGGCCGGCCAGAACAAAAAACCCTGTTCCCCCGGTTGCAAGGCCTAATGCTGTGTAAGTGAAAATGTTAGCGATCTGCCATTTGTGCCCGGGGTCAGCTTTCAGCGCTTTCTGGCGGGCCTCTTCAGCCTTATCTAGAAATTCCTCGTCCGTCATTGGCGGAGTATAAGGTGTGGCGCCGAAAGTATTCTAACTGCCTGATTTAGTGGCGGTAAATATCATAATAAGCGACGGGTTTCTTGCTGGGCCGCTTAACGCGCGAGCTGAGGAATTCGTTGAAGACTGCAGCATCATCATCGGCCTTCAGATCCACAACAAAGTGTTTACCGCCGGGCTTTGGTGTTACTTCCGTGTGATCGTGCTGGTTCAGCGTCACCTTTGACGGTTGCGAGATATCGAAAATGTGATCGCATTGGCCACTGGCGAAGGCGATGGTGGCTGGGTCCCACGCGGGTCGTGCATTTTCAACACGTTTGAACATCGTTATCCCTTGCAGCAAGGGCCAGTGGTGTGGATTCCACAGCTCATCCAGTGGCCGCGGATCAAAGTTCAGTCTCTTGCCCAGCGGGGATTGGCAGAAGAAGATATTTCCTTCAAACGTCTCCAGCACATCACGGAAAGCTTCGGGATCAAGTCCGACATTAGTTTCCACACGTGCCCGTTCAAAGTCGCCGGCCATCATGACTATACGCAATACCTTGCGATTGAACAGTTCACGCTGCTCAGGCTTTGACAAGTACAAGGCGATATTGGCTGATGATCCGATCATTACCAGCTGCACGCTGGCATCTTCCGCTTCGCTTAGCGTCTTGGTCAGCACGGCTTCGCAGTGATCGACAGGTGCGACACCCTTGAAGTCGCGCTCACGCTGCACACGGTCATAAATCAGGTCAACCAGCGCCAGGTAATTCAGTTTCTTCGATGCGCCGGAACGCGCCGTAGGGCAGCCGATTGTCGCTGGAAGATCAAGATGGCTGGCAAGGTAACGCGCCAGCATCGTTGCCTGAGGGCGCGCATTGGAAAGCAGAATGGCGCGAACGTCCATCTGTTTGTCTTCCTGCAGGGCGCCAGCAAGATACAGCGCAATCAGGTCATCAACGTCTTCGCCCAAATCGGTATCTATAATGGTCGTCAGCATGGCCGCAGGCTAGGCCGCCTTGAACAACCCGGCAAGTTCTTTCGTCATGGTCGGGCCCAACTGGTCAACATCAGCAATCGTCACCGCGCGCTGGTAATAACGTGTGACATCATGGCCAATCCCAACCGCCAGCAATTCGACCGGTGTTCGGCTTTGCAGCCATTCAATAACCGCGTGCAGGTGCTGTTCCAGATACATGCCGGGGTTTGCCGCCAGCGTCGCATCATCTACCGGCGCCCCGTCAGAAATCACCATCAGAATCTTGCGTGCCTCGCGGCGGCTTAACAGGCGCTCAGCCGCCCACAGCAGCGCTTCGCCGTCGATGTTTTCCTTCAGCAGGCCTTCGCGCAGCATCAGGCCAAGGTTCTTGCGCGCCCGGCGATACGGCACATCGGCCGACTTATAGATAATGTGACGCAGTTCGTTGATACGGCCCGGCAGTTTCGGCTTTCCGGCCTGGACCCATGCTTCGCGCGCACGGCCGCCTTTCCACGAACGTGTAGTGAAGCCTAGGATTTCCACCTTCACGCCGCAGCGTTCCAGCGTGCGCGCCAGAATGTCGGCCGACAGCGCCGCCAGCGTAATCGGCCGCCCGCGCATGCTGCCCGAATTATCCAGTAATATCGTCACCACCGTGTCGCGGAAGTCGGCGTCGTGTTCCTGCTTGTAAATCGTGCGTACGGTCGGGTCGATGACCAGGCGCGGCAGGCGGGCCGAATTGATAAGCCCTTCTTCCACATCAAACTGCCAGTGGCGGTTCTGCTGTGCCAGCAACTGCCGCGCCAGCCGTGCTGCCAGCCGCGCCACAATGCCCTGGTGCGGCTCCAGCTGGTGATCCAGCAGGTGACGCAGGCGCGCCAATTCGTTTTGATCGGCGAGGTCTTCGGCAGTCGCCACTTCGTCGTGCTCGGCTGTGAATACGCGGTATGGAATGGCGATACCGTCGCGGGCTGCAGCAGACGGCGGCATGGCCGCAGCTTCCTGCGGCGTACCCTCACCTTCCTGCTGGCCGGCCTCGGTCAGTGCGGGCTCGGCGTCCTGCGTCTGCATATCGCCGCCGTCATCCGTCGTCTCGCTTTTATCGGCAGCTTCCTTGCTGGCGTCATCCGGCTGTTCTGATGACGGCTCACCCTTCTCGTTATCTTCTTCGTTGGAGGCGTTGTTTTCCTGAACTTCAGCTTCGGCCGCCAGGAACCCAAGATCCTGAAGCGTCTCGATGCTGGCGCGCGCGAAGGCTTTCTGGTCGTGTATCACATCCAGCAGGCGCTGGAATGCCTCGGTACGGTAATCGCCGGTCGGCTTCACATCATTCGTAATGATTTCCGGCATGGCCTGCTGCAAAAACGCCAGCTGTGCGCTTTGCGCGGCATTGAACTTGTGCTTCGGCAGGAATTCCGTGGCGTACTGCGCGGCGATATTGGCTTTCACACCCGGCCACTGCTGTGCGCCCAGCACGGCGCAGCGTGCGGCTTCCAGCGCGGAAAAAATGCCGGCCGCCGGTTCGGCCAACGGCAGGTTACGTGTGTGGATGGATGCATCATGGTGACGTAGCTCGCACGCCATCTGGTCAGCGACCCCACGCCATTGATTTAAAAGAGGGGTGCTTTTTGCTTCTGTTTCAAGCGGCGTATTCAGACGCAGGCGCGGATTGGCAACGCCCAGCGGTGATGTTATCGGCTCGCGCGCTGTATAGTCGACAACGACATCATGCTTGCCACCCAGCGCCCGAACGGCGGCGGCGGTGGCTTGTTTCAGCAGCTCGAGGTTCATGCGACTTTTAAATCATCCGGCGCTTCGGCCAGGTCTTCGCCGAAGGCACGCTGGTAAAACTCGGCCAGCGTCGCGCGTTCGGTTTCGTCGCACTTGTTGAAGAACGACACGCGGAACGCATAGCCGACGCTGTTGAACAGCTTCGCATTCTCACCCCACGAAATCACCGTTCGCGGCGACATCACGGTTGAAAGATCGCCGGCCTTGAAGGCTTCGCGCGTCAGCTCAGCCACTTTCACCATGCTGGCGGCGACTTTCTCATCCAGCCCCGGCACCTTGGCGCGCACGATCTTCATTTCCACGTCGAACGGCAGGTAATCAAGCCGCGCGACGATGTTCCAGCGGTCCATCTGGCCCTGGTTGATGGGCTGCGTGCCGTGGTACATGCCAGTGCTGTCGCCCAAACCAATCGTGTTGGCCGTTGCGAACAGGCGGAAATACTTATGTGGCGTAATAACGCGATTAGCTTCCAGCAACGTCAGGCGGCCTTCGGCTTCCAGAATACGCTGGATCACGAACATCACATCGGGGCGGCCAGCGTCGTATTCGTCGAATACCAGCGCCACCGGCCGCTGTAGCGCCCACGGCAACAAGCCTTCCTTGTATTCCGTCACCTGCAATCCGTCGCGCAGCACGATCGCGTCGCGGCCGACAAGATCAATGCGGCTGATGTGGCTATCAAGGTTGATGCGCAGGCACGGCCAGTTCAGGCGCGCGGCCACCTGTTCGATGTGTGTCGATTTACCGGTGCCGTGCAGCCCCTGCACCAGCACGCGGCGCCCAGCCGTGAAGCCGGCCAGAATGGCCAGCGTCGTGGCCTGATCGAACTGGTAAGCCGGGTCGACTTCGGGGACATATTCCTGCAGCTCGTGCCCCTGCGGAAACACGGGCACGGTTAACGCCGTATCGAAGCCAAATAGCTGTTTTGCCGGGGTATTTTTTGCGTCTTTGCTGGGCATACCCATTATTGGCCGAAATCCCCATTAGTTTCAAGGGCATTAGGTATATTCGGCCGAGATTTTGAAGGCATTTATGAGCAGAGCACAAACTACAGCACCCAAAGGCTGGCAGCCAAAGATTGTCTGGAGCGCGGAAGCACAGAAGGACATCGGGCGACTGCTATGGGGTAAGGAATTCGGCGGCGTTGCCGACCGCCGCCTGCCGGCTGTGCTGCACACGATCGCTGGCTCGTTCCGCAACGCCGATCTGCGGAAGAAACGAGCCAGCCGTATCACCAACACCACACCGCGTGGTTCGCTTCACATCGTATTTCCAAAAAACTTGAAGACGATTACAGCAGAAGGCACGGTCGACTTTATCACGCCTTGCGCTGGTGAACGTGAAAAGGTTCACCCCATGCGCGATAATTGGCAGGCTACATTAGCGCCTGAATACGCTTATCGTTTTGCCGAGTACGCCAAGGCTTATGCAGAGGCGACAACCGACACCGAACGAGCTAAGTGGCGTCAGCTCTTTACGGCCCAGCTTCTCGATATAAATATGTATCCAAACGCCACGGGTCTTGATGACCAGAACAAGGCACGCGCCAAGAGCGATCCACTGACCGAGCCGACAGCTGCCGGCTCGCACGCATGGATGGAATTCATGTCAGATCGCAGCGACCCCGATATGATGTATATGGTCGGAAAGCGTCTGCAAGGCATTAAGCATGTAACGGCTATTATCGGCGACGAAGACAGCCCAGAACGCGAATCTTTTTTGCAGTGGTACATCCCTGAACTAAAAAAATCTATAAATAATAAGGCTGAAGATCATCCTGTGGATGACGATCAGGCACACGATATCGGCGCCATCATCTGTTCATCGCTGGCAGCCGGGGGCCTGACTATGCTGCCGCGCCGCGTGCCCCCAAACGAGCGTTCGTACCTGATGCGTCTTGGGGGTTATCTCCGCTGTTACACAGAAAGCCTGCCAAAAAACACTCGGGAAATTAGGAAGACCGAACACTACAAATTTGGTGGCCGCCAGATGATGAAAGTTGTGACAGAAGTTCATGACACTTACATCGAGATCATAGCCGTGCGCCCGCTGGAATCCAACTTCATTGGTGCAAACCTTGCCGAAGCGCAGGCCAACCCGTTTATCTTGGAAATCACCGGCGAAGGCGAACGCACTAAGGAGCAACTGGATCCTATTTTCATCAACGGCAGTGAGGTCGGCAAGAATCTTTTAGGCTGGGTGCCAGCATGGCTGACAGGAATTGGCGCATGGCAACAGCGCACACGCACTGATGCATTACCGAAAACTGCACGCGTCGACTTAAAAGTTATCGCACCAAAAGGATAGCCAATGACAAGAATAAAAGATCTTCCCCCACTTGACCCCAACGGTGTTTATAACCCCGGCGGTGGATTTTTTTATGAACTAAAGGCATTTTTTCTGGGCGATCCGATCGTGGATCGCGGAAGGCCATTTGCCCCAGTTATGCGCAGTATAGCTGTGCTGGCTGTTGCCGCAGCGGCGATGGCGACATCCCGTATCCATTCACTTGCCGAATACTTTGCGGTCAATACCGGTACTGTTTCATCCGAACAGACCGTACACGATGGGGCCGACAGGATCGCCAACCCGGCAGAAGAAGTATTTCATGATGACCTCATGGACAGGCCGCCGGAGTACTGGACCGTTCGGCCCGAAGGCTTTACGTTCGCCAATGATCGCCTGACGCAAATGTGCGCTGAATTCAGTACTGCGCCTGACCAAAGATTCTGCTTCCATGTCAGTGACGGCCCGGCATACGGCGACGCAAGGTACAATCCGCAAAGCGTGGCAGGACAACCGGTTCTAACCGAAAACCAGGTTGCAATAGCCCGCGAGCTGATCAATCAGGTGAATGACCGCGACGGCCGGCCCGTTCAGCTAACGTTCGAATAGCCGGCGTTAGCCCTTCAGTTTTTTCTTGATAACGGCATACGCGCGGTTGATGAGTTTAATCACCTCATCAGCCGCCTTTTTTTCCTGCACATCAGATACCGTATCCGGGTGATGCTGTTTCACCAGCGTGCGGTAACGCTGTTTTACCTCATAAAGGCTGACAGGCCAACCGAGCCCCAGACGCTTCAGCGCCGACTGTTCCTCGCCGCTTAGCGTCACCGGCGTTGCTTTGGCCGCGCCGCGGCGGTTGTTGTTGCGCGGGCGCCCATCGCCGTGGAAGCGTTCGAAGATATGGCGCTTCAGGGCCGCCGCATCCATCTCCTGATGGGGGCGCAAAAAGCCCAGCGGCCATGTCGGGCGCCAACCCACAACATCTTCGCGGCGGATGCGCTCCATCTGCTCGGGCCCCACATCCTTGAAGTAATTCCACGCCTTGTTGTATTCCTGAACGTGCTGCAGGCAGAACCAGCGGTAATTGCGCAGATCGTCCGGCGACTTTGGCGCGCGGAAATCACCCGACTGTGCGCATCCCGGGGCCTCGCACACATGCGGGGCCGGACTTGCATCGTCGGCGACGAATTTTTCTGCGGCTTGCCAATAAGATTTATCGAACATACCTTACCAACATATCATGTCCCGTACTAATCGTATCATAGAAAAATTAACAGCGGCCTTGCAGCCGGTGCGGCTTGATGTGCGTGATATCAGCCATTTGCACGCTGGCCATGCCGGCGCTGGTGATGGGAAAAACGAAACGCATTTCACGATTTCGATTGACAGCCCTGCGCTGGCCGGCAAATCACGCGTGCAGCAGCACCGTGCCATCAACGACCTGCTGGCCGACGAATTTGCCAGCGGTCTGCATGCCCTTAGCATCCATATCCTCGGCTAGGCCCGGTTTCCGGCCCTAATACAAACCTGGTTCCGGCCCCGGGATGAATACATCTATAGGTTGTACTTTTTGCTTGCATACAACCCAAAAGAGTATATAGGTAGGATACAACCCAAGATTGTAAATGGAGGTTACATGTCCTATATGCTGCAGGCGGCCCAACCGCCCTATACGAACGGCAACGACGCCACACCGCCTGTAAAAGAAAAAATCTGCCCGCGCAGCTCGCTGGTCATCCGTAATGTTGTTGTCTGCGGGCGCCGTACATCGATCCGGCTTGAACCCGAGATGTGGGGGAGCCTGCAGGAAATCTGCAAGCGCGAAAAATGCACGGCGCATGATATCGCCACCATGATCGCCAGCGCCAAGGGCATTGGTTCACTGACAGCTGCCATGCGTGTTTTCATCATGATCTATTTCCGTCAGGCAGCTACCGAAGACGGCCACAATCGGGCGGGGCATGGCAGCGGCAGCGTACTGCAACCGCTGTTCAATGCCATCGCCGCGCAAACGCCTATGCGGCGACAGTACTAGTCTTTTCTGACAGCGGCGACAATCGCTTCGATAAGGTCGGGGACACTCAGCGCATCTGTATCGAATGACAGCGCCGCCTCGGCATATTGCGGTTCGCGTTCTTTCAGCAGGCGATCCAGCGTCGCGCGCAGATCAACATCCTGCAGCAGGGGCCGGTGTTCAAGGCGGCGGATACGGTGGCTAAGCGTTTCCAGCCCTGCCTGCAGCCAGATGGTTGTGCCGCCGGCGATCAACATGGCCCGGGTTTCGTCATCGGCAAACGCATCACCCCCGGTGGCGATCACATGCGGTGGCCCGGCCAGCAGGCGATGCAATACCCGGCGCTCGAGCGCCCGCAGTTCGTCCTCGCCATAACTTTCATACAGCTCGGTGATGCCCATGCCGGCAGCGCGTTCGATTTCCATATCGCTATCGACGAAAGGCATATTAAGGCGCTTGCCAAGGCGGCTGCCAAGGCTTGATTTTCCCACCCCCATCATGCCGACCAGGATGATATGTTCCGCTTTCTGACCCATTCCCTGCTCTTGCCAACATCGTCGGCACTAAACACAATGTCCTAGTTATGCCGCAAGATTCGTCCGCTGTCATCTTTTTGAAGCCGTGTTTGTGCACTGCCGTACTGGTGGCGCTGCTCGCAGGCACGGCGGTTCCTGCGTTTGCGCAAACAGCAGAGGCTGTGCCAGCGCCCAAGTGGCGCGTCGCCAATACCATTGAAATCACCGAATTGGCCCCGGAAGCACCCGGCGCGTGGCATCCGGCCGACCGCGGCCTGCGACAGGACATGTGGCGCGGCACTTCTTTCTCCGCATGGCAGTCGCTGCTGCTTGGCATGCCATCCGACATCGGCTCCCCCACATTACGTGATCTGGTAGCCGGCGCGCTGTTCAGCCAGGTGCAGCTGCCGGCCCCGGCAACCGTCGTTCCATCAGCCGATGTTCATGCCTTGCGTGCCGAAGCGGCACTGGGCGCGACCGATAGCGCCGACTGGATGATGTTTTCCGACGCGATTCCTGCTTCCGAGCAAACAGAAAAAATGTTGGAACGCCGCCTGGACTGGCGCTTTGTCGAAGACGGGCCCACGGCATGCGCCGATGTCAACGACATCACCAAAAGCCTGTCATGGCAGCTATACTGCCTGCTGGCCGCCGGCAAAACGACCGAAGCGCGCCTGAAAATCGACATGCTTCGTGAAAGCAAAGGCAATCCGCAGGAAATAGCTATTGCCGAAGCGCTGGCTGGTGCCGACACACCGCCCGTGCCCGGCGCCCATGATATCCGCACAATGCGCCTGCTTAGCCTGTCACCGGATATAAACCTTGAAATCACTGGCGGCGGACCGCTGGTTAACCGCACGCGCGAATTCGTGTTTTACGAGCGCGGCGGACCGCGCGGCATCGCCGCTGTCGAATGGTTGACCGGGCATGGGGCACTGAACACTGACCGTCTGGCGGCCATGTACGCGAGCACGGCATTCACAAACGCTGAGAAGGCCGACGCCACGCTCGTGGCTGCGTTGCCTGATGTTTTGCAGCGTGCCTATATCTGGCAGCAATTGCAGGAAACCGAAGTTTCTCAGCACGCGGCACTGGTAAACGCTTTTGTGAGCAGCGGCGGCGCTGCCACGCTGATCGGCCAGCGCGGCGCGGTTCTGAACCCGCAGCTTGACATGATCGAGCCGTCCACCGCTTCGGCATGGGCTGCACCGGTTATGTTTGCGTTAGCCGCCGCGCAGCAGGACAATGCTGCACAGAACGCCTGGTACGCCCTTGCCACAACCACGGCGCAGACAATGCCGGAAGCCGGGACATGGGTTGCGCGCATGCTGCCACTGGCACTGACGCTGGGCCTGCCGGGTGTGACTCCGGGCGAATTACCATTATGGTCAGCCGTGGCCCCCACCGCTGCTCGCCCCGGCGCACCCATGCCCGTCGCCGATATCCTGCTGACGCTGCAAGCGCTGGATATCCCGGTGCCCGCGGAAGTACTCCAGCAGGGCGGCGCCGCGCGCGTGACGGACATGAACATCGATAGCCAGCAGATGGAAGCTCTGGATGCCGCCGCAGCTGATGGCCGGCAGGGCGAGGTGATCCTGCGCGCAGCGCACCTGACGGGTGATAATCTGGCCGGCCTGCCAGCATGGGCCGCCGCAAAAGTTATTCGTGCGCTGAACCAGGTCGGCCTGCCGGACGCCGCACGGCAGCTGGCTGTCGAATACCTGTTGCACCTGCTGTATCCCGTTCGTGGCTGAAACGTCGTACCTTGAACCGTTCCTTGAAATGCTGGCAGCAGAGCGCGGACGCCTGCCCGCGACGCTGCGCACATACCACGAAACGTTGACGTTGGCTGACATCGAGCTGAGGAAAAGTAAAAGCACACTGGCTGGCGCCAGCAGTGACGACCTGCGCGCGTGGCTGGCGCAACTGAACAGGAACGGCATCAGCCCCGCCACACAGGCCAAGTATTTATCTGCACTGAAGCAGTATTACCGCTTTCTGGTGGCTGAAGGCGTGCGCGCCGACAACCCGGTTACACCGCTGGCGCGCCCGAAACTGAACCGCCCGTTGCCGAAAGCATTGAGCGACAATGAAATCACGCAGCTGCTGGATGCCGCGGCCCGCGCCGAGAAAGATGCCCCGCGCCTGCAGCTGTTCGTCGAACTGCTGTACGGGTCGGGCCTGCGCGCCAGCGAACTGGTCAGCCTGCCGCGCACGGTGGCTGCCGCCGCCGTCAAAAGCGGCCAGCCGGTTATGATCATCCGCGGCAAGGGCAATAAAGAGCGCATGGCGCCGCTGTCGGCCACCGCCATGAAAGCGCTGGCAGACTACATGAGCGAAAAAAGTACGGCGAAGTACCTGTTCCCGTCGGGGCGCAGCGGCAGCGGCCACATCACGCGCCAGCGCCTGTTCCAGTTATTGAAAGGGCTGGCGGTTGAAGCCGGCGTTGACCCGTCGCGCGTGCGCCCGCACGCCGTGCGCCACACGTTCGCCACGCATTTGCTGGAAGGCGGCGCCGACCTGCGCAGCGTGCAGCGCCTGCTGGGCCATGCCGACATCGGCACGACGCAGATTTACACAGCCGTCAGTGCCAAGCGCCTGCACGACACCGTGGAAAAGCACCACCCGCTGGCATTAAAGAAAACAAAAAAGAAAACGCGCTAAAAACTACTTCATCCCCAGCTGTTCCAGCACCGTGGCCGGCAAGTATTCGGCTGGCACATAGCCAGCGTCAACCACCGTGATCTTCTTGCTGGTCACGCGCTTTTTGGGATGCATCGGCTCGACATGGTCGAACGACACGCGCGCCGGCACCAGCTTACTGGTGACGCACATGATGCTGTGCCGGCCAAGGCCGTGGTTTTCGCGCACAAGGGCGACAAGAACGCCGGTTTCTTTATGCATCGCGCTTTGTTTCCAAGGGTCGTTAAGGGACGGGCGTTGTAGCGCCTTCCCGCCCCTGAAAGCAAATGGAAAAAGCCTGCTTTTTAAGGCTTCTATATATGGCTGCTAACCCCTTCTGCGGCCTCTATATATAGCGCCGCACTTGCCGCCCGGCGGGCAATTCCGTATAAAAGCGCCTTAACTTTTGTACGGGCATCCATGCACTTTCTGGATTTTGAAAAAGACATCGTCGAGATTGAAGGCCGCATCGCCGAACTGCAACAGGCGCCCGACGCCAACACCGGCGAGCTGGCGCGCCTGCGCGACAAGCTGGAACGCGGCCTGCGCGGCATCTATGCCAAGCTGACGCCCGCGCAAAAGGTGCAGGTGGCCCGCCACCCCGAACGCCCGCACGCGATCGATTACATCAATGCGCTGGTGGATGATTTCACGCCGCTGGCCGGCGACAGGCTATATGGCGAAGACCGCGCCATCGTCGGCGGCCTTGGCCGCTTTCAGGGCCAGAGTGTCGTGGTGCTGGGGCTGGAGCGCGGCCATGATACCGAAAGCCGCCTGCGCCACAACTTCGGCATGGCCAAGCCTGATGGTTACCGCAAGGCGCAGCGCCTGATGAAGCTGGCCGAACATTTCAACCTGCCCATCATCACGTTTGTTGATACGGCAGGCGCCTTCCCGGGTGTGGATGCCGAAGCACGCGGCCAGGCCGAAGCCATCGCCAAGTCGATCGAGGTGTGCCTGTCGGTCAACGTGCCGTTCGTTACCGTGGTGATTGGCGAAGGCGGCAGCGGCGGCGCCATCGCGCTGGCGACAGCCGACCGCGTGCTGATGCTGGAACACGCCATTTATTCGGTTATCAGCCCCGAAGGCTGCGCCGGTATCCTGTGGCGCAGCAACACCTTCGCCGCCACCGCCGCCGAAGCGCTGCGCCTGACGGCGCAAGACCTGAACACGCTGGGCGTGATTGATGAAATCGTGCCCGAACCCGTGGGCGGCGCCCACCGCGACAAGGATGCGATGATGCAACGTGTGGGCGAGCGCATTGCCCACCACCTGCGCGATATTGCCGGCCAAGCCGCCCGCACCGGCGGCAATTACCTGAACACCCGCGCCGAGAAGTTTTTAGCGATGGGGCAGCGGGGTTTGTGATTATCCAGCCCAACTTACTTAGCAAAGAGGAAATCGAAAAAGAAAGAACGGCTTCTGAACTGTTACTATATGTAGAGTCTGTAAATAATCTATTCCTCAATGAGGAGTCTTACAATAAACGGTCACGAGTTCACGAAACCCCCTTTAGTAAGCAATTTCATGATGAAGTCATTCCTTTACTAAAACTTGCAGTTTACCTAAATACCGCGATACCCAACAGTTTCACCGTTAAAAACTATCTTAATCAGCAGAGCGAGTATGATGCAATCATTACTTGGGGCGATGCATTCAAGCAGCCGGTACAGATTACTGCATCTTTTTCAGAGCAGGAAAAGAATGTGATGACCGCTTTAAATAACTTTGGCCACGCGTCACCTTTTGGCAGTTACGACAAAAACGGAAATGTGATTTCAGAACCTATTGCAAAAAGCAGTGAAGAGATTTTAGAACAGGCGGTTGAGTTATCTAAAGACCGCCTTGCAAAGAAGCTGTCTAAGGTTTACTCATCTCCGATATGGGTGTTGTTCAACCTTGAAACACATGTGAAACTGCACGAAAAAGAGCTGCTAAAGCTTAAGATGGCCCTCTGCGATATTTTGAATGCCTGTAAAAATAAAAACGTAACAAGAGTTTTTGTCGCGGGCCCAACTTTTAACGACTTTACTCCAAACGACATAGTTTTTGATTCACATTTATCGTGCGATATTAAATTAGCTTAGGCTTAGACTTAGACTTCCCCTTCTCCCACCTTCGCCCCAACCGTGAGGCATAGAAGGCGTTGTCCAGCCAGCGGAAGGCGGTTTTAGCGATCAGGGTGTTGACGGCCATATACAGCAGCACGATGCAGCCGACGTACAGCTCCTGATAATGCAGCACACGGTACAGCAGGCCAAGCCCGACAGCGGCCAACCCCATCAGCACACCCCGGAAGACGATATGCGGCACCAGCACCGGGCGCCGCTGGGGGTTCTCATCCTCATCGTTGTCCAGAAAGTCGTGATAATTGGGCTTATTCATAATTATACTATAATAGTATTTTCGGAACTCTTCAATATAGGATTATTAGATAAAGCCGCACACTATGAACGGCGGCTTTATGAAAAAAACAATCTATAGCGATAAGGTAAGCCACTTGAATGCCTTGTTAGTTGCGGCCCGGAAAGCTTCGGGTCTTACACAGGCAGAGTTGGCAAAGAAACTGAAGACCCCTCAAAACTTCGTCAGCTATTACGAGCGTGGCGGGCGGCGGCTGGATGTTGTCGAGTTCCTTGAAATCTGTGCCACACTGGGCGCCGACCCGGTGAAAATCATCAGGGCGTTGCAGGATAAGTAATTATGTGTTTCTCACCCGTTGCCAGTTTTGCCGCCGGTTCTGCCCTTGTGCTGATCGGCGCAGCTTCGGTGCATGCGGCCCCGCGCCGCGCTGTGGCGCTGGCACTGGTGCCCGTGCTGTTCGGCATCCAGCAGTTTATCGAGGGCCTGATCTGGCTGCGCCTGCTTGAAGACCCCGATGCGCTGCTGTTCTGGCTGCCGCGCCTGTATGCGGTGTTCGCCGGCATCATCTGGCCGGTGCTGGTGCCGGCTGCCATCCTGAATCTGGAACAGCCCGGCGGACGGCGCACAGCGCTGGTGGTTTTGCTGGGCGCCGGCATCGGCGTGGCGCTGTATGCCGCCTATGCGCTTGTGGTGGAGGGCGTGGTGGCCAGCATCGCCAACCAGTGCATCCTGTATGTCTCGCCCGACCCGGTGGCAGGCACACCGCTGTTCGTTTACACCTATGCGCTGGCGGCGTGTGGCGGATTCTTCTTTTCGCGGCACCGCTGCCTGCTGGTGCTGGGCTTCGTGAACCTTGGCGCGTTCCTTTACGCCTACCACATGTATGCGCAGAACTTCAGCTCGGTCTGGTGTTTCTTCGCCGCGTTGGTCAGCATGCTGATTTATTTCTGTATTCGTCATATCCGCACTTCGCCGCGTTAACTTTATCAATCGGTATCGGCAACTGCTTGCGGTATATTTTATCAACGATGCGGAAGCATGCAGACTCATCGAAATGAACGGGCATTTCTGTTTGACTCATCGCTGCACGCGCTCCACGCTTGCCGCACACATTCACGAACGCGCCGCGTCGTGTTTGTGAATGTGCCCATTTCGGGACAACCCTACAGAAAGGACTGACGATGTCACAGAACCAGCAACCCCCTTCTGCAACACCAAACCCGGGCCAGAACCCACAACCGGGCCAAAATCCGAACAATCCGCCACCCCAGGGCGGCAACCAGCAAGCCGGAAAATAAACCGGCTGCAGCCGGCTGCGTGCAACAGCGCAGCCACCCTCTTGGTTAAGCCCTGTCGTATGACCAGCGCGTTCCGTGCGGCGCCATGCCGTGCGGGCGCGCTGCGGGCGCTTTCGGCGCCGTACCTTGGAAAGTCGCGCCAAATCACTTATTGTGCCCCGCATGGCTTCTTCCCTGCGTATTGCTTACTGGTTTCCCTATGGCGGCACCGCCGAACAGGCGGATTTCACATATTTCAAGAATACGCTGGCGGCCAAGGGTCACGAAGCCATGTGGTGCAAGAACAGCGACGAAGTGCTGGCCTATGCGCCCGATTTCGTGCTGATGCCGAACGCCAACGGCGGCAAGCACACGCCGTTCCCCACTTATGTCATCCTGCACGCCAGCTATGAGGCGTATTTCAAGAACCGCAACTGGCTGATGAACCTGCTGGCCGCCGACGGCCAGTTAAGCATCATGCCCGACCAGACAAAGTTTGTTGAAAAGCTGTTCGCCAGTTACGGGCGCGTGCCACAGGTTGGCTATTACAGTTACTGGTGTAACAAAACCGATACGCCTGCAAGCAAGGTGGCCGATGTGCTGCGCGCCAAAAAAGGCATCGTCACATATGTCGGCAACAACTGGGACCGGCGGCGGCTGGCCTTCCTGCACGCGTTCACCGGTACCGACTGGGGCCGCGTGTACGGCCGCGAGGATCGCTGGGCGGGCTTCGTGCAGAAGCAGGGTTACGGCGGCCCAGTGGGCTTCGATGGCAACGTGGTGCGCGAACTGTACGCCAAAAACGGCATCGGCCTGAACATCCTTGGCGACGATTACGCGCGCGACAACGTCATCACTAACCGCATCGGCGAGATCTCGTCGGTCGGTGCGGTGACGATTAGCGTGCGTATCCCGTGGCTGGAAGAAACTTTTGGCGACAGCCTGTATTACTTTGATGAAAACCTTTCCGACCGCGCGACGTTCGCGCAGGTGCGCGATATCTACCAGCATATTCTTGATAACCCCGAGGAAGCGATTGAGAAGGCCGCACGCGCCCGCGCCACATTCGAAGCGGGCTTCTGCGCCGATGTGCTGGTCGATAAGCTGCTGCAGTTCCACGCCGATTACCAGAACAGCGTCAAGGCCCGCGCCGCGAAAGCGCCCGAAAGCGTGATTGATGTCGTGGTGCTGGATGACAAGGACGACGCCGCGCTGACGAAGACCCTGCACAGTATCGACGCACAGGTGGCGGGCGTGCAGCGCGCCATCGTCACCCGCGACCTGTGGAAAGGCCTGCGCGAAGTCACCGCGCCGTATTTCGCCATTATGCACGCGAGCGACGCGTGGGATGCCGCGCACTTGCTGCACGTTATGGAAAGGCAGCAGGGTAATTCGTTCTTTTATACCCTGTATGCCGCCGAATTCGCACAGCCGCCGATCGGCGACAACGAAACCACCGAACGCCGCCTGCTGATTACGCCGCAACTGTCGGCTGGCGGCGAAAACGTGCTGCAAACGGCGATGATGATCGACGACTGCGCGTTTGTGGCGTCGTCGGCGTTGCTGCAGAACTTCCCGATGCCAGTCGAGCCGCTGCCAGCGCTGAATTCGCTGCTATTAAAGGCGTGGCTGTGGCTGCAGGGCAGTAAAACGTTTGTGCCGCATTGTTCAGCCTTCCCAACCCTGCGTAAGGGCGAAGGGGAAGCCGATATCAAAACGGCCCAGCAGCAAATTGTGCAGATCCTGAACAGCGTCGCGCACCCGCCGCAAACAGCCGCTGTGCCACCCCATCCTTATGTGACGCTGGGCGAATATATCCGGCACCCGGTTATGTTGAAGCCGGATGATAAAGGCCGCTATGTGTCGCAGTATTACCGCGTGCAACCCAGCAGCGCGGTTGAGCGGCCGGCAACATTCGACTGGCAGCATGCACAGTTTGTTGACGGCATCAGCGGTGGCAACAACACAGTCACGATTACGGCATCCGCGCCCGGCGGTCCGGGCGCTGTTATCCCGTTCATGCAGCAGGGTTATGAAAACTTTGCCAGCGAAGGTGTGCTGCGCGTGCAGGTAAGCGTCGGCAAGGGCCAGCTGCATGTCGGCTTGCTGCAGAACGGCCTGCCCAACATGCCTGCACAGGTGCATGGTGCCGCCACGCTGGGCGCTGGGTCGCATACGCTGGATATTCCCGTGTATGACACCCACCTGCACCCCGCACTGGTGCTGGATGTGCGCCAGCCCGGCACCGAAGCGGTTGTCAGTCAGCTGCAGTGGCTGCAGGAAACAGCGTAAATTCAGCGTCTTGGCCCGTGGCATGGGGCTTGCTAGTCTTGTCTTCATGCAAGGCATTCAGCCCAAATCGGAACTGGAAGACTTTTACAAAACCGATGACCCATGGGGTTATGATGCGCACCCGGACGACGCGCGGCGCAAACGCGAACTGCAGGCCGTGCTGCCGCAGGTGCCGTTCAAGCGCACGCTGGATATCGGCTGCGGCAACGGCTTTGTGACCATCGACCTGCCGGGCGACGAGGTGCTGGGCACCGATATTTCCGACAAGGCGATCGAGTATGCACGCCAGCGTGCGCAACAGCAGAAGCCCGACAAAAATATAAAGTACGAGGCAGTGTCGTTCTTCAACATGACGCCGGAAAAGTATGGTCAGTTCGACCTGATTGTCATCACCGGCGTGCTGTACCCGCAATACATCGGTGACGCCAGCTCGTTGGCACGGCTGGTGATCGATAATCTGCTGGCGCCCGGCGGGCATCTGGTGTCGTGCCATATCATGGACTGGGCACCGCCCGGTTTCACCTACAACCTTCTGGACCGCACGCTTTATACCTATCGTGATTACACTCATTTGCTCGAGGTTTATCGCAAATGATTTTGATGTATCACAAGGTCGCGCTGACAGCTCCCACCATCTGGTGGCTGACGGCGGATGTGTTCGACCGCCAGCTGGCCGCGCTGCAGGCCTATGATGTCGTGTATCTGTCGGATTATGATCCCGGCAACCCGCGCCATGTCGTCATCAGCTTCGACGGTATCTATGACAATGTTTACGACGTCGCCTTCCCGCTGCTGAAGAAGTATGGCTACCCCTTCGAGCTTTTCGTGATCGGCGATTACATCGGCGGCGACAACGCATTTGACAGTGTCGAGCCACTGACCAAGTTCGCCACCCTGGAGCAGCTGCAGGAAATGACGAAAGGCGGCGCGCGCCTGCAATGGCATAGCAAAACCCACCAGCGCATGAAGGGCATGGACGAAAAAGCCCTGCGCGCCGAGATCGAACTGCCGGCCGGTCTGCGTAAGGCCTTCCCCGCCCCGCATTTCGACTGGTTTGGCTATCCGCACGGCGATCATGACGATCTGGCGGTGAGGATCGTAAAAGAGAACTACAAAGGCGCGCTCTCCAGCTCGATGCCCGATGATAACACCGGCATTGTGCGCTATACGCCGAATCCCGATGCCGACCGCTATCGCCTCGACCGCGTTACCTGCTTCGCCAATACGAAACTCAGCAAGTCAAAGGTGTCGGTCATCATCGCCAACTATAACTATGGCGCCTATCTTCCACAGGCAGTGGAAAGCGTGCTGGCGCAGACCATGCCGCCCGACGAGATCCTAATTATCGACGATTGCTCAACCGACAATTCGCACGAGATCATCAACCGTTATCGCGGCAACCCGCGCATCCGCATCGAGCTGAATGCCGAAAACCTTGGTATCGTCGGCAACTTCAACAAGGCCGTCGGCCTGACCAGCGGCGATTACGTCGCTTTCCTTGGCGCCGATAACCGTATGCGTATCGATTACGTGGAAAAGTGCAAAGCTGTGCTGGATGCGCATGAAAAAGTCGGCGTTGCCTATACCGACATGACGATCTTCGGCCCACTGGCCAAGCCGCTGGCCGAACGACAGGGCGCAAAGTTGATCGGCCAGAGTCGCACCGAGAACTGGCCGGTCTACCTGTGGGAATTCCCCGAGCCGACCGAGCAGGCCATTGCCAACCTGAAGAACGAGAATTTCATGCACGGGTCATCGATGTACCGCCGTGCCGCGTTCGACCAGGTCGGCGGTTACAGGAAAGACAAGGCCGCTGAAGACCACAACCTGTTTCATCGTATGGTGGATGCTGGCTGGCTGCCGATGCATGTGCCGCATGCACTGATTGAATACCGTCAGCACTCACTTGCTCAGGCTAACACCGTGCTGATCATGCAGCTGGAAGCGAATTACTGGCGTCGCATGGCGATGAACCTTGCGGCAAAGAATCAAACGTATGATGCGCTGTTCAAGAAACTTGCTGCCACACCCGAAGGCAACCGCCTGCTGACAGCGGCACTGCAGTCGAAATCCGCGTAAGTTGACATTCAGGGACCACTCCCTAGATTATTTGCTGACCGGAAACCCAAGAGGCGGGGAGAAAAAGCATGAACGCACTTGGCCCCTGGCTGAATAAAATAAATACCTACCTCAGATGGCCTTTCCAAAAGAAGCCAGACATACATGCGAACCCACTGCTGGCGCCGATAGAAGAACAGCTGGTGTTTGTCAGTAGCCAACACCTGTCAGTAGGCATTGAGTTGGAGCTGGGGCTGGTTAATCCCGAGACATTGCTGCCCATGAATTGCGCCAGAGATGTTCTGGAATCCCTGGATTCTGAACGCTTCCATCAGGAACCGGCGGCCCATATACTTGAAGTCACTACTGGCATATGTACCAACGTCAAACAGGCAGAAGATGAACTTGCCGCGCGCATCCGCGAGGCGCGCACGGCGGCGGAGAATATCTGCCATGCCCGCCTGTGCGGGACAGGACGCCTGACGCTTTTAAAAACTGCCGATGCCCAGCTGTATGATAGCGATCGCTATACGCTTCTGCAGGAGCGGCGGCAAGTCCTACACCGCAGATTCAACAGCATGCAGGGTATGCATATGCATCTTGGCATGCGCAATGCGGAAGAGTGCGTCCGTTATCATAACTTTTTCACACATTTCCTGCCGCATATCCTTGCGATCAGCGCCAGTACACCTGTTGATGACAGTGGTGTGACGGGCCTTGCCTGTGCACGCCCGATCGCCGGCGAATCCCTGCCCATTGCCGGGCTTCCGTACCATTTCAATACCTGGGATGAATACCAGGCCCTATGCAAGACGCTGGCGCAGACCGATAGCATTTCAAGCCTGAAAGACCTGTACTGGGATCTACGGCCATCACCGCGCCTCGGTACACTGGAAATACGCACGCCCGACCAGCCGGCGACACTGGCCGAAGCCATGGCACTGGCCGCCTTTATTCACTGCCTTGCCCTGTGGTTCGAGGAACACAGCAGCTGGATAAACGAAATGCCGCGTCCCAACACATGGCGTATGCGCGATAACAAATGGCGCGTGATGCGTTACGGCCTTGACGCACAACTGATCACCAGCAACAGAGGCGATACCCACGGCCTGAAAACCGACATTGCATTATGGCTGAAGCGTCTGGAAGACATCATTGCCAGACAGGGTTATCAGCCCCAGATCGAGGTGCTGCAGCAAGTCTTGCAGCGCGGCAACAGCAGCCAGCGTCAGCAGGCGATTTTACGGGCAACAGGCGACCTGAAGGCTGTCGCCGCATTTAACCTGCGTGAATGGGAAAATGGCGCGCCTTTGTGGGATGAAGCCGAAAGGCTGGCAGGCCCGTCGTTGCCGGCGGCCGCACGACCCTAGCTGTTATGCGACCACTGGCCGGTGGCGCGGTTACGCACGGAAACGCGCGGCACGCCGCCCAGCGTATTGATCTGCACATCGGGCATCTTCATGTAATCCAGCGCGGCGTTCACTTCATCCCGCGGGTTGATGCCAAGGCTGCGCATGTATTTATAAAAGCCACCGTTCACTTCATCCATCGGCCGCAGGTGCGATACCGCGATCAGGTCAATGATGCCGAAACCCTGCGCAGGCCTGCCCAGCATGTGCCACCAGATCAGGTCCATACCCCAGCCCGTGATACCGACATCGAACGATGGCTTGATGGCCTTCAGCGCATCGCGGCGGAAGCATGGCATCATGCATTCGATATAATTGGTGTAGCGCAGGATGAAGGCGCGGCACTGGTAGAAGATATCAAACGAGTTCGATGAATCGGGCGTCAGGCTGGGCTGACCTGCCAGCAGGTTCGCGCTTTGCATCACATCAAACATCGCGTTCAGCTGACGCGCATCCTGGAACACAAGGTCATCATCCAGCATCCAATAATAATCGTAAGTATCTTCCAGCGCCGGAAACTCCTGCATCAGCAGCTTGAAACCGTGCCACTTGGTCAGCCCGCCCAGCACGACCCAGTCAGCCGGCGAATTCGTCACCCGCTCCTTGTCAGTGCCAAAGTTTATCTCCATCAGGTCCCACGTGCGATCTTCAGGGAATGGCAGCCACTTCAGATGGTCATTCGACCCGCCACTGCGTACCACGATCAGGTTGCGGCGCGGTTTTTCAGGTTTGCGCAGCACCAGCACAGTCTGCTGGTTACCCAGCATGTTCTCGGGTACCTCCAAAGGCGCGTACGTCATCCCTTCACCTTTCGCAGCGCATCGGCTGTTGCCTGCAGGAATGCATAGCCCCGACGGCGGTCGGGCTCCAGATAGGCGGCTTCCGCCCATTCGTTCCACGCGTTCAGGAACACGATGTTTTCATCGGGGCTGTAATGCTCCAGCGTAAAGCGGCACGCATGTTCCAGCCACTGTGCGTAAAGCTCCGGTGAATTGAAATGGAACACATTGCCGTTGTCGGGCTTGCGCGCCGTGTTGTCCCAGCTGGGTGTGACACCGCGTAAAACCTTGTAAGGCGGCTTGCCAAGGCTCATCGCTGTCTGGGCCACCGTTCTGTAATCCAGAATCTTCCCGGCGAATTTCTGGTTCAGCACAAAGCCGCGTGTATCCAGCGGCGCCGGTGTCATCATGTTGGGCGGGAATTCCACCGCCGCATCCACACCGAATTCCGCCGGGTCGATGATCGCGAACGACCGGCATGACGCGATATATATCTCACCAATGCCGTTCTGGCGGCACCATGTACGCCAGCGCTCAACCGTCGCCTTCGGATCAGGGAACAGCTCCAGCCGGTAGATCATGAACAGTGGCTTGCCGCCAACGCGGATATAACGCTTGTCACGGAAGTAACGCGCCACATCGGCGATCATCGCCACATCGTCTTCCGGCGAATGGTTCTGACCGATAATCACCTCTGTTGCGGCGCCATCCCAGCGACGCGACCAGTTTTCGTTGGCCCAGTTCACGCAGAACGGCAGGTCGAGCGACGGCGTATTCAAGAAATGCTCGATCGGTTTTTCCAGAACGCGCTCGCCCGCGAACCAGTAATAGTGGAAGGCAAAGCCATGGATGCCGTACATCTTCGCCAGCTCGACCTGGCGCTCCATCACATGCGGCATGCGCAGGTCATAAAAGCCCAGCTCGCCCGGCAGGCGCGGCTGTTCATGTCCGGCGAACAGCGGCACGGCGCGGGTGACATTTGTCCATTCGGTGAATCCCTTGCCCCAGTGCTTGTCGTTCTGCGGTATGGGGTGGAACTGCGGCAGGTAAAATGCCAACGCACGGACCGGCAGCGTGGCTGCATCCAGCGGCTGGTCAGTGATCGGCACAAACAGCGGGTCTTCGCCCGGTTTTGTGCGCGCGTTTTGAAATAATGTGTCGGTATATTGGGCGTGGACAGCAAGGGCCTGTGCGAGTTGAGGTGGCTGGGCGGGCGATGACGAGCTCATATATTATGCATAGCAAGAATGGCGCATGCAGAAAAGGTACATTGCATTGCGAAAGACAGTCTTTTATAGTTTGGCAATGACCCAACAAAATCTTTTCGCCGTCTATGTAGGCGGTACTGTTCCGGGCGCTAATGTCGAGCTTCACGATATGCGCTTTGTCGTCAGCGATACGATGGAAAACGCCTATGATGAATTGCGGGCGCAATGGTGGGGCGAGCCCAAAAGCCTGCACCTTGATGCATGGGGCAATCTGGAACACGCCGACGGGCACGACATCACGCTGAAGGCCGAGCCATCAACCGGCCCCGACAAGCTATGGTTCGCCAATCTTGGCGGTTACAATTTCAATGAATTCACCGAACTGCACGCCAACCTGTTCATCGTGGCACCCGACCTGCCACACGCGCGCCAACGTGCGCTGGAACAGGTGCGCCATTGGGATACCAGCCACCGCGATTATATCCACGAAGTCGAGAATCTTGTTTGCATCGATGAAGCCGTCAAGGCCAAGGGCCTGCACATCCACCTGACCCCGGCCGAAGCCAAGCCGTTCACGTTCAGCTGTGGTTATGTGAAAATTGGCGTCGCCGCGGAAAAAGCGGCCTAGGTCGTTTCCTTTTCATCCCTTGCCTTGCGTGCGGCAGCAGCCAGCTTCAGATACATCTGACGCATCTCGTCCAGCTCGTGCTCTTCCAGCTCTTCCAGATCCAGACAAATATTGTCGGCCTGGTCGACAGCGCGGATCAGTTCATCCAGCTTGACCTGCATAGCCACCGTATCCTTGTTCTGCGTGTGCTGGATGATGAACACCATCAGGAAGGTGATAATTGTGGTGCCGGTATTGATCACCAGCTGCCAGGTATCCGAATAATCAAAAATGGGCCCCAGCAGCGCCCACCCCACAATCACGGCCGCTGCAAAAAAGAATGCGCCGGATGACCCGCTAAGATGCGCCACGCAACGTGCCGCACGGTCGAACAGACTATTCTTGCCAATACCCCTATTCATTATATCCCCCGTTCCTAAAACCGGACCGACAATGTCACAGCGCCGTACTGGTCGCCGCCTTTCTGGCCTTTGAATTCCTTACTATTGAATATATGAGTATAGGCGATGCGTGTGTTGTCGTAAACAAAGGCGATGCCGGCCTGCGCCCCATGGATGAATGGCAGTTTTTCAATGCGTGGGCTGTCGCGAAACGAGTTACCATCAAGAAAGATATTCTGGGCTACGGCACGGCTTTCTGCCCCGGCAAAGACGTACCAGCCCAGCGCTTTGCTGGGCTTGAAGAAATCCGATCCACTGAGACTGGGCTTGATGATTGGCGGGCCATAATCCGCCGGCAGGTCAAACCCAAACCGCGCCACGGCACCCACGGCGGCCTGTGTATAGATGTTGCCCATACTGCCACCGATGCTGGGCGTGATATCAAATCCCCACCCGAACGGTGTCAGTTCGAACAGGTTGCGCCATTTGTGCTCATAACTCAGCATCAAGACGGGTTCGTTATGCAGCTGCGAATCCCACCCCTTCGGGTCGCGAGCACCAGCCAGCGCATGAAAAAACTCCTGGGTTTCCGAGGCCAGCGACGCGGGGCCCACAACGCCGAATGTCAGCTGCAACCTGTCGAGATTATAACCCGTATCTGATACCGCCATGACGCTGCCATATAGGATTCCGGCATAAGGTCTGTCGGCCGGATCGGGTATGTTCGTTGTAATGTCTTCTGGCGTGAACATGCTCTGGCCGACTTCAAGGCCCCAGCGCTTGCGCCCTTCGGGCGCAAAGAAAGGCACCCAGCCGGCCATGCGGTCAAGCACATCGGGTATCGTGTCTTCAGCCGACAGATAAGCCACACGCACGCCATTCGTGTAGTTATCGTCGTTCCCGGTGCCGATATCGTTTTCCCACGCCAGCGTGAAGATGCGCCGGTCATCCGTTGTGACGTGAGTCATCTTCTCAGCCGCTGCGGGTATAGCGGCAAGAAGCAGCACGGCCGCGACGATGGCGACGGCTACGGATTCCTTGATATCACCCCACAGCCCCATCCGGTCGGCCTTCCTGTTTATACTTTACTGCCTCCTACGCAGCGGAATGACAGGGGTTGCGTCAGACACGTCACCAACATCACCGGGGGCAAGAGATTTGCGCCGCTGTGGCGGAGGTGGCTCGCTGCGCAGTCCGTCGATAAAGTCTGAAGCCAGGGTCATAAGTATGTCTTTGGTCTGATTGAAAGGGTCGGCCTCGCGATGCAGGAAAGACCTGCGGCGGGACCAGTGACTGATCGTATTATCGACCAGGCGGAAACCCGCATAAATGAACAACAGCGCTAAAGCGATAACGCCCAGCGCGGCTGTTTGTGCTGTTATGCCCTGATCCAGCATCAGTTGGTACATCCCCAGCAGGCCGGCCGCCACAAAACCAAGCGCAGCGACGCCCGCAGCGGCGCCTACAGCCATTGTAAGCAGGATGGCACGCAGGGCGCCGGCCAGCGCGGGCGGATCAGGAAGGGCCTGGTCCAGCATCCATAGGGCCAGCCGGTGTTTTAAAAACAGCCGGCGGGCGAACGGCGGGCGCACGGCCTAGTTCCGGCGGAACAGAAGGCTAAGCACAAAGCCGGTTGCTATAGCCGCGGCCATTGCCTGCAGCGGCTTCTCAGCAACCTTCTTTTCAGCTGTGTGATACAACTCTTCCGCATCGTTTGCTTTCTCTGACAGAAACCTGCGCACATCCTTGCCAGCCTTATTCGCCATGCGGCGCAGGTCATCTGTGTCATAACCCGTCAGGCTTTGAACCGCATCAGATGCTTTATATGAATTGTTATTGGCGATCTTCGCGCTGCGCTGAACAACATCAGCAAGATGTTTCAGTTCCTGGCGCAGCTCGCGCACTTCACGATTGACTGTGGTCATAGGGGTCTCCTTTTCGTAAGATGAAGGGAAAGTCTCCTCTTCATTACGGAAAAGCGTAACTTTTTTACGACTTAAATTGCGATGCGGAGGCATTGGGCCAGTATAAGGAAAGCGTAAAGGCCCCGGGCTAGGAAAGTTCGGCCGGCGTGACTTTTGCCTGTATGATATCCAGCAGATCATCCATCAGGAACGGTTTGCTGAGATAACCATCTGCTCCCAGTTCGCGAGCACGGTCTTTCGTCTGCTGTTCCTTGCGCACACTCAGGATAATCACGGCAGGCGACTTGCCGTCGCTGTCAGGCTCCTTCAAGCTGGGCAGGATATCAAGTCCGTCGCGGTCTGGCAGGCCGAGGTCAAGCACAATCAGGTCCGGCTTCAGGCGGCCGGCAAGCTTCAGCCCGTCATCCGCATTGGCAGCTTCATAAAAATTTGCGCCCTGCGCTTGCAGTGATATGCGCAGGAACGTGCGTATGGCCGCCGCATCGTCAATCGCCAGGATGCTTTTATTGTTAAGATTAATCATGACGCCACCTTTTGTTGTGTAGAGCCGGTGGTGGTACGCCACACCGGGAAACGCAGTCTAAACACGGCGCCGCCTTCGGGATGGTTATCGGCCGTAATCGTGCCGCCCTGTGCCTGCATGATCGCCCGCGAGATCGCCAGCCCCAGACCAGTGCCGGCGACTTTGCTGTCCCGCTGCTGGATGCGTGCATACTTATCAAACACTTTTTCCAGTTGGTCGGGTGGGATGCCGGGCCCGTTGTCGCGGATAAAGATGTCTAGCCCATCCGGGCTGGCCGCCCAGTCGATGGAGACCTGCGAGCCCGATTTTGCATATTTGATGGCATTATCAAGAATATTGAAGATAACCTGCTCGGTCACAACCGGATCGACGCTGATCTCCAGACTTTTGTCAGCGGTATCGCTAATCAGCAGCTCAAAGCGTTCACGCCACTCGCGGCGACGGCGCAAGACATTGGCCAGCAGATCCTGTGGCGCGCTCCACTCTTTTTTGAACTGGGTCTGACCGCTTTCCAGGCGCGTCATATCAAGAATATTCGTGATGAAGGAATCAAGCCGCTGCGCTTCTTCCAGGGCGTTCGAAACCAGCTCTGTCCGCTGTTCTTCAGATAACGAAC
This sequence comes from Bdellovibrionales bacterium, assembly GCA_050248995.1. Taxonomy (GTDB): domain Bacteria; phylum Pseudomonadota; class Alphaproteobacteria; order JAIXQD01; family JAIXQD01; genus JBFWRI01. The sequence goes on from JBFWRI010000004.1 coordinate 73,696, forward strand.
TCCCCATACTACGAATAACACTCAACCCGCCGATGACGGAAGCCAACGGCGTTTTCAGGTCGTGCGATACGCTCGACAGCAGCATAGACCGCAACTTTTCACGCTCTTCGCGCACACGGCTTTCTTCGGTCATCTGCGTCAACTCGACGCGTTCGAGAATAAGAGCCACAAGATCCGCCACAGCAGCGAACATCTGTGCGGCATCTGCGTCAAGCGGACTGTCGCTCGTGCAGTGGATACCCATCACACCGATAACGTCGCTTGATCCAAGAAGCGGCTTGAAACGATAGGTGCTGTCGGGAAATGTCAACGAACCGCAACCAGTGACACGCGCTTCATCCCAGCAAATGCGAAGAGCTGTGCGCTCTGTATCCGACAAAGCGACGTTGCCGGGAAAAGTATAAGTCAGCTGCAGGGGGGTAGCAGCCGTCGGCAAGAAGAAAACCACATCGGCCCCCAGCACTGCTTTGATCTCACGACTTAACGCTTCCAGTGTGCGTCCCCGCGTATGGCGGCGCAGCGCCACCCTGTTCATGCGGGACAGCGCCTGCAGCTGTGCGGTGCGCAGCATCAGCTGGTCGGCCTGTTCGTGGCTGCTGCTGCAGAAGACTGACAGGACAAGCGTAGCAATAAGGAACAATGTCAGATTAAGTACGTCTGCGGCATCGGTGATGATGAAACTGTCATAGGGCACAACGTAAAGGTAGTTGAAAGAGGCAAAGCTGAAGACCGCCGCCACCAGACCCGGAACCAGGCCATAACGTGACGCGGCAAACGCACACGCCGCCATATAAATAACGGCTTTGTTGCGCGCGTTCGGCGTCAGCGCTTCGGGAATGGCATAAGTGATGATTTCAATGAGCAGCGTCGCCACCAGCACCGCCAAAATAGCCAGCAATATTTCGTTGAAAGTCACGCGCGCCCATACACCCGTTCGCCACCATGGCTGCGACACCCGGGCCCCGGCTTCAAGCGGTACGACAATCACATCGGTGGCGCCGCCGAATGCCCGGGCCAATGCAGAAGACAGCGAGCGGCTGTGCCACCAGCGCCGCTGTGCGGACCTGTATTCGCCGATATAAAGTGCCTCGACACGCTGGCCTTTGCCCGACTGGGCGATGATATAGTCACGCACACCGTCAAACGGGGCGTCACTGCGCACCGTAACCGCTGATGCACCCATTTGCTCGGCTAGCGTCATATTCTGCATAAGACGCAGCTGGATATCATCATTTGGTTTTGTGTTTTGCTTTACCGGCTCAATACAGAGCGCAACCCACGGTATTCCAAGCGCTGCAGCGCGCCGACGCGCCATGCGCAACAGCATGACAGTGCGCGGGCTATCGTCAACATATGCCAGCACATACGCCTGATGCAGGCTGTCATTTATACCTGTAGTCATCCCCAACTCTATGTGGCCGAAACCGGCACGATTATAATGCTTCCCACTATTTCGCACCTGCCATAAAGAAGCCATTATGTTCAAACGGCTGCCTAAAACATCAATGTTTTCAAAGCGAGACAGGCAGCGGACCAGCCGCTGCCTGTCTTACATTTCAAACTTCAGGCAGATTAAGAACTATTCCTTAATCTCGCGGCCGACATCTTCGACGGCTTCGCCGATCTGCTCACCCGTGGACTTGGGGCGCCCGCTTAGCTCGCGCGCCGCATCATCCACACCTTCCGAGAATTCCTCGGCCGCGCGGCCCAGTGCCGTATCTGGCTCGCGGTCACGGTTGCCAAAAAGATAGATTGCGCCGAACAGGACAATAATCGCCAGAATAACCAGCGCGATCGTGCCGGTGTTGCGGTTTGCTGCTGTAGCCATAGGGTCTTCTCCTCTTGCTGCTGTTGGAAAGGCGGGTCTTATGCCCCATACACGGTTGGTGGCGCATCATCGGCGGTCTGCACGCGGTGAGTCATGACTTCCTGTATGGCGTCACGAAACGCCGGCACATCCTGCAGGTAATCTTCTTCCTCATAAGGGGCAAGTTCCATAATTTCCTGTGCCTCGGGCAACAGAAAATCTTCAAGTGTGGCGAAATCGAACATGGCAGACTCCTTCACAGGTTGGGGATTGGCATAAGCTGAGGGCTGCGCCTCGCGTGTAACCGAAATCAGGTGATGTCTCATGGCGTCACCTGTGTTTCCAGGTGTTCACGGGCATGTGCGATATCCTTGGCAGCGTTCGTCAGTGCATTCCCGTTTTCAACATCACGGATGGATGCGGCTGGGCTTTCGTCGCCGAAGCGATAAATATCGGCCGCCGCCATGCGCAGCCGGGTTTCGATGCTGGTCAGCAGCGCCAACCCGTAATTGTGCAGGTAATCCTGCGCCTCACGCGAGCCTTCCATATACGAAGCAATCCAGGCATCCAGAACACGCATGTCGCTCCGTGTGCTTTCTTCTTCCAGATAGCGGGCGTAACGCACCTTCATCTGCTCCAGTTCGGCACGCAGCGCTTCAATCTGACTGTCAATCGCCAATCCTTCATCAGCATACATCCAGTCCGCATAGCCTTTGAAAGAGTGGGGGCGATGATTCAGGGGATATAGTCGCATCGTTCTCTCCTTCCTTGCTCACCCTCACAGTTAGGTAATTCGGGTCAGAATACAGTCGGTGCCAGCGGTCGCCTTATCAGGAACGAATAAATAAAAACGGCCAAACTTACGCCATGTTTATGAACGCGGGAAAACACGCCATCGCTTTATGAGCCTCGGAGCGCGATATACGGAGCGTGCCATGTGGCACAACCCCTTATAACAAAGGAGAGACCATCATGTTGAACACTGATCAGGTTATCGGTAACTGGCGCCAGTTCAAAGGTGAGGCCCAGCGGCGCTGGGGCAAACTGACCAACGACCAGCTTGACCAAATCGACGGCAACCGCGAAAAGCTGGCCGGTGAGATCCAGACCGCTTACGGCCTTGCACGCGAACAGGCCGAAGATCAGATCCGTGAATGGGAGAAAAAAGTCAACCGGGATGCCGCATAAAAGCAAAAAACTCAGGCAGCGAAAAGCCCGCCGGATATCCGGCGGGCTTTTTTGTGGAGTTCTTGATAAAAGACGCTAGACAGGCGGCGCTGTTTTGCGGCCGGTCACCATGCCGTAGACCAGACTGGCAACGAACAATACGACAAACAGTACAGCCAGAAACTGCGCGATGGATGCAAACGTTCCTGCCAATCCGCCGAAGCCGAAGATTGCCGCCACTACGGCCAGTAGAAAAAAGGTAATAGCCCAATTCAACATGTCAGATTCCTTTCTTCATGTTCCACTAGCGGCGCAGGCGCCAGTCTTCGTCGGTTACAGCGCCCGTCGCAGCGCCCAAAGCGCCGCCGACAATCGCGCCGGTAACAGGATTATATCCCATCAGCGCCCCGCCGACGGCGCCGGCACCGGCACCGATACCGGCACCGGAAACCGTGCGATCGGTTGGCGAACTGCCGCACGCGGCCAGCAAACCGGCAAGCATCACTACTGAAAGAGTCTTTAGGGTCATGTGTTGTCTCCTTTTCTCAGGGTCGCCCATATACATTGCAGGAATAAGCATCAGGAATCGATGCGGCGGCACCGCAGACCGGTTAATGCTCCATAAGTAGATTTAGGCGTGGGCCACCAAAGGAGCGACAGAAGCGGAGTCGTCCGCTTTCTCTCCTGTCACCTCCATGCGTTAGCCGTTGCCCGG
>JBFWRI010000005.1:0-77332 GCA_050248995.1 Bdellovibrionales bacterium
GTGTCCTTTGGGCTGACGCGCCGGATCGAGGGATCGCAGTTGTTGTCGATGAGACGTTCCGCGTCCCGCGCCCACGCGTCCGCGTCGGACTTGCGGGCGAACGTCTTGGAAAGTGCATGGCCCTGTCATCGCCCCCGATGCGTCTGGCGAAACCGCCTTTAGCCGTGTGATGGCCAGTAACGAATTGCGTTGTGGCTACTTTAACTGGCCGCCGTATGTGATGCGTGACCCTGTCACTGGTGCGATGAGCGGTATTAACGTCGATTATATTGAAACTGTGGCCAATGAACTGGGCTGGAAAATCAACTGGGCACTCGAGGTCAACCCGGGTGAGGCGATCGAAGCACTGAACGCCGGCAAGGTGGATGCAATGTGTGCCACTTTGTGGCCTGATGGTGCCCGTGCTAAAAACCTGCTGATGACAGAGCCTACATTCTATACTGCCATCTATGCTTATGTACGCTCCGATAACACTCGCTTTGATGGCGACCTTGGCAAGATCAACAGCGAAAGCGTGACCATTGCCGCATTGGATGGCGACGTTACCTACAGTGTCGCTAAGAACGATTTCCCCAAGGCAAAAATCTTTGCTTTGCCCCAGATGGCCGATGTTTCCCAGTTGTTGCTGTCGGTCATAAACGGCCGTGCCGACGTTGTTATTGTTGGTAAATCAGAGGTCCAGCACTTCAACGCGAACACCGATACAAAGTTGCGCGAAGTAACCGGCGTTCCGGCCGCCTATGTATTTGGCGAGTCGTTCGCCCTGAAACAAGGCGAGTTCCAGTTCAAGAACACGCTGGATACGGTCATCCAGCGCATGAATAATAACGGCCTTGGGCAAAAGCTGCTGGCCAAATACAATTACACGGACGGGTACTTTCCGGTCGCGGCTGATTTTAATGAAGCTCGATAACGCTGCCGCCGTTCAGCTGGCTGATGTGTTCGAACGCACGCTGGGTGTTTACAGTATCATCCGCTATCACAACCAGATCTACTGGAAGGACGAAAGTGCGCAGCACGATATCGCCCGCGCCGCCGAAGGTCCTTTGCGCCTTGAATCCGTCGCCGACCATACATGGCATCTGCAGTTCATGGCTACCGCGCTGCTGCCTTACTTTCCACAGCTGGATGCACGAAAAGTGCATGAATTAACGGCATTGCACGATGTTCTGGAGCTGATTACCGGTGACCGCGATCCGGGTGGTGCCGACGGGCAGGGCACCGATACCCATGCCTTTAATGCTGCCGTAGCCCAACAGGTAGAAGACGAAGAACGTGCCGCGCTGGAACAGTACCTGACGTGGTTTCCGCCCTCACTACACGATCATCAGCGCGCCCTGCATGACGAGATGATTGCCTGCGCTACGCCCGAAAGCAGCTTCGTCAAGGTGCTCGATAAAATCCAGCCGCTGATTTACATCAAAATCAAGAAGAACGGCACGCTGCCGGTGGACGATCTGCGTTTCCTTGTGAAGTACCGCGCCAAGCACCAACCGCGCTTTCCGGAATTGGCGCCACTGTATGATGAATGCTTCCGCCGTCTGGTGGCCGATACAGCGCGGCATCAGGGCCATGCGCTCGAGACACTGGCCGTCGAGATTGGGTTCGCCGCATAATAAAAACGACCTACAGTTGTATTTAGCAAAGAGTAAATCAACAAAACAACACACATCTGTAAACAGCTAAATGCAACCACTGGTTGCTTTTCGTGTTACCATTGGTACGCTGGCCCTCTCGCAACAGAGATGCCGAGGTGCGCAATGTCCGCTTTGAATTCACAACCGCTTCTCCAGCCCGCCGCCAATACATTCACTGCCCTGCCCTCGTCCGTTGAAACGCGCGTGGTGATGACAAAGACAATCCGCCGACGCAGGCGCTTTCATGCTACGACCACTTCGTGGCTTCTGGTCGGCCTTGTGTTGGCCGTCATCGCACTGCTGATGGCTGCGCCAGTTGGCTCCCGTTCGCCGCTGCTGGATAAGACGTACCCCATTCCCGTTGATGTGATGTTCCCCGCCGCCAAGCGGGCCATCTTCATCGGCGGCACAATCGACTGCACAGCCGAAAACACCGGCCTGCTGCGCTACCGCCGCGACGGTCACCTGGATTTATGTAATCATGGCAGCTGGCACACGCTGGTACCGACAGCCCGCTAGGGTGTCATCATCACAGAAAACGCTGGTTTTGCTGGCTTTTATAGCGCTTCTAGCACTGATGCCGCCGCCGATCAGCGCACAGGAAACCGATGTCTGCACGCCGGTCGCAGCGGGCGCCACCGTGGAAGTCAGTGCGTTCATGGTCTGCCGCCGTGTCACCAACAACACTGCGCACGGCGTCTGTGCCACCACCAACATCATGTCGGAAGAGTGGAGTAGCTTTTACGATAACCCGCCCGGCGGCATTGATGTGAACCCGTGTGTTGACCAGTGCACCGGTGGTGTGATGTACAACTTCGCCTGCTACCGTGCCGGCACGGCGCTAGGTGAAAGCTGCGATACGGTATGCGCATCCTACGGCGGCTGCAATCTTGCCGGCACGCGTGCCATTGGCGATCTGGATGCCCTTGGCCTTGATTGCACACTGGTCAGCCTGCAACTGGGTTATGTTAACCTTGGCCTGATAACCGACGCCGCGAATGCGGCCGGCTGTCAGATCCGCGAGTTTCTTGGCGAATTGTTGGCCCTGCGGCGCGGTACTGCCACTACAACCTGCAGTGCCGCGCAAGCCAACGCCTACCGCATTTGTGCTTGCGATAACTAGACAAGCAGCGCACTAACCTTCTGACTGTAAAGGAAGAAACAGCATTAAAATACGGGTAATCCTCGTGCCCGATGATGGCAGGATGACCACTGGCGACAAACCAGAGTTTCATGTCGACGGCGTGCACCTTACGCAGCGCACCGATGAGACATGGCTGGCCGATGGAGTGCCGCTTAATGACCGAAGCGCTTCGGGCATCGCTATACTTTTTCCTAACTACAATGCACTACACCTGCTGACTAAACTTGCACTGCAGGCCATGCCGCAAACCGCAGACCTGCCGTGGCTGGCGGGCAAGGGCTGGGGTTGCGAACTTGCGATTCAGGGCACTGTCGAAGGACGTCTTCGCTATCCCCTACAACTTCCACTACGCGCACATTCGGATATGGAGCTTTATAATACGCCACAGGGTTTCAACTATTCACCAGCGTGGCCGTTTGGCGCCCAAGAATACTTCGGCCAGCGTGAAACAAAGCTGCTGGCCAAAGCCGGTAAGCCGCGCGTCCTTTTCCCCGAAGGTTTTCTGACCGCAACCGCAGAAACAGTCGACTTTGAAGGCATAAAGATCAATGTGCCAAGGCTGGAGATTCTTTGCGTCGACAAATTCCTTGGCCCCGGGGCTGTTGGTCGCGATATTGGTGGTGAAATCTATACCGATGCCGAAGTCTTGATCGCCTGTTATGACCTGGATAAAGGCGAGATGCAGCAGTTGCTGGATGACTATTATATCCTGCCGAACATCGCCGCTCTTGAAACAGGCGTGGAAGCAAATCTCATATCGCACTTTGCTGCATTAAGCCGGTACCTATTGCAAGCAGACGACCTGCAACAAGCCACTGCCTACCTGAACCAGCTTGTAGAAGCGACAGACGGTGCCGGCTATGGGAAGATAGATGGGGTTTACTATGAGCCGCTAACGGCGGGCGCATTCACGATACAGGCTGATGAAGACGGAAAACCGGCTGTTACTTTCAGTGACGACTATCTTCAAAAAACCAAAAGCCACGCCAGTGATGCAACTCAAAAGGCGATAGCCGGGTTTGTGGCTGAGCGTCAGAAGTTATCGCAATCTTTCGAACGGGGCGAAGCCCTGCGCAGTAAACTGATGCGTCCGGATATGCGCTATACCCGTGAGAGTGTCACCACAGCGCGCCTCAAAAGGCCCGCCCAGTCTTAATTCCAATCTTAATTTAGGGCTGTGCCGCCAGCAGCAGCGCCAGCTGGCGCACCAGTAAATCGGCCGGATAGCCCGTTGATTTGCACTGCAGCTCGGTTTCGTGCAAACGCGATACCGCCTGTGTTAACCGCGGCAACGTCCAGCGGCGCAACTGCTGCTGGAAGCGCCCGGTCTGGTTATAGAACAGCGGGGGACGGATACTTTTCATTGCTTCGTTGGCGTTCTGTCCGCCAGCGATCAGGCTCTGCACCATGTGCAGTTTTAACGCATGGCCCAGCAGCAGGCGCAGCAGCATGATGCCGCTGGCGCCCTCGCCTTCCAGACGCGTCAGCGCTGTGTCTGTTTCCGCCACCTTGCCGTCGAACACCATCCACGGCAGGTCGAACGCGTCAGCGTCCGCCGCGTCGCCAAGGCAGGCGCGTGCCATGGTTAGGTCGACGCGCGCATCCTTGCCCGCATACAGCGCCAGGCGCTCCAGATCAGCCCGCAGTGCCAGCCGGTCGGCCGGGGCGCGGTCGGCCAGATAATGCCGTGCTTCCCCAGTTAAAGTGATGTTTTCGGCCCCCAGCAGTTCGCTGATCGTGCGCTCTAAATCCGCGCCGCGCTCGACGTAACACGGCAGCGCGGCCAGATGGCCGGTATCTTCGAACAGTTTGCGCAAACGACTTTTGGTACCCAGTTCACCGGCTTCGACAATCACGAAGTTGCGCTCGGGGTCAGGGTTCTCCAGCAGCTCTTTGCACAGGTCGGTGAACTTGTCAGTCGCCTCGCGCACCCAGATGGCTGACTTGTCGCCGAACAGCGACGTGCTGCGCGTGGCGTCGTTCAGGCGTGCCGGTTTATCGATGCAGTCACTGGCGCTGATTTCATCAGCTTCGGCACCCAGCGCCCTCAGTGTGCGGCTGATGTATTCCTGCCCCAGTCCGTAATTCGCGCCGTAAACCAGAATGGCATTCACCGCCGGGTCGGGGCGGTCGACGAATTTCTCGGCCTGTAGTGCCTTGAAAATCATGGGTTTTTCCTGTTAAGGAACAGCGAGGTGCGGGTCACGATATCGTTGGCCAGTTCTTCCAGTGCGCGGTCTTGTGCGTTCTCCTTGGCCACCAGCGTGCCGTATTGGCCCTCAAGGATGTTATAGGCAACGCGCGTACGAATGGTGGTGCGGTACAGCTCTTCCATCGATCCTGATTGGCGCAGCACCATCTCGCTGATCATGACTAGCTCGGCGCGTGTGATGGTGGCGTCTTTACGAATACCTAACCCGCGTTCTTCCATCTGCATGTTGACCATCAGCTCGTATTCGGGCTCGCGCGGGTAACCCGATTTGTACATGCGATCGATCAGCTTGTTGGTCAGCTGCTGGTTCAGGCGCTCGCCGGTACGGATGGATTGCAACACGCGAATCTCGTTATGGTCGACAATGGCGATGCGGACCTTCTGCAGGTCGGCATGGGCCATCTTGGCCGGGCTGTGGTCGCCGTACATCGGCTGGAAACCACAGGCGGTAATAGCCAAAAAAGCTGATAATATAAGGGGTTTACGCCACCACATTGACGATCCGTCCGGGCACAACAATCACTTTTTTCGCAGGCTTTCCTTCCAGCGCCTTCTGCACGCCGGGTTCGGCCAGCGCCGCTTTTTCAAACTCGCCCGATGGCGCGTTCTTGGGCAGCGTAATGGTGGCGCGCAGCTTGCCGTTCACCTGCACGCCGATGGTGACTGTGTCGTCTTCGGCCAGTGCCGCATCGAATGCGGGCCATGGCGTTTCAACCAGCATCTGCGCGTTGCCAAGGCGTTGCCACAGTTCTTCGGTGATGTGCGGCATGATCGGGTTGAACATTTGCACCAGTGCTGTGACGCCTTCGTGCAATACATACGCTTCGATGGCTGGCAGTTCTTCCAGTGCGTTCGATAGTTCACGCAAACGGGCAATCGCGCGGTTGATGCGGAACGCGTCAAAGTCTTCACCAATGGCTTTGATCGACTTGTGGATGGTGCGCTGTGCGGCCAGCGCGGTTTCGCTGAAAACAGCTGGTTTTGTAGGCTTTTCAGCAGGTGCCGACAGGGCCAGTTTCCACAGGCGGTTGACGTAGCGCCAGGCGCCGTCAATGCCGCCTTCGGTCCATTCCACATCGCGCTCGGGCGGGCTGTCTGACATCACGAACAGGCGCGCGGCATCTACGCCGCAGCTGTCGACAATCACGTCGGTGTCTTTCACATTCTTCTTTGACTTCGACATTTTTTCGACGCGCATCGCGCGTGCAACCGAATTGGTGCCGCGCACAAACATCGTGCCGTCGCGTTCGTCGATATCGGCCGGATCGACCCAGTTGTCGTTCTCGTCCTTGTACGACATGTGCGTCACCATGCCCTGCGAGAACAAGGCGCTGAACGGCTCTTCGATATTGATGTGACCGCAGGCCTTCAGCGCGCGCGTGAAAAAGCGCGCATACAGCAGGTGCAGAACGGCGTGTTCAATGCCGCCGATATACTGGTCGACAGGTGCCCAATAATTGACGGATTCGGCTGAAAAAGGCGCTTTTTCGTTGTGCGGGTCGGCAAAGCGGAACTGGTACCAGCTGCTGTCGACAAAGGTGTCCATCGTGTCGGTTTCGCGCAGCGCGGGCTTGCTGCACTTCGGGCAGCTCACATGCTTCCACGTCGGGTGGTGCGCCAGCGGATTGCCGGGCTTGTCGAACGTCACGTCACGCGGCAGCTCGACCGGCAACTGGTCTTCGGGTACTTCCACAACACCGCAGGCGTCGCAGTGAATGAACGGGATCGGGCAGCCCCAGTAACGTTGGCGGCTTAATCCCCAGTCGCGCAACCGGTACGTGATATTCTCTTCGCCCGCACCGATGTCTTTCAGTTTCTTGATTGCGGTCTTCTTCGCGGTCTCGATATCCATGCCGTCGAGGAACTTCGAATTGAAGATTGTGCCGTCGTCCGTATAGGCTTCGGTGCCGACCGTGAAAGCCTTTGGATCCGCGCCTTTTGGCAGCACCACCGGCAGCACAGGAAGCTTGTATTTATTGGCGAAATCAAGGTCACGCTGGTCGTGCGCGGGGCAGCCGAACACGGCGCCGGTACCGTATTCCATCAGCACGAAATTGGCGATCCACACGGGCACTTCCCATGCATCGTCGAACGGATGCTTCACGCGCAGGCCAGTATCGAAGCCCAGCTTCTCGGCTTTCTCAAGCGCCTCTTCGCTGGTGCCAAGCTGCGCACATTTCGCGATGAACTCTTTTGCGTCGGCACTCTTTTCGGCCAGCGCCAGTGCAATCGGGTGCTGCGGCGAGATCGCGATGAACGATGCGCCGTAAAGTGTATCGGGGCGTGTGCTGAAAACTTCAATTTTCGTAATGTCACCGGCAGGCTGTGTCAGCTGCCAGCCAAAACGTGCACCGCTGGATTTACCAATCCAGTTCTCCTGCATGATGCGCACTTTTTCAGGCCACTTTTCCAGCGTCTTGATGCCGTCCAACAGCTCGTCGGCGTATTGCGTGATGCGGAAAAACCACTGCTGCATCTCGCGTTTTTCAACCACCGCGCCGGTGCGCCAGCCACGGCCGTCAATCACCTGTTCGTTGGCCAGCACGGTATGGTCGACAGGGTCCCAGTTCACCCAGCCGCCTTTGCGGTACACGAAACCATGGCGGTAAAATTCAAGAAAGATGCGCTGCTGGTGTTTGTAATATTCGGGCAGGCAGGTTGTGATCTCGCGCGACCAGTCGATAGCCAGACCCATCGTCTTCAGTTGCGCCTTCATCACTTCGATGTTGCTCAGCGTCCAGTCACCGGGGTGCAGCTTGCGTTCCAGCGCGGCATTTTCGGCCGGCAGACCCATGGCATCCCAGCCCATCGGGTACAGGACGTTGAAGCCCTGCGCGCGCTTGTACCGCGCCACCATGTCGCCGATCGCATAGTTGCGGATGTGGCCGATGTGGATACGGCCCGACGGGTAGGGGAACATGCACAGCGCGTAATACTTGGGTTTATCGCTGTTATCGTCGGCCCTGAAGCATTGGCGCTCGTCCCAGATCCTGCGCCACTTCGCTTCGGTTTCCTTGATGTTATAGCGTTCGGTCTCGGCCATCAGTTGTCATCGCTTTTGCCGCCGTCCAGCTGCTTCAGCTGGCGCGCGCGTTGCAAAATCGTATCTTCCAGTTTGGCGCCGGTGCCGGGGTTCGCGGCGGCATCAACCCACTCGCCGCCTGATGCCCTGATCTGGCGGAATACCGAAACCCGCACGCCATCAGCGCGTAACGTTGAGTCCTTGATCAATACGTTCAGTTTAACGCGTTCGCCGCTGCCGTTGGGTGGTGTGTACCAGTCAGTCAGGATGACGCCGCCGTTGCGATCAGCGCTGGCCAGTGGCATGAACCCGATGGTGTCCAGTGTGGCGCGCCACAGGTAACCATTGGCACCGAAGCCGGCATCGCCGGCATTCTTGCGTTTATCTTTGCTGCTCCACAGCGTGAAGCCGCCGTCATCATCCAGCACCGAGCCATAGCGCTCGCGCTCCTTATCGTATTCGCTTTTAGGGTACTCTTGTTTGCTCTCAACGGCGCCGCAGGCGGCCAGCGTCAGCATCAGAATCAATGCAGTAACGAAATTAAAGGACAGTTTTTGTGAACACATACGCCACCTGCTGTTGATCCTTAAAACAGACTTAACACCGGTTTTTGTGGATAGGGTAGTTTTAAGAATCCTTTTTAATCAAAAAATTAAACCCCAAACAAGGCACATAAATGTTCTGACAACAAAACAAGCTGTGGCGGTCACGCCACAGGCCCGGTTCATATGGGTAAAAAATAGCGCCCAAGCCTTGCGGCGCATGGCTTTATGCACGATTTTAGCGGGCAAGGTCTATCACCTTCACTTAAACAACCTGAGGAGAGCCTCATATGCGTAAAATTCTTCTTGCTACGTCGGCCCTGGTCCTGGCTGCGGGCGCTGCCCAAGCCGGTGATCTGAAGCTGGAAATGAGCGGCTACGCCGATTTCCGCGCCGGTATCATGAACCAGTCAGATGACGTCGATTATGGCGCGAACGCCGTCGACACGACCAACCACGACTTTGAAACCGAAGTGAAGCTGGTTGTCGATGCTATCGGCCGCGGCGCTGGCGATTTTGAATATGGCGCACGCGTTTCATTCTGGAACGGTTCGAACAACAACGATGGTTTCAACGGTGGCCAAGACCAGATCAAGACCCACGATGCCTATGTCTATATGGGCAGCAACTGGGGTCGCGTGATCGCCGGTGATCACACGGGTGCTTCCGATATGCTCGTCTACGCTCCGTTCGTCGGACAGGGCCAGATCGACGGCACGTTCACCGATTTCACGGCAAACAATATGCTGTCGCCGTTCTTCCCGGCCTACATCGACAACGAAGAAGTGTCGACCAAGGTCACCTACTACACGCCGGTCGTTTCGGGCTTCCAGCTGGGTGTTTCCTACATTCCGCAGTTCTATGACTACGGCCAGAACGTCGTGAAATTCAACCAGAACGCTTTCGCCATCTCGAACAACGGCGCGGCTCATCCATACAACCATGTTGTGGAAGCGGGTGCGCAATGGCAGGGCAACTTTGATAAGGTCAACGTGACCCTGTCAGGCTTGCTGACCACGGGTGACGCTGAAGCCGAATTCGCTGCCGCTGGCGGCGTGTTCCAGGATTTCACAGCCTGGGCGCTGGGCGGTCAGCTTGGCTATGCCGGCTTCACGCTTGGTGGCAGCTACTATGATCCGGGTGACTTCCTGGCTCTGGTCGGCCAAAACAACGAACAAAGCAGCTGGTCGCTGGGTGCTACGTACGAATTCGGCCAAGCAGCTGTCGGCGTCAGCTACATTCAGGCTGAAGGCTACGTTAACAACGCTGTTAGCGCGACGACGGGTAATATCGTCCCGGGCTTCTACGTTGAAGATTACACAGCTGTCGGCGTTGGCGGCGAATACAAGTGGATGCCGGGTCTGACGACCTCGGTTGACGCTGTGTTCTTCGATCAGGATGCAGCTGGTGTCGCCAACGACAACGATGGCAACATCTTCCTGCTCAGCCAACGCGTAGACTTCTAGTCTTAGTGTAAGCTAAAGAACAAGTTAGCGGGCGGTTCTTCGGAACCGCCCGTTTTCTTTTGCCTGAAAGTATTCCGGCATGCTTTCTGCTGGATTATGAGCCTTTCTTTTTCAGAGCTTGTGGCGTGTACGCTTAGCGGCAGCTGGAATAAAAAGTGGCGCACACCGCAATCGCCGCTGGTGCGGGGCGCCGCTTTGCCGGCGCTGCCCGCCGCGCTGCGCGATGAAATGGCGTGGCTGGAGCGTGTCAGCGGCGGTGTGGCTGTCGTTTACGGCGGCTGTTTTGGTGATGGCATGACGGGCCGCACACCCAAGGATTACGACCTGACCATCATCGCACCGCACCACCCGCTGGTAACGATGGGGAAAATCATTTTTGCCGCCGTCAATGCCGGCAAGTCCTTCGGCCGCTATCTGTGGCGCCACTCACTGCCATGGAAACGCGTGCGTCTGAAAACAGTCGCCGGGCTGCTGGATATGGGCTGTATACAGCATAAGGGCGACCCGGAAGAACTGCTGCATGCGATTGCCGATAACGCTGACTTCGGGGTGATTGCCGCAGCCGCAACGCTGCGTGGAAGTTACGTCACCCAACGCTTTCTTGACGAACATGAACGCAAGGTGCTGCGCTGTCGTGCGCTGAAGACCGTGCGTGATTACCGTAATGGTGTTTATAAGAGGCTGCCCAAATATGCCGGCATAAAGTATGCCGGCTGGCCGCTAGAATTTGAATCGGCTGCCGACGCGCGTTATTTCAGCTGGGCTGTCCAGCGCCGCTATACGCTGCCGGGCCTGTTAAGCAACAACGGGCAGTCAGCGATGTATGATTTCGTCGAGCAGCATTATCTGCCGCGCTTTGGCATGAAGCGCCCGCGTCCCAGCGTAACCCCCTAAACGTTGATTTTACCTATATCCGGCGGCGCGGGGTTATGTGCTACTTCCTGCGGCGCAGCCGCTGTGGCAACGTCGGTCGTCTCGTCGCCGATGCCGAACAATTCGCCGAACACTGCGCTGGCCAGCGAGAAGAGCATGCCGATCGGCCCGCCGTACAAAGCGCCGCCGGCAACCTGCGCGCCGACGCTGGCCTCGTCGCCTGTTACGGCGCGATAGATACTGCTGATTACTGGGATGTGCTGCAGCGGGTTGATGATATCGATGATATCCTCGAACGATGTCTCGGCCTGTGTTGCAATCGAATAAGGTGATGCGGCACCGTTGCCCGTGAACTTGCTGACAATGCCTTCGCTGCGATCGGGCAGCGGGGTAATCGTCAGTATGGGGATTCTATCAACCATCTCTCACATTCCTGCTTGGCGGCCCTGCCGCCAACATCCCTGCCCAGCAGGGGTGGTAGAATAGGGGCGGTGCTCCGACGGGCGGGGTTTGGGATAGGGGTTGTTCTTACGAGGCGGTAAGAACGGTTCCCGCCGGAGACCGTGGCTTAAGAACTGCAACCCCCATGCCAAACAAAAATACTGAAATAACATTACGAAACAATATGTTAGACCGTTACGGCTTGCTTCTTTCGGGGTCTGGGGCAGAATTGCCGCCATGGCTAACGGCAAGAATATCCTGCTTTACGAACCCGAAGATGCGGTGCGCGGCGCATTGGCGGAAGCATTGGGCGCTATCGGTTTTAATGTGACGCCGGTGACAAAAATTCCGACCGTATTGCCCGAAGGCGCGTGGCTGGTTGCCGGCGGCAATGATCCGCTAACACTCACGGCGATGCTGCGCGAGCGCTCAGGAGAGAAAAGCGGTGCGACCGAAAGTTTTCAGGCGCCGTGCTTTCACCTGCTGCCGGCAAATGAATCCAGCGACGGTTCTGTATACGGCATCCAGAAACCTTTTCGCCTGTACGACTTCGCAGCGCAGATGCTGCGCCTGACAAGCGCGCCGCGCGATGTGTCAGTTGGCCCGCACCGTCTGTCGCCGAACCGGCGCCAGCTACACTTCGCTGACGGGCCGAAGCGCGATCAGGTATTGGCGCTGACCGAAAAGGAAGTGGCGATTTTGCTATGTCTTGCCGAGTCGAAAACGCCGGTGCCGCGCGACGAACTGCTGCATAAAGTCTGGGGCTATCACCCCGATGCCACCACGCATACACTGGAAACACATATCTACCGCCTGCGGCAGAAAATCGAAGACAACCCCGACCAACCCCAGCTTCTGGTGACCAAGGATGCCGGCTACCACATTGCGTAATCTTGTCGCCTTTGCCGCACTGCTGGCGGCAACATCGTGCGCCAGTTATGAAAGCGGGTCGCGCTATATCAACCTTGTTTACTATCCGGGCGGCGAGCGGGTGAAGGGCATTTATAAAACCAACGGCAGTTACGACAAATCGATGATGCGCAGGATCAACACGCTGTTTCGCGACCGCACGGCAAACGAGGAAGAGGAGATCGACCCGCGCCTAATCGATCAGATCAACGACCTGCTGTCGGCTCTTGCGCTGCCCGAAGATACGGAAGTCCAACTTGTTTCAGGCTTCCGTGATCCGCAGCGCAATGCCGAACTGGCGCGCACCAACAAAAGCGTGGCGCGTGAAAGCCTGCACACCAAGGGGCAGGCGGCCGATATCCGCATCGAAGGCATTTCCGCTAATGCTGTCGCGGCGGTGGCCAAAACCATGCAGGGTGGCGGCGTTTCCTATTACCCGAAAACCAATCATATTCATGTAGATACGGGCGCCGTGCGCAGCTGGACGGCGAGATAGCCTAGCGCTTCATGCGCTGTTCAAAGAATTGGTAGGCAACAAGGCTGCCCAGCACCAGCGCCATGCCCGCGTACTGGCTGCCCGTTAGAATCTCGTTGATCAGCCATACCGATGCCAGCGATGTGAAGATGGGCTCCATCTTCATGATCATACTGAAGTTGAAAGAACCCAGTTTCGCGATGCCATAAAATGTACCACAGGTACCAAGCGCGGAAACAAGACAGGCAAGGTAAACCGAGTCCATGCCCTCGGCCGAAGGCAGCACGGGCATTTCGTAAAAACACAGCAGCAGCGAAAGGACGCCGGCTACCAGAAACGCCTGCGCGCCAACAACAGCGGGGTCGGCCTGTTTCAGCTGGTTGCCATAGACATACATGCGACCGGTCACGAACAGGGCGCCGGTAAAGGCAAGAGCGATACCGACAAGGCTTATATCGGCGTCGGTTTCCCACACGCCGACCGCGAACGACAGGCCGATGATGGCAAGAATGGAAAAGGCAAGCGCATACCACGACAGCGCCATTTCCTTCTTCCATACCAGCAGGCCCAGCAGCATCAGCGTGTGGCTGAAGACGATGATAATCATCACCGGGCCGGGGATGAACAGCAGCGAGAAGTAAATCGTCGTGATCGACAATGCCTGCATCGCGCCGCCATACAGAACGCTGCGCCACTCATATGGCTGCGGCCAGATGTTCTTGCGGCCCACGAAGCACAGTAGCAGCATGGCCAGTGCCCGCGCCCATACCGTGGCGATAATCAGCAGGACAGCATTAGCACCGAACGCATAGGCCCCGCGCGCTGCCGGCGGATAAAAGCCGAAAGCAATGGCCGTCGTCAGCGCGAACAGAAGGCCGTGAAGCGTTGCAGGTTCTATGAACTTTTTCATCGACTATCGCAAGTCCACGCCCAGTTTTTGCAGTTCGGACAGGAATTGCTCGAAACTTTCGTAAACAAAGGTATTGATACCAAGCGCCTGCGCGCCCGTCAGGCGGTCAGGGTTGTCGTCGGAGTAAACCAATTCGTCTGGCTTTACTTCCAGGAACTGCAGCAGCGCCTGATAGATTTCCTTATACGGTTTCGTTTGCCCGATCTCGTGCGACGAGACGATAACATCGAAGTCATCGTTCAGTTTGTAGCGTTCGACCAGCGGCGGCAGGCGTATGGCGTTGTTGTTTGTGCACACACAGGTCTTGAAGCTTTTCTGCCGCGCCTTCAGGACGGCGGCGCGCACATCGGGGTTGATTTCGTAATCGCGGATCCAGCGGTCGGCCAGTTCCTTGTCAGAAGCCGTGATGCCGGTCATGGCGCGGGCGCGGTCCCAGAAAGCAGACGGGCTGATTTGGCTGCGCACCAGCTTTGCCATTTCCGGGCTGCGGTACATCAGCTCGTCAACGGCTTCCTTGTTGCCGCCGAATTCTGTCACCAGTGCCTGATGGAATGAATTCTTGCCGCGCGGTGTGAAGTAAACACCATCAAGGTCAAAACAAATCGCTTTAATCATGTCTTATGTCCGCTGATGATTTTAAGAAGAGCCTCTTCCCATGCTTTAACCCAGCGCGGCGTATCAAACAAGGCGCAGCTGCCGCGCACGTTGCCAAGATGCATCCTTAGGCGCGTCCGTTCGCCCGGGTTGTCGATCAGTTCCATGATCTTGTTCTCATAGGCGGCAGGCGTGGTGGTCACCAGCTCTGGCAGGCCCACGTTGGTCAGCAGGCTGGCGGCAACGCGGCTTGGATAGGTTTGCCCGGCCAGTGTAACGACAGGCGTGCCGGCCCACAGCGCATCGCTGGTGGTGGTGTGTCCGCCGTACGGGCAGGTGTCCATCACGATATCGACAGTACGATAGCGCGCCAGATGTTCGTCGTTCGCCGCCAGCGGGGCGAAAAACAGGCGCGCCGGGTCAACGCCGGCTTTTTCGGCTTCACGACGCAGGTTGTCTTCGGCGTGCTTCACGCTCTGGAACAGCCACAGCACGGTATCGGGTCGCGCTTTCATGATGTCCATCCAGATGGCGAACATCTCGGGCGTAATCTTGTACGTCTGGTTGAAAACGGCCAGCACGGTTTTGTCATCTGGTAAACCATAAGCGCTGCGCGGCTTGGTGTCGGCAATGGGGCGCACGCGGTCGTTGATCTGGTAACTGCCGGGCATGCGGATCAGCTTTTCCGTGTAATGCGCTTCGCAGCCCGGCGGCGTCACGATGTCATCGCCAACCAGGTAATCGATGAAGCTGGCACCAATCGTGCCCGGGTGCCCAAGATAGTGGATCTGGATGGGTGCCGGGCGCTGCGCCAGAACCGCCAGCGCGTGATTGCGCGTGTGACCCTTCAGATCGACCAGCACATCCACATCATAGCCGCGTATTGCGTTGACAACATCGGGCAGGGGCATGTTCTTCAGGTCGATAAAGTGTTCCGCCGTATCCTTGATACGCTGGCGGATGGCGGATTCGTCGTCGCCACCATAGGAAAAGCAGAAGGTTTCGAAAAACGTCTTGTCGTGCAGTGCGAACAGCTCGGCGATCAGGAACGCGGTGGCATGGAAGTGGATATCGGCCGACAGATAGCCGATGCGGATGCGTCGGCCGGTGACCGGCTTCGGTACGGGCCGCGGCGCGCTTTGCGGGAAGCGCGTGCGGCAGAAGTATTCGGCAACCTGCCGCTGGAAAGCGGGGTCGGCGCTGATAACCGTGGCGACGGCGGGCGTGATGTCGCTGATGGCAAAGTCGGGCAGGGGCTCTGACCAGTCGCACAGGTCGCGCTTGCCCAGCCAGTAATTACCGGTGATTTCGGGCGCCTTGGCGCCTTTGGCCAGTGCCCGGCCCATGGCTTCCACGGCCTTGGGTTTGTCTTTCATCTGTTCATAAATCTCGCTCAGCAGCACGAAGGCTGCGGCGCCCGGCATGACTGCGATGAAATCTTCAAGAATCTTTACCGCGTCGTCAAAACGCTTCAGCTGTGTCAGCGAGCGCACCTTGTTCAGTACGACTTCCGGTGTGTTCTTGCGATTGGCCAGCACCTTGTCGAAGAACACGACAGCGGCTTCATTGTCGCCCGTCAGCTGCGCGTGGATACCGCGCAGCGCATTGAAGTTGGCGTCGTCAGGTGCCTGTTCCAGCAAGCGGGCGGCCTCGGCATAGGCCCCGGCCTGCAGGGCGCGCGTGGCGCGTTCGTGCAAAGCCTGTGGCGAAAACGTGGCCGAGGGTGAAACAGGGCTCATGGCCGCGATAGTATTGAAAACAGCACCCCTGTTCCACCTAGTATTTTGTATAAATGCCGCTATTTTGGTGGCGCATGTCGCCCTTCCTGACCCGTCAGCCCCAGCCCTATCGGCCTCGCGCCGCTGACCTGCTGGAAGAATTCATTCAGACGACCGAACACGAAAAGCTGAGCCTAGAGCACCTGATGAGCGCGCTGGGCCATCGTGCGTTCGGCGTTGCTATCCTTGTATTTGCGCTGGCGAATATCCTGATCGCCAATATTCCCGGCATCTCGACCATTCTCAGCATACCGTTGATGATTTTTTCGCTGCAGATGATGTGGGGCGTGCATCACCCGTGGCTGCCGAAGAAGCTGGCGCAGCGCGAATTCGATCGTGCGACCTTTGAACGCATGCTGCGTCGTGCCGCCGGCGTCATGCGCAAGATTGAAGTGTTCATTAAGCCGCGCCTGCTTTTTCTGGTCATCAAGAACGACAAGGTCCTGGGTTTTATCTGCCTGCTTCTCAGTATCGTGCTGGCTTTGCCGATCTTATTCGGTAACTGGCTGCCGGCATGGGGTCTTGTCTTCATTTCACTGGCGATGATTGAACGTGACGGGTTGCTGATCCTGATCGGTCTTTTGTTCGGTGTGGCCGCTGTTGCCTATGCCATCGCGTTTTACTCGGGCTTTGCCTATCTGATGAAGTGGCTGGTACAATATGGCTGGTGACGTCAGACGCGTCTATGTGTGGGACCGCGTTGTCCGGCTGTGTCATATTCTTTTGATCATCGGTGTTATCAGCGCCTATATAAGCCATGAACTTGACCTGATGACATGGCATATGTGGAACGGCTATACCATCGCGGCTGTGCTTGTGCTGCGCATCATCTGGGGCTTTGCCGGCACGGAAAATGCGCGCTTCGCTTCGTTTCTGACGGCTCCGCGCCGTGTGTGGGAATACGTTACAACCTGGCCGCAGCAGGCAGTGCCGCTGGGCCATAACCCGCTGGGCGGCTATGCGGTACTGGCGCTGCTGGGGGCCCTGCTGGTCCAGGTAACAACGGGGCTATTCTCGACCAGCGACGAAGTTGCCGAAGGTCCGTTTTATCAATATATCAGCTATGATGCGGGCGAGTGGCTCACGGATATGCATGAAGCTAATTTCTTTTATATCCTGTTGCCGCTGATCGCCCTGCACATCGCGGCTATCATCGTGTACTGGCGCGTCAAGCGCGCCAACCTGGTGACACCGATGATCACCGGCTACAAGAAAATATCCTAGTCCTTGAACTGCTTGTGACAGGCACCGCAGGTATCGCCCAGCGCCTTGATCTTGGCACGAATATCATCAGGCTTATCAGTAGCTGCCGCCAGCGAAAGCGCCTCGGCTGCGCGGATCATGTTTTCCTGCGCCGCGCGAAAGCCGGCAGGATCTGACCAGATGACCGGCTTGGCGTCTGTCTTGGCCCGTGCCACCGATGTATCCTGCGTAAAGAACGGCCACGGCTGCGGCGCCAGTTCACGCATATGCCGCGCGCTTTCGATAAGCTGCTTGCGCTCGGATTCGATATCGCCCTTGGCAATGCCGCCCAGTGTTTTCATCTCACGGCCAAAATCCTTCAGCACAGCCCGCCGCGCCTTCACGGCCATGTCGGGGTCAGCGGCGTTGCCAGCAGCGACGGTCAGGAAAACAGTAAAAATCGTGGCGGTCAGCAGCAGGCCATGTCTCATCTTATTCCTCCTCAGTGGGTTTTGACGGCAGCCGGATCAGTATCTTGTCAATGCGGCGCGCGTCCATGTCGATGATTTCAAACGTAAAGCCCCGCCAGTTGAAGTGTTCGCCTGTTTTCGGCAAGTGGCCAAGCTCCCTTAGTGCAAAGCCGGCTAATGTATTGAAGTCGTCATTCGGCTCCTGCATGTCGCGCACACCGAGATGGGATGCCAGCTCGTCGATCGGGATCATCGCATCAACCAGCAGCGATCCGTCGCTGCGCCGGATGACCATGGTTTCGTCACCCATCATCGCTTCGGGTACGGTTCCGGTTACGGCTTCCAGCACGTCGGTCGCCGTTACAATGCCTTCCACGCTGCCGTGTTCGTCGACCACAACAGCCATGTGCTGGCGCGTGCTGCGGAACAGATCGACAAGTTTCAGCACCGGCATGGCGTCGTGCACCGTCAACGGTTCGCGCAGCATGCCGGCGATATCGGGGGTGATGCCGCGCAGATAGGCGTTCAGCAGGTCTTTCGCATAAATTACACCGGCCAGGTTATCCAGCGAGCCCCGCCCCGCCGGCAGGCGCGAATATTCAACACCCGACAGGTTCTGCACCTGCGCCGCGATCGGATGTGTGATATCCAGCCACAATACCTGTGGGCGTGGCGTCATGATGGCGCGCACCGTGCGGTCGGCCATGCGCAACACGCCTTCCAGCATCTGCGCCTCGGCAGGTTCGATCACACCGGCGTCGGCACCTTCGGCGATCATGCTTTTCACTTCTTCTTCGGTGACGACAGAGATGTCAGCCTCGCCACCCGGAATAATGTGCAGCAGAATGTCAGATGACTTTTCCAGCAACCATACGAACGGCGCACCGATCTTGGAAAAGTAATGCATGGGATAGGCGACAACCGCGGCCATGCGCTCGGCATGGGCGATGGCCAGCCGCTTCGGCACTAGTTCGCCGATGACGAGCGAGCCATAAGTGATAACAGCCACAACGAGGGCGAAAGCCACATCGTCAGCGTGTTCGGGAAAATAGGGCCGCAGGTAAACCGCCAGCGGTTCAGCAAAGGTCGCGCCGCCGTAGGCACCGGCGAATACGCCCAGAATGGTGATGCCGATCTGGACCGATGACAAAAACCGGCCGCTGTCTTCGGCCAGTTCCAGCGCCAGGCGTGCGCCCCGGTGACCGTCATCGGCCCGTTGTTTCAGGCGCGCCTTGCGCGACGAGACAATCGCCATTTCCGACGCGGCAAAAAAGCCGTTCAGCAACAGGATCAGGACAATGATAAGAATTTCGCCCAGCACATGCGTATACTACGCAGTCTGGCCTGAGGGGCCAATAAGGAATTTGATGTTTTGCCAGCGCGGCAGCGTATTAATCAGCGATGTCGCCAGCGTGGCCCAATAGGGCAGGGTTTGCACATACAGCATCGACGACCACAACAGCGCCTCGCGGTTTGCAGGGGTGTAAATAAGCAGCACCGTTGTCGCGGAGATCAGCAGCAGCACCAGCAGGATGATTTCTTCCTGTGCCATCAAAAATGCCTGCATGGCGGCTGGCCTGTCCTGCAGCTTTGGCGTGCGCACGAACGGCTTGCCTGATGTGAACAGGCCCTGCAGCACAGCGCGTCCTACGGTGTGGCTCAGCGACAGGCCGGCAACGGCGGCACCGATGCGCTGGCCCCAGCTGGCTTTCACGCGCAGGCCATACAGCACAAAGCCGGCAACGATCTTGAACGTGAAAGCGATCAGCGTCGGTATCAGGAATACGGTCGGCGGGAATTCGACCATTTCGAAGCATAATAGCGTCGACCAGATGACGGCGCCGACGGCAAAGCACAGCATGGCCGCGTCGGCCAGCCACGGCAGCCAGCCGGCGATGAAGTGGAAGCGTTGCGCCTGATTCAGTTTGTCCAACCGCCGGCCAATCAGGAACGACGGCAGCAACGCGCGCATATGGCGCTTCATGATCTGCATGGCGCCATAGGCCCAGCGGAAACGCTGTGTTTTATAGGCTGTTAGTCCGTCGGGGATCAGGCCTTTACCGAAGCTGTGCGCCAGGTATGCGGCTTCGTATCCTTCGGCGAACATGCGCAGGCCTAGCTCGGCGTCTTCGGTGATGCACCATTCCGACCAGCCGTTTACCTGTTGCAGGTAAGATTTGCGCACCTGTGTCATCGTGCCGTGCTGGATGATCGCATTGCGTTCGTTGCGCTGGATCATGCCGATGAAGAAAAAGCCCGCATATTCCCAGTGGCACATCGCCTGGAACGTGTTGTTTTCCCAGCCGCGGTAATCCTGCGGGCCCTGCACAATGGCCATTTTTGGATTGTCAAAATAAGGAATGGTCGCTTTCAGCCAGTTCGGCGTCACCTGATAATCACTGTCGATCACGGCAATGATGTCGGCATCGGCCGCCGTCATATCCATGCCGAAGTTCAATGCGCCGGCCTTGAAACCGGGCCAGTTATCAACGTGGAAAAACCGGAAGCGCGGGCCCAGTTTGGTGCAGTGTTCCTGCAGTGGCAGCCACACCGTCGGGTCTTTGGTGTTGTTGTCCAGCACCAGCACTTCGAAATTCGGGTAATCGAGCTTTGCCAGCGCATCCAGTGTTTCAATCACCATGTCCGGTGGCTCATTATAACACGGCACATGGATGCTGACCTTCGGCCAGTGCGTGCGGCCTTCTGACAGCGCGGGGCCGAACAGACGCTCGAAGTGCTTGCTGAAAATCATCTCGGTGAACTCAAAACCATCAGCCAGCAAGAGCGCCAGCAGAATGACCTGCGCCAGCAGCGACGCGCCCCACACCCAGCCCAGCTGGACGTTGGCGCCGGCATTCCATGCGTCCCACAGTGTCCACACCAGCACGCTGGCTGCCACCTGTATCAGGGCGCCGAAGAACAGCATGCCGCCGAACGATAGCTTTCTTTGGCGGCGCGCGAAGTAAACCAGCGGCAGCAGCCCCGCCAGCGTCGCCAGCAGCGCCGCCATTTCCCATTGCGTACGTTCCTCGATAAGACCCGTCAGATCGACCTTCGGCTGGCGCTTTTCGTCAAAGAAACCCCAATGACCACCAACGCTGCCTTCGATCTGCTTTTTCCAGTCCTGGTCGAAGGCTTCCATGATGTAGTAATCTAGCTTTTCCTTGCGGGCCAGCGGCAGGAATTCGCGTAAGAAGCGCGCCTGGTTGGTACGCGACGGTTCAGCACCGCGCTGCCAGGAACCGTCGGATGGCCAGCCGGTTTCGCCAATCACAATATGTTTATCGGGATACTTTTCGCGCAGCTCGTTCAGACGGAAGAAGACATACTCGACAGCCTTGTCGACCGGCAGGCCTTCCCAGTACGGCAGGATATGCACGGTAATGAAATCAACCTCGTCGACTAGTTCAGGATGCTTCAGCCAGATGTGCCACGGCTCGGCGGTTGAAACGGGCACGTTCACCAGTTTCTTGGCGCGCTTTATGTAGCTGATCAGTTCGGGAACTTTCACATCATCGCGCAGCAGCGCTTCGTTACCGACGATAACGCGGCTGAAGTGCGGCTGCCGCTGGGTGATTTTAAGGAAGGCGGCCATCTCGCGTTCGCTACGGTCGCGGTCACGCGCAATCCAGATGCCCAGTGTCAGGTCCATCTTTTCGGCCGCCGCCATCAACGGCACATCCATGAACACTTCTTCCAGCGAATAAGTGCGGATGCGCTGTGCATACTCGCTGACAAGGTCGATGTCGGCTCTGATCTCGTCAGCTGTCGGAAAGCGCTGTTCTTCCGGATTTTGTCCCGGACGAAAAGGCGAGAATGAGAAACTGCCGACCTTGCCGTCGTAATCACCGGCATTGCGCGGCAGGTTCAGTCCCGTCCACACGGCGATATTCAGCGCGGTGACAAGAAAGACGGCCAGCCATGTGTAGCGACGGAAAAACCACATGCGGCGGTTGTGCCATAAAGCGGGGTTGGCTCAAATAAAAAAGATGCCGGTTTTCCTAAGAAAACCGGCACCAGTCCACAGGGGAACCTGTGTGCCTAGGGTGTGCCTAAGCGAAACTAATTAATAACCTGCCAGTCACCATCCGGCATCAGGCACGCGGTGCCGTAACTGCCTTGCGTGCGGCCACCCACGGTGACTTTCTGCTGGTACTCGCGGCAGTGTTGGCCGCTCATGCTGTTATCAACCACGGCAGCGGCTGGAATAACTTCGTATGTGCGTACACGCTGTTCGTAGCTGGGGGCCGAATACACAACGTGCTGCTGCTTGTAAAAGTTATGGCGCGGCCGGTGATACGAATACGAGTTGTAGTAACCGTTGCTGCGTCCGCTGCGATAATAGGCACGGTCGGCACGGTCCAGCGAAGTACCGATCGACTGACCGGCAACAGCACCGGCCACGGCGCCGATGGCCGTTGCCCATGTGTTGCCTTTACCCTTACCGAATTGGTGACCGACAACGCCGCCACCCAGTGCGCCAAGGATCAGGCCGAGATCGTCCTTGTTGCCGGCGGATGCGGGGGCGGCCGCAACAACAGCCAGTGAAACTGCAAGAAAACCGGTGAGAAGTTTACGCATGCGATGCAAGGCTCCTTTGGGCCTACCACCCAAGGCTCTCTTTTCACTGTGGCTGAATTGGGGCCGGATTACGGAAGTTTGTGGGTATTTAAAGGAAATAAAATAACTAAAACAGCTTGCTGCCGTCCGGAACTTTCTGGTCCGGACGTATTAAAACAATATTCCCGCCTTCATCCGCAAAGCCCGTGCACAGAAATTGCGATACGAATTTGCCGATCTGTTTTTCGCCCAGGTTCACGCAGCCGACAACCTGCCGCCCGATAAGTTCTTCTGGCTTATAATGTACGGTGATTTGTGCCGACGATTGCAGCGTGCCGATCTCGGGCCCGAAATCGACCCATATCTTATAAGCCGGCTTGCGGGCTTCAGGGTATTGCTCGGCTTTCGTCACTGTGCCGACGCGCAGCTCAACTGATTCAAACGTGCTGTAAGGAATAACGTTCATGCGGCCATCGCCGCAACAGCCAGTTTGCGGTACGAGTCTGTTACCTGTTCGCCAAGATGTTGGCCCAGCTTTTCCAGCACCTCGTTCAACAACTTATGCGCGTCGTCGGCGCAGGTACCCATTGTGGCGGCCACTTCAACTTCGACAAAGGTACCGAGAGTTTCAACCTTATCGATACACACGCGCAGGCGGCTGCCGTCCTTATAAGTTTCCCAAGGCGTGCGTTCCTTGATGACGGTGCAGACAACCTCAAGGTTCAGTGTCGTCAGCAGTTCGGTGATTTCGGCCACGCCCGCGCCGCTAAAGCTGTAGTTCTTTTCAATGCGCTCCGACTTGTTACGCTCAGCGTTCAGAGGCATTTTTGTATCCAGCGTGATAACGCCATTCTCCTCGCGAATGCGCACAACAATCTTGCGTGCTTTCAGGTGGCCGTGCTTATCACAGAAGTAGATATCCTTGGCGTTTTCAGTCGCAACACGCTTGAAGCCCATCGTGGGCAATTTGGCTTCAATGGCAGGAATCGCGGCAGGGTCCAGCCGATACTTGTGTTCGACTTCCAGCTCGCTCTTCATGCGCCCTCTCGGTTATTCGTTGGCTGCTTTTTTCTCTTCGCGTTTACGAACGTTAGAGTCTAAGTGCAGTTTGCGCAAGCGGATGCTTTTTGGTGTGACTTCAACCAATTCGTCATCCTGAATATAAGACAGCGCGTTTTCCAGCGACATCTTGATCGGCGGCGTCAGGATCATGGCTTCGTCCTTACCACTGGCGCGCACGTTCGACAGCTTCTTTTCCTTCAATACGTTGATTTCAAGGTCGTTATCGCGGCTGTTTTCGCCAACAATCATACCCGCATACACTTTATTGCCGGGGTCGATGAACATCGCACCGCGTTCCTGTAGGTAGAAGATCGCGTAAGCAACGGCTTCGCCGTTGTCGGTCGAGATCAGTACGCCGTTGCGGCGGCCGACCATGCTGCCCTTCCACGGGCCGTACGAATGGAACAGGCGGTTCATCACGCCCGTGCCGCGCGTGTCGGTTAGGAATTCGCTGTGATAACCGATCAGGCCGCGTGACGGCACAATGAACGTCAGGCGCTGCTTGCCGGCGCTGGCGCGCATATCTTGTAAATCGGCCTTGCGCTCGTTCATCTTGTTGATGACGGTGCCGGTATATTCATCGTCCACGTCGATGACCGCGGTTTCATAAGGCTCAAGGCGGTTGCCGTTTTCGTCGGTCTTGATAACAACGCGCGGGCGGCTGATCGACAGCTCGAAGCCTTCGCGGCGCATCGTTTCAATCAATACGCCCAGCTGCAGTTCACCGCGGCCCGCCACTTCGAACGCATCGGCGCTTTCGGTCGGTCGGATTTGAATAGCGACATTGCCTTCGGCTTCGCGCTTCAGGCGGTCGCCGATCATGCGGCTGGTCACCTTGCTGCCCTCGGTGCCGGCCAGCGGGCTGTCGTTGACGCTGAATGTCATGGCAATCGTCGGCGGATCGATCGGCTGCGCCACCAACGCTTCAGTCACGCCAACATCGCACAATGTGTCGGCAACCGTGGCCTTGGTGAAGCCGGCGATGGTAACGATGTCGCCCGCTTGCGCTTCGTCCAGCGGCACACGCTGAATACCGCGCCATGCCAGAACTTTCTGGATACGCGCCGTTTCAATCACGCTACCGTCGCGGGCCAGCGCTTTCACGTTCATGTTGGGTTTAACGACGCCGCTTTCAATGCGGCCGGTCAGCAGGCGGCCCAGGAAGTTGTCGTATTCCAGCGTGGTCGCCAGCAGTTTGAAGAAGCCGTCTTTGTTTTCGACAACCTTCGGCTGCGGTACGTGCTTGATAATCAGGTCAAACAGTGGGTTCAGGTTTTCACGCGGGCCGTCCAGTGAATCGGTGGCCCAGCCCTGACGTCCGGATGCGTACAGTACGGGGAATTCCAGTTGCTCGTCGGTGGCGTCCAGCGAGATGAACAGGTCCAGCGCTTCGCTGTGCACTTCATGCGGGCGCGCGTCGGGGCGGTCGATCTTGTTGATCAGCAGGATGGGCTTCAGGCCAAGGCGTAGTGCCTTGCCCAGTACGAATTTTGTTTGCGGCAACGGGCCTTCAGCGGAATCGACCAGCAGCACGACGCCGTCCACCATGCTCAGGATGCGTTCAACTTCACCGCCGAAGTCGGCGTGGCCGGGTGTATCGACGATATTGATGCGCACATCGTTCCATGTCACCGACGTGGCTTTTGCCAGGATGGTGATGCCGCGCTCGCGCTCCAGGTCGTTGCTGTCCATCACGCGTTCGGCAACCTGCTGGTTGCTGCGGAACGCGCCCGACTGTTTCAGCAGCTCGTCAACCAGTGTGGTCTTGCCGTGGTCGACGTGGGCGATGATGGCGATATTACGTAATTGCATGGTACTTCCCTGTTTGCGGCGCCTTCGTACCATGCCGCACCGCAAAAAGGCCAGTCTTTATTTGGGCTCTTTTACAATCACCCGCACCAGTGCCGGTCCGCGCACGCGGGGTGTAGCGCCTAATGCCTGCAGGGCTGCCAGCCGCTTGGGCAGGCTCGGGTGGGTCGACCACAACCGCCGCCACCATGTGGCATGCGGTGCATAAATCAGCATGTCGCGCAGTGTGCGCGGCACCTGCCACTGCACACGGTTTCCGGAAATCTGCACCAGCGCGCTGGCCATAGCGGAAGCATCGCCGGTGATGGTCACGGCGCCGGCATCAGCCTGCATTTCGCGTTCGCGCAGGATGATGCGTTTTAAAAGCTCACTCAGTGCCGCGCCCACCGAAAGCGTAGTGGCTAATAACATCACGAACGGTAGGCTGAATAGCAGCCGGTTATAGCGTGTCGGGTATCCCATCAGGCTGTGCACGACATACCGCCACAGCACGCCGGCAGTCCACGAAAAGATGCCGACAATCACCAGGGCGACGATCAGCAGGCGCACGTCGCCGTGCCGGATATGTGACAACTCATGCGCCAGCACGGCGCGTGTTTCGGCGGTGTCCAGCTGGCCGATGAGGCCTGCGGTGACCGTGATGGAATATGTCGACGGGCCGATGCCGCTTGCAAACGCATTCGGTGGCAGCTCGCGCGCCAGATATAATTTTGGCATGGGCATGCGCGCGCGTTTGCATACGTCTTCCAGCGCATCATACAGCGGCGGGCACTCCGTGTGCGCGATGCCCCGCGCGTGTGACATCGCCGTAATCAGCTTGTCCTGATAGCGGAAACCGATCACCAGCCATAACAATGACAAGACCAGCAGCCATGGTGCAGCATCCAGTGTTGTCTGCATCATCAGGGGGGCATAGTGGTTCCACAACATCCCCGGGGATGCCGGCAGCGTGTGCAGCATGCGTCCTGACAAGGGCGGCACGATCTCCATCGCCTGCCAGAAATACTGCGGTACAATATCCGTAACATGCGGCGGCCATGCGAATGTGACAGACCAGTTCCCCATCAGCAGAACGCCGCAGGCAATCAGTACCAGTGTCATCAGGATGCCCCAGAAGGTCGCCATCAGCAGCAGCGGAAAACACAGCAGAAGGAAAACGGTTTTAAGGGTGTTGGTCACGCGTCAGAAATCCGAACAGCGGCCCTTCTGTTCCCAGTCGCCAAAACGGGTTGGCTCGGGCCCCTTGGGGCCCCCGATTTCCGGCATATCCGGCTGCGGTGTTGGCGCAGGCTTGTTCTTCAGTACAGGTAAAGATGCCGCATTGGCCGGTTTTTCGCTCATTTGGCTATAATTACAGGCCCCGTGCCTCTGTTCAAGCCATTCTAGCGCTGATACCTATATAACAACGTGAATCAAGGACGGTTTTAATGGTGCAGATCGCAGCATCCATGCTGGGGGCTGACTGGCTGAATTTCGGTGCGGAAATCGCCAAAGGCGATGCCGCGGGCGCCGACCGCTGGCAGATTGACATCGCCGACGGGCATTTTGCGCCCACCATCACCTATGGCGAAGAATTGGTGCGCCGTTGTAAGCAAGCATCAAAACTGCCGATTGAAATTCACTTGATGGTCACCAATCCACGCGCCTGGTTCAAGATGATGGCGGACATCGGCGTTGAGATGGTGGTTTTCCATGCTGAAGCGGCGCCAGATCTTCACGAAACAATCATGGCCTGTAAAAAGCACGGCCTTAAAGTCGGTGTGGCGCTGAACCACGACACGGATATTGCGGTTCTGTTGCCCGAATTGGCGCATATCGACCAGATTACACTGATGGGCATTATTACCGGCTGGAGCGGCCAGAAAATGATTCCGGCCACGGTCGACCGTGCTGCAGCCTTAAGCAAGGCGATCAAGGCCGGTGGATACAAGATAATCCTGCAGGTGGATGGTGGCGTGAACATGGAAACAGCTCCCGCGCTCGCAAAAGCAGGTGTTACCGGTGTTGTGACATCGGCATATTTATTCCGTGCCACTGATCCGGCGCAGGCGCTGCAGGATCTGCGGAAGGTTTTCGCCTGATGCCATTTTCCGAGATTAAGAACAAGCTGCAGAACATGGCGTATGGCTCGCGCATGTACCAGAACATGCTGCGCGGGGGCGCTGGCGCCCGCGGCCCGGTTGATCTGAATATGATCCCGACCGATATCTGGCCGGCACAGGCGCAACTGGGGCAACATTACCTGAGTTATGATTTCGGCCTGGATGTGCAGGATGGTGCCGATGAACCATCGTTGCTGGCGTCGGCCGTGCGGCCTGCCCAGGTGGATCCACGCGTGCATGATTTCGGCTGGCTGCGCGACTTGCGCGTGCTGGGTGGTGACGAGGCGCGCCGCCGCGCCCGCACGCTTATCACCGCGTGGCTAGACCGCTTTGCCAACTGGGATGAGGCCGCGTGGGCGTTGGCGCCGCTTGGCTCGCGCGTTGCCAATGCGCTGGCCCTGCATGATTTCTATTGTGCCAGCGCCGATGATGCGTTCCGGGGGCGCCTGTTTGATACACTGGCCAGTCATGTGCGTCACCTTGGGCTGACACTGCCGGCGAATGTGCAGGGTTATCCGTTCCTGCAGGCGATGAAGGGCCTGATTTTCGGGTCGCTGTGTTTGCCGGGCCTCGATTCACATTTTGAAAAAGCAGTCGCGTTGCTGGTCGGCCGTCTTGATAGTCTGCTGACCAACGACGGGTTTTGCCGCGAGCGGAGTCCGCGTGTGCAACTGATGATGCTGCGCGATCTGATCGATATCCGTAATCTGCTTAATCAGGCGGGGCTGGCGGTGCCGCAGACATTGACAGCGACGATTGATCAGATGGCTCCAGCATTGCGTTTCATCAGCCATGGCGATGGTGGTCTGGCGCTCTTTCATGGCGCCGATGAAGGTCTGCCGGTACTGATTGAGGCTATTTTGACACAGACCGGCACGCGCAGCCGCAAGCGCACGCAGATGAGCGACAGCGGCTTCGAGAAAATGACGGCGGGACGCAGTCTCTTACTGGTCGATGCGGGCCAGCCGCCAGCTCCCGGCTTTGATGCACAGGCACATGCCGGCATTGCCGCTTTCGAATTCAGCGTCGGCCGCGAACGTATTCTTGTGAATTGTGGCGCGATTGACCGCCCAACACCGGCATGGCGACAGGCGCTGGCCGCCACGGCTGCGCACAACACGGTGACAGTGCAGGATACCAATGCGGTTGAGGTGACGGGCAACGGTATCGGTTCCAGGCCTACGCTTTTTGAAGTCGAGCGTGACGATCATGAAAACTTTTCGCGCCTTATCATTACGCACAATGCTTATGCCGATGTCGCGCAGCTGGTGCACCGTCGCGTGCTGCAACTGTCCAGCGACGGGCTAACACTTCAGGGAGAAGAGCAGTTACGCGGGGCGCTGGGCGCCTCGTTCGCTGTGCGTTTCCATCTGCATCCCAGCGTGCAGGTCTCGCTGATCCAGGATGGTCGCGCCGCGCTGCTTAAGCTGCCATCGGGCCATGGCTGGCGCCTGAAGTGCCAGCCTCACACGATGAGCCTGCTGCCCAGCATCTATGCCGGCGATGCCCAGTTGGCGGCAGGTTTTGGCGGCGGAGGCACGGGTCCAGCCCAGATCCGGCCAACACGGCAGCTGGTCATTGAAGGTAAAATGTCACAGGATGTTGTTGACTTGGCCTGGTCATTAAGCCGTGAAGGGTAGTTTTTTATAAATAAAAACAACATATTAGTTATTCCGGCTTCGAATTTACCAAGGAAAAATTAGTTAAAAAATGATGAAAGTATTTTGAGTACCGAAACTTTTCGGTTAGAACGTTCCCAGTTCGATTTTTTAGGCGAATTTCGCTACTCGCTCATAGGCATATCTAAGGAAGGTTTCATCATGTTGCGTAAAGCTTTGTTCTTCATCGCCCTGATTGCTTGCTACGCAGCCAGCATTGAACCGGCGCAAGCGCTTTTCAATCCGAACTGCCAGGTCGGCAACCGTAACTGGTACTGCGCCCCCGGCACGACTCCGCCCTCGGGCGGCCCGATCACCGTGTGTATCGAGACCGTCAAGAACGGCGTGGTTACCGATCGCCGCGATATCACGTTCGCCAATGCCACGGCCATGGACATCTTCCTTGATAGCGCACCGGCCAACACGTCATACGAACCTTGCGGCACCACGCCATCGTGCACGCAGTCCACACAGACCCGCACGCAACAGTGCCCCACCGGCCAGACCGGCATCATCACCGAACAGCGCACCATCTGCGTTGGCGGTAACCCGACTGTGACAACGGAATGGACCGAGATCAGCCGCACCTGTTCATCGGTTTGCACGCCCAGCACCGAACAACGCACATTGGCTTGTCCGGCTGGTCAGGTCGGCGTTGGCATCATTGAACAGCGCACGGTTTACAGTGGCATTTCATGCCCTGCCCCGACGCCGTGGACCGAAATCACCCGCGCCTGCGAAGGATGCCAGTCGTTCGAAGAAACACGCACGCGTTCATGCCCGGCCGGCTACACCGGCACGATCATCGATCGTCGCACGTTGAACGTAAATGGTTATTGCGGCCAGAACAGCAACTGGGTCGAAATCAGCAACACCTGTACACAAACCTGCACGGAAATCTGCACAACCGAAACCACGCCTTGCGGCACCGGCTATACGGGCAATCAGACACGCATCGTAACGCAGAACACCGGCGGCGTGTGCGGCAACACAACCTATGGCCAGTGGGATCGCAGCCAGTGCGTGCAAACCTGCACACCCGGCAGCGAAACGCGTACCCGCCAGTGCCCGGCCGGTTACACAGGCATCATCACCGACCAGCGTACGACGAACGTCGGCGGCGTCTGCGGTGTCTATGGCAGCTGGACTGAAATCAGCAACACCTGCACCCAGGTCTGCACCCCAGGTACGGAAACACGTAACCGCAGCTGCCCAGCTGGCTACACCGGCACCATTATTGATACGCGTACAACAAACGTAGGCGGTGTATGCGGTGTTTACGGTAGCTGGACGGAAACAACCAACACCTGCACACAAACCTGCACGCCTGGCTATGAAAGCCGTACGCGTTCATGCCCCGCCGGTTACACCGGCACGATTATCGACCGTCGCACGACGAACGTCGGTGGTGTCTGCGGAACCTATGGCAGCTGGACCGAATACAGCAACACCTGCGTCCAGGTCTGCACGGAAACCACAACGACCGAAACCGCTTCATGCGGCGCTGGTTATGTCGGCACCAAGACCCGTACGGTTACCACCAACACGGGCGGTGTCTGTGGCAACACAACCTACGGCAACTGGGATGACAGCCAGTGCCGCCCAGTCATCGTTGATTGCGATTACTGTACGGACAAGAACGCCCAGATCGGCCTCGAGTTCAACAAGAACGACCCGAACTACATCGATATCGTGCTGATCGCATCAAGCAACAACGGCCTGATGGGCAAGAGCTGCACCAAGGTCGATCCGATCCACGGCCGCCGCCTGGTCGCACGCATCCCGCTGGGTGCCACAGGCCAGAACTTCACCATCTCGGTGGATCTGCGCGCCAAGGTCTCGGGTGGCTCATGCACCACGACCGGCATGCTGGTCAACGGCTACAAGCCGCTGACGTTGACGCTGAACGTGAACAAGAGCGAGTCGTCAAACAACTACCTGAATTACCTGAACGTGGGTAACCAGACACAAAGCGGCGCTGTTGCAGCCAACACGATGTTCACTAACCCGAACAGCGTCACGGCAGCTTACGCCAACATGAACACGGATGGTCTGTTCGCCCAGTGCAGCGGCGCCTCGGTACCGCACTACAACGTGCTGTACTACGGCCACAGCGTGAACTAACACCTTAGGCTCAATCGCGGGCGAGCGAAATTGAGCTAGGAGGCCGGTCAGAAATGACCGGCCTCTTTCTTTTTGGCCAAGCATAGTCTTGGCTTACTTCTCACTAAGAATGATACCTTCAGCCTTCAGCAGCGCGCGCTTGGTGGCGACGTCGCTGCCATAGCCGCCAAGCGTGCCGTTGGCACCCACAACGCGGTGACAGGGAATAAACGGGTATAGCGGGCAGGCTTTCATCGCCGTGCCCACCGCGCGCATGGCTTTGGGCTTGCCAATCGCGCGGGCGATATCCTGATAACTTAAAATCGTGCCCTTGGGGATGGCGGCCGCCTTGGCCCACACGGCCAACTGGAAATCGGTGCCGAACGGCGTGCCGGTTTTCATGTCGACAACCTTGGGCGGTTTGCCGCTTTGCCAGCTTAGCTTCGGCCATTTCAGCTGCCATTGGCGGGCAATCGCCGATGCTTTGCGCTTGCCGATGAACATGCTGGTGACAAGGCTGCCGTCCGCGCGCTGCACAACAAGAACCGGGCCGAGCTTATGCTTGATTTCAACAACCCATACGCGGGCGTCATTGGTCGATGCAGGCTTGATTTTCATCACGCATCCTATACACCAAAATAATGCCACGCGCCAAGGTTGATGCGAACGAGTTCTTTAAACGGCTTTCAAAAGCGCGGCCCAATCCACGCACCGAACTTGATTACACAAATCCCTATACGCTGCTGGTCGCTGTTGTGCTGTCGGCGCAGGCAACCGACGTTGGCGTCAACAAGGCTACGCCCGCGCTGTTCAGGGTCGCCGACACGCCGCAGAAAATGGTGAAGCTGGGACTTGAAAAGCTGAAAGACTATGTGAAGACGATCGGGCTTTTCAACACGAAGGCCAAGAACATCATCGCACTGTCGGAAATTCTTATCAGGGAACATGGCGGGAATGTACCAAAGCAGCGCGGCCAGCTGGAAAAGCTGCCCGGTGTGGGGCGCAAAACTGCGAACGTTGTGCTGAACGAAGCGTTCGGCGAGGCTACGCTGGCGGTTGATACGCATGTGTTCCGCGTTTCGAACCGCACCGGCCTTGCGCCCGGCAAGACCCCGCTGGAAGTTGAAGAAAAACTTCTGCAGGTCGTGCCATCTAAATACATGCAGGGCGCACACCACTGGCTTATCCTGCACGGGCGTTATGTGTGTGTGGCGCGTAAGCCCAAATGTCCCGCCTGCGTGGTGAACGATTTATGCCTGTTTAAAGATAAAACCCAAGAGGTCGATTGATGAAAATCCCCCCGCATGCCACGCGCGTTTTCAAGGGCATTATTTTTGATATCTACCAGTGGCAACAGGAAATGTATGATGGCAGCACCCGCACGTTTGAAGCCGCCAAGCGTTACCCGACAATCGAGATTATTGTGCTGGATGGCGACGACATTATCTTCAGCAAACAGGAGCAGCCAGGTATCCCTGAATACTACTCGTTCCTTGGTGGGCGCGGCGAGGAAGGTGAAACCCCGCTCGAAACCGCCAAACGTGAACTGCTGGAAGAAGCAGGGCTGGAATGTGATACGTGGCACGAGTTCCGCCAGTATCCGTTCCCCGGTAAACTGGAATGGGTTGTTTACCTGTTTATTGCCAGTGGGTGCCGTAAAGTCGCCGAGCCGGCACTGGACGGCGGCGAGATCCTTCAGCTGCAGCGCATGCCGCTGAAGGAGTTCCTGCAAACCATCGTACCGCAGGCCACATTTCATAGTGGCGAATTTCGCTCGGAAGTGATGTCGGCGTTCAACCAGCCGGTTACCGACAGCCTGTATCAGGAAATTCTGTCTTTGGCGGGTAAAACGAAAGAATAAAAAAGCCGCACCCGCTTCACAGTAGGGTCAAACACCGCATACTCGCAGCTAGATAGGAGATACACAGATGAAAAAACTAATTGGTATGGGCGCTGCAATCGTCGATAAAGTGAAATCTGTTGATGAAGGCTTCCTGACGCAGCACAATTTTAAAAAAGGCGATATGCACCTGATCGATGCCGATCAGGCGCAGGGTCTGACGGCTTCGCTGAGTGATGCTGTGGCGGTGGCGGGCGGTTCTGCGGCAAACACAACAGTGGGATACGCACTGTTCGGTGGCCGCGCCATGTTCGCCGGTCGCGTCGCTAACGATGACCTGGGCAATGCCTACGCCCAAAGCATGGAAGATGCCGGCGTCCGTTTTGTAAACTTGCAGGGAACGCAGGATATCGGCACCGGCTATTGTTGTTCAATGGTCACGCCCGATGGCGAGCGCACAATGGCAACGTATCTGGGCGCCTCGGGCGATTTTACCGGCACGTCGGTCACACCCGCCCTGCTGGATGGTGCCGACATGCTGTTTCTTGAAGGCTATATCTGGGACACGCCTGCCCGCGCCGAGGCGGCCGACAAGGCCATTCGCGCTATTCATGCTGCCGGCGGCAAAGTCGGCTTTACATTGTCCGATGTATGGGTGGTGAAAAAGCATCACGGCACGTTCATGCAATACCTGAAAGCCGGTATGGTCGACGTCCTGTTCGCGAACAAGAAAGAGATCAAGGCGCTGGCCGGTATTGATGATTTCGACAAGGCGATCGAGGCCACACGGCACCTGGCGAAAACGGTCGTTGTCACGCGCAGTGAAGAAGGCGCGATGATCCTGCAAGGCGATACGACTTACACGGTTCCGGCGGTCAAGATCGACCGCGTTGTCGACGCCACCGGTGCGGGCGATATGTTCGCGGCCGGGTTCCTGTTCGGCCATCTGAACGGTTATTCCCCGGAAGAGTCCGGCCGTATCGCGGCCGCCGCTGCTGCGCATGTCATCAGCCACATCGGTGCGCGTCCGAAGCAGGACCTGAAGCTGTTTTTATAAATCCGGGTAATTATTTATCGAAAGCCGGTACGCCGGGGCTTGTTGCCGGCAATACGGTCAGTGATACATCGGCAGGTGCCGGGTCGTCGGTAGCCGGTGTAGCAGCATCATCTACAGACTCAGCCGCAGAAGTGCTGCGGGTTGTAAGATAGTTGCGGCGCATTTCGGCCCGTCGTTCTGCGCGACCTTCACGTTGGGCATTCAGCTGGCGGTCCAGGTCGGCATAATACCTGGCTTGCTCGGCAGCTTGGTCGTCACGATCATTATAGCGCTCTTGTTCAGCCGCAATCCACGCATAGGCAATCTGCGTCGCACCGGGGCGGAACGCCTCGCTGCTGTCGCAGATGTTCTGTGCCATGCGCCGCGCGTTTGTTTCGTAGTAACCAGATGTCAGGCCATAGCGTGCGCCATCCGCGCGCAAGCCGCTCATGCGGCCCGATAAATCAGCCGTTGCGCCCTGCAGGCATCGTACATAGGGACTGCTTAAAAATTGGCGATCAACCGAACCGTAAGCAGAAACCGTTGCTTCAGCTGCCCCATATCCCGCCAAAGTCAGGGCCGCAAGGCCGGCGGCGGTTAATCCTGCCCACCATACAGCAATTCCAGCGCCACGTGCTCCGGCTTGTGCATACTTAGTAGCTCGGGGGTGCTTTTTCCCCACGCGGCCCGCAAATGCATCGTACCCCTGGCGGGCCTTGTTTGCACTCGCATAAATGTAAGCCAATCCTTTGCGCGCTGTCAGCGGGCCTTCGGCTTCTGCAACATCAAGGATGCTGTGATGTGCATTTATCTTGTGCATATCAACCCAGGCCTGCGCGCGCCGCGTCATAATACCGGCGGCCATCCCCAGCACGCGGATATTGACGGCAATCTTGTCCATAAGCTTCAGCGAGTCGTATGGGTCGTTGCTGCGCGCGGGCGCAGTCGGCGCATCGAAGAAAGGGGCATCTAAGGTTGCAGTGGCTTGCATGAGGTTGTCTTTAAATCCGAACGTCTTAAAAAGCTGTTATGTTCTATAACTATGTATATCGGTCGGCTCATGGCGCGAGTGACGGGACTTGAACCCGCGGCCTCCTGCGTGACAGGCAGGCGCTCTAACCAGCTGAGCTACACCCGCAAACCATAAGACGAAAAGTATTCTTCTTAACAGGGGGGTGTTGTACCGGTCAGGGGCTTGAAAAGTCAATCGATAACAATGCTTTCGCCGCCTATCAGCCTGATTTAACGCTTAAATATCACAGCACCGGCCTGCGCGGGGTCTGAAAGGCGGGATTCCTGCTGCCGGGCAGCCATGGCCTCGTTAACCAGCGCTGTCAGCAGTTCGGTAAAGGTCTTGGCCGCCGGGCCGCATTCCCACAGGAAGCTAGCGAAATCGCCGGGCACCGCATTGACTTCGTTCAGCCAGATCTCGCCGGTATCCCCGTTGCTGATGAAGTCGATGCGCGGCGCGCCTTTGGTGCCGCTGGCTGCCATCACCGCGCGGGCGCTGTCCTCGATCATTTTGCGCTGGGCGGCGGTCAGGCTGGACGGATCCAGTTCGCGGCCGGCAAAGCGCATCCCGGCCCGCAGCTTTTTGGCACCGCCCTTGGTGCCGTCGCCGATGTACTTGGTAGCGAAGTCCAGCACATTGCCCTTGCGTTCGGGCTTTTCAACGGCCGACAGCTGGATATCGCCAAACGCACGCGTGACCGACACATTATATTCAACCAGCGGGTCAACGCACGGTTCGATAATCGCCGTGGTGTCGAATTTAAAAACATTGGCGATGCCGGCGGCCAGCTGCGCGGCATTATCGGCGCGCGTCACGGCAACCGAGCTGCCAAGGAAGTTCGGCTTTACAATCACGGGATAATCGCTGGGCAATTTCAGGTCAGCCGCAAGCTTACTGAAATCGGCAAAGCCTTCGCGCGGGCGATCAACGGTAATGGCGGGCAATACCGGCACGCCGTGCGCAGCCAGCAGCTTCTTGGTGGCCATCTTATTCATGAACAGCGCGGCGGCAAACGTGCCGGGGCCGGTGAAGGGGATGCCCAGCACCGTCAGGAATCCCTGCAGGTTTCCATCTTCTACTGTGGTGCCGTGTGCCACCGGAATAACCGCATCAATCGCGTAACGCTCGGGTTTTTTGAAAAAACCGCCGCCACCAATGGTGACCAGCGCACGGCCCGATGCGTCGCGGTCGAACGCGGTGAATGTCAGCGGCGTCAGTTTGCGCTGCAGGTCGGGCGAAAACGGAAACGATGTGCGTTCCATCAGCGCCGCGCCGGTGTAAAAGTTCCCGTCCGGTGCCCAGTACACCGGCAGTGCCGTAAAGCGCGTCGGGTCCAGTGCCTTGATGACCTCATGTGCGGTGACGATCGTTACATCGTGCTCGGTTGTCGGGCCGCCGAAGATAACGGCAATGTTCATCTGCGCCATGGCTTACTCCGGCAGCTTATAAGGTGTTGCAAGGCGCAGGTACTCGCGGCCTTCGGGGTCATACTTGTCAAGAATGCGGTCAACGATGCCGGTATTCACCATCACATCGATGTTCGTGTTGATCATGTGAATAAGGTCGAAATCGTCCTTGGGAAAGGCGATCGCTGCGCCGCTGATGCGCAGCGCGTCTTTGAACAGCGGCTTGGCCTTGCCGGGGTTGGCGGCATTATATTGTTCGAATACCGACATCTCGTGCAGCGCTACGTCGCCTTTACCTGACACCACATCAATCAGGCGTGACGGCGCGCCCGACAGCCCGGGCAGCAGGATGGCCTGCGCCTTCGGGTAATCTTCGCGGGCGATGATTTGCGACATCTCGCCTTCCAGAATGACAAAACGGATATCCGGTCTGTTCATCGCCTGCGGCCCGGCGGCAAAACGTGTTTCATCCGCGCGGCCGAATGCGAACACGCCCTGGTAATAGAAAGGCTTGGCAAAGTTGGCTACCGCAGCACGTTCGGGGTTGATCCAGAAGCCCGGGCAAATTGCATCATAACGGCCAGTGGCGATACCGGCGAATGCGTTATCGGTACCTACTTCCTCGGCCCAGATGATTTTGATGCCCATTTGCTTGCCCAGCGCTTCGACCATGTCATACATCACGCCCGAAAACTGTCCGGTGTTCACATCCTTGGCGAATAACGGTGGGTAAATCACGTAAGCGCAGCGCAGCTCCCGGGTGCGCATCACGCGCTCGTAAGTGCTTTCGCGGCTATCAGCGGCGGCAGAGGGCAGCATGTGGTGCGCGCCATACGCCACGGCTGCGGCGATCAGTGCGGTCAGTAAAAGATGACTAAATTTCATGGCTTTATATAAGACCGCTTTGCCGCTGTCGCCCAATCCTTTTTTGTGATGGCTAATGCAAACTTTTCATGCAGCGCCGGATTGGCAAACAGCCATAACCATCGATAATACGGCCATGGCCGAGACCTTTACACATCAGGGGGGGACCTTGCAGGTGACACGTGCGGGCAGCGCCGCCGCGCCGCTACGCCTGCTGCTGCTGCACGGCTGGAAGCAACCCGCATCCAGCCTGTTGCCGGTCATTAGCACGCTGCAGGCTGCGCACAGTATCATCGCGCTGGATACGCCCGGCAACGGCGTCGCGCCGGAACCGCCGGCGACGTGGGGCCTGCCCGATTACGTTGATCTGGTGGCGGCTTTTATGGCCACGCAGCCGAATGTGCCCACGGTTATCGTCTGCCATTCCTTTGGTGCGCGTCTTGCCATGCATCTGGCGGCACGACATGTCCCGTGGCTGCGCGGTGTCGTCGTAATTGGCGGTCACGGTCTGCGCCCCGTCCGCCCGCTGGGCCGTCAGCTAAAAGTCTGGGCCATTACCCGCGTTACTAAAATCGCCGGTTTTATCGACCGGTTGTTCGGCCTTGGCCTGAAGGCAAAGTGGGCCAGCCGCTTTGGCAGCGCCGATTATCGCAGCGCCGGCAGCCTGCGCGATGTGTTCGTACGCATCGTGGCAGACGATGTCGCACCGCTGACACCGCAGGTGAATGTGCCCGTTATTCTTATTTATGGTGAAAACGATACCGAAACACCACCGTCGATGGCGCAGCGCTATCATGCGCTATTGCCGCACAGTGAGCTGGTCATCCTGCCGCGCGAAGACCACTATTCCGTACTGACAAGTTCTGTTGTGGCCACGCAGGCCAAGACATTCATACAAAAGGTGCTGTCATGATCGACGCCATTGCCGACATCCTTATCCCCGTTGCCGCCTTGGCGCTGGCGGTGTTCTGCTTCCGTCGTCTTCCGCGTTACCTGCATTTTTACCAGCAGGATGAATACGACAGCCTGCGGCTGCTGCGCTGGTGGTGGTCACATCAGGCTATGGATTCCCGCGCGACGGCGGCGCTGTTGCCAGCGTTGCTGCTGTATGTACTGGCGCCTGTTACCCGCAACTGGGATTACGCCATCATCGGCGGGCTTTACCACATGTTCCTTATGCCGCTCGTGCTGGTGGCGATCGCTGTTCATGAAGGCAACCCGGCCCGCTATGGCAAAAAGCCGCTGGCATGGACAGCGCGTGCCCGGCGCATCTTCATTCTGGCTTTTGTGATTACGTTGGTGCTGCTGGCGGTCGCCGCGGCCATTCCCGACCGTATGCTGCAGATGGGCGCCTATGCCGTGATCATCCAGTTGCTGCCGTTTACACTGATGATCGGTAATATGCTGCTGGCACCTTATGAAAGCACAGTCCAGCGCGCTTTCCGCCGTGATGCCGA
This sequence comes from Bdellovibrionales bacterium, assembly GCA_050248995.1. Lineage (GTDB taxonomy): Bacteria > Pseudomonadota > Alphaproteobacteria > JAIXQD01 > JAIXQD01 > JBFWRI01. The sequence continues at coordinate 38,565 of JBFWRI010000005.1, forward strand.
AGCGAAGCTGAAAAAACTGAACCCGAAGATCATCGGCATCACCGGCAGCTTCGGCAAGACATCTACCAAGCATATCCTGAACCATATCCTTGGCAGTGTTGCGCCCACGTTGGCCACGCCGGGCAGCGTCAATACGCTGATGGGCATCACGCGCATCATCCGCGAGCAGCTGAAGCCCGAGCATAAATTCTTCATCGTTGAAATGGGTGCTTACGGCCCGGGTTCGATCGAGCGGTTATGTGATTTCACGCCGCCGGTTCTGTCGGCCATCACGGCTGTGGGTGCCGCGCATTACGAACGCTATAAAACTATCGATCAGGTAGCAAAGGCCAAGTTTGCGATTGCCGACGCGGCATGGAAGAACGGCGGCGTCACCATCATCAACGCCACGCAGGTGGCCGAACCTTATATTCAGCACTATGTGCGCGACCCGGCGCGTACGCGCCTGATCACTGGCACGCCGCAGCCCGGCGCGTATTACCTGAACACCGTGCAGCAAACGGCCAGCGGGCTTGCGTTCCGCCTGCAAATGCCCGATGGCCTGATGGCTGATTTCCAGACACCACTCTTCGGCACCCAGCACGCCGCCAACTGTGCTGTGGCTGTTGTTTTGGCGCTGGAATGCGGCGTGCCGTTGTCATCCATCCAGATGGCGCTGGTAACAACGCCGCAAATAAAACACCGGCTTGAAGTGAAGCGTGACGGCCTGCCGTATACGATGGTTGATGACGCGTATAATTCGAATGCCGCCGGGTTCGAAGCCGCGTTGGATGTTCTGGACCTGCTGGGCAGGCACCAGAATGGCGAGCGCATCGTCATTACGCCGGGCATGGTCGAAATGGGCGACCTACACGATAGCGAACACAAGCGCCTTGGTCTGCTGGCTGCGCAAAAAGCTGATCGCGTGATTATCGTGGCATCCGAGCGCATTCCAACCTTCTTGGAAGGCGTGCGCATCGGCGGCACGCGCGTTGATGAGGTCGCGACGCTGGCCGAAGCCCGTGCGTTAATAGAAAACGCAACTAAAAATGACGTTATTCTGTTTGAAAATGACCTGCCCGACCTGTATGAATCGCGTGCGACATTTTAAGAGGACATATGGCCGGCCGCCGCAGAAAAATAACCCGACCGGGACCAAGCGAGGCCATGAAGGAACTTGGCCAAGCGCTTGTTGACGACTGTAAGGAAGCGATTATTGAAAACGTCATCGATCCTTTTAACCAGATTTTCGCCGCCTACCCGCCGGTTGTCTGCGAACACTTTGAAAATGACAAGTTTGATGCGGCCTGTCCGGCCTGCCAGAAGTCGGAAGAAAATCGCGAAACACGCAAGCGCCTGTATGCAGCAATGTTCGCGCCGCTGACCTCGACACTCAAAAATTGATGGTTTTATCCTGCCGCATTTATCGCTACAGTCTGGCTGGCGCGGGTGTAGCTCAACGGTAGAGTTCTAGCCTTCCAAGCTAGCTGTGCGGGTTCGATTCCCGTCACCCGCTCCAGTTTCAAATATATTTGAAACTGGAGCGCCTAGGAGACAACGTGAAGCGTTGGCGACGAAGGGCGACACGGCAATAAGGAGCATCCATGTCTAACGTCTACGTCGTCGGCAGCATCAATCAGGACCTGGTGGCGATGGCACCCGCCCTGCCACGGCCCGGACAAACCGTGATGAACGGTATTTTTAAAATCTTTCCCGGTGGCAAGGGTTCAAACCAAGCTGTCGCGGCCGCGAAAGCAGGGACTACCACCTATCTTATAGGGGCAACAGGGCAGGATGATGCCGCGCGTTATATGCGTGATTCCCTGCAGCAGGCCGACGTGCGTTCAGACTACATACAGGAAGTAAGTGAACATACGGGCGTTGCGCTTATCACAGTCGCTGACGGCAAGAACATCATTACCGTATGCCCCGGTGCGAATACGGCCTTCGATTTTCCTGTCGTGCCGTTTGCAGCAGGAGACGTTCTCCTTGCGCAGTTTGAAATAGCGCAGGCCGTGGTGATGAAAGCCTTCCAGGCTGCCAAGGCGGCCGGTGCGACCGTGCTGCTAAATACGGCCCCCGCGCTTGAGCTAAGCGATGCGATGAAGGCGCTTTGCGATATCATCATCCTGAACGAAGAAGAGCTGGCTGATTACGTCGGCGATAAGGCCGCAAGTGACAATGAAGGGGTGAAACAGCAAGCTATAAAACTGCGTGTATCGCCTGCACAAAAGATTATTGTCACGCTGGGTGCGCGTGGCCTTGTCTGTGTTGACGGCGATGACGTGATTGTCATTAAAGGTCATCCGGTAAAAGCAATCGACAGCACGGGCGCTGGCGATTGTTTTTGCGGCGTGCTGGCGGCGTCGTTGGCACAAAAGCTTTTTCTGCACGATGCGCTTGTGCGCGCAAACGCCGCCGCTGCGATAAGTGTGCAGCGTGAAGGCGCTGCGTCATCGATGCCGTCGGGTGCCGAAATCGATGCCTTCATAAAAGCGGCATGATTTCCAAGGCGTAACTTTACCCTTCATTTACGAGTTGCGACGTTTCCGTCACACATCCCATAGGTAGTGTAAAAATGCCTAAATCTGGCCGGTAAACCACTATATCTAGTGGCGTAAGGAATACTTACGGCTCCTGCTCGATGCGAATTCATATTCTTATGTGTCCATCACGTTCGAAGAATCACAGGTGGATGAAAATGAATAAGCTGATCCAGGGATCACAAATGGCCATCGTCTCGGATTTATCAAATCTGGGGCTGAACGATGTGGCGTATGTGAAGAAGACGGAAGTCGAAGGGGTAACGGTGTGGGCCATCCATGCTGCCGACGGCACGCCGCTCACAACCTATCCGGCGCGCGACGTTGCGCTGGTGGCCGTGCGTCAGCACGACCTTGACGCGAAGTCGGTCCACTAATCACGAAATGCAGTAAGTAGAGGCAAAAAGAACAAGAAAATCAGTTTTGGGGAGGGGCAAGGCGTTGCAAAACGTTGGGCCTCATTAAAACGGCGACCTTCACGGGGTCGCCGTTTTTTTTTATGGGATGGCAGCAAAACAGGTCAACCCTTAGGCTTCAGGTCCTTTTTGCTGGTAATGGAACGGATCCGGCCAATCACCCTGACGGGTTCAAGGCCTAGCCCAGCCATCTGCTGGTTGGTGGCTTCGACATCAGCCGAATTTATTTTGCGGAACTCGGCGCATTCAATATTGGGCTTTGTCGTGCCATACCCCGTCTGGATCGAAACAAGAATGGTATTTTTCGGCCCGCCCGGATTTGGGATGGCATTGCCCTCGCCGTCTCTTTCCACCCTGACGCGGTAAAGTACAAATTCCTCACCTTCGCCAGCCTGCTGCGGAAAACGCTGGTCGGTGTTGATGGGCGTTGGCTTGTGCGATGGCACAACAGCAGCGGGTCGACTGTCAATCCGCTGCGAATCTTCAATGACCTGAACGGTGGCAACGCGCTGCATATTCGCTGGCGGCGTGCGGAATGGCTGGGCAAGATCTTCAACTAGGCTGCCCCGTATTTCACGCGCGCTTTGTTCGCCATTATTGCGAGCCATAAATATGGTTGTGTCAGGACTATCCCGGTCTGTACTGGACCATATATTGAAATTGCCGCTGCGTGGCTTTGGACGCATGCTCATAAAGAAATCCCCTGTGTACTGATGCTGCAAGATTTCTTGTTGTTGTTAGGAAAATGCTCTCATGAAAGAATTCAGACGGGCAAGAAAAAACCCCACCGAGGTGGGGTTTTGAAATAATCTTTCAAAGCACTGAAATGTTATTCAGCAGCCCGAGCGTATTTGTCGATCTCGCCGGGGGTCAGCGCGCGCTGCAGACCACCGGTGGTCTTGGCCATGCGGCACAGACGGCTGATTACCGGGTCACGCAGGAAGCGGCTGGCAGCAGCCAGGGCGCGCAGGTGGTCTGAACCGGCATCGGCCGGTGCAATCAGCATGAAAATCACATCCACCGGCTTGCCATCGATGGCATCGTATTCAACCGGCTGGGCCAGACGGGCCAGCACACCGAACACGCGGTCAACGCCTTCAACCTTGGCGTGCGGAATGGCCAGGCCTTGCCCCAAACCGGTTGCGGCCAGCGCTTCGCGCTCGGCAATCGCTTCATACAACTTTCTTTCATGGACGTTGGTTTCAAGGGCGGCCAGCTGGCACAGGCTCAGCAGCGCTTCCTTCTTGCTGGTGGCCGGCAGATCAAGGGTGATCTGGGCATCGGCGAATACATCAGCAGCTAATTGAGACATTTTATCCCTCTCCCTCAGTGACTACTTGCTTTTGGTAACGGGCGCGGGGTCGACCCAGCCCACATTGCCGTCGTTGCGGCGGTAAACCATGTTCAGCCCGCCATGGGCCTTGTTGGTGAACAGAAGGGCCGGCAGGTCCTCAAGTTCAAGCTTCATGACGGCTTCTGAAACCGTCAGGAAATGGATCGGTGTTGTCAGTTCGGCGACCACCATGGATTCATGCGTCTGGGCCGCTTCATTTGGTGTGGTGTCCAGCACAGCGCTGCGGGCGGACAGGTCAGCAGCCACGGCTTCGTGGCTGGGGCCGTGGCGATCCTGCAGGCGGCTGCGGTAACGCTGCAGGCGCTTGCCCATCGTGCGGGCGGCTTCGTCGAAGGCGGGATAGGGTTCGTTGGCGTTGGCGCTGGCCTGTACTATGGTGCCGCGGGTTGGGTGCACGGTGACTTCGGCGCGATACAGGTGAGCATCCTTGGCCAGCGTGACATGGGCTTCCAGCGCGCTTTGGAAGTACTTGCCCACCAAGTCCTGCAGTGTGGCTTCGACATGCGCGCGCAGGTTTTCACCGACATCGAGCTGCTTGCCTTTAACAGAAATCTGCATGGTCATGGGTAAGAAGGGGTTCCGGGTTGATCTGAAGGGGTTATGTGCTGTGGGGTCGCCAGGTGCTCAATTATTGTGCAGCGTAGCAATTTGTTTCACAGCATCTCCGTAGCAGTTGTACCAGTGCCGGAAAGGATACACCCGATTTTCATAAGGGCGCAATGGGTCACAATACTTTGATAATAAAATCAATAAGTTAGTGATATGCCAATGGCTTTTGGATGGGGTCTTGGGATGGCCCCTGACGCAAAAGAAGGTCTTCCGGGTCGTTGGCGGGGTTTTGCTGGTACTTGGCCAGCTCATCCCGCAGCACGGCAATCACCGATTCCGACGCCGCCTGCAGACTGACATCATTTTGTTTCACACGGCGGGCCTGAGCGCTCAAGGTGTCGCAAATCGCGTGGCCGGCGTGGCGAGCGCTCTTGCGCAGCAGGGTTTCCATCATTGCCGCTTCGTCGGCCATGCGGCGACACTCCTGCGGTGATGCCTGGGGTTGTAGGCGCATGGCGATCCGCTTTTTCATCATCCCGGCTGCAACCTTCTGTTCCTGCCGCAGCGTCGATACCACATTGCGGAACAGGTGCGCCCGCTGCACCGTCAGTGCCCGGTTATAGGCGCGCAGGTTGCTATCAGCCACTTCCCCGAACAGGTCAGGCTCTTTTTCCTCAAAGAACCCGGCGATGACGGTATCCTCGATAATCTCAACCATGGCGTCGGCAGAACGCGGCTTGGTCTGGATCAGAACGCTCAGCAGGTCGGCTTGCAGACGGTCATTATCGCTGTCGGGCGTGCTCTGGTATTTCTGGGCGATATAAACACCCCATTCCACTTTGGCCGTGCCCGACCGGATCAGGTCAAACGCCTCTTCACCCAGCTTTATAAGGGCGATGCCGTGTGACAGGCATTCATTCTTGATAGGTAGGTACTCGGGCAGGAAACCTGTCCAGAAGGCCAGCTCAGCCGGGTCTCCAATCTGGCGCAGCAGGCGTGCCACATCAACCGCTGTCGTTGTTTCACCGCCTTCGGCAATATTCTTATAGGCGGCGAACAAACGCGCTTTTGCCTCGGTCCAGCCGTCGCTTTCCTTAAGTTGCCAGCCAATAAGGTGAATAGGCTGGCCTTGCCGTGATAGCTTCAGCCTTTCACTAAGATACGATCGCTGGTGGCTGTCGGGCACATCGTAAATGCGCCGCTCTAAAGCCTTGCGCTCTTCTTTCTTTGGCAGCCAAAAGACGGTCGTGCCTGAAAAGGCTGTTTCAAAGTGTTGAACATTGTCCATGTGACCGTTCTGGCCATCTTTATTGGCATTGCCCTTGAACTGGAAAACTTCGGCGCGGCGGCGAATGCGCTTGATTGGAACAACAATGGGTGTTTCATCATAGGGGGGCCAGTTGGGGCCGGCGCCGCTGGGCGTCACGCCTAACTCTTTTGCAACGTTCTTCTGTTTGCCTGTCGCCACCGTTATGCCACCCCAAATAAAAAATTATCTGATCGGGTTGTAGGCAACAGAAAAAGTGAAAGCAATCGAATAGTTTTTGTAGCCTTATAAAGCCTGCTTTTAAAGACGGTTGTGGATAAAACGTGCGTCGATTCGCAATCCAGAGCTGCCTAGCCAGACAGCGTCGATAAGCCTTCCAGCATGGCATTGCTGGCCGTCAGGGCGCGGGCGTTGGCCGAATAAATACGCTGGGCTTCGACCATCTTGGTGAACTCGCTGGCGATATCGACATTCGAAGCTTCCAGCGTATTACCAAGGATAACGCCAGCGCCATCGGTGCCGGCAGCGGTCAGGGTTGCGTCGCCAGCTTCCAACGTCGCGCTGAAGGCGCTGCCGATCTCGCGCTGTAACAACTGCGGGGCATTGAAAAGGGCCAGTGGAACCTGATAGGCACGGCGCGACAGGCCGTTGCTGTAATTCAGAACAACATAGCCACTGTCATCGATATCAAGGCTGCGGAAGGCGCCCAGCGGGATGCCGTTCTGTTCAACCGATGTCACCTGAAAGCTGGTGTCGGCATATTGCGTCACGCCGATGGCCTGCCCCAGTGTGCCGAAATTGAAAGTCAGTGTCTGCGCGGCGGCGCCGGTAAAGCCCAGCGTGGTGGTGGCCGACAGTGTGTTATCAGGTGCAACCGGTGCAACGGGTGTCAGTGCGGGGCCGGTGCCCGTACCGGCGGTGATGGTGGCGATGGTGCCGGCCGGCGGTCCACTGAAATCAAAAATCAGCGTGCGGTCCAGTGGTGATGTGGCGTCGGCTGATTCAATCGCCAGCGACCACTCGTTAACGCCAGCTTCCTTCGTCCATGTCAGCTCGATCTCATGTGCGGCGCCGGTGCTGTCGTAAATCGTTATCGTGCTGGTCGGCAGTGTATCGCCGATATCTGTGCCCGCCGGCAGGTTGGCGGCGTAATCGATGGTCGTGGTGGCGACGGCGCTGGTGGTCAGCGGCACAACCTCGATCGGCACGGCGGCCGACGTATCGGGCAGGCCGGTGCTGGAGCTGATGGGATATCCCATCAGGTAATAACCGCTGCCGTTCACCATAAAACCGCCGGCCGTGGCTGTGCCCTGGCTTAGCGTGAAGTCGCCGCGCCGTGTATAAAGCTGGCTGCCCGTCAGTGTCAGCACACCGGTGCTGTCGATTGTTCCGCGCTGCACGGTAAAGAAGCCGCGGCCGGAAATGGACATGTCGGTGGATGCCTGGCTTTGCAGCAGCGTACCCTGCAGCGCATTGCGGTAAACCGGCGTCGCGTTGGCGCCGCCGGCCTTGCCGTTGTTGCCCATCGGGTTGGCGACCTGGTCGTCGCTGACCATTTCGCGGAAGTGCGTATCGACGCGCTTGAACCCAGTGGTGCGCGAATTCGCCAGGTTGTCCGACACATGGCCAATCGCGCGCGACTGGGCGTTCATCCCCCCGATGTTGATATTGACGGTACCGAACAGGCCGCTGCCCATGACAAAACTTCCCCGTAAAAGCAGGTTCTGCGCACTAAAAAGCAAAAGGCGTGCCAAACACCTGTGCGGTCATTTTGGTTTAAAAACAGCCCTAGGCTTTCATACGCCTGCGCTCGGTCGAGCTGCCGATGCCCATCGCCTCACGGTATTTGGCGACGGTGCGGCGGGCGATGTCGATGCCTTCAGCCTTCAGCAGCGTTACCAGTTGGTCGTCAGATAAAATCTTTTTCGGATCTTCGGCATCGATCAGCATCTTGATGCGGTTTTTCACCGCTGTCGCTGCATGCGTCATACCGCTGCCTTCGGTGCCGGCCAGTGCGGTCGAAAAAAAGTATTTCAGTTCGAATACGCCTTTGGGTGTGGCCATATACTTCGCCGTCGTCACGCGGCTAACGGTGCTTTCGTGCATGGCAATACCGCCGGCGACATCCTTCAGCGTCAACGGTTTCAGGAAGTCGAGGCCGAACGAAAAGAAATTCTCTTGCTGCTTCACGATCTCGGTTGCCACTTTTAAAATCGTGGTGGCACGCTGGTGCAGCGCTTTTACCAGCCACTGCGCCGACTGGTAACGGTCGGCCAGGTAATCCAGTTCCTTCTTGTTGGCGGTGCCTTCCTTCACATGCGCGTAATAACGCTCGTTGATCAGTACTTTGGGCAGCGTATCCTGGTTCAGTTCGACCAGCCATTCACCTTTGGCCGAACGCTTGACTGATACATCGGGGATGATCGTCGGCGCATAGGCTGCAGTGCCGCCTTCAAAGCCTGTTGCCGGTTTCGGGTTCAGTGTCTTGATGCTTTGCAGCATGTGGCCCAGTTCGTCGCGGTTCACGCCGCACAGTTTTTCCAGCTGGCCGTATGCCTTTTCGCCCAACAACTGCAGGTTTTGCAGCAATACCTTGAAAGCGGGGGTCAGCTCACCGCGGCCGCGCAGCTGGTTGTGCAGGCATTCGGAAAGATCTCGGGCGAAGATGCCCGGCGGGTCAAGGCGCTGTAGGTCGTCCAGCACTTCCTGCACGCGTTCGACCGGCACGCCAAGGTTGGCGGCGATGGTATTAACATCGGCCTTGCAGTAACCGGCTTCGTCAAGGTGATCCATCAGGATCAGGGCGATCAGCCGCTGCTGCGGCTCGGTGATATCCAGCTGGATCTGCTCAAGGATATGGTCGCGCAGGGTCGTGTGCTCGCTGACGGTCTGCTCGATCCAGTTACCTTCGATATCGTCACTGCCGCCTCGTGAAAAGTCCGTACCCTCGGCGATGTAATCGCTGCGGCCGTCGTCGGCCATCTCACCGCTGCCGGTTGAATCGTAATCGGCGTCGAGGCTGCGCCCGTCGTTGTCGCCTGCGGGTGTTTCGCCGTCGCTGTGCCGTTCGGTATTGTCCAGCGGCGCATCTACGGGGCTTTCGCCCTCGGCCAGCCCCGTCTCTGAATCCATGCGCTCCAGCAGCGGGTTCTGCTCGATCTCGCCCAGCACAAACTCGGATAGCTCCTGGTTGGTCATCTGCAGCATCTTGATCGCCTGCTGCAGCTGCGGCGTCATCACCAGGTTCTGGCCCAGACGGATATCAAGTTTTTGCGATAGATTTGCCATCCTGTTTATAAGTATAGGGCGAAAGTTGCGTTAAGGTAAACGCCGGGAATGCTTACTTAATAAGGCCAAGTTTATGCAGGCCGATGTACATAAGCGCTGTATGGGGCAGGTCGTTACCTTCACTGCTGGCCAGATGCTGCAACAATATGGCAGGCGTCATCGGAACAACCTCGATGGCCTCGAAATCTGTCAGGCGCTGCTGTCCTGCGGGCCGTGCATTGCGTGCCACGAACAAGGTTGCGGTGGTCGCTGTGCGCGACGCATTGGCATGAAAGTCGCCAACATGTTCCCAGTTATCCGCTTCATGTCCAGCTTCTTCCATCAACTCGCGCTGCGCGGCCTGCAACGGGTCTTCGCCTTCATCGATATGCCCGGCCGGTATATGCCGCATATATGTGCGCGTGCCGTGGCGGTATTCGTTCAGCGTCAGAATGTGCCCGTCAGCCGTTAAGGCCAGTACGGCCACCCAGTGCGCTGCCTTCTGTAGATAAACGTCGTCGATCTTGCCGCTTGGCAGGCGCACACGCTCGCGCGTTACCTTAAAGTGCGGCGTGTCCAGCGCGGTGTCGGTTTCAAGAATTTCCCAGAGTGTGCGGGGCATTCTTACAGCCTGAAACGCTCGCCAAGGTACAGGCGGCGGGCTTCGGCGTTGCTGGCAATTTCGCGCGGGGTGCCGCTCAGCAGCACCGCGCCATCGTGGATGATGTAGGCGCGGTCAACAATATCCAGTGTTTCGCGCGCATTGTGGTCGGTGATCAGCACGCCGATACCGCGATCCTTCAGGTGCATCACCAGCTGGCGAATTTCCCCTACCGCAATCGGGTCGATGCCGGCAAACGGTTCATCCAGCAAAATAAAGCTGGGGCGTGCGGCCAGTGCGCGCGCGATTTCAACACGGCGGCGCTCACCACCCGACAGTGCCGGCGCCGGCGAGCGGCGGATGTGCGTCAGGGAAAATTCTTCCAGCAGGGCGTCGCACGCAGCTTGACGCAGCGCTGCGTCGGGCTCGTTGATTTCCAGCACGGCCATGATGTTCTGCTCGACCGTCAGGCCGCGAAAAATGCTGGCTTCCTGGGGCAGGTAACCAAGACCAAGACGCGCGCGCTGGTACATCGGCCGGTGTGTGATATCGCGGCCATCCAGCATAATCTTGCCGTGTTCGGTGGGAACAAGGCCCATCAGCATATAGAACGTTGTTGTTTTGCCAGCGCCGTTCGGACCCAGCAGGCCCACGGCCTCGCCGCGCTGCAATGTCAGCGATACATCACGCACCACCACGCGGCCGGCATAGGCTTTGGCCAGATTCTCCGCGGCAAGGCCGCTGGTATTCGGAACGGATTCCAACGTCATCACTTTTTCTCTTTCGGGTACAGCAGGCCGCGCACGCGCTTGCCATCACCTGTATTTGTATCCAGTAATTTGCTGATGCCGGTATTGAAGTCAACCTCGGCCTTGTCACCCGCCAACTGGCTTTTGCCACGTGTCAGGTGCACATTGCCCGATAACAGCGCCTTGTTCCTACTCATGTCGTAAATACCCTTGTCGCCCTTGGCGACGTCGGTAGCGGTGATGATAATGACATTGCCCTCGGCTTCCATGCGTTCGGCCTGCAGCTCGCCTTGGGCATCTTCCTTGAACAACGCCGTCATCTTGTCGGCTTTTATGCGGCGTTCGCCATTCTTGCCCTTGGCCGGGTCGCTGCGCACGACTTCGGCGTTCCCGACGGCAACAGCCAGCTTCTCGGCGCTCCAGTATTCAAAACGTTCTGTCGCAGTGATGGTGTCGTTGCCCGTTACCAGTTTCAGGTCATCGCCCGTCAGTACGGCAACCTGCCGATCGATGTCGTAAACACCCCGGTCGCCGAACGCTTCAGAGGTCTTACCGTCTTGGCCGTTGGTCAGGCGTACATTGCCCTCAGCACTCATTTTCCAGATCTCGGTGCCCTTGCTATCGGTGCGATCACGTTCTTCAGCCACCAGCGTGTCACCGTAAATGGTGAAGTCGCCACGTTTCGCAATCGCGTTTCCGCGCGCCGTATAGGTGCGTGCATTCTGATCCCACTCAAGACTATTGTCGGCCGAGATGTCGATCGGTTGTTTACTGTCGCCGCCTGCGCCAAACGGCGATTTGCTTTTAGTGGTTTTCGCGGGCTTGACTGCCGAAGCGGATTCTGGTGTCCGCTTTGGTGCTGGGTCAGCCGCCGGAACAGCCTCTTCGGCAACCGGGGCTGGCACGCTGGTGAAGTCACCTAAAGGGTCATCTTCGGCAAAGACGGGCGTCGCCAGAAACAGCATTATGAGAACGAAAAAATGCATCCGCATGTTTTAGCCCAAAAAAAGCGGCGGGGAAACGCCTGATTATGGCTGCTGTTTCGGGTCTTCACCGGTCAGGCGCGCCTTGGTCGGGCCTTTAAAAATGACCTTTTTGCCGCCTTCTTCCACGATCATGCCCTGCTCGGCATCAATGGTGCCGAACGGGCCGTGTACGTTTACCGGCGTGTCGGTCCAAGCGCGGTTCTGTGTGAAATCAACCGCCAGCTGCGGCGATGAGAAGGTGCTGCCGTTATCGTGGAAGATTTCAACATTGCCCTGCAGGTTCAGCGCGTTCTGTTTTTCGCGATATATGCCCTGATCCGCTGTCATCGCCAGAAACGCGCCTTCTTTCGTGGTGAAGTCGGCCTGCGGTTCGGTCAGTGTCACGGTCGGGTTTTCGGCGCCGATATCACGCACGGCCTTGGCAGCGGTAACTGCAAATGGCTGACCCTGTTTGTTCACGCCCTGGTAGTTCAGGTCAAACATCGCAGCTTCCATGCCGACTTCCTTGGCTAACTCGCCAAGTTTTATACCCATGCTGGGCAGCGAGGGCAGCATTGATGGCCATATGAAAGCGGCAATCAGCAACACTACGCCAGCGGCCGGCAGCGCAAATTTTACGGTGCGCAACCATTCGCGCGGCTTGCTTGTCACGCGCATGACCTTGCGCGTTGGCGCGTTCCACCACGTCGCGAGGTCAACGACCTGCGCGGGCTGTTCGGCTTTACGGGCTTTCAGCGCTGTGAATGCGATCATGCTTTCTCTTTCAATACGGCCGGACTTAAACCAGGCCAGCTTTCAAACAGTCGTGAATGTGAATCAGGCCTACCGGTCTGCCTGCTTCATCCAGAACAAACAGCTGCGTGATGCTTCTGTCCTGCATCAGCGCCACGGCCTCGACGGCCAGCTTGTCGGCAGTCATGGTCTTTGGCGTTTTCGTCATCACGTCGTTCACGGTCTTGTCCATGATATGGCTGTCCATATGGCGGCGTAAGTCGCCGTCGGTGATCATGCCGAGCAGGATGCCGCCGTCGTTGACAACGCCGACACAGCCCATGCGCTTTTTGCTGATCATCATGATGGCTTCGGCCATTGTCGCGCCGTCGTGAATGGTTGGCACGGCTTCGCCTGTGTGCATCAGGTCGCTGACACGCAGCAGCATCTTGCCCAGCTTGCCGCCCGGGTGGCGTACGCCGAAATCATCTTTAGTGAAGCCGCGTGTCTCCATCAGCGCGACCGACAGGGCGTCACCCAGCGCCAGTGTCAGCGTGGTCGATGTTGTTGGCGCCATGCCCATCGGACAGGCTTCCGGCATGGCCGGCAGCGTCAGCACGATATCGCCGGCCTTGCCCAGCGTTGATTGTGGCTTACTGGTAATGGCGATCAGCGGAATGGCAAAACGCTTGGTATGGCGGATCAGGTCGGCCAGCTCGGGCGACTCGCCGCCGCTTGAGATCAAAATCACAACGTCGCCCGGCACGATCATGCCAAGGTCGCCGTGCGACGCTTCACCCGGATGCACGAAGTGCGCAGGCGTGCCGGTGCTGGCCATCGTTGCGGCGATCTTGCGCGCGATGTGGCCGCTTTTCCCCATGCCGGAAACAATTGTGCGGCCGGTTGCAGCCAGAACGGTTTCAACGGCTTTAGCAAAGGGGTCAGCCATCGCACTGCGCAGGCCGTCGGCCAGCGCACGCATGGCGTCGGTTTCAATCTCAATAGTGCGTATACCGGCGGCCACCATGTCTGCGGCCGCGTTCTTTTTTGCCAGAACTGTCATTTAAAATCCCTAACTCTTGTCTCTACGGCAGGGTGGCATAATACCACGCTTCTGCGGCCTATTTTAGGCGTTTCTGGCGCAAGTGATTACTCTTTAAAAGTAGCAAAAACAGCGCGTTAGTGCGCGAAAATATCGAAATCAGGCCAGCCGGCCAGATCCAGCTCGGCGCGTACCGGCAGGAAATCAAAGCACTTCTGCGCCAGTTCCGTGCGGTTTTCGCGCGCCAGCATCTCGTCCAGCTTGGCTTTTAATGCGTGCAAATGAATGACGTCGGAAGCGGCATAGGCCAGCTGCTCGCCGGTCAGTGTGTCGGCCCCCCAGTCGGATGTCTGTTCCTGCTTGCTGATGCTGATGCCCAACAGGTCCTTGCACAAATCCTTCAGGCCATGGCGGTCGGTGAAGGTGCGGCACAGACGACTGGCGGTTTTCGTGCAGTATACGTTCACGCACAGCGCATCGAAGGCCGCCTTCATGATGGCGATGTCAAAACGGCCATAATGGAAAAGCTTCTTGATGGATTTATCGGTCAGCACGCGCACAAGATTCGGTGCGCTGGTCTGGCCCTTGGCGATCTGCACGATGTACGTCTTGCCGCTGGCATCGGCCATCTGCACAAGACACAAGCGGTCGCGCGTCAGGTTCAGGCCGGTGGTTTCGGTATCAATCGCCACCGAACCGGTGATTTTAACATCTGCGGGCAGGTCGCCCTTGAAAACGTGAGTGCTTGTCATGTGCAAAGGCTAGCATCGCGCCTGTAAAAACGAAACCAGCTTTATACGCATTAATGAATGCATATAAAGCTGGTGCCCAAAAGAGGACTCGAACCTCCACGGGTCGCCCCACTAGTACCTGAAACTAGCGCGTCTACCAATTCCGCCATTTGGGCACTCGTTTTACGAGCTTTTGTTCTCTATTTAGAGAACTAGGCGCGACCGGATGCTTTTGCTAAAACCTGACAGAGGGAAAGTCAACAGAATTCGCTGGAACATGAACAAAATCGCCACAGTTTTCGGGGGTAGCGGCTTTATCGGCCGTCAGATTGTCAGCCGGCTGGTGCAGGCGGGCTACAGCGTGCGCGTGCCTACCCGCGTGCTGGCCCATGCCGAACCGCTGCGTCAGCTGGGCACGCCCGGTGTTGTCACGCCGATCCTGCTCGATGTGCACGATGTCGGTCAGGTTGGTGACGCGGTCGCCAACGCGGATGTTGTCGTCAACTGTATCGGCGTGCTGACCGACAGTCGCCATCAGCCGTTCAATATTATTCAGGGCGAAGTGCCGGGCATCATCGCCCGTGCCGCCAATGCCGCCGGCGTCAAGCATCTTGTCCATATCTCGGCCATCGGCGCAGATGCAAACTCGCCCAGCGCCTATGCGCGCAGCAAGGCGGCCGGCGAAGGCGTTGTACGCGCGATATTCCCGCAGGCAGTCATCCTGCGTCCGTCGATCGTGTTCGGCCCTGAAGACGGTTTCTTCAACCGCTTTGCAAAGATGGCGATGGTATCACCTGTATTGCCGCTGCTTGGCGGCGGGCGCACACGTATGCAGCCCGTCTATGTCGCCGATGTGGCTGCTGCGGCGTTACAGGCCATCGTACGTACGGATGCACGGGGTAAGGTTTTTGAACTGGGCGGGCCGGCGATTTATACCTTCCGCCAGCTCATGCAGACGCTGCTGTTCTTTATCCGCCGGCGCCGTTTTCTGGTGCCTGTGCCGTGGGGTCTGGCGCTGCTGATGGGGCGCATCCTCGAAAAACTGCCCGGCAAGATGCTGACGCGTGACCAAGTTGTGCTGCTGCAGCGGGATAATGTCGTCAACAGCAACGGCCATACGCTGGAAGATATCGGCGTTGCGCCGACAGCGCTTGAAGCGGTGCTGCCGACATACCTTGATGTATACCTGCCCAAGGGGCGTTTTCAGTGATACCGGCAGCTACTAACCCGACGCTGCAAAAGTTTCTGACGCCCGACAGCTTTATTTTTGAAACTGCGCGCTGGGTTTTAACGCTACGGCCGCTGCAACCGACATTGGGCAGTACAGTTCTAATCAGCAAGTCGGATGTTACTGCCGTGACCGACCTGTCGCCGGAAGATGTCACCGACCTTCATGCGGCGTGGCAAAAAGTCGGTGCGATGTATCGTGCAACTTTCCAGCCGGATAAAATGAACCACTTGGCTCTGATGATGACCGACCCGAACCCGCACTTTCATATCCTGCCGCGTTATGCGGAAAAGCGGGCTTTTGATGGGTCATTTTTTGCCGATACAGCATGGCCGACCCTGCCGAACACGCGCGAGGCTGACCTTGACTTGACGTCCGCGCAGCGCGTAAAACTTGCGGAATATTTACGCAACGCGATTTAAGAAAAGAAGTTGATGGCAACCCAGATGGACATCGAACCGTGGAGTGTTGTGAGCGCGCGCCTGCAGGGACAGCACGTTGCGGTGTATTACTACTTTGAAGACGAATGCCTGTCGGTTCGCGCTGTAGGACAGACCGAACGAAAGACGCCGAAGTGGGGAAAGCTTTTGGGCCGCACGCAGGCCTTTGCCCTGAATAATGTCAGCACTTATGTCAGTATGAACGGGTATGCCAAGCTCATGCGCCTTGCTGCGGTATCGATACCGGGCAAGGGTGTCCATCATCACTACGCGGCGCTGCATGGCGAAGCCGTGCCGCTGACGGCTGCCGAAGATAAAATCGTACCGCCGGATGCTGTCGAAATCGGGTTAAGCCCGCGCCGCCAGCCGGGGTTTTTCCGTAAGGATACCGGGGAGACCGTAACGGCTGCCGATGCTGCCTATGTTATCGGCCGCCGTATGTGGATGCTGAGCCCGCGCTAGAAAGCATTAATTCTCTTGCTTCGTTTTTTTAATAGTTGCTAGAAACGGGGCATATTGAGGAAAAGTTATCGTGGGTCGTCCTAAAACAAAACCAACAGTCATGCCGGAAATTACATGGACCGGCGTTGATGGCAGCCATCGCCGCCCGGTTGAGGTTGGTTACGCGCCGCCGGGCTTTGCCCTCGAAATAAACCTGCCGCGCCCACAACAGTTTCATCGCGTCATCGGGTACGAGAAGCAACGTAATGGCCGTTGGAAGCCAAGATATCGTTGGCTGGCCAATGATACGATAATCGAGCCCAAAGCGCTTGGCACTTTTAGGTCGCCGACAGATATGATGAAGCGTCTGGAAGTCGGTGATCAATTTCTGGCTGATAATATGCGTCGTCACGGGGACTTTAAATCAGGTGACGCTGTCGAGGTTGCTGAAAGTTTCAGGTGGATCAGGCCGGATGGCAGCACCAATATCACGGGTGTGCATGTTGACCGCAGTGCGCTTCTTAGTGATTACGACGATGAAAATAATCAGCCCGACAGCTTACCACATGAACAGTATTTCCTGCATGTGGGTCCGGCGTGTCTGGGCACACACATACTTATGCGGGCGAATGCTGAAGACCTCCGTGCTCTTGCGCCGTTTGTTGACAACTGGAGTAGGTATAATCCGCGTACGTCAGAAACATCGCGTCGGCACCAGTCGCTGATTGGCCGCCTGAAAAAAGAAGGAAAATGGCGCCAGATTCCATCCGGGGTTGTTGTGCGCGCGCCTGTGGTGTGGCCACATGCCGCAGCAACTAATCCGACACGTAACTGGTTATTCCGGCGTTTCTGGACAATCAAGGCATGCCGGGCCTGATCAGGCCCACATAACCTTTTCAATTTCATAGGTCTTGCTGCCGCGCGGGGTTGTGATCTCAACGCGGTCGCCCTGCTTCTTGCCGATCAGCGCGCGGGCGATAGGGGCGGCGATGCTCAGGCGGCCGGCTTTGATGTCGCTCTCCAGCTCGCCGACGATCTGGTACTTAACTTCTTCTTCCGTGTCTTCGTCGATCAGCTTGACGGTGGCGCCGAACTTGACGTCCTTTTCTCCCTTGAACTGCGTGGGGTCGATGATCTCGGCGCGGCTGATGACATCTTCCAGCTGCTGGATACGACCCTCAATGAAACCCTGACGTTCACGCGCGGCATGGTACTCGGCGTTTTCCGATAGGTCGCCGTGTTCGCGTGCTTCGGAGATCGCGCGAATGACATCGGGACGCTCGACCGACTTTAACTGGTGCAATTCTTTTTCGAGGCGGGCGTAGCCGTCCGCCGTCATTGGTGCCTTATCCATTGTAAAACCCCTTAAATACAGCTGAAATTCGCGTTGCCGTTTTCAGCGCACAGGGGAACGACAGTAACGCAAGCGCCGCCGCGAAATCAAGGGTTACGCAGCTTTTTTATAAGTCACTGAGGCTGCTGATTTTTCCAGCCTGTCAGAAATATCGTTTCAAACGTTGCAGTGCAGCGTGCCCGGGTATCGCCGAAGTTTTTTTGGTAATAGGTGACCGCTTCCTTCCACACTGTACGTGGCAGGAAATGTGTTGTGGCCAGCACGCCTGTCATATTCGCGGCGCGCAGGTCGGCAACCAGATCATCTGGCGTTGCATACGTCATCGTCGTCACGTCGCTATCCACCACCGGGTCGGCAAAGCCGGCGCGCTGCATCAACTGCAATGTGCTGCTGGCTGCGATGGTGGGCGCAACGCGCAGGGCGCTGCAGCCGGTGACCGCAGCCTCGGCTGCCAGCAGGCTGGTGCGCAGTTCGGCGAGTGTGCCACCGCCGTAGAATGCGGCCATAAACACGCCGGGCTTCATATCCCTGTATATACGAGCCAGTTCGCCCGGCACGTCATTTGCTGTGCTTAAAACACCAACGCTGGTGGTGATGGCTGTGCCTGGCTTGATCAGCGCCATGCGCTCCCGTAACTGGTCGTGCAGGTGCTGCAGCAGGAAGGCTGAATCCGGTGCAGGGCCGGCCGCACGGAACATTGCGTTCGGTTTGTTCATGTGCGAACTATAGGCGATGAACCGATGGCTTTCTACTGTGCAAAAATACGCAGCGCCGCTGGTCGATGCAGTATTGCCGCCGCTATGTGTGAACTGCCGGGCCGATGTGTTGCAGCAGGGCGCCCTGTGCGCCGCCTGCTGGAAGCAGTTGAACTTTATCGGCGACGCACAATGCACCTGTTGCGGCGTGCCATTCGATATCCTTGACGGTGCAGCTAACCTGCAGTGTGACGCGTGCCTAAGTTATCCGCCAACGTTCAGTCGGGCGCGGGCGCCGCTGGTGTATGATGATGCCAGCCGTAGCATGGTCATGCGGCTTAAACACGGCGATGATCTTTATATTGTCTCCAGTTTCGTACCATTCCTGCGGCAGGCCGGGGCCGAGATTCTGGCGCGCGCCGATGCGCTGGTGCCGGTACCTCTGGCACGCTGGCGCCTGTGGCGCCGCCGCTATAACCAAGCTGCGCTCTTAAGCGGCGCCCTTGGCAACGCGACCGGTATAGCGACATGGCCTGACGCATTGCTGCGCACGCGCGCAACGCCGTCACAAGGCGGGCTCGATCGCAAGCAACGCCAGAAGAATGTAAAAGATGCTTTCGTGTTGAATACGAACTATGCAGATGCCGTGCGTCATAAAAATATTATTCTAATAGATGACGTGGTCACAACGGGTGCAACTGTAAATGAGTGCGCAAAAGTCTTGTTAGATGCAAACGCAGCGCGTGTGGATGTGCTTGCATTGGCGCGCGTGCCGCTGGGGCGCTAACGTTTTTCGGCGGCCAGAATATAGTTCATCTCAAGGTCGTGTGCGTCCAGCGCAAACGTTTTCTGCAGTGGCTTGAACACAAGGCCCGACAGCGCCGCCAGCTTGAAACCATGGTCTTCCAGCATAGCGACAAGTTCAGACGGCTTGATGAACTTCTTCGGATTGTGCGTGCCAACCGGCAGCACACGCAGAACATATTCAGCGGCATACACGCCCAGCACGCGTGATTTTAACGTGCGGTTCAGCGTTGAAAGGAAAACACGGCCACCCTTTTTTACCTGTGGTGCAACCGCATCAATGAAAGTGGCTGGGTCGTCTACATGCTCGATAATCTCAAGCGCAGTCACAAAATCATAAGGCCCGCCCAGATCCACATGCGGCAATTCACCTGCAACATATTTTATATTCAGGCCCTCAGCATCAGCTCGCTGGCGCGCAACTGTCAGGGCGTCCACTGCGCCGTCTACGCCGGTCATCCTGTAGCCCATGCGGGCCAACGGCTCGGTTAACAGGCCGGCGCCGCAACCCACATCAAGGCCGGTTTTGTCGCTGGTCTTCAGATGCTGGCGAATAAAGTCCAGCCGCGCCGGGTTCATCCAGTGCAATGGCGCCATGGGGCCTTTGGGGTCCCACCATGTGGCGGCCAGGGCATTGAATTTATCGATTTCTGCGGTATTTTGGCGCATCAGCTTTATATAAAGCAAAGGACGTCGAATGCCAAATGTTCTCATCACCGGCGCAAGCCGCGGCCTTGGCCTTGGATTCGCAAAGCATTATGCCGCCGCAGGCTGGAATGTTTATGCCTGTGCGCGCAACATCGATGTGCCGGAATTGCAGAAGCTCTCGGCTAACGGCAACGTAAAACTGTATTCGCTGGATGTCACCGATCATCGCGCCATCGAAGCGTTGGCTGGTAAACTGGAAACCGTAGACCTGTTCATCAACAACGCCGGCGTGTTCGGTGGCAAGGATGTGCAGGGTTTTGGAAAAATCGATTACGACGATTGGCGCAATGTGCTTGAAGTCAACACCTTCGCGCCCGTCAAGCTTACCGAAGCGCTGACACCGAAGCTGAACAAGGGCGGCAAGCTGATCATGATCTCGTCGCGCATGGGCTCCATCACCGATGCATCGAACGACAGTTACGCCTATCGCACCAGCAAGGCCGCGCTGAATATGGTCACCAAGCTGCTGGCTGCCGACCTGCAGCCGCGCGGCGTGACGGTCGCTGCACTGCACCCCGGCTGGGTGCAAACGGATATGGGCGATACATGGGGCCGCAACCCGGCGCAAATCCCGATTGAAGAAAGCATCGACGGTATGACAAAAGTGATCGAAGGGCTGCAGCCCGCCGAAACCGGATGTTTCAAAAGCTACAAGGGCGAGGTCCTGCCGTGGTAGCGAAGAAAAAAGCCAAAGGCACAATCCTGATCACCGGCGCCTCGCGCGGGCTTGGCTATGAATTCGCGAAACAGTATGCCGCCGATGGCTGGCATGTCATCGCCACCTGCCGCCAGCCCGAGAAAGCCATGCAGTTGAAGAAACTGGTCAATGACAGTGATAGTATCAGCCTTTTTCAACTTGATGTTGTGGATGATAAAAGCGTCAAGCGTCTGGCGAAAACATTGGCACGTACGCCTATAGATCTTCTACTACATAACTCGGGCACACGTGGTCAGGGCGCTTACGGGCAAGGGCGTGGCGAACAAAGTTTTGGCACACATAACTATAAAGTCTGGAAAGATGTTTTTGACACCAACACATTGGGCCGTCTGCGTGTGATGGAGGCGCTGTATAAGAATGTTAAGGCTGCAAAAGGTATAATAGCGAACATCTCATCAGCTGGCGGTTCCATCGCCTTTGCTGGCAAGCGCACCGGCAGTCTTGCTTACCAGGTCAGCAAATGCGGTCTGAATATGATCGTGCGTTCAACTGCCGAGGATGCGCGCAAAGATAAAGTAACGGTTGTCGGCATTTGTCCAGGTAAAACCCGCACGCAGAAATGGCATACCGTGAAAAGCCACCCTGTTGGCCCGGCTGAATCGGTGCAGTCTGTGCGCAAGACAATTTCCAAGCTGCGCCTGAAAGACACCGGCCGGTTTATGGATCAGTTCGGCAAGGATATCCCATGGTAAGCGTTTCACCCGTACTTAAAAATCTGTGGAATCGCGGTGCTGATTTCCTTGGCTGTGATATTGCCATCATGGGCGGCGCGATGACGTGGGTGTCGGAACGCAACCTTGTCGCGGCCATCAGTAATGCCGGTGGTTTTGGCGTTATCGCCTGTGGCGGCATGACACCTGATTTGCTGGCAGCTGAAATCGACGCGGCCCTCGCGCTCACCAAAAAGCCTTTTGGCGTCAACCTAATCACCATGCACCCGAAGCTGGACGAGTTGATTGATGTCTGTCTCGCCAAAAAGGTGTCGCACGTCGTGCTGGCGGGTGGATTGCCGCCCGCCCCGGCCATGCAGAAAGTCAAAGCAGGCGGCGCCAAGCTGATGTGCTTCGCCCCGGCGCTGGTGATCGCCAAGAAGCTTATCAAGGGCGGCGCGGATGCTATCGTCATCGAAGGTATGGAAGCCGGTGGCCATATCGGCCCGGTCAGCACCAGCGTGCTGGCACAAGAGATCTTACCACACGTCACCGATGTTCCCGTCTTCGTCGCCGGCGGCATCGGCCGCGGCGAGGCGATTGTCAATTACCTGCAGATGGGTGCGGCCGGCGTGCAGCTGGGCACACGTTTTGTGTGTTCAACCGAGTGCGTGGCGCATGACAATTTCAAGAAAGCGTTCATCCGCGCCGCCGCACGGGATGCCGTTCCCAGCGTACAGTTCGATCCGCGCTTCCCGGTCATTCCCGTGCGCGCCATCGCCAATGCCGCGTCGGAAAAGTTCATGCAGTTCCAGCGCGAAACCATCGCTAAGGTGGATGCCGGCGAACTTGAGATGAAGGAAGCGCAACTGGCGATCGAGCATTTCTGGGCCGGGGCTCTGCGCCGCGCCGTTGTCGATGGCGATACTGAAACCGGTTCGTTAATGGCCGGTCAGTCGGTTGGTATGGTTACAGAGATACAGCCCGTAGGGGCCATTTTAGCTGAATTAGTTAATCAGGCAGAGGCCACCCTCGCCACTCGCAAAACTGCGTAAACCTTGCTACATAAGAAGTATGACATCAGAAGCCGCCAGCCCTCCTGCCGATAATCCTGCGCCCAAACCGAAGCGTCCACAGGATCGGCTGGGCGTCATTCTACGCCATGCACGGGAAGACAAGGGCCTGTCGCCGGAAGCCTGTGAAGAGCAGCTGCGCATCAAGGCTGAATACATTCTGGCGCTTGAAAACGGGCAGTACAATATTTTGCCGACCGCCACGCATGCCAAGGGATTTCTACGCACCTACGCGATATTCCTTGGCCTTGAAGGCCGCCTGCCCGAACTGCAGCACAAATTTCAGGAAGAAACATCCGATTTCCCAGCCACGCCGCAACTGGTAACACCGGCGCCACTGCCGGAAGCGCGCCTGCCGGCAAAAGGCGTTGCGATTGGCGGCATCGCCATCGCAGTCGTCATTTACCTGTTGTATCTCTGGGTTTCGGCGCCGGCTGAAACAGATGTCGTCAAAGAACCGCTGGCCCCGCCAGCGCCGGCGATGTCGCTGGCCCCGCTAAGCGAGGCGGAACTGGTGCAGGCGCCGCCATCACCCGACCTCGTCGCCCCTGCCGTCGACGCACCCGCAGCCGCCGTGCCGGTTGTGGAAGAACAGAAACCCGCACCCGAAGCTGTGGCGGTTCCGCCCAAGCCTGTGGCTGCTCCCACTGCCGATGGCAAGCCGGCCAATGTAACCATCAAGGCCACCGGCGATACGTGGGTGCAGGTGCAGGATGCCATGGGCGCCACGATTTACAGCAAGCTGATGAAAGACGGCGACACGTACACGCCACCCGACCTGCCGGGCCTGACACTGATGACCGGCAATGCCGGTGGCATCGTGCTGGTGCGCGACGGCGATGAGGGTGATGCGCTTGGCAAGGATGCCGAAGTGAAGCGCGGCGTGCAGCTGACCAAGCCCGCGAAGAAAGCCCCTGCCGAAGATGAGTGAAGTCCGCACGCGTTTTGCGCCGTCGCCCACCGGCTACCTTCATCTGGGCAGTGTGCGCACGGCTTTTTACTGCTGGCTGCATGCACGTCACACCGGTGGCAAGTTCCTGGTGCGCATCGAAGATACAGACGCCGAGCGTTCAACCGAAGCCTCGGGCAAGGAAATCATCGAAGGCCTCGAGTGGCTGGGCATCACGTCCGACGAACCCATTGTCTACCAGTCGCAGCGCGTGCACCTGTACAAGCACGCGCTGGATGCCCTGTGGTCGGAAAACAAGATCTATCCGGCCTTTGAAACGCGCGAGGAACTGGATGCAGCCCGCGCCAAAGCCGAAACCGAAAAGCGCACGTATGTGTATGACGGCAAGTATGCCACGCTGCCGCGCGACGAAGCCGAAAAGCGCATGCGCAGCGGCGAAACCTTTATCTGGCGGCTGCGCGTTGATGCCACACAAACCACCGTGGTGCACGAGTCGTTGATGAGCGATCATGGCACGGTTGAATTCGCCAACAGCGAGATTGGTGATTTCCCGCTCACCCGTTCCGGCAACCACAACGCACCCGGCTGGCCGC
Source organism: Bdellovibrionales bacterium (assembly GCA_050248995.1). GTDB lineage: Bacteria > Pseudomonadota > Alphaproteobacteria > JAIXQD01 > JAIXQD01 > JBFWRI01. The sequence continues at coordinate 62,374 of JBFWRI010000005.1, forward strand.
TGTATAACTTCTGCAATGTGATCGATGATAACGACCAGCGCATCACGCACGTTATTCGCGGCGTCGAACACCTTGGCAACACGCCGCGCCAGGTGCTGATTTATAACGCGCTGGGTTACCCCGTGCCGTCGTTCACCCACCTGCCGCTGATCATGCGCAACGGCAAGAAAATGAGCAAGCGCGACACGACCGACCCGAAACACAGCGTCAGCATCCACGAACGCCGCGAGCTGGGATACGTTAAGGAAGCGATTGTGAATTATCTGGCCCTGCTGGGCTGGGGCTTCAGCGAAACCGAGGAGTTCGCAACGCCGCTTGATATGGCCAAAGTTTTCGATGTGACGCGCCTGACGAAATCAAACGCCAGTTTCGACGAAGACAAGTTCCTGCACTTTAACGCATGGTATATCCGTCACCTGCCGCTGCACGATATTGTCGAGCGTACCAAGCCCTTCCTTGTCAAAGCCGGGTTGTCGATTGACGCCACCCCGCCGGCACAACTGGAAAATATCATCGGTCTTGCGGTTGAACGTGCCCGCCTGCTGGCCGATTTCCCCGATCTGGTGCGTTACTTTTTTGAAACACCGACGACGTATGATGCTGATGCGGCTGCCAAGAACTTCAAGCCGGAAACAGCCGACATGTTCTTCAACATCGTTGATGCGCTGGTCAGCCTGCACGATTTCTCGGCCGGTGCGATTGATGAAGCCATCAAGAAACATCTGGAAGAAAAAGGCCTGAAAGCCAAGGATGTCATGCCGGCGCTGCGTCTGGCCCTCACAGGCCGTGGCAGCAGCCCCGGTAGCGTGTTCGACAATATGGCGCTGCTGGGCCGCCCCACAACCGTGGCGCGCCTTGATGCGGCGATTCAGTTTATCAAAAAATCTTAAGCCGTTTTCTTCTGCGCTTCGGCCAGCTCGATCTGGATTGTTGCTGTGCCTTCGTCATTGCTGACGGTTGGCAGGCCATCAACGGCCGTATCAACAAACTCAGGCGCTGGCACCGTGGCAGCGCTGCAGAAATCAGCCAGTGATGCGGCGCTTGGCTGCGCACCACCCACAACAACCAGGCGGTTGGCCGGGTTCTTGATGGATGCGTTGGCCATCGTCTTGGCCTTGCGCACGGCAGCCAGCAGGCCGGTGATGGTCTGGCCTTCGGCCAATGCGCCGGCATCGGTGATAAATTCATCAGCCTTCGGCCACATACCGCGCGCATGCACGCTGCCTACTTGTGCGAAGCGCTGAGGGAATAGCGTGCTGTACAGTTCTTCGGTGATGAATGGCATATACGGCGCGAACAGGCGCAGCGTGGCTTCCAGCACGAAATAAAGCGTGGTTTGCGCCGATTTCTGGCCGGCGGCGTCACCTGTCTCTCCGTATGCGCGGCTCTTCACCAGCTCCAGATAGTTATCACACAGGTCTTTCCAGAAGAACTCTTCCGAAACGCGCAGCGCATCGGCGTAATCGTAAGCCAGATGATGCTTGGTGACGGTATCAATGGTTTCCGCAAGGCGCGATGCAACCCAGCGGTCGGTCGGATGCGTCACATCCTTCTCGCAGGCCTTCAGCGTGTCGCCGGATGGCGCAAAGCCCTTCAGCTGCAGGCTGACAAAGCGCGCGGCGTTCCACAGTTTGGTTTGCAGGCGCTTGCCGATTTTCAGGATGTTGTGGTCAATGGCGGTGTCCATCCCCAGGCGGCCATTCGCTGTCCAGTAACGAATGGTATCAACGTTATGTTCGGCAATAAAATCTTCGGGGCGCACCACATTGCCCTTTGATTTCGACATCTTGGTGCGGTCTTCGGCTAGGCACCAACCGCTGATGGCGGCCTTTTCCCACGGGATGCTGTTGTCGTGCAGCAGCGATTTCACAATCGTGTAAAATGCCCATGTGCGGATAATTTCATGCGCTTGCGGGCGCATGTGCGCCGGATACAGCTTGGCGTGACGTTCGGCATCCAGCGTATATTTATCGTTTAAACCACGGCTTGAAAGCTGCGGTGTGATCGAACTGGTGGCCCATGTGTCCAGAACATCCGGGTCCGGTTCGACTTCGTCGCGTGTATAGCCGGCGGGCAGGTCAACCAGCGGGTCAACCGGCAGCTGGTCGCGCGTTGGCACCAGAATTTTTCCTTCTTCGCCCGCACGCTTCGAATACCAGAACGGCAGCGGCACGCCAAAGAAGCGCTGACGGCTGATCGCCCAGTCCCACTTCAGGTTCTCGGTCCACTGCTCAAGGCGGATGCGCATGTATTCGGGCAGCCATTCAATTTCACGGGCCTTGGCCAGAATGGCTTCTTTCTTGTCCAGAATGCGGATGCACCATTGCGGCGTGACGATAATTTCCAGCGTGGCGCCGCTGCGCTCGGCACATGGCACCATGCGCATTACATCGCGCTGGCCGCGCAACAGGCCGTGTTCGGCCAGCAGCTCGGCGATCTTGGCTTTGGCTTTCTTCACATACAGGCCCTTCAGCGCATCGCGCGTGGCAAAGGCCAGCTCGGGATTCAGTGTTTCCCAGCCCGGTTCACCAAAGCCTGGCATGTCGTTGATGCGGCCTTGCTTATCCAGCACCACGCGCAGCGGGAAGTTATGTTCCTTCCACAGCGTCACGGCCGTCTGGTCACCGAAGGTGCAATACATCATGACGCCGGTGCCCTTATCCAGCAGCACGCTGTCATCTACCATGATAGGCACGCGTACATTGAACAGTGGCGTAATGGCGTGTTTGCCAGCCAATTCATTCACGCGCGGATGTTCGGGCGAGATCATCACAACCACGCAGGCGCCCAACAGTTCGGGGCGCGTCGATGCGATAATCAGTTCTTCGCCGGTTTCCTCGACCTTGAAAGCAAACTCATAAAACACGCCGGGCGTTTCTTTCTCGGCGATGTCGGCCTGCGCCAGCGCGGTCTGGTCAACCGGGTCCCACAGCACGGCATCGGGCTTGCGGTACAGGTGGCCTTTTTCATACAGGTCCAGCACAGACATCTGCGACAGGCGGCGCGAATCCGCACTGACGGTTTCATATTCCTCGTTCCAGTCCATGGAAAGGCCCATCGTCTGGAACAGGTTGCGGTAGCTTTTTACGCTGTTGCCCACGACTTCATAGCAAAGCTTGATGAAGTCTTCGCGCTTCATATCAACAGCGCGCACGCCCTTTTCCTTTTCCACCAAACGCTCGGTCGGCAGACCGTTGTTGTCCCAGCCGACAGGGTAAAACACATTCTTGCCGTGCATGCGCATGAAGCGGGCAATCACGTCTGTCTGCGTATAGCTGTAGATGTGGCCCATGTGCAGGAAACCGCTGATGGTCGGCGGCGGCGTATCGATCACGAACGAGGTGTCGCGGTCCTCATCCGAGTTCCAGGCAAACGTCTTGTTGGTCACCCAGTGGTCGCGCCACTTGGCTTCAACGGCTTTGGCATCGTATTGTTTGTTATCATCAGGCATGCAGGCACGCTACAACAGGCGCGTGCGGTCATGCAAACAGTTAGTGCTGAAAAATGGCCTTACTTGCCGAAGTTTGCGCCACGCCAACGCGGCGGGTTTAGAACAAAGTTCTTAACCGGCACGATCATGGTCATCGGCAGGCCGGACTCGGCAATGTGTTGGTCCAGCGTTTTTCCGAAAGTGGTCTCAACTAGCCATGCACCATCGACAGTGCGGTAATCGACGTAGTCGTAGCCGATGCGGCCTTCGCGCGAAACGCGGATGACTCTGCGTGTATCAACGCCATGTCCTGGGGTATCGATAGGCATGAAAAACTCTCCCTTAAATATGGGGCGAGCCTAACAAAGCGTCAGGGCTAAAACAATAGGATTAGAAGCGGACGTTGATCTCGCGCTCGTCCGGTGTACCGGCGTCGTGCAGGTTCGTGTTGCCCATGCTGATGCGCTTCTTCTGCACCGGCTGGTACGCCATGCGGGCGTGTTCGCCGCAGTACGAGAAGCCTTCCTGGATCGGACCACCGCAAAAATGGAAGCCGGGGCTGCGCGGGTCACCCACGGGCCACTGGCATTGTGAGCGCGTGTTTTTAAAGGGATTATGGGCTTCCAGCTTGGTACCGGTACCATAGGAAGATGATGGATTGAACTCGGCCTGATCATAGGCGGCGGCGGCCGGCGTGATCGATGCAAAGGCAACCGATGGGGCCATATACTCGCTGGGCTTGCTGGGCGGCAGCTTCGCACCAATGCCGGCCAGCGGCTTTTGCTTGAAGGTCGATGCGCTTGAAAGCAGGGGCGGCGTTGTTTTCGGGGATTGGCGTGCCACAAGATTCAGGCGGTGGATTTTGCCAATCACGGCGTTACGGGTGGTATTGCCAAGTTCCTTGGCGATCTGGCTGGCGCTATAGCCTTGCGCCCACAATTTCTTGAGCTGCTCAACGCGCTCGTCCGTCCAACTCATTCAACTTCCCCTCAAAAGCGAATAACGGAAACTTACCTGCAACCCCCTGCGTGGCATTCCAATAGGTTAGCTATAGGAATATATGCAAAGTAAGTTTGTAAGAAATCAGAAAGTAAGATATTCTTACCTTTTGATAGTTAACATACCTTTCCGGATGTGCAAAGCCTTTTTTGAAAACCGGGGTATTCGGGGTGGGCTGTTGCAGGTCGCCCGCAGGAGAAAAGTGCGATGGAACTGCTGATTTCAAAGCTTACAACAAAAGGACAGACCGTTATCCCGGCGGCTATTCGCGCGCACCTCAGTCTCAAGGCCGGCGACGTTCTTCGCTACCACATCAAGGGCAACCGAGTCGAAATCGAGAAGCTGCAGCCGGCCGCCACCAAGGAAGAGCCGACAGCTGCGTTCACCGAATGGGGAACGCCGGAAGACGATGTCGCGTTCGGGGAACTATAGAAAATGAACGCAGGCAAGACACCACAAATTTACCAGCGGTGGGACGTTGTCGTTGTTCCCTATCCGCTGACGAACGACGGCATGGGCGGTCGCCGCCGACCGGCGCTTGTCGTGTGTCGCGAAGATCTGCCGCGCGACTACGGCCTGTACTGGCTGCTGATGATTACGGCGGCGTCGCACACGGGGCAGAATGCCGACGTGGCAATCGATGACTGGGAAGCTGCCAATTTGCCGTCGGCTGCAGTGATACGCACTACAAAAATCATTACTGTTTCGCAGCACCAGATTCTGCGCAAACTGGGCACGCTGGCGCCGGGCGACCAGATGCGCGCAACGCTGGAACTAAGCCGTTTTATTGGTTAGATGCTGAAGCTTGTCGCCCCCCTGCTGCTTGATATGGCCCGTGCTGCCCGCGCGGTGTCGGTGCCCAAATTCCGCACCGGGCTTATCACTGAACTGAAGAAAGATAAAACGCCGGTCAGCGCCATCGACCGTGCTACCGAAGAGCGACTGCGTGAGTTCGTGCCACAGGCCGAAAAGCTGCTGGGCGCATCGGTTGGTTTCCGGGGCGAGGAATTCCCGACACTGAACCCGGATGCCGAGTTCCTGTTCGTGGTTGATCCGATCGACGGCACCAAACCGTACCTGCTGGGCCGCAGCGAATGGTTCACGCTGATCGGCCTTTACCAGAAGGGTGCAGGTTTCGTGGCAGGTCTTTGTGATCAGCCCGATGTTGACCGCGCGCATTATGCGGCGAAGGGCGAAGGGGCCTGGATGCTCGATCGTAAAAACCTTGATATCGCTCAGGTCGTGCGGCTACCGAAGGCGCCCGAAAAGCCGCTGGATGAAAGCATCCTGTTGTCCTTCGACCCCCTGATGATGCCGCCTTATGCCTATGGCTTGTACGAAAAACTTTACAAGCAGGTGATGTATGCTGTGCCGGGTGGTGACGCCGGCAATTACGTACGCCTGGCCGAAGGCACGGGGCAGATCGTGCTGGAATCCGTTGGCGGCATATATGATCTGGTAGCGCTGACGCCGCTTGTGACGGAAACCGGCGGCACGCTTGTCTGCCTTAATCCCGATGGCACGACCTTCGCGCCGGATATGAACTTCCATCCGCGTTTTCCCGTTCTCTCCACATCATCGCCCGCCCTGCTGGACGCCGTTCTTAAAATTTATGCCGCTTGAAGATTTCCCGGCAATTCGCTAGAACAGCATTGCATTCAGGCAGGATCTTATGGCGAAAACCGCAACATCAGAAAATCAGAAAGAACCGGTAGCGCCGACGGAATTCGAAATCATTGCTGCCGACCTTAAAGCCAATCGTGTTGACCCTATAACCGTGCTGCCGAAGCTTGAAGCCATGGCCGACAAGGGGCATCCCGGCGCAGCGCGTATCGCCAGTAAGTTATATCGCAAGGGTAAAGGTGTGCCGGTCGACGCCGCAAAAGCGGCGGCGCTGACCCGTAAGGCCGCCGCATCCGGTGACCGCGATGGCGCCTATATGATGTGGCGCACACTTGCAAAAACCGGCGGGAAAAGCGACAGGGAAGCGTTGCAGTGGCTACTGAAAGCCGCCGAGCGGGGCCACCCGCGCGCCAATGAGAAGCTTGCAGGATTTTATGTCAAAGGCATCGCCGGGTTACGAAAGAATATCGGCAAGGCGATTGCGCATTACCGTCGCGCCGTTAAGCGTCGTCCTACGGCACTGCTATCGCTGGCAAAAATCTATCTGACAGAAAAAGGCGATGTCGAAAGAGCGATGACGTACCTGACCCAGGCAAGCGAGGCCGGGTTGGCTGAGGCCGAATATCAGCTGGCCCGCCTGTATGCGCGCGGTCGCGGCGTGCCGCGTGATCTGGTCAAGGCGGTTGTTCTTTATAAGAAGGCCGCCGCTGCTGGCTCGGCGCACGCACAGGCGGCACTGGTGGATATCGCCGTACGCAAGGGCCGTACGATCGTGGATGCAACCGAGCTGAAAGCGTGGCTGGAAGCATCAGCGGCGAAGAACGACACCGAGGCTATGGAAGCACTGGGGCATTACTATTTTTATGGTCTACAGGGCGCTCCCGATAAAGCTGCAGCCGAGGAATGGTACCAGCGCGCAGCTCGCGCTGGAAAAACAGCCACCGCTAACACTTAGACGTTCCTGTCCTTAAACGGTCTTATTCGCCCAGTGTTGCTTTTAGCCGGCGCACGCCCTGTGACGAGCTTTCTTCCTTGCCCAGCTTGAACTTGCCGAATGTGCCCAGCACCGCTGTGTTCTCCACGTGCGGACCGCCGCATAGTTCCCGGCTCCAGCTTTTGCCGGTGGCGTCGGTGAACGAGAACACCTTCACAATATCCGGGTACTTTTCCCAGAAACTGCCCTCGACGCCCTCATCCATCGCCTGCTGCTTCGGCATCTCGGTCACGGTCATCACCGCGCTGGCGGCAATGGCGTCGTTGACATACTTTTCAACGGCAGCTTTTTGTTCGTCGGTCATCTTCTCGCCATGGCTGAAGTCGAAGCGGGCGCGCTCGGCCGTGATATTGCTGCCGCGCTGGTGGACGTGCGGTCCCAGCACTTTCTGCAAACCAGCCAGCATCAGGTGCGTGGCGCTGTGCAGGGCAGTGGTCTTTTCCGAATGATCAGCAAGACCGCCGGCGAACTTGCCGGCTGCGGCGGTGCGCGACTTTTCTGAATGTTCGCTGGCCGCCTTGTCGAAGTCCTGAGGATTGGTCATTTTCAGGCCCTGTTCGGCCAGCAGCTCCTCGGTCAGCTCCCGCGGATAGCCGTACGTTTCATAGAAATTGAACGCATCAGCACCGGTGATCTGCTTGCTGTGCTCCAAGTGACGCTTGATGTTGCGTTCGCCGGTCTCCAGCGTCTTCATAAACTGCTGCTCTTCCGCCGTGACAGTGGAAAGGATGCGCTCGCGATTCTGTTGAAGAGTTGGATACGCGGTTGCCTCGGCGATATACAGTGTCGATAGTTCGGCCATGAACGGCTTGTTCAGGCCTAGCTTCAGGCCGGTGCGGATCGCACGGCGCATCAGGCGGCGTGTGATATACCCGGCATCGGTATTGCTGGGCGGTGCCCCATCGCAGATCAGGAATGTCGCCGCCCGCGTGTGGTCCATGATAATGCGGAACTCGCGCTGGGCCTCGACGTATTTCCTGCCGGTCAGCTGCTCCAGTTTCTGCATCGGGCTGCGGAAGAACGCCGTTGCATAGATATCCGGATTCCCGTTCACAGCAGCGCACACACGCTCTAAGCCACCACCGTAATCGATATTCGGGCGCGGCAGTGGCACGAAGCCAGCATCGGTCTTGCGATAGCTCATGAATACGTTGTTGCCGATTTCTAAGAAGCGTGGCGTATCGGTGGCCGGGTGGTCCTTGGGGTCGCCATTTGGCTCGAAGTCGTAGAACATCTCGCTATCCGGGCCACCGGGCTCGCCAATCGGCATATTGTCAGGCACGCCGGCGCGGCTCCACCAGTTTTCGCCTTCGGCATAAACAAAGATGCGACCGCCGCGTGAGGCGCCATACGTCCATGGCTCATCTTCCACAGTGGGTTCAATGCCAACGCTGCGAAACAACTCACTCCACAGAGCTATCGCTTCATCGTCACGCGGAATGTTGAAACTCTTGTTGCCCTGATACACGCTGATGTACAGGTGCGCGGGGTCCATACCCAGCACCTCGATCTGCCATTTCCAGATATAACGCAGCTGCTCGCGTTTGTATGTCGCCGGGTCGGCGCCGAAGGCCCAGCGGCCCATCATCTCGAAGAATGTCAGGTGCGAACTGTCTCCCACCTCATCAATATCACCAGTGCGCAAGCACTTTTGCGTGTTAGCGACGTCGTTGCCCGACGGATGCTTTTCACCCAGCAGATAAGGGATCATTGGCTGCATACCGCTGCCGGTGAACAGCGTGGTGGGATCGTTCTCGGGCAGCAGGTTTGACGACGGCACGATGACTGAACCCAGCTCGCGCATGCAATCAAGGAACGACTGGCGCAGTGCGTTCGGATCGTTCAGTAAATTCGTATCGATTTTTTTCTGTGTATTGCCAGACATAGATGTCCTCTTCGTTCTGTGTAAGCTGTAGCCGATTTTTGGGATGAGTAAAAGATACCGTGCCCTAACGGGCAGCGGCGGCCGCGGCGGCGATTACAGAAAAGGCGTATCTGATGACCATGTGCTCATCGTAACAGAAGCTGCGGCAACGGGTCAAAAGTTAATTACCAGATGTTGAAGGCATACCCACGGTTATCAAACTGGTTTTGGGCCATGGCGCAGAATTCGTCGGCCGTCATCGGCCGCTCGAAGAAATCGCTATCCTTGTCCTTGCCGGCGACCAGCAGCAGGTTTTGCTGTTTGTCGATCTTGCCGCCGTTCTGCAGGTACAGGCGGCTGGCCAGCGTGCCGTTGGCGGCTTTCAGGGTCACATTCTTCAGGGCAACAGCGCGGGTTACGCTGCCAATAGCCTTGGCGCCGTCGAAGTCCAGACGGCCCTTGCCATCCAGCGGGGCATAGCAATAAACCCCGCCGGGAGCCTTCGGGCCTACAGGCTTGCCGCTGGCGCGGGCATATTCAACCATTTGCGGAACCAGGCCCTGACCGCCACGGGCGATCGTCATCGACGACAGGCCGGCGGCAACAGCAGATTTGGTCGTGACGGGGAAGTTCAGGGCGACGTTCAGTGCCACCATCAGAATACCCGCCAGAATTATGCGTAACATGAAAACTCGTACTTGGTTGTTTCTGCGGCGGATACTAAGCAAAACGTGTGCAAGTATTCCAGCAAAACTGACAAAAAAATAATAAGTAACTGATATCGTGTGTGAATGTTTTGGTTAATTTACAAAACTTAATTTCGCATCAGGAAAAGACATGCGATTCAGATTCTGCAAGATGCAAATTTATGCAGGCTGCATCTTCTGCACATGAAGCGTTTGCGTCGGGTATGCAAACTGTAATCCGGTATCGGCGAATTGCTGCAGCAGGTCCAGATTGATCTGCTGTTTGATATCCATATATGTGTTGAACTCGGCCGATAAAATAAAATAAACCAATTCAAATTCCAGAGCCGAGTCGCCAAACTTATCAAAGTGGGCGCGATCAAAACGCGCGTTTTCATGCTTTTCAACAGCGGCCCGTAGCATGGCCGGAACAGCAGCTACTTTCTCGGGCGGCGTTTCATAGAGAATACCAAAGCGCTGCACGACGCGTCTTTCCTGCATGCGCTTGTAGTTATGGATACGCGCCTGCAGCAGGTCGGTATTCGGGATGATCAGCTGCTCGCCGCTCAGGCTGCGGATCTGGGTGGTCTTCATGCCGATGTTTTCGACCGTACCCATGTTGTTACCCAGCACGATGAAGTCGCCAACCGTGAACGGCTTGTCCAGCACCAGTCCCAGTGACGAGAACAGGTCGGACAAAATGTTCTGCGACGCCAGCGCGACGGCAGCACCGCCAATGCCCAAGCCGGCGACCAGTGCTGTGATGTCAAAACCAAGGTTGTCCAGAATGGCAATCAGAACCAGCGCCCACACCACGCCGCGCGTCAGCATGCGGATCAACGCTAGCGCATTGCGCACCGCGGGGTTATGGCGCTCCTGTCGCCGCGCCAGGCCCACCACCGCATCGCTGATGAATTCACTGGCCCAGAGCCCGATTTGGATGAAAAGAACAACCGAAAAAACATGGTCAGTGACGGTGTCGATATTTTCAGGCAGAGCCAGACGTGCCAGGCCTAAGTCCAGTGCAAGAATTAGCAGGAAGAGCACGCTGGTATGGTGGGCCAGTCGGTTCAGGAAGCTTAAAATTTTAAGCTGCTGCGGACGGGCGACAGCATCCAGCCGGTGTTCCAGCAGCTTATCAACGAGAATAAGCGCTGCTGCCGCCGCGACGGCAATGGCAACGGCCTGCAGCCATGCGCTGTAAGTGTTGTTCATCCACTTTGTATTTAGGATATCAACCCACTCCTGTGGCAGATAGGCCTGTGCCAGCCCGGCGGCATCAAGGGCAACAGCCAGTGCTGGTAGCAGGGCAGTCAGGCTTAGAAGGAAGTAGGCGATGATGCGAAGGATCTTTTTCATGCACCCTAATGTAGGGTGGTGGCGGTAATTGTCTACCGCTGTGCGCCGCGTGCAGCACCAGCTAGCGGGTGGCGCGCCAGAAGATTGACAGCAATATCGCTGACATCCTTGTAAAGATGAATCTTTACCAGCGCGGCCAGCGGCAGATCTGCTTCCCGCAGCATATAGGGCAGGTCGCTTTTCTCCTGCACAAAGTAAAGCGATGGTTTGCCAAGTGCGGCCGCAAAGCCGGCTTCAAAAATCACCCCCGAGTTCTTTGTGCCATGGGGGAACAGCAGCACAAAGTTATCCGACTGGCGCAGCGCCGCCGTTTCCTCGCTAAACGCTTTTTGCGGCGAATAGAATGTATCGGGTTCGACGTTCAGCATGTCGCAGAATACGGGCTTGCCCGCAGCTTCAGCCAGACGCGGAGCCAAATCCTGCAGAAAGGATTTATAATGATTGTATTGCTCGGTCGGAATGGCCGACATCGGCACGGCAATAAAATAACTATAAAGCATGTGAATACCCTGATCTATTGATCGAGGCTAACACAACAACTTTGAAAATAAAAAACAGATACGAAGAAAGAAAGTTAGCCGGCTTTTTTGCTGTCCTGCCACACATTACTGCCGGGTCGTGACCGTTCGGCTGTTTCTTCCAGCCAGCCGAGGCCCATTAAAACTTCCAGCATCACGCCGGTCAGCAAGCCCTCATCAGCCAGCTTCGCAAGGCCCGCACGGTCAAAGAACGCAACGTCGGCAATATCGTCGCCGGGGTTGATGCTGCCGCCCACGCGCTTGACGTTTGAGTACAGCAGTACGCGGTGGTTGTTGGTGGGCGCATGCATCACTTCAAACACCTGCGCGAAACTTTGCCACTCAACCTCAAGGCCTGTTTCCTCGCGGATCTCACGCACCACGGCGTCTTTGTAGCTTTCCAGAAAATCAATGGCGCCGCCGGGAATAACCCACTGGTTCCACTTCTTCGACAGGCCCATCATCAGTTTACCGTCTTCAACCAGTATGCCGGCGCTGCCGACGCGTGGGCGGCCGCCTGTGTCGGCTAAATTAGGGGCATTGCTCACGCGGCTTGTTTCAGTGCGCTACGCAGTGTGGCAATAGCGTCTGCGGCATCCATCAGCTCGGTCGCGTCGAAAGCCGACAATGTCTTACCGCCCACGTTCACCAGCGGGTTGGTCAGCAGTGTTTGCAGTTCGCTGGCCGAACCGCCGGCCTTCAGCCATGCCTGGCCAAAGTTGGTCTGCTCGGCCGTCAGTGCGGTGCCCTTGGCGCGGTCTGATGTGAAGCGGATCAATTCAACCATACCTTCCAGCGGACCGGCTGACAGGTGGCTGCCGTTCAGGCCCTTGTTCACGACCGGCAGACCCAGCTTGTCCTTGTTGGCCAGTACGTCGGCGCGGAACGAGCCGGCTGCCGCCTGTGTCGGGTCGGTGTTGCCGATCATGGTGTCACGCAGTGTCGCCCACTTGGTCTTGCTGCGTACAGGCATCACGATGATGCTGCGGCCTTGTCCCGTAAAGTGCGCCGCCATCTGCGGATAGAAACCTTCCAGCAGCACGAACGTGTCGCTCTGGTACACAACTTTCTGCGCGTAAGTGCCGGGCGCCAGCTTCACGGTGTGCGTGGCGTTCAGGTTTTCCCACATCACGCCCAGTGTTTCGGCATCCCAGTTCTTCTTGGCCTGCAGGAACTGCAGCGCGCCGTAAACATCCTTGTCCTGTACGCTGAATGTGTCGCGCAACTTCTGCTGCAGGTCGGGTGTCAATGCCTTCATACCTTCGGCGGCCAGCTTACCAATCACACCATAGTGATCGTTGATGATTCCGTACTTGGCCAGGTACTGCCAGCTAAGGCAGCCGATGTTCATGACCTCGACATCATACTTCGCACACAACTCATCAACCATCTTCAGGAACGGTGGCAGGTTGGCTGAACCCGTCATCTGGATTTCCGGCTTCAGGAACAAAACCGCTTCGTGGCGATCGTCCGGCGCGGCAGATGTGGCGTTCAGCCACAGCGGGGCATCTGTGCCAGCTGCGGCTTTATCTGTGTTGGCAATAATCCAGTCCTGGTTGGCGTTCAGTGTCAGCATTTTTCTCTCCGAATTTCGAGGCCCTAGGTAGCCGACAGCCTCACAAAATGCAAGGGAAGTATGGCCTTTTGTGTGCGGATGCGGCAGAAAGGGGTATGTCCTTTGCCGCTTTCATCCTGCGCGCCCTGATCCGTGCCTACCAGCTGACGTTTTCATACTTTCTGGGGCGCGAATGCCGCTTCCTGCCGACCTGCTCAAGTTATGCACAGGAAGCGATTGAACGGCACGGCGCATGGGCCGGCAGCGGGTTGGCATGGCGGCGGTTTTGCAAGTGCCACCCTTTTTCCGCCCTTGGCAGCGGCCATGGCTACGATCCTGTCCCTGAAACATTGGCCAAACCGTCTTTCCGCGCTATAAACCCGCGACCCCCGCTTTCGCGGGAATGATACATTCGAGGTGGCATGAGTAACAACGGTAATATGTTTTTGGCGATCTTCCTGTCGGTCATGGTACTGGTCGGGTATCACTACTTTTTCGAACGCCCGCGTATCCAGGCCCAGCATGAACAGCGCCAGATTGCGGCTGCGGCGGCAAAGGTCGAAGCGCCGACAGGCAGCGCCGAAGGTGCCGAACGCCCGCGCGCCGACATCATCCGCGAAGGTTTTTCAAAAGGCGAGCGCATCAAGATTTCCAGTGCGCGTCTACATGGGTCGCTCAATCTGCGCGGTGGCCGCATCGACGACCTGACGCTGGCTGATTACCGCACCAGCGTTGATAAGACATCGCCTGAAGTCGTGTTGCTGGCGCCCAGTGGCGCGGCGGCGCCCGACCATGGCTACTTCGCCGAATTCGGCTGGTTGGCAGACGGCACCGGCCAATCGCTGCCCGGCGCAACAACATTGTGGAATACCAGCAGCCGCGAGCTAACACCGAACAAACCGGTAGTGCTGACATGGTCGAACGGCAATGGCCTGACCTTTACACGCACCATCGCGCTGGATGATAACTACATGTTCACGGTCAGCGACAAGGTGACCAGCACAGTCGATGCGACTCTGTATGCCTACAGCGTTATCGCCCGCCACACGCAGCCGAAAACCGAAAACCTGTTCATCCTGCACGAAGGTGCGCTGGGCGTATTTAATGGTACTCTGCAGGAGCACACTTATAGCGACCTGCACGACGATGGCGCGGTTTCGGAAACATCCGAAAAAGGCGGTTGGCTTGGGCTGACCGACAAGTATTGGTTGGTGGCACTGGTGCCTGACCCGGCGCAGCCATTGACGGCACGCATGCAGGAAGTATTGGGGGCTGACGCCAAGCCGCGTTATCAGGTTGATGCACGTGGTCCGGCGCAGGAACTGAAAGCAGGCGCTTCGGTTGAAACCACTACACGTTTCTTTGCTGGTGCTAAGGAGGTCAAGCTTCTGGATCGCTATGAAGACGAGCTGGGCATCGCCCGCTTTGATCTGGCTGTTGACTTCGGTTGGTTTTATTTCCTCACCAAGCCGTTCTTCTATGCGCTGGACGGCATCGCCGTGTTCTTCAAGGAAAGCGGTTATGGTTTTGCCATCGCGATTCTGCTCTTCACGATTTTGCTGAAGCTGGTGTTCTTCCCGCTGCAGAACAAAAGCTATAAGGCGATGAACCGCATGAAACAGCTACAGCCCAAGATGCTGGAGCTGCGCGAGCGCTATAAAGACGACCGTCAGCAGATGAATGTGCAGCTGTTCGAGCTGTACAAACGCGAGAAGGTCAACCCGATGGCGGGCTGCTGGCCGGTGCTGGTCCAGATCCCGGTGTTCTTCGCGCTGTATAAGGTACTGTATGTCACCATCGAAATGCGGCACGCGCCGTTTTGGGGCTGGATTCACGATCTGTCGGCACCCGACCCGACCAGCATCTTCAACCTGTTCGGCCTGCTGCCTTATGACGTGCCGTCATTCTTGATGATCGGCGTATGGCCGATT
>JBFWRI010000006.1:0-71588 GCA_050248995.1 Bdellovibrionales bacterium
CTGTCTTCGATCCGGCGTACGGTCAGTGTTGTTGGCGTCTCGACCGCTGCTTCGCGTACCGGAGCCGCGCCCTGCACCAGTTTCTGCACACCGTGGAACATCCAGCGCCCCTGCTGCAGAATGGCAGAGTCAGCATCCCAGCGTTCGCGATAATTCTCGTCTTTATCAAAGAAAAGAACCAGCACGTCGTTCAGCATCAGCTGTGCACCCGGGGCAACACGCGGCGCATGGATAACCATCATCCCTTTTTCGCCGTTCGCTTCATAGGGCTGACGCAGCCATAACCCGCTGCCAGACAATTCTAAAGTGCTGCTGCCCTGCAGATAACGGGTTTCCATGCGTTTGTAGTTACTCAATAGCGCAGCGGAAATCGGGCTTAGCAGCACCGTATTTATAATACCGAATGCTAGCGCCACGACCACCAGTGGCGCGGTAAATTGCCATATCGACAGACCGGCGGCCCGCGCCATTACCAGTTCGTTGCGGCGGGTCAGGCGCCACAGCGCCGCCATAGCTGCAAAAAGGACAATAAAAGGCAGCAGTTTCTGGCCGGTTTCCGGCAGCTTGGTCAGCCCCATCATCAATACCATGGGGGCCGTTACGATATCCTTGTCGGCGGCCCGGCGGAACAGCTCGGCTATTTCCAGAAAGTACACCAGCGTCAGAAAGCCGATGCCCATCACGATCAGCATCAGCAGGTAATGACGCCCAAAGTAGCGCAGCAGCGTCATACGGTTCCCCGCTGCTGTGCGAAGCGCAGATGGAAGGCTTCAGTCAACGATACTACAATACGGTGATCCATCATGTTGCCATGAGCAGGATCGCCGGCGGGATCAAGTGCATAAACCATTGACGGCTTCATGCGCCACATGCGGCGTGGTGATGGCGCGATGAACTCATCAGGACGACGGATCTTGCCCGCCAGCATCTCGGGATCGGGATAGCGCCACGAGTAAAACGAGACCGCTGCGCTGGCTAGCGAGGATGCATCCAGCTCTTCAGCAACACCTTCTAGATAGATGCCCTGCACAATACCGGGTGGCTGATGCGAATCGTAAATAACGGCCGCTGTTTCTGCCCGCGCGGCGTGATTGGCCGCATGCCGCGATGATGCCCCGGAAACCCAGTAAAACCGCATCTGGTCGTCGCAGCCATACACGACCGGCGATGCCCATGGTTTACCCTGCGCATCTGCCGTGGCCAGCACCATGAAATCGTTCGAGAAAATAATATCAAGCAGCGCATTCGTATCGATCATACCCACCTGCCACGTTTCAACGCCATGAATAAATAAGGTAGAGGCACTGCAATAAGGGCGTACAAAACATTCACAAAGCGCAGGTCTTTCGGCACGAAGTTAACGCTGGCCAACACGGCCACCTGCCACAAGATGATGCCGACAGCGGCCAGCACCAGGCGCTCTACCATACCGCGACGATTGACTGTCGCACTCAGCAACAACGCCAACGCTAGAACCGTATATGAAATAGTCAGCCATGGCAGCGCCAGCCGCCCGTGAAGCTCAGCCAGCGCACGGCGCTCTTCCATCCCGGCCCCCTGCAGCACTTCGCTGCTTAAAAGCTCGCTGGTCGGTTTTTCCCGCGGGTTCTTTTTGCGGGTGGCGTAATCTGGCCCGAACTGGCTTAAATCCAGCGTATATTGGCGGAAATGCAGCTCGTTCACATGCCCCGTCAAGCGGTCCCGTTCCTGCCGAAAACCATTGAATAATACGATACGACTGCCTTCGTCTGTTTCGACCAGCAGTCCCTTTTCGGCAATTACAGTATCTGTTTTCTCTGGCTTGCTTTCGTCGTGCAGCAACAGTCCACGGATCTCGCTCAACCCGACGCGCTCGCGCACATACGCGGTAATATCATCTGTCAGGCGGTTGAAAGCGCCGTCACGCAGCAGCACCAGCGCGTAATTGTTCTTGGCCAGGAACTCCTGCCGCGCCAGCTCGCGGTTTGCCGCCGGGGCCACATACAGGGTCAGGAAATAAGCAATCAGCAGCACGGCTGCCGCCAGCGCCAACACTGGGCGCGCAAGGCGCGAATGGCTCATGCCTGCCGCACGCATCACCACCAGTTCGCTATCCATAATCAGTTTATAAATAACGAACAGCACGGCGATGCTCAGCCCGATAGGCAAAATTAACGCCAGAAAAGCCGGCACCGTCAGCAGCAGCATATACAGTAACATGCTAAGCGGGGCACCGCGGTCGATAACCAGCTCCAGCAGCCGCAAGGCCTGCGTCAGCCAGATGACGGCGGTGACCACCAAGCACACCACAAACGTGGCCAGCGCGGTATGGCGGATCAGGTATTTGTCTAAAAGCGTCATTCCGTTGACATTAGCGCGGTTTCACCTAGTCTCCAATACAGGAGAAACGCATGCCGACCCCTTTAAAAATCAGCTTTAATGACATTCCCAAGACCCTTACTGGCAAGGGGAGCCTTGTTATTACCGTGGGCGCCAGCGGCCAGCTGGGCACTGTTGCAAAAGCGCTGGATAAAAAAACCGGCGGGCAGATTACAACGGCGCTGAAAGTCAACCCGCGCTACAAAGGTAATCAGGGCGAAACCCTTGTCATCCACGCACCGCACGGGCAGAAATTCAGCCGCATCATTCTGCTTGGGCTTGGCAAACTTGAAAAAGATACGTCACACGACCTACAGGTTATCGGCGCATCCGCCTATAACGCTGTTGCCAACACAGGCGATACCCATGCCCTCATCATCATTGATGATGCAAAGAAGCTCGATCCTGAACAAATCGCCAATCTTGCCGGTGGTATGCAGCTGCGTGGCTACCGGTTTGATAAGTACCGCACAACGCTGAAGGCAGAACAAAAACCCAGCCTGACCACGGTTGCTATCGCCAGCGCCAAATCAGCGGCTGTGAAAAAAGCCTATAAGGATGTTGCAGCTGTGGTTGATGGCCTGCTGTTTACCCGCAATATGGGCTTTGAACCCCCCAACATCATGTACCCTAAAACTGCTGCACAGACCGTTGCACAATTACGCAAGGTCGGTGTGAAAGTTGAAATCATTGATGACAAGAAACTGAAGAAGATGGGCTTCGGCTGCTTGCTGGCTGTTGCACAGGGCAGCGACAAACCTGCACGTGTTGTTGTCATGCAATACAACGGCGCAAAGAACAAGAAAGCCAAACCGCTGGCGCTTGTCGGCAAGGGCGTCACTTATGACACCGGTGGCTATTCGCTGAAGCCTGCCGCCGGCCAGATAGCCAAAAGCATGAAGTACGACATGATGGGCGCTTCGGTTGTTACCGGCACCATTCGTGCACTTGCCATGCGCAAGGCCAAGGTTAACGTTGTTGGCGTCGTCGGCTTTGTTGAAAATATGATCAGCGGCAACGCCTACCGTCCGTGGGATGTCGTGAAGTCACTGTCTGGCCAGTCGGTTGAGATCCTGAACACGGATGCCGAAGGCCGCCTCGTACTGTGCGACTGCCTCACCTATGTTCAAAACCGCTTCAAGCCTGAAGAAGTCATCAACCTTGCCACGCTGACCGGCGCTATATCTGTCGCTCTTGGCGAGCATTATGCCGGCATGTTCAGCAACGATGACGGTATCTCGACACGCCTGACAAAAGCAGGCAAATCATCCGGTGATCGTCTGTGGCGCCTGCCGCTTGGCCCCGAGTACAACAAGGAACTTGATACCGCGATTGCCGATATGAAGCACATTGGTGACGGTAACGCTGGCAGCACAACAGCCGCCTGTTTCCTTGAGCGCTTTATCCAGAAGGGCGTGAAATGGGCACACCTTGATATCGCCGGCGTATCGGACTTGAACAATCACCCCCTGAACGGACCCAAGGGCGCTACCGGTTTCGGAGTCAGACTACTGAACCAGTACGTTGTTGATAACTACGAATAGGACAAAACCCCCATGCTGCTGACAAAGACGCCCACGCAAAAGAAACATGAAATCTTCCTGAAGGATTACAAGCCTTATCCATTCCAGCTAGGCCGCGTGGAACTGGATGTCGACATCCAGCCGAAACTGGCGCGCGTATCTTCAAGAATCGAGGTGATGCGCAATCCCAAAAGCAAGGATAAGAAGGCAGCGCTGCATCTTGACGGCGAAGCACTGACGCTGGAAAGCGTTACCGTCAACGGCAAAAAACTGGCACCGAAGCAGTACACTGCCACACCGCACGGCCTGACCATCCCCGGTATTGGCGCCAAGGCCGTGGTCGAGATTGTCTGCACGCACGACCCTTACAACAACACATCGCTGTTCGGCCTGTACAAGTCAGGCAATATGCTCAGCACGCAGTGTGAATCCGAAGGTTTCCGCCGCATCACCTATTATCCCGACAGGCCCGATGTTATGGCGCGCTTTACCGTCACCATCCATGCCGACAAGAAAAACTTTCCCGTGCTTTTATCGAACGGCAACCTGATTAAATCAGGCAGTGAAGGCAAAGGCCGCCACTATGCCGTCTGGCAGGATCCATTCCCCAAACCCGCCTATCTTTTCGCCATGGTCGCCGGCAAGCTGGATCGCGTGCAAAGCCGCTTTCGTACAAAATCAGGCCGTAATGTCCTGCTTGAAATCTATGTCGAGCCGGGAAAAGCAAACCAGACCGAATGGGCGATGATATCACTGAAAAACGCCATGAAATGGGACGAGAAGGTATACGGGCTTGAATACGACCTTGATCGCTTCATGATCGTCGCCACGCCGTTCTTCAACATGGGCGCGATGGAAAACAAGGGCCTGAATATCTTCAACGACACCTGTCTGCTAGGCACCTACAAAACGGCGACGGACGCCACCATCAACTTTATCGAGAAGGTCGTCGGCCACGAATACTTCCACAACTGGACTGGCGACCGCGTCACCTGCCGCGACTGGTTCCAGCTCAGTCTGAAAGAAGGCCTGACCGTTTACCGCGACCAGGAATTCACCTGCGACCTGAACTCGCGTGCAGTCGAACGCCTAGAGGATGTACGCAACCTGCGCAGCGGCCAGTTTTCTGAAGATGCCGGCGCGATGGCGCACCCGGTACGCCCCGACCGTTACGAGGAAATCGACAACTTCTATACCCGCACGGTTTATGACAAAGGAGCCGAAGTCGTTCGCATGTACGAAACGCTGGTTGGCAAGCAGGGTTTCCGCAAGGGCATGGACCTGTACTTCAAGCGCCACGATGGACAGGCCGTCACCTGTGATGACTATGCACAGGCGATGAATGATGCCAACCGCGGCAAATTCAACCTGAAGCAGTTCATGCTGTGGTACAGCCAGGCCGGCACCCCGGTTGTCGATGTGAAAGGTTCGTACGACGCCAAGAAAAAAACTTTTACACTGACATGCCGTCAGTCGTGCGCGCCAACGCCCGGGCAGAAAACCAAACAACCGTTCCTGATTCCGCTGGCTGTTGGATTACTGGACAGCAAAGGCCGCGATCTGATCGGCACGCAGGTTCTGCAATTGACCAAGAAGTCGCAAACCTTTACGCTCAGGAACATCAAGGAAAAGCCAGTGCCATCGCTGTTGCGCGGCTTCTCGGCACCGGTACGCCTGAATTATCCCTACAGCGACGCTGATTTGCTGTTCCTGCTGAACAACGACAGTGATGCTTTCGGCCGCTGGGAAGCGGGCTTCAAATTTGCCACCAAATGCCTGCTGGCCCTCGCCGCCGGCAAGAAAGTGGATACTGACCCACTGATCAATGCGCTAGGTGGCATTCTGCGCAGCAAGAAACTTGATCCTGCTTTCAAGGCCATGTTGCTCTCCCTGCCCGGAGAAGGCGAACTGGGCCTGACGCAGGCCGCCATGGGCAAGCCCATCCAGGTGGATGATCTCCATGCCGCGCGCAAACAGGTGACAGGTAAAATGGCCAAAGTCCTGCGCAAGGATTTCGAGGCGTGTTACCGCACCGTCAAGAACGTCAAACCTTCCCAGATTGATGGTAAGGCCCGCGGCCAGCGCAGCCTCAAGAACCTGTGCCTGTCGTTCCTGACTATAGGGGACGATAAAAACGCTCTGCAGCAAGCCTACAAGCAGGCCACAACCTCGCCGAATATGACGGAACAGGTTGCGGCACTCTCTATCCTGCTGGAGCGGGATGATGCAAAACTCCGCGACAAGGCGCTAAAGGCGTTCGCTGCCAAGTGGAAGAAATATCCAACCATCATGGATAAGTGGCTGATGGTTCAGGCGTCATCAAAACGCAAGAACACGCTGCAGCAGGTGCAGAAGCTGATGAAACATCCGGCATTCAACATCAAGAACCCGAACCGTGTCCGGGCGCTTCTGGGCGTGTTCTCGGGCAACACCACGATGTTCCATGCCAAGGATGGCAACGGCTACAAATTCATTGCCGATATGGTGTTGAAGGTCGACCCGATTAACGCGCATGCGGCGGCGGGCCTTGTCAAAGCCTTCCTGACATGGCGCAACTACGATGCACGGCGCCAGCAACTGATGAAAAAGGAATTGCAGCGCATGGCCAAGAAGAAGCTGTCGCCTGCCTGCGCCGAAATCGTCAAGAAAAGCCTGAAAGCATGAGCGAAGTCCGCTTCTATCACCTGACGCGCAGTACGCTGGAAGCTGCGCTGCCGCCTATCCTTGAAAAGGTGATCGAGCGCGGCTGGCGCGCCGTTGTGCGTACATCAACGCCAGAGCGGGCCGAAGCCCTTAGCGACAGCCTGTGGACCGCGAAGGAAGACAGCTTCCTGCCGCATGGCACCCAGCGCGACGGCCACGCCGCACGGCAACCGGTGTGGATTACCGATACCGATGAAAACCCCAACAATGCGAATACCGTTATACTGGCCGATGGCGTGATGGAAACGAACCAGGCCGCCGAGCTGGTATGCCTTCTGTTCGACGGCCACGATGCCGATGTGGTGACGGCCAGCCGCGCCGCATGGAAAAAGTTCCAGGATGCCGGGCATTCCCTTACCTACTGGCAGCAAACCGATAAGGGCTGGGAAAAGAAGAACTAGTTCGCGAACGGCATTTTCAGCCTATCGCCGGGTCGCTGCCAGAAGCGATAGGCCCCTTCGGCACCGCCAAGGATCATCAGGTTAATTCGCGGGTAACGCTGTATCGTTTGTCCCAATAGCATCTGCTGCAGCTTGGGAATATCACCGCACGTGCCTTGCGGATTTAGCTTGAATGCAAAATCGACCCTATCGGTGAAATGTTGCGGAAATGCCGTGCGCGGGGCACGCAGTCCGCATGTTGTCAGCTTTAGGGCTGCAATATACAGGTTAGCATCGGGGTTAATGCCATGTTCATGCCTTGCGACTTCCTGGATTGATTCAAGAATACGGCGGTCAGTCGGCATTGTCGCATCTTGCTCACCAAGGGATGTCCATTTACCCATGAACGTTTCTATTGCCCGCTCGTAAGACGCCCTCATTTGCTCTTGTAACAACTGATATTCATGTGGCCGCACTTGTTGCAACAGTTCTTCGTTCGTCCCGTCGCTATCTGACAGATCGGCCATATCACGAATAACCATGCAGATTGAATTAACCTCAAAAAGGTTATTATAGGTCGGTAAAGAGTATTCAGCCTGCATCATCCAACCCTTGGTCCGGTGCGTTGCGCCAACCCCTTTTGCAGGCGCTGCATATCACGCATCACGCGCTGCAGAACTTGCCCTTCGAATGGAAGGGGAACATCGGGTCCGAAGATAATGCGTGCCGCGCGCTCGGCACTTTCGGCGGCGCCCCAATCCTTCACGTCGTGGGCGGCGACATTCATTGCCTGCACCAGCTCCAGCGGAAAAGCTGCCGGGCCAGCCTGCAACCCGCAAACCGCCAGCACACCCACAACCTTGGCATGCTGATAACGCTCGCTGGGGCCAGCAACGGGATCAACGGCAGCCAGAATACTCATCATGATACGGCTGTCGGTCTGGCGTGCGTCCATTTTCTCGCCCGGCTTGCAGGTATCTTTCCAGAACTGCTGAAAATTAAGAAGCGGCTGGTAGAAATCTGCCTTTATCGTTTCAAGCACGTCACAGGCCAGCGCTGGACCCATTCTTTTTATTGCGCTGTCCTCAGTATATACTTTTTCACCCAGTTCATCGGCAGCAAATGCACGCACAAGATCACTTTGCGGCACCCTGCCGGGCAACGTGCGTGTAGGATGAATACGGGACGGCAGCGTGTAAGACATCGTTCCAATACAAATAAAATATCAGTTGGCTTTCTTTGTAACGCTTTTGGCCGGTGCGGCGCTAGGCGCTTTATTACTTTCTTTCTTTGATGTCTCGATACGCTTATTAACGTGCTTATTGTGGTCAGCCAGCGTGCTGGTAAATACGTGGCCACCGCGCCCATCGGCCACAAAGAACAGGTTTTCCGTCTGGTTCGGCTTCAGCGCCGCCACGATACTGGCGCGACCGGGGTTGGCAATCGGTCCCGGGGGCAGGCCCACGACATGGTAGGTATTATACGGATTCGCCAGCAGCCAGTCACTGCGCACCAGCTGGCGCCCCAGCACGTCCTGAATGCTGCCCTTGCCGCCCGTCAGCGCATAAATCGTCGTCGGGTCCGACTGCAGCTTCATACCCTTGCGCAGACGATTGACGAATACGCCGGCGATCTCGCCGCGCTCGCCGTCAATCCCTGTTTCTTTTTCGATGATCGACGCCATCGTTACCGCTTCCTGCGGCGAATTATAAGGCAATCCATCAGCACGGTTGGGCCACAGCTCTTTCAGTGTTTCTTCCATCGCCACCTGCATGCGCGTAATCACATCCTGCCGCTGGTCGCCGCGCTGGAAGTGGTATGTTTCAGGCAGCAGACTGCCCTCGGGGGGCACTGCCGTAATCTCGCCTTCCAGCTTTTCTTCTTTTTTAAGCGCTTCCACGACCATCAGGCTGGTATCGCCTTCCTTCACCGTAAACTTGTGAACAATCACCTGCCCGCTACGCAGCGCCAGCACTACATCCCACAGGCTGGCGCCCGCCGGGATGGCGTATTCACCCGCATGCAACTGGCCCGGGTCACTGGCAAAACGGGCCATGGCCCACCAGCTCCACCAATTCTTGACAGCGCCGGCCCCCGCCAGAATATGGGCGGCATCCTTCACGCTACTACCCTTGGGGATAACAACCTGTGCCGAAACCGGCAGCGGCCCGGGGCCATAAACCTTGTACGCGGCACCCCAACCCAGCGCGAAGCCACCGGCCATCAGCAGGAAGATCGCAAAATAGGTTAGAAATCTTAGGGTTGGCGACGAATCTTCATGTAGAGGTTTGCGTGCCATTTTTGATTTTTCAGCCAGCTTGATGGGGAAATCGCTTTTCGGAGTCTCTGTCATGCGGCCTAGTTTACCGGGCCTTTGACGATTGGCAACTACTCGGCCTTCTTGAAGATCAGGCAGGCGTTCGTACCGCCGAAGCCAAACGAATTGCTTAGCGCGGCCTTGATATCCTTCTTCTTCGCCTTGTGTGCCACCAGGTCAACGCCGATGCAGTTGTCAGATGGATTATCCAGATTCAGTGTCGGCGGCAGCATGCCGTTCTTGACGGCAAGGATTGAGTAAATCGCTTCCACAGCGCCGGCTGCACCCAGCAGGTGCCCCACAGCCGATTTGGTTGACGAGATCGAAACCTTGTCCAGCACACTGCCGAACAGACGGCGGATCGCCCCCAGCTCGATTTCGTCGCCCAGCGGCGTCGATGTGCCGTGCGCGTTGATGTAACCGATATCTTCCAGCGCCAGGCCGCTGCGCTTCAGCGCCATGCGCATCGCGCGCTCGCCGCCATTGCCGTCTTCCGGCGGGGCAGTCATGTGATACGCGTCACCCGACAGGCCATAGCCGACGATTTCAGCATAAATCTTCGCACCGCGCGCCTTGGCGTGTTCGTATTCTTCCAGAACGATAATGCCGGCGCCCTCGCCCATCACAAAACCATCGCGCTCTTTGTCATACGGGCGGCTGGCCTTGGTTGGCGTATCGTTGAAATTGGTTGAAAGGGCCTTCAGTGCCGCGAAGCCGGCGATGCCCACACGGCAGATGGCGCTTTCAGTGCCGCCCGCCACCATCACGTCGGCGTCATCCAGTGCAATCATCCGGGCAGCGTCGCCAATCGCATGGGCGCCGGTTGAACAGGCCGTCACAACGGCATGGTTCGGACCCTTGAAGCCGTACTTAATCGAAACCTGACCCGAAGCGAGGTTAATCAGCGACGCCGGGATAAAGAACGGCGAAACCTTGCCGCCTTCAGCCTGCTTGACCGATGTGTTCTGGATCTCTGTCAGACCGCCGATACCGCTGCCGATCAGAACGCCCGTACGGCAGCGATCTTCGTCGGTTTCGGGCTTCCAGCCGCTGTCTTCCACCGCTTCGGCAGCTGCGCCCATTGCATACAGGATGAAGTCATCCATCTTGCGCTGGTCTTTTGGCAGCACGTACTTGTCCGGGTCAAACAGAGTCGGGTCTTCTTTGCCGCGTTTGACCTCGCCCGCAACCTTGCAAGGCGAATCTGTAACGTCAAACTTGGTAATCGGGCCAAGGCCCGATTGGCCAGCGATAAGCCGTTCCCAGTTGGTGCCGATACCGACACCAAGCGGGGACACTATGCCCATCCCTGTTACGACGACGCGACGCATCGGGGTACCAGCTCCAGTCAATGATATAATTAAGCGGCCTTGCTCTTGATGAAATCGATGGCGTCCTTGACCGTCTGGATCTTCTCGGCCGCATCATCGGGGATTTCAACTTTGAATTCTTCTTCGAAAGCCATAACAAGTTCGACGGTGTCGAGGCTGTCTGCGCCCAGATCGTCAACAAAGCTGGCGGCGTCGGTTACCTTGGCTTCTTCAACACCCAGGTGCTCGACTACGATTTTCTTTACGCGTTCAGCAACGTCACTCATTGTTTCATCCTTTTACAAGTTTGCCCGTTTTCAGGGGATGGGAGTTCGTAGCATAGCGTTTTGGCTTTGCCAACGTAGTTATTTTGAGCCCGGAATTACTTGGATTTATTGGTTAAAATAAGGGGTTCGAATGTTGCTTATTTGGGCGCTTTCGGCCGGCGCGGGCCTTTTTTCTTTCCATAGCCCGCCATATACAGAAGACTGACCGGTATAATGAGTAAGCCTATTCTTCGTCCATCACATTACAGGATGGCCGCCGGCGGCACGGCGGCGGCAGTAATCATTGCCAGCGCACTGTCTACAACTTTCCCGTACCTCGCCGAAGAACCGCCTGTCATTACAGCCGAAGTCATAACCTTCATCGAACAGCCGCCCGTTATTCCAGAACCACAGCGTGCGCAAACATTGCGCGTCGCAGACCCGGAAGCACCGCCGGAAGAAGTGCCTCTGATCGTTTCTGAAAATGAAGGCACACCGCTGGCCGGCGACGATGACACCGACGGCCCTTGCTTTGTGCCTTATGATGAAAGATCGAGCGCTGGCGCGTCATGCTTTTATCATGATGAATCGGGTGCCTATGTGATGATGGCAACCCGGCCAGCGCCAAGGGCTTCCCCCACAATCGACGCTGTCGAGCCATAGTATGACTGGTAATGACCCCCAGAGAATTCTTCTTGCCCGCGCCGGCGGTGCAGCAGTGGCGACGAGCATCATTGCCGTCGCAGTAACGGCCACTTTTCAAGAAATGCAGGAACCCACGCACCCCGTGATAGCCAGCATTCAATCCGTTCTGGTTGTGCCGCCACCTGAAGAATCAAGAACTGCCTCGCCTGTCCGACTGCCGCCCCCACCCGAGCCGGAGCTTACCACGACTGAAGTACCAGCCCCGAATGAGGAAGCCCCTATTACAGGCCCTGCCGCCAATGGCGAAGGACCTGCTGTTTATGGATGCGACCGACCGCGCGAACCCGGTCCCCGTGCTGCGCTAGGCTGTTACCAGCCCGAAGCCGGGCGCATTCTGGGCCCCATGACCGAAGCTGATTTCCGCGAGCTGGAGATTCTTATGGAATATCATGAGCGGCATGGCCGGCAAAACGGTCCAACACCCGAATAGCGTCGCTTTGCGGCCTGTGATATACACGCCTCATGGCTATCACCGAAGAAATCCGTGCGTGGGTAAAAAACTTTCCCGATATTAAAACCGATCGTGTGCTGGCGCGGCCGCTGCAAGCCAGTGACGACCAGATATTGTATCAAGCCATGCAAAACCCACGCGTCAACAAATGGGTCGGCGGCTTTCAACAGCCCTTTGATCTTGCTGCAGCGCGGCGCTGGCTTTCCAAGCGCCTTGATGTAATGGACAGCGGCGAAGGCTTGTACCTTGCCGCGTTCTATAACGGCGTGCAGGAACTGATGGGCTTCATGTACATCCGCTTTTGGGAACATGACGATGTTGAAGTCGCCGGCGCCCTGAACGAGCTTTATTGGGGCAAGGGTTTTGCCGAGGAAGTTGCCATCCCGCTTATCGACAAGATGTTCAACAAATTCGGCTTCAATCGCGTGTGGGCTTCGACCGCGCTGGAAAACAGGTCCAGCATACGCCTGCTGACCGCGCTTGGCTTCACCTATGAAGGTCAGAAAATGATTCCCACGCCCGATGGCAGCGGCCGCGTTTCAAACATCTTCGGCGTTACCCGGGAAGGCTGGGCAAACCGCCCCTTGCAGCGCTTTGAAGATGATCCGGATCCCGCGGAAATCGCCGCCCGCCGCCGCGCGCTGATCAAAGCCTGCCAGGAAGCCCGCAGCAGGGCCGGTGAGCATGGTTGATTTCAACGACCTTGTTGGCAAGTTTATCACCGACGTTATCGACGGTTTTTTTGACCTATGGCTGAACGGCTGAACCAGCTTTATACAGAATTACGCTGTGCTGAGACAGATGGTGTGATTTTTCAAGCGACGGGGCGCAGCGTACACGAAAGTACGTGAGCACCGGAAGCGCCGAAAAAGCGCAGCAGAT
Organism: Bdellovibrionales bacterium; assembly: GCA_050248995.1. GTDB lineage: Bacteria > Pseudomonadota > Alphaproteobacteria > JAIXQD01 > JAIXQD01 > JBFWRI01. The sequence continues at coordinate 12,896 of JBFWRI010000006.1, forward strand.
GACCAGCACAGTTAGTAATTCTAGATCATCGCCATACCGCCGTTGATGTGCAGGGTCTGCCCCGTCACATAAGCGGCTTCATTTGATGCAAGGTAAAGTGCGCCCGCAGCAATTTCTTCGGGTGTGCCCATGCGACCGGCCGGAATGCGGCCCGAAATCGCCTTCTTCTGGTCGTCGTTCAGCACATCCGTCATCGCTGTGGCGATAAAGCCCGGCGCAATACAGTTTACGGTGATGTTGCGTGTCGCCAGTTCAGCGGCCAGTGATTTGCTCATGCCCACCAGCGCAGCCTTTGCGGCAGCGTAGTTCGCCTGTCCCGGGTTGCCCGTGGTACCAACGATCGATGTAACGCTGATGATGCGGCCCCAGCGTGCCTTCATCATGCCCTTGGTCGCCGCGCGCGCCAGCTTGAAAGCTGACGTCAGATTCACATCCAGCACCGCCTGCCAGTCGTCATCGGTCATACGCATGCTCAGCTGGTCACGCGTAATACCGGCGTTGTTGACAAGGATATCAATGCCACCCAGCGCCGCTTCTGCCGCCGCAAACAGTTCAGCGGCGCCATTCGGGTCACTCAGGTTAGCCGCAGTCACGACCGTATTCGCACCCAGTTCAGCCTGCACCTTGGCCAGCTTCTCGGCATTCGTGCCATGCAGTGCAACCTTGGCGCCCTGCTCCACGAACAACTTGGCAATCGCCTGTCCGATACCGCCCGATGCGCCGGTTACCAGCGCACGCTTGCCTTCCAGTGAAAATAACTTGGTCATCGTGTTTCTCCCTTGCCACTGAAATACCACCCCTTCCCCGGCTTGTCACGATGCGCTAAAAGGCCTGCTCGATTGATTTTAAAAAGTTAAAGATGTCAGACAAGAAGCCTTTCACTAAACCTGAAACGTGGTGGTTACAGCCTGCGATTGTGGCCGATATCTACCAGCTTGGGCGGCAGATTGCCGATGCCTGCAACGGCAAAACCGTTGTCGGACTTGGCCAAAGCGCGTTCTGGGCCGTCATCATGGCCAGCGAAATCTGCCGCCACGAAAACCGCACGCCCATAAATTATGTATTCGTACCGCTGTCGGGAAATGCTGTGACACCGACAAAGGACTCAACACCAGCGGACCGCCGCTTTGAACTCAGCAGCGATTATAAGGCAGCGGCTGTACAAGCACTTGGCAACCTGCTGGCCAGTCACTGTAATAATAACGCCGTCATCATCGACGCGCTGATCACCGGCAAGGGAATGGCGACCGCCATGCTGGCGCTGGGTGGGTTGCCCGCGACATTTCTGTCATTCCAGAATGCAGATGCCCAGCAAGCCATTAAATTCACTTTGCCTGACGGCCACACAAACACCGTAAACGTGTTTGGTGTTCCTGAAGTGGCCTTCAACTGTTTGACGGAAAGCGACAAGGCCGTTGGCGAAAGCTCCGACCGCGTCATTACGTCCATGCCCGTTGAAAAGTGGGGCACGCCGGCGGGTAATATCAACCTAACCACCGGCACCCCGGGGCAGATCTTCAGCGCCTTCCAGATCTTCGTAAAAACCCAATAAAATATTGTTTTTTGTTTGTTGCCTTCAGGTTGTCGAATCCTCTAGGCTTTCCAGATACAGAGAGGTCTTCATGCTTAAGCTTTTCCTTGGTCAGGCACGTTCTCGCGGCAATATGGAAGAACTTCGCGTTCCTGCAATCCGCAACGGCGCTATTGTCGAAGGCGAACACGATACCTTTATTGTACTGGGCGACCGCGCGGCAGGCGTGGCCCGCATCATTTCCAAACCGCACGAGATGTAATTAAGCCGCTTCAGCGCTTTTCAGAAAAGCCTCGACGTCTGCCGGGCCCTGAATGCTGATACATGGCAGTTCCTTGTCGATGCGCTTGGCCAGACCGGCCAGAACAGTTCCCTGCCCGATTTCCACCAGCTGCGTCACGCCAAGTTCCTTCAGTTTCAGGATGCTTTCACGCCAGCGCACGGTGCCGCATACCTGCTGCACCAAAAGGTTACGGATTTCATCCACTTTCGAGGCCGGCGCAGCCGTCACATTCGCCAGCACAGGCACAACCGGCGCTTTCATCTGCACGATGGAAAGCGCCTGCTGCATCACATCGGCGGCAGGCTGCATCAATGCGCAGTGGAACGGGGCCGATACCGGCAGCAGCATGGCGCGCTTCAGGCCCTTTTCAGCCGCAATGGCAATGGCGCGATCAATCGCGGTTTTGTGACCGCTTATAACCACCTGCCCCGGCGCGTTATCGTTCGCCGCAGTACAGACTTCGCCTTGCGCCGCTTCGGCGGCAATCTCTTCGGCCTGCGCGAACTCCGCACCAATCAGCGCCGCCATAGCGCCAACGCCAACGGGCACGGCTGCCTGCATCGCGTCGCCGCGCGTGCGCAGCAGGCGTGCTGTATCGGCCAGCGCAAACGTTTCCGCCGCGCACAATGCCGAGTATTCACCAAGGCTGTGACCGGCCACATACGATGCCGCCGTCGCCAGATTCAGGCCGCCTTCACGTTGCAACACACGCAGCACAGCCATGCTGGCCGCCATAATTGCAGGCTGGGCATTTGCGGTCAGTTGCAGGTCTTCGGCCGGGCCTTCGAACATCAGGGTTGAAAGCTTCTGCCCCAGCGCATCGTCAACTTCAGCAAAGACATCGCGCGCAACCGTAAATGCGCCGGCCATCTCCTTGCCCATACCAACGGTCTGGCTGCCTTGTCCGGGGAAAATAAAAGCTTTCATGGTTTACCTCTGTGATTTCGGCCTTGATAGCACATTGTGCAAAAAGCCAACATTCTTTAAATTATCCACATGTTCGCCATTTCCCTTCCGACGTCTGAACCAGGCCGCCAGGGCCAGGTGTATGGCATCGAAGTCGCCGTCAAAACCTTCACCCGCGCGTGGTGCCGTTATACGAAACAGGAAAAACTGTTCGTGCTGCCCGAACATCCGTGGTCGATGAATGTGTTCCTTGATCTGGCGGCGATGGAAGGCATTCCACCCGAGCGCTGCGTGCAGCTGGCCGGTGAAAACCTGCGCCTGATCGACCAGATCACCACTGTCTTTCAGCCCGACCCGATGATTTTGAACATCGCGTGGCTGCGCGCTATCCAGAAACCTCCCAGCTTTGCCATCTGCGGCCTGACACATACCATGACCGGTGTTTCCGCCGCCAACGTCGTCACCAGTTATGTGAATTACCCCACGCAGCAGGGCGACGCCATCATCTGCCCGTCGCAGGCCATTAAAGACGTAATGGAAACGCACTTCCGCCTGTCGGAAGAATACCATAACCATCGCTTTGGCTTAACGGGTGCCAGCGCCTTCCATTGCCCGGTTGAAACGCCCGTCATCCCGCTGGGCGTCGATGTCGAGAAATTCGCCAATCGGGCCACGCCTGACAAGCGCAAGAAACAGCGCGAAACGTTGGGTATCAAAGATGACGAAGTCGTTATCCTGTTCTTCGGTCGCATGAGCTATTTCAGCAAATCGCATCCGCTGCCGCTGCTGCTGGGCGTTGAACGCGCCGCGCAACAGCTGAAAGGCAAGCAGAAGATCCGCCTTGTGATGATGGGCTACTTCAATCCGCCCGAGATCGAGCCCAGCTATCACGCACTGATTAAGGATGTCTGCCCCAGTGTGCAGGTTGATGTCGTCAGCAAGGATGATCCGCGCCTTGAAGGTGATTTCTGGGCCGGCGCCGATATCTTCACCTCGCTGGTCGACAACTATCAGGAAAGCTTCGGCCTGACACCAATCGAAGGTATGGCCGCCGGCCTGCCCTGCGTCATTACCGACTGGGATGGTTACCGCGACGGCGTGCGCCATGGTGTCGACGGCTTCCAAATTCCAACCGTTGCGCCGCCACCCGGCACCGGTATGGAATTGGCCTATCGCTACTTCCACAGCGGCAATAACTACGGCGAATATCTTGCCAGCACGGCACAGTCGGTCGCGATTGATATCGATTTACTAGCGGCGGCCTTCGCCGTTCTGGCATCCGACCCTGAAAAGCGCAAACAGATGGGGGCCAACGGCCGCAAGCGTGCGCAACAGCTTTATGACTGGTCAGTCATCATCCCGCAGTACGAAGCACTCTGGAAATCGCAGGCGGAAAAGCGCCGTACGTTCGCTACGCCCGCAACCCCGCCGGGGTGGAAGGCCGTGCATAGCGGCTATCCCGACCCCTACACCGTTTTCAAATCGTTCCCCACCAAGCACCTGACAATGGAAGACAGGGTATCTGTCGCTTGCACGCCCGATGATGTGGAGCGCATCCTGAAGCACGACATGAACAAGTTTCTGCCGTCGGTGCTGATGCCGATTGAAAAGTCCATCGCGCTGCTGACGTGGATATCAACCCAGCCCGAAGGCACCACACTGCAACAGGCTTTTGAAAAGGTCGGCCCCGGCACCGGGCCCGACAAGTTCTTCCGTACCATGGGCTGGATGCTGAAAAACGCATTCGTGCGTTTGGTGAAATGACTACCGTTCTCGGCTTTATCATCGGTGCCTGCATTGGCAGCTTTGTGGCCTGTGCCGTTTATCGCCTGCCCCGCAACCGGTCGCTGCTGAACCCACCGTCATCGTGCCCGGCGTGCGGCCATGTGCTGCGCTGGTATGAAAATATTCCTATATTTAGCTGGCTGATCCAGCGCGGCCGAGCCCGCTGCTGCGAGGCGCTTTTAAGCCCGTCTTACCTGCTGATCGAGACCTTGGGCGCCCTGCTGGGCGGATTCGTGGCCTGGCTGGCCTTTTAAAACAGGCAATTACACGCTTTTTCTTGCTTTCTGCGCTCAAAACCTCTACAAAACCGGCACCTTGTTCCGGGCATTTGACCCGGGGCTGATGACCAGCCGCTGTGGCTGTGTCGCGATAACCCAGAAGGAAGGAGAACGCATGCCGTTCTACGAATCTATCTTTATTGCCCGGCAGGATGTCACGCCGGCACAGGTGGAAGCACTTACCACCCAATTCACTGATCTGCTGAAAGCCAACGGCGGCAAAGTGACAAAGACCGAGAGCTGGGGTCTGCGTCGCCTGGCCTACCGCGTCAACAAGAACCGCAAGGGCCACTACGTCATGTTCAACATCGACGCACCCGCACCGGCCGTTCAGGAAATGGAACGCAATATGAAGATCAACGAAGACGTTCTGCGCTTCCTGACCGTCAAGGTTGACGAGCTGGAAGAAGGACCGTCACCGATGCTGCGCAAGCAAAAAGAACGTTTTGAAGGTGAAGGAGAAGCCGCATGATGAATGATCGTCCCGCACGCGCACCGCGTGAAGATGGCGCCGAAGGCGGTTTCGCCGGCAAGCGCTCTGGTAGTTTTGGCGGCGGTTTCCGCCGTCGCAAATCGTGCCCGTTTACCGGCACGAACGCCCCCAAGATCGACTATAAGGATGTCAAGCTGCTCAGCCGTTATGTAACGGAACGCGGCAAGATCATCCCCAGCCGCATCTCGGCTGTCAGCACCAAGAAGCAGCGTGAACTGGCGCAGGCCATCAAGCGCGCACGCTTCCTGGCCCTGATGCCCTACGCGGCTCAGGTCGGCGGCGCTAACGAACGCGACTAAGCACGGCCATGACCGATACATCCGCCAACCCGAACAACAGCAGCCGCGCCGGCTTCAGTGCCAGCGCGCACATGCTGTCGTTCCTTGGCGGCTGCATCAGCGGGGTACTGTTCGCGCAGGTTTTTGGCGGCGGCTGGTTTGGCATTCTGTGTGCCTATCTGTGCATCCTGCCAATTTATCTGGCGGCACTGGCTGGCGGACGTGGCCCTGCCATTACGGCAACGGCCTTCAGCCTGCTGGCGGTCTTTCTGCAACAAGGCGGCATGGCGGCGGCTATTTTCGCCCTGATGTTTGCCGTGCCGGCTATGGTGGTTGGCCGCGTCAGCCTGATCCGGCTGCAGGGCAACTGGGTGGATGGCGGCATCGTGCTGCAAACCCTGCTGGTTATCGGCAGCCTTTTGGTGCTGTTCGCAGCCATGATGGTCAGCACGCACGAAGGCGGTCTGGCGGCTTCCCTGGCGAAAGTGGCTGAAAGCTATGTCGATGTCTTCCAGCAGATGAATCCCGAAATGACGCCCGAGCAGGCCCAGCAAATGACGGAAGTCTTTACGCGCGCCCTGCCCAGCATCATCATCTGCAGCTGGTTTTTCGTGCAGCTGGTTAACCTGGGTATTGCCCAGTGGGTGGCAAACGAAATCGGCAAGGCCCAGCGGCCGGTCATCAAGGCAAGCGCGCTTGAACTGCCCAACTATATCTCGGTCGCTTTTGTGCTGTTTGCACTGGCGCCGTATGTCACCGATTCCAACGTTGGTATGGTGACAGGCACGATCGCCGTGTTGCTGGGTGTAGGCATGGCCCTTGTCGGCCTCGCCATTTTGCACCTGATGATCGACGGCTTCATGCGCCGCCGCAACTGGAACCGCGCGCTGCGCGTTGCCGTGTTCGTATTCTACTATCTGGTCATGATGGTCGTGCAGGTGCCGCTATTCCTGGCGCTGGCGCTCGGCCTTGCCGACCCTTGGCTCAAGTTCCGTAACAAGCTTAACCTATCTGTATAAACTAAGGAGAGTACCATGATTGATGTAATTCTGATGGAGCGTGTCGAACGCCTCGGCCAACTGGGTGACGTTGTCCGCGTGCGTCCGGGTTTTGCCCGCAACTACCTGCTGCCGCGCAAGAAAGCCCTGCGTGCCACACCGGCCAACCTTGAATTCTTCAAGGGCAAGAAGGCTGAAATCGAAGCGACCAACCTGGCCGCCAAGAAGGATGCCGAAAAGGTTGCCGCAAAGGTTGACGGCAGCAAGCTGGTTGTCATCCGCCAGGCGGGTGAAGCCGGCCAGCTGTTCGGTTCGGTCACCGCGCGCGATATCGCCGCCGACCTGAAGACCGCCGGCACCACCGTTGACAAGTCGCAAGTGCAGATCGACACGCCGATCAAGTCCCTGGGCCTGTACAAGGTAAAGGTTCGCCTGCACCCGGAAGTTGCCGTGACGATCAGCGTCAACGTCGCCCGTTCGCAGGAAGAAGCGGAAGTGCAGGAAAAGACCGGCCACGCGATTGTGAAGAAGGAAGAAGCTGCTGCAGCGGAAACCGCTCCCGAACCCACAAACGAAACCGCAGCCTAATATATCGCCATCTGGAAAAGCCCCGCATTGCGGGGCTTTTTCTTTTATAGAATTACCCCCGTTATCCTCGTTATCCACAGGCAGTTTCCGTTGGCCTAGGCCCGATTCGACGTCTATCGTCGGGTCATGGCCGACCTTATCCGCATGCCCCAAAACCCCGTTCCTGCTGCCGTTGGCACAGGCGCTGAATACCGCCAGCAACCCCACAACATCGAAGCCGAACAGGCGCTGCTAGGCGCGCTGCTGGTCAACAACAAGGCCTTCGAAAAGGTTGGCGAGTTCCTGCGTGCCGAACATTTCTTTGACGCGACGCACAGCCGTATCTTTGCCGCCATCAATACGTTGATCGAAAAAGGCCAGGTCGCCAATCCGGTCACGCTGAAGCCGTTTTTTGAAACCGACCAGATGATGCAAAACAACTGGGGCGGTGTTGGTTATCTGGCTCAGCTGGCCGCCAGTGTTATTACCGTCGTCAACACCGAAGATTACGGCCGGACACTGCATGATTTATACCTGCGCCGCATGCTGATTGATATCGGCGAAGGCACCGTGCTGGATGCCTATGCGCCTGATGTCGAAGAAACAGCAATGGAACAAATCGAACAGACTGAAGCCAAGCTATTCGACCTTGCATCCACCGGCGACGTACGCGGCGGCTTTATCAGCCTTGAAAAATCGCTGACACAGGCCGTGCGCACAGCCGAAACCGCTTTCAAGCGCGCCAGCCATGTGACCGGCGTCACCACGGGTCTGCGCGACATGGACCGCCGTCTGGGCGGCCTGCAGAAATCCGACCTGATTATCCTCGCTGCCCGCCCCGCCATGGGCAAATCGGCGCTGGCCACGAACATCGCGCTGAACGCGGCGCGTGCTTATATCAAAAGTTCTGGCAGCGAAGGTTCGGGCGCCGCTATCTTCTCGCTGGAAATGTCGGCCGAGCAGCTGGCAAACCGTATTCTGGCCGATGTCTGCAGCATCCCGTCCGATAAAATCCGCCGCGGTGAAATCCGTGCCGACGACTTCCAGAAACTGTATAACGGCACGCAGGAAATCTATAACACGCCGCTATACATCGATGATACACCCGGCCTGTCGATTGCCGGCGTGCGCACCCGCGCGCGCCGCCTGAAACGCCAGCATCCGGAAATCGGCTTGATCATCATCGATTACCTGCAGCTGCTGCGCGGCAGCAGCACCAAGAATACCGACAACCGCGTGCAGGAAATCTCGGAAATTACGCGCGGTCTGAAAGCCATCGCCAAGGAACTTGATGTTCCCGTGCTGGCGCTGTCACAGCTTAGCCGCGCTGTCGAAGCGCGTGAAGACAAACGCCCGCAGCTGGCCGACCTTCGTGAATCGGGAACGATCGAACAAGACGCCGACGTCGTGATGTTCATCTACCGCCAGGAATATTACCTGTCGCGCGAAGAGCCGATCAAGAAGGGCGACGAAGACGAAAGCAAGTTCCTGCAACGTTGTCAGCGCTGGCAGGAAAACATGGAAAAGGCCCATAATCTGGCCGAAGTCATCATCGCCAAGCAGCGTCACGGCCCTACCGGCACAGTTGACCTGTTCTTCGATGGCATGTTCACGCGCTTTGCCGACGTCGATAAGGACCATCACCAGTAATGCATAATCTCTCCCTGCTTGATAAGGACTTGTCGGTCATTTTCCCCGAGCCATCATTGCAGGCAGAATGCAGGGCAGCGCGTGATAAAATCCTGAAAGCCGGTCTGCTGCAGCTGTTCAAGAAAAATCTGGCCCTGTTTATGGCGTCCGAATTTCATGATGTCTTTGACCGCGAACTCGAGATTGTTATGGCGGGCCGGCCCGACGGCGGCGGCTTTATAACTGTCGCTACCGAAAAAGAAAAATATATGTTCCTGTGTGCGCCTGACGGCCCCACAAAAGCCTTTAGCGTAAAAACCTGTGACGTCATGGCCGGCGGCGAAGTGCACAAACTTGTCCGCAGTCAAGACCTGCAGGAAGCTTCGGAAAACGCCGGGCCGGTCAGGCCAGAAACAGAGGCGCTTATCCTGGAACTTTGCTCTGCTGCCCCCAGCGTGCCCTTTTGCCTTGTTTTCGGGGCTACACGCAGCCTGAACTAATGGCCCCCCTTGGGGGCTGACAAACAGCCCCGGCATGCTAGATTTTGCGCATGATTACCCTTGCCAACAATGCTTTGCAGACCATCGGCGCAACCGTCCTGAACTTTGCCCTCGGCACCGGCCGTTTTACCCTGTTCACGGCCAACAGTGTCAGCCACATCCTTCGTCCGCCCTATTACCTGCGCCAGTTGGTGCGGCAGATGCTGGATATCGGTTATTACTCGTTGCCGGTTGTCGGCCTGACAGCCCTTTTCACCGGCATGGTCCTGGCACTTCAATCATATACCGGCTTCTCGCGCTTCAATGCCGAAAGCGCTATTGCCAACGTTGTCGTGCTGTCGATGACCCGCGAACTTGGTCCCGTGCTGGCAGGCCTGATGGTCGCTGGGCGCATCGGTGCAGCCATTGCCGCTGAAGTCGGCACCATGCGCGTTACTGAACAGATCGATGCGTTGACCACGCTTTCAACCAGCCCGTTTAAATATCTGATCGCACCACGCCTGCTGGCGGGCATCCTGATGCTACCTGTTCTGGTATTGATTGCCGATATCATCGGCGTTATGGGGGGCTGGCTGGTCGGTGTCTACCGACTTGATTTCAATTCGGCGAATTATATCCACCAGACGCTTGATTTCATGGAACCGATCGACGTTATTTCCGGCCTTATCAAAGCATCTGTTTTCGGCTTCATCATCACCCTGATGGGCTGCTATCATGGCTTCAATTCATCGGGTGGTGCGGCCGGCGTCGGAACAGCCACGCGCAACGCGGTTGTCAGCGCATCCATTCTTATCCTGGTCACGAACTACATCATGACCGGCATCTTCTTCTCGGAAGGATGATATGACTGGCACAATGCCCCACATGTCGATCGAAGAATTCCAGGCGCTGGCGGAAGACGTTTTTAACGACGATCCTGCCTATATGATTGACCTGCGCAACGCGCTGGCGGCTTGCGACAGGGACAGGGGCAAGATGCTCGACGTATTAGGCGATTTTGTTGAACGTGCCGGCAATGAATATATTGAACGCACAGGCGCACCAATTCGCGATGAAGATTTCACAGCGCGGGTCATGGAACAAATTCGCATGAAGGAAGGTCGGCACCATGCCTAAGATCGAACTGCGCGATGTCAAAAAAGCTTTCGGCCCTAAAGTGGTGCTGGATGGCATTTCGACGAAAGTCGAAAAAGGTCAGTCGCTGGTTGTCATCGGCGGCTCGGGCAGCGGCAAGTCGGTCACGCTGAAGTGCATTCTGGGACTGATGGAGCCTGACAGCGGCCAGGTCCTGATCGATGGACAGGATACGACCCACCTGCGTGGCGGCGCGCGCGAAGAAATGATGAAAAAATTCGGCATGCTGTTCCAAGGTGCGGCTTTGTTCGACAGCCTGCCGGTATGGGAAAACGTGGCCTTCGGGCTTATCCAAGGCCAACAGATGAAGCGTGCCGAGGCCAAAGAACGTGCTATTGCCAAGCTGGAACAGGTAGGCCTGAGCGCTGACGTCGGCGAGCTGCGTCCGGCGGAACTATCGGGCGGCATGCAAAAGCGCGTGTCGCTGGCCCGCGCCATCGCCGCCGAGCCGGAGATCATCTTCTTCGACGAACCCACAACTGGCCTTGACCCCATTATGGCCGACGTCATCAACGAACTGATTAAGAAATGCGTGCGCGAACTGGGGGCCACGGCTGTTTCCATCACGCACGACATGGCGTCATGCCGCCGCATCGCAGACCGTGTGGCCATGATTTATGAAGGGAAATTCATCTGGGAAGGCGCCGTGCAGGATATCGACCGCAGCGGCAATGAATATGTTGATCAGTTTATTCACGGCCGCGCTGAAGGCCCCATCAAAATGCAGGTTAAAGGCTACGCCCGCGCCCAAGGGTAGTCGCGGTTAATGGAATAAGAAATATTCTAAGCCTTTTGTTGCATTGCCCTCTGAAATCCCCGGGCATAGCCTTGACAGGTAGTTTCGCTACAAGTCAGAGGGCATCTTAATGGTTTCAGTTACTATTTGTGCGCTTGGTGGTGCGGCATGGGCTGCGCAGCACACACAAGGTAACTTTACCGAAAGGCTTAAAAGCGCCGCTGTCGGGGCATTCATAGGCGCGATACTGGGCATAGTCGTCCACAACTCCATGCCCCATGCCGACGCCCACACTTTCCCGGCACTGGGGTAACTGGATCAGCCTTGCTAAAAGTTTTTAAGCGTGCGCTTCGGTGAAAACGCTGCGGCGCGACGATGTTGCACGCGCCGGCATGCGAACGACCTTGCCTTCGGTGCTAGACAAGAATGCCTTGCTTTGCTTCCACAGTTCCTGGCGGAACTTGCGGCCACGCGCGCCAACATCCATCACCAGTTGCTCCATGTCACGCACTTGTTTGGCCAAGGCCGGTTCATTGCACTTCTTCAACTCGTTCTGCGCACGCGTCATCAGCACCAATGCTTCCCGGCAGTCTTCGGCCATTTTGGCCTTGCGAGCCGCGCTTTGGCCTTTCTGGTCCATCCAGGCCTTGCAGCGGCCCCATGTACGCGCCGCGCTGATGCCAATCACATACCAGCAGCCCGCTTTTGCGGATTCGGTTTGCACAGGCGCCTCGCCGGTGCCAAACGCCGTGCGCCACAAGGCATCAAAGCTGATACCATTTTGAACAAGGTTCAGGGCGCGGCGTGCACTTTCAGGGGCGCTCTCGTCATGACTTTCCCACAGCGTGCGAAGCACGGGGGTTGAAAACAAATCTTCGTTCACTGCTAAAGCGGCAGACATTTTTCTTATCCTCGAGTTGATCGGGACGGGTTTTATATGATGGAACTGGTAAAAGATTAAGGCAGAAAGATGTTGTTTTTGTTGAATTTCATGTGCGTGACTCATGTGCAACATCGGCTGTTTACGCATAAACACAACATCATGTGTATGTGATTCCGCACACACACAATCTGTCGCATCATATTGCTGGCGAATCTATATCGACCACTCAACACACTGAATTAGGAATGCAGTCATACATATGCAGCCACCAGCAAAAACCCACCGGCACGGCAAGATTAAAAATAAGTGTTCACTTTTTGTTCTTTCCAAGATATAACTGATTCATGGCCAAATCAAGCACCCGATATGTCTGCCAAGCTTGCGGCACCAGCCACTCTAAGTGGGTTGGCAAATGCGAAGGTTGCGCCGAATGGAACACGCTGGTTGAAGAACAGGTGGCCGTGGCTCCACCTAAATCAATAGGCGCCAGCAAGGGCGCTAAAGGTAAAGGGCTGACGTTTGCACCACTGATAGGTGGCGAGCCGCCCCCACCCCGCATTCTTTCCAACATCAATGAATTTGATCGTGTCACCGGCGGCGGGCTTGTTCCCGGCAGTGTGCTGCTGATTGGCGGCGATCCCGGTATCGGCAAATCAACACTGCTGCTGCAGGTTGTCGCCAAAGTCGCATCTAAAGTAAAATGCGCTTATGTGTCGGGCGAAGAAGCCCTAGACCAGGTGCGCCTGCGCGCCGAACGCCTTGGTTTAACGCAAGCACCGGTAGAGCTTGCCGCCAGCACCGATATCCGCAGCATCGTCGCCAGTATGGAAGGCTCCGATGCGCCGAACCTGATTGTGATCGATTCCATCCAGACCATGTATGTGGATGTGTTGGATAGCGCACCCGGCACTGTGGCGCAGGTGCGCGCCGCAGCCCATGAGCTGATCCGGGCCGCCAAAAAACATAATATTACGGTGCTTATTGTCGGTCACGTCACCAAGGAAGGCACGCTGGCAGGCCCGCGCGTGCTGGAACACATGGTTGATACGGTCCTTTATTTTGAAGGCGAGCGTGGCCACCACTTCCGTATCCTGCGCGCCGTGAAAAACCGCTTCGGCCCGACCGATGAAATCGGCGTTTTTGAAATGCAGCAAGCAGGGTTGATGGAAGTTTCGAATCCATCAGCCCTGTTTCTCTCAGAACGTCAGGGCGATGTATCGGGCGCGGCAGTATTCGCCGGCATCGAAGGCACGCGCCCAGTGCTGGTTGAAATTCAGGCTCTCGTATCGCCCTCACCACTGGGCACGCCGCGCCGCGCCGTTATCGGCTGGGATAGCGGGCGCCTTGCCATGATCATCGCCGTTCTGGAAGCTCGTGCGGGCATATCGATCGGCATGAATGATGTGTACCTGAATGTTGCAGGCGGCCTGAAGATATCCGAACCAGCCGCCGACCTTGCTGTTGCCGCCGCCCTGCTGTCATCGCTTTCTGGCACGCCCGTGCCGCGCGAAGCCGTGTTCTATGGTGAAATCGGCTTGTCGGGCGAAATCCGCACGGTCAGCCAGTCTGAACCGCGCCTAAAGGAAGCCGCCAAACTGGGCTTTGAACGCGCCTTTGTGCCCGAAGGCCGTAAAGGCACGAATATCAGCGCGGGGCTGAAGCTGAGCAGCTTAAAAACACTGGCCAACTTAGTACCGTATTTTGATGTGGAAACCCGTAAAAAGAAGGCCGGATAGGCGATAGACACCGCCCCTGTTTTCGATAAAATCGCCCTATGGAATCGTGGCCTGTAAATCCTGTTGATGCGTTCGTTCTGGGCGCTGTTGTGCTGTCGGGCATTCTTGCCCTTATCCGTGGCCTTGTACGCGAAGTGCTGTCGCTGCTGTCGTGGGCGATTGCCATCGCCGCAGGCGTGAAGCTTGCCCCCTTCGGCAAATCGATGGGCCTTAGCATGACGGATAACGATACCATCGCTACAGCCATCGGCGGCTTCATCATCTTCTTCCTTGTCCTGTTGGTCCTGACAATTCTTAGTCACTACCTTGCCAAGGCCGTGCGCGAAAGCGCGCTGTCAACCGTTGACCGTTCGCTTGGATTTCTGTTCGGCGCCGCACGTGGTTTTCTTGTGGCTGTTCTGGTTTATCTTGGCGGCACCATGCTGTTTGCGGCCGATGAACAGCCCGCATGGCTGCAGGCCGCGCAAACCGAGCCATCGCTCAGGGCTTCAGCCAACTGGATTCACAGCCTGATGCCCGAAGACATGCGCAAGGATCTTGATAAATCCCTCGGCACCGGCAAGGAAGCCATGAAAGAAGGCACACAGCAGATGGATACGCTGGAACGTCTGTCGCAGCCCGTTCCTTCAGCCAATCCGGAAGAAGCCGCCGTGGCCAAACCCGAATATGACGATGCCACCAAGCAGAAGCTGGATGACCTGATCAACAAGAATGCTATCCAACCCCAGCAGGTCGATCCGATTCAGGTGCCGTTGTCCGGCAGTGGCCAGCAGCCAGTCCCAGCCGTGCCGCAGCAGCCTGCGCCACAACAATGAGGCTTCTCTCTTTCCTTCTCGCGTTTCTGATTGGCGCCGGCATTATTATTGGCGTTCAAAAATATCACGGCGGGTCGACGATAACGACGCCGGCAGCCACCAACACCCTGCAACGCGTCATTGATACCGGCGTGCTGCGCTGCGGATACTATGTCTTCGCCCCTTATGTTTATAAAGATGATGCCACGGGCAAGCTGTCGGGCCCGTCGGTTGATATCATGGAGCGCATTGCCGAAGACCTTGGCGTGAAAATCGAATGGGCCGAAGAACAGTCGTTCGGCACATGGGCCACAGCCCTGCAGACGCGGCGCATCGATATGATGTGCGCGCCGCTGTGGACACTGACATCGATGGCCCGCGAAGTCGTGTTCAGCAGCCCTATCTTCTTTACCAAGGTCAACATGTATGTGCGCGAAGGCGATACACGCTTTGACGGTGACCTGAACAAGTTCAATTCACCTGATGTCACGCTGTCGGTCATTGAAAACAACGTTACCATCGGCATGGCTAAACTGTATTTTCCGCTGGCCAAAACTACTGTCTTGCCGCCGTCATCGAATTCCAGCCACACCGCCCTTGATGTTATTACTAACAAGGCTGATGCATTGTTCTGGGATTCTATTGAATTCATCCCGTATGAAAAATCAAACCCGGGTAAGCTGCGCAACGCAACAGAGGCCAACTTTGTGCGCGTCATGCCGCTGTCGTTCGGATTTACGCGCGGCGATGAACAGCTGGCCAACACCATCAACACGGCGCTGCGCGAACTCGATTACAGTGGCTTCATTAAAACCACGCTGGCCAAATGGCTGCCCGCCGGTGCCTATAAACTGCCTGCCGCACCCTATGCCCAATAACGGCACGCCTAAAGTTGCGGTTATCACCGGCGCCTCGCGCGGCCTTGGCTTCGCACTGGCAAAACAGCTCGGCTTGGCTGGCGTGCAGGTTGTCGCCCTCGCCCGTACGGTTGGCGGCCTTGAAGAATTGGATGATGCAATCCAGAAGGCCGGTGGCCCGCGTGCCGCGCTGGTGCCGGTAGATCTAGCATCCGGGCACGACCAGCTGGACCGCCTTGGCGCCACGCTGCATGAGCGCTTTGGCAAGCTGGATATCTTTATTCACGCCGCCGCCATGCTTGGCACGCTCAGTCCCATTACACATGCCGACCCGAATGAATTCCAGCGCGTGATGAACGTCAACGCCACATCGTGTTATCGCCTGTTCCGCAGCCTAGATGCCCTGCTGCGCGCAGCGAACGGCGCAAAGGTCATTACCATGGACTGCGATCTGGGCGACGATACAGTATCCTATTGGGGCCCCTTCCGCGCCAGCAAGGCGCTGCTGCAGACGATGACGGAAACCTATGCTCGCGAAAGCGGCAACGGCGGCATTTCAGTGTTCAGCCATACACCCCAGCCGATGGCAACCAAGCTCCATGCCACCGCTTTTCCGGGAATTACATCTGAATTTCTGGCAACACCGGACGATGAAGCGTCGAATATTATTTCGACGTATAGCCTAGCGTAAGCCCGGCTAGTATCCGCTTGGCATCAAGGGCTGGTTTGATGTATTTATCCCGCTCTTCCATCCAGTCCAGCTCGCGCGTGCTAATAATCTGCCCCGGCGGGAATGTGCCGTCAGCGTCCAGCGAAGGCACGCATTTCAGGTGCACAACCGGGCGCTCCAGTTCATCAAACAGGTTGTGGCGGCGAATAATGGCAGCGATCCGTCCCAGATAGGCTTCAGCCAAATCACGCGGGTCTTCCCCATGATGGTCGGTGATGGCGGCAAACAGGGCATGTTTTTCAAGACCCAGATGCGGATTGGCAGCGTCCTGAAGCGCAATAATGATGGCCGGCGGCTGCTTGCCGTCGAAAGGAAGGCCTAACGCCCTCCGTTGCTGCTGATGCCACGTCAGGTCGTCACTCATACCCCTATTTTTGCCAAATAAGAGGTAAGATGAAGTTAATGCTCTAACCACCTGAAATCTAGAGCAAATAAATTGAGGCCATATGTTGGAAACTATTTCCTGCTGTATCACCTCTGACACATGTTTGTTACGATTAACTGATGAGAACAAAAGTAAAATTCGGCGGCTTGGCCTTGGCGGCCTGGGCGGTTTTTGCGCCAGCTACAACGCGGGCACAGGCATTACCGCAGGGCCTCACCGAGGAAAGCCTCGAACAGGTTATTGATCATCTTGTACAGCCTATACCCGATATCATTACAATTAGCGGACGCTGCGATATGCCCCGGGATGCGTTAGCCGAGCCTGCTTTTGTTCCCGATACACTCAGTGAACAGCGCCTTGCGACAGTTGATCACGCAAGATACAGCGATATCGAACCTTTGTTTTGTAGCCCGCCAAGCCACATGGCCAATCGTGAAGCGGGAATTGTGGTTTTTATCGACGGCCACGATGAACGTGTTGCGCGGCGCATGCGCCTTTACACGCCCGGCTTCCAGCCCGATGTGGCCCATGTTCGCCAGATTCATATCTGGCATGAGACTGGGCATATGATGTTTGCTGGCTTTGACCCGGAAACCGTTCTTGTCTTTACGAACGACATGCGCGTTGGGTTCCGCATGGGCATTCCGCCCGTTCCCGCCTTTGTTGAGGCCTACCAACAGGAAGTCGCCGGCGATGCCTTTATGAACTGCGCGGGCGCAGCGCATATGCGAGGGGATGACTGGGTCACTTACCAGACGACGCTTGACGCGTATTATAATTACCGCGTTGGCCGCGAAGAAGACCTGGTACATGCAACCCATGGCTATCTGTCGCCCGCATTCCTGCAGAACCTGCGGTCCCAATGCAGCCAGATGAATCTGACGGGCGACGAAGCCGCCGATAACGAACTTATTGCCCGGCAAACCGCCCGTGCACTGCTGCTGGGCCCGTGGCAGGCATTGCTGCAACCCCCGCAGGCAGGCTGATTCAGAATGGATTACCTTTTTAAAGCTGCTAGGCTTGTTTATTCTTCAGATTCTATGGGCTTAGGATAATCATGCGCCATGTTATTATCGCTTTCTGCGCCGCCACCGCTGCCATGTTCGGCACGCCTTCGGTGCGAGCGCAGGAATCCGCATCCGAGACCCCCGCAGCTGCCGCTGAAACACTGGCCCAACGTATGGTGCGCACAAACGTAAGGGTTATGGATATCGAAGGCACATGCCGCAGCCCTGGCGCCGGTCTGCCCGTGCGCTTTCGCAGCACAGACGAAAATAACTTCTTCCTGCAGCAAGTTTTTGGCGCAGACTATAACCCGATTTCAATCGTACTGTGCGAAAGTTGGCCGGCATCCAATATCACGCTTACCGATAGTATCGTCGCCAATATCGTCATCACAAATATGATGGATATCGCCATCGATCGGATCGTGCGGGCGAACCCCGGCGTCGAACTGGACCGTGACATCATCCGGCAGGCTATCCTGTCTCATGAAGACGTACACGCCTTTACCGCCCGCGATACCATGGCAATGCTGCTGTATGGCCGCACAGCACTGAGCGACAGCGAACAGCTTGTTGTAAACGGCTACCACGAGGCAATGGGCGACGCCGGCATGAACTGCTTTATGGCTGCCAATGCGGCTGACAATGGCGAGGTCATCAACACCCATATGCTTGCGATGTACCAGCAACGCCGCAGCAACAGGGGCACACACAATACAACGGCTGTTCTGACGCCTGCATTCCTTGCGGAACTGCGCAGCACATGCGCTGTCCTTGATTTGCCCGAAGATCGCGTGGAAGCCTACAGGCTGGTGAACCTGACAACCGTGCGCGCCATGCTGCGTGACCCGTGGCAACACCTGTTGCAAAGGACAGCAGCGCCCACCTAGACCGGCTGCCACTCCATATACATGCTTTTGGTATCGCGGCTGGTTTCAGTAAAACCCTGCTTGATATAGAAGTCATACGCCGTGTTCATCAGCAACATAGAAAGACGCAGCGGTTTACCCGCTTCCGCCGCCTTGTCTTTCATAATCCGGATGAAAGCCGCACCGATACCCTGCCCGTGGAAATCTGGCTGAATAACCAACTCATTCACAAACATGCAGCCAGACTTTTCTTCAAAAGAGACGTAACCGCAGGTCTGTCCTTTAAATTCCACCATCCAGTGCGGGCACGCATCCCACGCCTCGGTAAAAAAGCCATCCTGCTGTACTTCATCAAACGGACCGAACTGTTTTACAATCGTGTCGTAGTATGCTGTGTGATGCGCTTGGCGCGAGAATTCGCGGTCAGCTTCGGTGGCCGGGCGCAATGTAATGATCATTCTTCTTTTCCGGACGGCGGTAGTATTTCAACAAACTTTGGCTTTTCGGGTGGAGTGCTGTCAAGTTCGGTAGCCGTCGAATCCACGGTTACAGGCCCGCTTTCGTCGTGCGCCTGCTGGGCGGCCTGCAGCGTCAGGTAAAACCGCCAGGCGACATAACCACAGATGGCAGCAACCAAGCCGATAAATGCCAGGAATAAGGCGCCCATCAGCGCCGGAAAAAGAATGCACAGGCCGATAAATACAAGAAGCCCCAAGGGAACGTTAGTCGGCATACGGATTTTCGCTTTTCTTCAGTTGAAACCGTAGGGGCACGCCCGGCAGCTTCAGGTACTCGCGCATCGAATTCACCAGGTAACGGTGATAGCTGCCCGGCAGTTCGCCCGGCATATTGCACCACAAGGCGAATGTTGGCGGACGTGTCTTGATCTGTGTTGCATACTTCACTTTCAGGCGGCGGCCATTCACCATGGGCGGTGGGTTCTTACTCAGCGCGCCCTTCAGCCAGCGCATCAGCGGCGCCGTTGAGATGCGCTTGTTCCACACTTCTTCCAGTTCCATGACAGCCTTCATCAGCTGATCTGTTCCCTTGCCCTTCAGGGCCGACAGGTAAACCAGCGGGGCGGCCTTGGCCTGCGCAAGCGACGATTCGATGATGTCTTCGATTTTCTCTTTCTGCGCAGACTTTTCCTCGACAGCATCCCACTTGTTAATGGCGATCACAAGGCCCCGACCCTCTTCCAGCACATGTTGCCCGATCGTCAGATCCTGGCTTTCCAGCGGCTGCGTTGCATCCACCACCAGCACAACAATGTGCGCAAGACGAATCGTGCGCAGGCTTTCATTCACTGACATGTGTTCCAGCTTATCGGATATCTTGCCACGTTTACGCATACCCGCGGTGTCCACCAGTCGGATAGCCCGGCCTTTATATTCAAACGGCAGATGCACGGCATCGCGCGTCAATCCCGCTTCGGGGCCGACCAGCATACGGTCTTCGCCCAGCAGAGCATTCACCAGCGTGCTTTTACCCGCGTTCGGCCGGCCGACAATCGCCATGTGCAACGGCCGGTTGCGCCAGCTATCATCTGCCTCTTCGCCGTCCATATCATCATTGGCCGGTGGATTATCATCTGCCGGGTCATGGAAATGGTCTTCCAACAACGCTGCAATATGGCGCTTCAGTTCGGCAACATTGTCATTGTGTGCAGCCGACACGGCGAACGGCTCATCATAGCCCAGTTGGTATGATTCATTCAGCCCGGCTTCATAATTTTTTCCGTCGCATTTGTTGGCTACCAGTACGACCTGCTTTTCAAACTTGCGCAGCCACTTGGCATAATGGCGGTCCATCGGCGTCAACCCCTGCTGCGCATCAACGATGAACAGGATCAGATCCGCATCAATCACGGCTTTTTCGGTCTGCTCGCGCATGCGCTGGGTAATGCTGCCATCCTTGCCTTCTTCAAGGCCGGGCGTATCGACAAGGGTGAAGGTATTACCGTCTACCTCGATATCAACCGTCTTGCGGTCGCGGGTCAGGCCCGGCGTGTCGTCAACCAGCGCCAGCGCCTTCTTGGCGAGACGGTTGAAAAGAGTCGACTTCCCGACGTTCGGGCGTCCTATCAGGGCTACGGTTGGCATTGTGGGGCTGAAACTAATTAACTAATTGCCTCTTGTACAGAAGAACTGCTAGTTAATCCGCATAAACTCAATTTAAAAAGGCAAAAACAATGGCAATTAACGATACTCTGGCAACATATGTACAGCAATGCCTTGATGCAACATCTAACAAGATCCGCCCTAATGGCGATCCAATTTTTAATGCTTTTGATAAAGAACAAGGTGTCATTTCGTTCACGTGGAGCAATATCCCCTTTCAACTTCATCAGTACGCTAATCTTGGACGTGTGCTTGATGCCGGGTTATTGCACAATCTTGTCTGCTGGCCATCACTCGATGAAGGTGGGGATAATGCAACAATCCTATACAATGATATCGGCTTTCGACTTGCTAACGACCAACCTGTCATCTTCATGCGCGATATAGCCCATATCGCCATCAGATTAGAATCGATAAACGGTCGTGGCAAAGGCACAGCTAGTGGTGCTGATATTGCCAAGGTCCTGCTTGGCATGCATCTTCAAAAGGAAATCGCCGCTAATCCTTCACCAGAGCAATCCGGCGGAATGATCCGTACAGTGCACCCTGCCCCGCCGAGTTTTGTTTAATACAGACGCTACCTGTCAGCGATACGCGACCAGCGTGCCGTCGTCAGTCAAAATCACCAGTGTTTTCTGCGCCAATACCGGCGGTAACAGGGTTTTACCCGGCAGGTCGGCGCTAAATGCCTCGGTGCCGCTGCTGGCTTCATAGCCCTTCAGCTCGCCTTCGCTGTTCACCAGCCACAGCAGGCCCTCGCCCATCACAGGGCCGGCCCATGCGAGCGAGCCTTCTTCATCATCGATGTCGGCCCAGCGCTGCAGCTGCACGACACGCGCTGTGCGGCCGCTGCTGCGCTCCAGCGTGGCCAGTGCGCTGCCGTCAGCCAAAACGAAAACAACATCGCCCGCGACAACCGGTGAATTCACGCCGCCAATATCAGCATCCCACACCGCATTGCCGCTGCGCACATCAATCGCCGCCATCCGCCCGCCATAGCTGATGGAATAGGCGCGGTCTCCCACTACGGCAGGGCTGGCCTTTATGTCAGACAGCGCAGGTGCGCCGCTACGCAAACGCGATGCGGTCAGAGATTGGGTCCACATCGTGCGGCCGTTTTGTGCCCGCACAGCATAAATTTCACCCGAGTTATAGGATGCGATAACAACATCCCCCGCCAGTACAGGGGTTGAAGCGCCCAGTAACGCCGACGCTTCCGATATGCCACTATGAATCCATAGTTCCTTGCCCGTTGCCACGTCCAGTGCATGCAGTTGTCCGCCGACTGACATCGCATAGACGCGTCCGCCGGCCACCAGCGGTGCACCGCGCATAACATCGCGCACGTTGGTCCGCCATATGACCTTGCCATCAGCGGCTTTTAAGGCCAGCACATCGCCATAAGCTGTGGTGGCATAAAGGGTCTCTTTATCATAGGCAAGGCCGCCACCAAAAATCTGTTCATCGATATCTTCGGGGGCCAGGTCATGGGCCCACAGTTGTGCTCCATCCTTCAGCGAAAAAGCATGGGCATTGGCTTCGGTATCCATCACGAATACCTTGCCATCACCAATAATCGGTCGTGATAATAGCTTGATGCGCTTGCTGCTGCCGCCCACGCTGGCCCGCCATACTTCTTTGGGGTCCTTCGTAAAGGCCAGATTGCCGAATGATCCGTCGGCAGCCCCCATGGATTGTGGCCAGGCATCGTTAGCCAGCGTATCGCCAATCGACAGCGTGCTGCCTTCCATCGATGTATCGGCTTTCAGTGCGGCGGCAGGGCGCAGCACAGGCACGCGCTCCCCGGTGATCTTGTCGGTTTCGCCTTTACCCGAGCACGCTGCCATGGGAATCAGCAGCAATAACACCAGCCACAGGCGCATTATTTCAGCACCCGCGCCAAATCGCCTGCACGGCCCCGGGCGCTTTCCGGCGTCGCTGTATCGGACGTAATTTTCCCAAGGTATTCCTGTGCTTTTGCGCCATCACCCTGTTTATATGCCAATAGCGCTGCCAATTCCCATGCCTGAAAGCGATAAGCGTTGTCATCGGCCAGATAGGGTTTCAGACGATCCTGTAACGGCGCGGCATCTTCGGTATCCAGTGCCGCCTGTACATACATAATGGTGGCCACAGCCTTCAGATTACTGTCGGCGTCGGGCATGGCCAGCGCGTGATTCAAGCGCTCTAGCGCGCCGGCGGTATTTTCAGCCTGCAGGAACAGGGCGGCGGCCTGAATATCAGCCATAAACGCTGCATTCGTATCCTTATTGGCTTCGGCAAATTGTTGCAGCTTCTGCGCAGCCTCGGCCGGGGCTGCCTTGCCTTCTGCCGAAAAGGATGTGTACAGCGCATCCGTCAGGGCCATGTTTTTTTCGGCCTGCTGTTGTTTCCAGAAACTATGTGCGCCTGTACCGATAATGATCAGAGCCAAGGCTGTGAGAATGGGCGCCTTGTATTTATTCCAGATGTGGGCCCAGCGTTCCCGCTCGACATCGCCGCGCAGTTCATTCATCAGGGCGTCGTTATTGGTCGGAATGTGCATATTCATAAGGCCACCTTTGTTGCTGGGATTTTAGGCGATTTTGGGGCGGGGAAAAGGGGCAATTACGCCAATAAAAGTGGTGACTTCGATGGGATTCGAACCCATGACCCTCTGATTAAAAGTCAGATGCTCTACCAGCTGAGCTACGAAGTCGTCCCTGGTCGAAATGTCGCGGCACGATAGGAAGTCCGCTTCGCTTCGTCAACTAAATTTGGCTTTAAGGGCCTTTTCCACAGCCGGGCTGACAAATGATGAGATATCACCACCCCGGCTGCCGATCTGCTTGACGAAATTCGATGAAATGAACTGGTACTGCTGGGCGGCAATCAGGAACACCGTTTCAACATGGTCATTCAGGCAGCGATTCATGCCCGCCATCTGGAACTCGTAATCGAAGTCAGAAACGCCACGTAGACCCCGGATGATAACGCTGGCTCCGATCTCTTGTACGTATTCCATCAATAGCGTATCGAACGACGTGACACGCACCTTATGGCCGGCCTTCACCAATGGCGCGACTTCAGTCTCTAATATCGCCACCCGCTCGGCCTGCGAGAACAAAGGTTTCTTGTCGCGGTTTTCACCGACAGCAATCACCAGTTCGTCCACGATATTTACGGCACGCGTGAACAGGTCGACGTGCCCTAGCGTAACGGGATCAAACGAGCCAGGAAAAAGACCGATGCGGCTCATCTTATTCTTCTGCACCCAACGCGACATCGTCGGCACTGTCGGCAGCATCATCTTCACTTTCATCCAGATGTGCCACGCTAACAACCTGTTCGCCTTCATCAAGGCGGAACAGAGTCACACCCTGCGTGGCGCGGCCGGCGATGCGAATATCGGCCACCGGCATGCGGATAACCGTGCCGCCGTTCGATACCATCATGATCTGCTGCGTATCGACGATCGGGAAGCTGGCGACAAGCGTCTTGTTCTTTTCGCCCATCTTCACGGCCCAGATACCCTGCCCGCCGCGGCCCGAAACCCGGTACTCGTACGATGACGTACGCTTACCAAAGCCCTGCGCCGATACGGTCAGGATGAACTGTTCAACGGCTGCCAGCTGCGCAAAGCGCTCGGGTGTCAGCGTCAGGCCGGTATCGCCTTCGTTGTCGTCGTCACCGGCTTCTTCACCTTCAACGGCACGTGCTGCCTTGGCCATGCGGATATACGCTGCGCGTTCTTCCGTGCTGGCATCGCCGTGGTTAAGGATCGACAGTGAAATCACGACGTCTTCTTCGGCCAGTTTGATACCGCGCACACCCATGGATGTGCGACCACTGAACACGCGCACATCATCAACCGCAAAGCGGATGCTGCGGCCCATGCGGGTTGTCAGCAGAATGTCGTCGGCCTCGGTACAGGTCGAAACGCCCACCATCTGCTCGCCTTCTTCCAGCTTCATCGCAATCAGCCCGCTGTTGCGGATGTTGTCAAAATCGCTCAACTGGTTGCGGCGCACCGTGCCAGCGCTGGTGGCAAACACGATATTCAGGTCGGCCCACGAGGCTTCATCTTCCGGCAGCGGCATGATTGTGGTGATCTTCTCGTCCGGCTGCAGTGGCAGCAGGTTGACAAGCGCCTTGCCGCGCGCCTGCGGGTTACCCAGCGGCAGCTTGTAAGCTTTCAGCTTATACACCATGCCGCGCGAACTGAAGAACAGCAGCGGCGTCAGCGTATTGGCAACGAACAGCTCGGTCACGAAGTCTTCCTCGCGCACCGCCATGCCCGCCCGGCCCTTGCCGCCGCGCTTTTGCGCACGATACGTCACCAGCGGCACACGCTTGATGTAACCGTTGTGCGTCACGGTCACGACCATATCTTCGCGCGGGATCAGGCTTTCGATGTCTTCTTCGAATTCGTTATCCTGGATCTCTGTCTTGCGCGGTGTCGCAAAGCGCGTCTGGATATCCAACAGCTCGGTGCGAAGGATGCCCATCAGCTTCGTGCGGTTCGACAGCGTTTCAAGGAAGTCCTTGATTTTATCAACTGTCTCATTCAGCTCGGCGGCGATCTTGTCGCGCTCAAGACCGGTCAGACGGTGCAGGCGCAGGTCTAGAATGGCTTTGGCCTGCGTTTCCGTCAGGCGATATTCTGTGCGCAGCGGCACATCTGCATCCATGCCGCCGGCTTCCACCAACTGGATCAGCGGGCCGATGTCCTTTACCGCCCACGCACGGTTCATCAGGCCTTCGCGTGCTACGGCCGGATCTGGCGCACTGCGGATCAACTTGATGACTTCGTCAAGGTTGGTTACCGCCACGGCAAGGCCAATCATCACATGGGCGCGGTCGCGGGCTTGGCCCAGTTCGAATTCCGTACGTTTGCGAATGGTGTCTTCGCGAAAATCGACGAACGCCGAAATCATGTCACGCAGCGTCATCGTCAGCGGACGCCCCTGATTCAGCGCCAGCATGTTACAGCCGAAGCTGGTTTGCAGCGGTGTATGCTTGTAAAGCTGGTTCAGTACGATATCGGCCTGCGCGTCGCGCTTCAGCTCGATCACAACGCGCACGCCATCGCGATCAGATTCATCGCGTACATCGCTGATGCCTTCGATAATCTTCTCGTTCACGCATTCGGCAATTCGTTCAATCAGGCGCAGCTTGTTCACCTGATACGGAATCTCGGTGATAACGATTCCCTGTTTATCCTTCTTCAGGTCCTCGATCTCGGCCTTGCCGCGCATCGGCACACTGCCACGCCCGGTATGGTAAGCAGCGCGGATACCCGCGCGACCCATAATAATGCCACCGGTCGGGAAATCGGGGCCCGGCACGTGTTCCATCAGCTCATCAACGCCAATGCTGGGGTTGTCGATATACGCGCAGCACGCGTTGATGACTTCGCCAAGGTTGTGGGTCGGGATGTTGGTCGCCATACCCACGGCAATACCGCCGGCCCCGTTCACCAGCAGGTTCGGGAAGCGCGCGGGCAGCACCACCGGTTCCTTGGTGCTTTCATCATAGTTCGGCTGGAAGTCGACCGTGTTCTTATCGATGTCTTCCAGCAGCGTTTCAGCGACTTTGGCCAGACGCGCTTCGGTGTAACGCATGGCCGCCGCATTGTCGCCATCCATCGAACCGAAGTTGCCCTGACCATCGATCAACGTCAGGCGCATGCTGAAGTCCTGTGCCAGGCGAACCATTGTATCGTAAATCGCGCTGTCACCGTGCGGGTGGTATTTACCCATCACATCACCGACGATGCGGGCCGATTTCTTGTAAGACTTGCTGCTATCGTAGCCGCCTTCCTTCATCGCATACAGGATGCGGCGGTGCACGGGCTTCAGACCGTCGCGTACATCAGGCAGCGCGCGCGACACGATCACGCTCATCGCGTAATCGAGGTAGGAACGCTTCATTTCCTCTTCGATGGCGATCGGCGTAATGTCGTTAGCAGGCGGATTAATCGGCGGTTCGCCGCCGCCAGAAGGAGTATCAGTCGGGGGTGTTTTGGCGGCTTCAGATGCCATTGAAAAACCTCAAAAAAGCAGTGTTTTTAACTGCCCAAAGAAGTAGCAAATCGGGGGGTATCACGCAAGCAAAACAGCCGCCCCAAACAGCCAAAAACCTGTGCATATTGAAAGGGTTACAAGGCCTGTGGATTAGCTAACCGAACGACCTGCCAACATGCGCGTAAAGCGTGCCGATGGCGGCATAACTGGGCGTGGCTCGATCTCGGGAATTTCGCGCCGCGACAACTCAGCACCTTCCCTGTCCAACGCAACAAGATATGAATTTCCTCTGTCATCAACCTCGAAACCAACGCGGTGCATCAGGTCAGCCTGGAATAAATCGACAACAACATCGGCCAGTCGCTGGTCGTCGCCAATGCGCGTATCAAAGCGTTGCATAACGTTCTGTGCGACATCCAGCGGGTCATCGAACCGGGTATAATTGCCATCTGCCCATGCACCATAAACGCTCCGGTTTCCACGAATACCGCGCGCACGGTTGCCATAAAATGTCTGCTCTGGCTCTGATGCTGTATAGTGCGCATAGCGCGCACGGAATTCCTGATAATCACGGCTATTACGTGCGGCATCGCCGCTACGATGCAAGGCGATGCTGCGGCGCAGATAATTCAGCCATGATGCCCTGTTACGGCCGCCAAAGAATCGTTCACCACCCTGCTGGTCATACAGGTACTGCAACGCCATCCAGTAATTATCGCCAAATTCCTGCCGCAGGTAGGACCGCTCGTCCGCTGTCAGACGTTGGTTAAGTTGGGCGCCAAGCTGGCGGCGCAGGCCTTCCTTGGCGATAAAGCTGCTGGCTGGGCCAGCAGCTACCTGCCAGTCGCCAATCTGTGTGGGTCGCAATGATGTGCGAATATCGGTATTTCCGCCGGTCTGCGTATACGAAGCGCGCTGCAGCAGGCGCGCCGCCGGTTCATACCCCGAACGCGCCATTGTCCGCAGGGCCAATCTATGGGTTCCTGCCGTAAACTGACCAACGCCCGCCACCGTATCGCGGTCTTCCGGATCGGGGTTAAAGCTCGATTCAATAATGGCCGACGCCACGTTATAACGCACAAAGTCAACCTGCGCATTACGGTCATTGGGGAACATATCGCGCGCCACAGCGAACAGCGCATTCAGCGATGTCGCCATATTGCGGTGGCTATAGCGCGCATCTTCCGCAGGCAGCGTGCCCAGCGTCGTTAGCGGGCCAGCGGCGGCGTCAACCCCAGCATTATGATTCATATCGGCCAATACCTGAGCGTGTTCATAGCGCCAGTCGGCATCGGCGGCATAATAACTGGCGGCATCCCATGCCGTGGCGGCACCGCCGGCTAGAGCAATGTTAAATGCCACGCTGCCCAAATTCATTTTCCATGGCAGCCAGCTGCGCGGCTTGTACAGGAACTTTCCAACGCGCCACGGCGCCAGCAGCGTGCTGACAAACCAATGTTCTTTTTTGCGTGGACTGATTTTCTTCGGCGCTGTTGCAGAGGCTGCATTCGCCGTGAATGTCGGCTTGGACCGGGCTTTCGGTTTAGGCAGCGGTGACGACTGAACCTGCCTGCGCGGCTTGGATGGCGGCGTCCGCGCGGCGCGCGTCGCCGTGGCAGACGGCTTTTTTGGCTTGCCGGATTTTGCGGCGGGCTGAGGAGCCGCCGGCTTCGCCGCCCGGCGCCGCGTATCCACTCGCGTGCCGTACAGTACATGGCCTTTAGGCACAAGAACGAACTGGCCGCCGGCCGCTTTATACAGCCTGCTGCCATCTCTTTCTGTTCGAACAAGTGTTAAATTTCCGGTCATGTACGTGTCAGATATATCAGATTATGAACGAGACAACCCAGCATATGCGCGGGCGGCAATCAACTGTGGCCTTTCAGCAAAAGACGGCACGTCGGCTCCGGGATGCATGCGCACCAGCTGTTCGATTGGGCGTAAGGGAATATGCTGCCCCATATTAGCCCAAATTGGACGCACCGGCACGCCGTTAATACGAATCTCATAGTGCAGATGGCTGCCATCGGCGCCCTGGCCCGGATCAACATCCCCCGAATTACCGACTTCGGCGATCTTCTGGCCGATATGAACAAATGAGCCAATAGCCAGGTTTTCTGCATAAGCACTGGTATGGCCATACAATGTTGAAATCACCGGGCCTGTAAAGTTCGGATCTATTTCACAGCGTCCGGTTACCGGGTCTACTGTAAAGCCGTTATGGCGCACTTCGATCGCATTGCCATAACCGCCGCGCGGCCCCATGGCCACAACGCATCCGTTATCCGTCACATTGATGGGATCGCCAATAACGCCATCATAATCAAAGCCGGCATGGTCAGGACGATGTGAGCTTGAATAATCGCTCATAAATGCGCCCGCGACGGGACGCACTGATCCGTTATATCTGGGATCAACATAGTCAGGACGCACTAGTGTATCGTTACCCAAATCTTCCGGCATAACCGTCGATGTCACAGGGCTTGCGCTGGCGGTGTGCTGTAGGCTATCGCCAACACCGTCAAAAATATTGGCAAACACAGCCACGCCAGCCAGCACTGCGGCGCAGACAACAGCAGCAACACCAAATTTATGCCCCTGTGTCAGGCGTGATCGGCGACGCGGCCTGAAACTGCTACGTGGTTGCACGACAGGCTGCACCACACGCCGGGGCGCTTGTGATGCAGAAGCAGCAAGCCGCACCTGTTGCGGATTAATCCTGATACGCTTCTGTTGCGGCGACGCTGCCGGTACAGGCCGCGGAAGTGAAGCACCGACCCTTGCCGCATTCGGTACGGTGAAAACACCATACGGACGCGGCGCCCGCGCTGCCGAAGGACGCGGTTTTTGCTGGGCGCTGGATGAAGATGCCGACGCTGAGCGCGGCACAAATGCTGCGCCTGTCTTGCGTGCGGCGGGCGCATAGCCTGGCTGGGCTTGCATAACCCAGATGGCCGGCGCGCTTTTGGCCGGCGCAGATTGTGCACGCAACTGCTCGGCGAAAAAACGATTACCGTCGGCCGGGCGGGGTCTGCCTGTTGTATTTCCTGATAAAGATCTCATTACCGGTATATCTGCGTTGTGAATGTGCAGATTATACGGCAGGCGTAATGAAAGTATTTAATACCTATGTTTTACAATAGGTTACCAGAACAAAATGGCACGCCCAAAGCCCCGGAAACGACCAGTTTCAGCCCTAGCCCAAAACACCCTGGCTAACCATGCAATACAGCATGGGGAACGAAAGCAGCGTGTTCAGGCGGCTGGCCAGCATCGCAGCGCGGGCGGCGGCGGCTTTTTCAGCGTCGCTAACAACAACCATACCCAGCGCCTTCTTCTGGTTTGGCCAGATGATGAACCAGACATTGAACGCCATCACAAGCGCCAGCCACATGCCGGTGCCAATGGTCTGGGCGGGCGCTTCCAGCGCCAGCGCTTCATGCACATAACCCTTCATCCATGCCAGTGTCAGGCCGGTGACCACGGTTGCCAGCGCAGCCCAGCGGAAATAAAACAACGCGCGCGGCGCAATGTACTTGCTGACGCCCGGCTTCAGGTCGGCCGGGATTTCCGGCATCGTCGGGATTTGCACAAAATTGAAATACCACAGCAGGCCGATCCACATGATGCCGCTGATGACATGCAGCCACGTCATGATGCCGCTGGTGAATTGCAGGGCGTTCACCTCCGCTTCATCGGCGTGATAGCCGAAGCTGAGCAGGATAACCAGAACAAGGCCGGCATTGACGGCCAGATACAGTTTTTCAAGCAGCGTAGACATGGCGACCTCGCGGAAAGATGTGATGCGGCTAGTCTATGCCAATTTTAAAAGTTGTCCACCCGGCGCAGAACCAGAAAAACGGCGATGTTTCATCAATCGCCTCGACGCCGGTTATAACGCGCACGGCCTTGCTGTTGCCAACCAGCTGCGCGCGCAATGCACCCCTTTGATGCAGCAACGCGGGCCGTTCATTATCAGGCTCGAACGGCGCGGTAAAAGTTTCGGTGAATGCCGCCAGCACCTGGCTCTGCCCGGGGAAATGTTGCAACACATCGCGCACAAGCTGCGAACTTGTATCGCCGGTCAGCAGTGCATCACGCCACCATGTTACGCGCATCACACCCAGCGTTGGCTGCGTCACACGCTGCGGAATCTGCAGCAGTTCGCATTCGAGCGCATACAAAGCCAGCAAGCGGGCTCGGTCGCCATCGGGCGTTACAAACAGGCTGAAATATAACGCCGGGGCAATCTGGCGCAAAGTAGCCGTCAAATGGGCAGTTCCTTGGGCCGTTTCTGCTGCAGATAATACGCAATCATCAGCTTGGTCAGCATCAGTGCGCTGAACAGCGATGTGACGATGCCGATGGTCAACGTAACGGCAAAGCCCTTCACCGGCCCAGTGCCAAACAGGTACAGCAGCATCGCAGCGATCAGCGTTGTCACGTTGGCGTCAACGATCGCCGTCCATGCACGGTTATACCCGGCATCAATCGACGCGATCACGGTACGGCCGACCTTCGCTTCCTCGCGCATGCGCTCGAACACAAGCACGTTGGCATCCACCGCCATGCCGATCGTCAGCACGATACCAGCTATACCCGGCAGCGTCAGTGTCGCCTGCAACGCCGACAGCACAGCCATGATCAAGGCCAGGTTGACCAGAAGCGCCACGGTTCCGTATACGCCGAAACGGCCATAGACGATCATCATAAACACGATAACAAGCCCAAGGCCGACAAGACACGCCGTCGCGCCCGCGCGGATTGAATCCGATCCAAGGCCAGGGCCGACCGTGCGCTCTTCCAGCACTGTCAGCGGCGCTGGCAGAGCACCGGCGCGCAGCAGCAACGCCAGATCCTGTGCGGCCTGCGTATCAAAACTGCCTGAAATCTGCCCGCTGCCGCCCGTGATGGGCTCGCGGATGACCGGCGCGCTCAGCACCTTGTTATCCAGAACGATGGCGAACAGCTTATTCACGTTTTCGGTTGTCGCCTGCCCGAAGCGGCGCGCGCCGACGTTATCAAACCTGAAACTGACAACCGGCATACCGTTGGTGAACGACGGCTGCGCATCCACCAGCGTATCGCCGGTGACAATCACGCGCCGGTCGACGACCCAATACTGGCCGGGGTTATCCTGGTCCGGCAGCAGCTCGGTGCCCGGCGGCAACGGTGTGCCGGGCGTTGCGGTCGGCATGGTGCTGTCAACAAAACGGAAGGTCAGCTTGGCGGTCTTGCCAATCAGCTCTTTCATGCGTTCGGGGTCATCCACGCCGGGTAGCTGCACCAGAATACGGTCTTCGCCCTGCTGCTGGATGCTGGGCTCGCGCGTGCCGGTTTCATCGAT
The DNA here is from genome assembly GCA_050248995.1 of Bdellovibrionales bacterium. GTDB lineage: Bacteria > Pseudomonadota > Alphaproteobacteria > JAIXQD01 > JAIXQD01 > JBFWRI01. The sequence goes on from JBFWRI010000006.1 coordinate 44,744, forward strand.
GCGGCGGCGCACGATTTCAATCGATTGTTCCAACGCCTTCTTCTTGATGCTCTTCAGCGCGTCTTCGCTCAAGGTTGCCGTCAGGCGGCCGTTATCTGCCTGCTCAACATTCATGCCCTGCAGCAGGTTGCGCATGATCTTGCGGGCAGCATCCACCTGCCCCGCGTCGCGGATGGTGGCGCCGATACTGGTGTTTGTGGCCGCCAGATCAGTGTAGCCGATCTGCTCGCGGCGCAACTGGGCACGCGCTTCATCAACCAGCGCCGCCATGCGGTCTTTTACCGCGACATCAATATCAACCTGCAGCAGCAGGTGCGACCCACCACGCAGATCCAGACCCAGATTGACGGTCTGGCTTGGCAGCGCCGACGGCATGTTATCGGCCAGCCACTTCTGCATTTGCGGCCCCATAACATTGGGTGCCGCATACAGCAGGGCGAACAGGCAGACCGCCAGCGTCAGTATCTTCTGCCAGCGCTCAATGTACATCATTACTTCAGCACCGCGCTGATGGTCGATTTCTGCACGCGAACCTTGACGTTCTCGGCGATGTCGACCGTCACCTCGTCGCCGTCATCAGCCTTGACAACGGTACCGATGATGCCGCCGCCGGTCACGACGCGGTCGCCCTTCTGCAGCGCGCCCAGCATCGCCTGATGCTCCTTGATGCGCTTTTGCTGCGGGCGGATCAGCAGGAAATAGAAGATGAAAAAAATCAGGATCAGCGGCAGGAATTGCGCCAGCATATCGCCGCCGCCCATGGCTGCCGGTGCGGCAGCGGTTTCTTGTGCAAAAGCTTGTGAAATCAGCATTAAACTCTCCTTGTCAGGCGTGACTATAGCTTGGCTTTTTCATCATGCAAATGCTATAAGTTGGCTCATAAAGGCAGGGCTTTATGACGAAGAAATACGACCTGATCACCTTCGATATCCCTTACCTTGATTACATTGTCCCCGTATCTTTTGATGACATACAGGCTCTGGGCCTTCCTTTGGGTTCAAGCAGCCACAAGGCCGACCTGAATGACTGTCTCCAGCTTGCCGCCCGCTATGGCTGCAGGGCCATGCCGGGCGGTGCGTTAAGCAACGCGGCTGCGACGGCAGCAGCCCTTGGCCACACATGCGCGCATTTCGGCGTGACCGGCCCTGATGAAGCCGGTGATACTATCCGCACCAACTTCGCCGCACGCGGCATCACTGATCTTTACATCCGCACTGACGAGAGCACACGCTCGCCGTTCCTTTACGCACTGCTGACCCCTGACAACGATCGCACATTCGCGACATTTCCGGGTAGCGGCGATACCATGCTGCCAGAAAACCTGCCGCCGGAGCTGGAAAAGAAGGGAAGGATTTTCTTCGGGCTGGCCCGTGTCATTGTACGCAGCGGTGCCGATGCCTTTCTGGGTCCGCTATTCGCCGCCGCTCGCGCGCAGGGCGCCACCGTTGCTATAAATCTGCACGCATCCAAGGCCATAGACCCCTTCGCAGCCCGGGCCCGCGATTTTACCACCCGATACGGCGACATTGTAATTGGGAACGAAACGGAGTTTTCCGTTTACCTTGATACCAACGATCCCGAATCCGAACTGCATAAGCCCAGGTATGATGATAAAACCTACGTCATGACCCGCGGCAGCAAGGACATTTTTGTGCGTACAGCCGAAGGCGTGCAAACCTTTCCTGTCACACCCTGCGACCAGATAACAGATTCCATCGGCGCGGGTGATAATTTCGCGGCGGGTTTTTTATCGGGCATTCTTGACGGACAGCCCCTTGAAGCCTGCATACAGCGCGGACATGCCTGCGCATCTGAAATTCTTGGCATCGAAGGCGGCCAACCGCCGCTCGGCGCAGACTGGCGTCATTTGCGCCGTCGCTAATCAGCCCTGCGGCAGGAACTTGCGCGGATCCAGCGGTGTTTCGCCCTGCCGCACCTGGAAGTGCAGTTGCGGCACTTTCACGCCGCCCGTATCACCCACCGTGCCGATCACATCCCCCTGTGCGACAATGCTGTCTTTATCAACTAACACACGCTCAAGATGAGCATATGCTGTTACATAACCGTCTTCGTGGCGCACCAGCACCAGTGTGCCAAGCCCACCGACTCCGCTGCCCGCATGTACAACCGTGCCGCCTGCTGCTGCCGTTACCGGCGTGCCGCGCGGCGCTGCGATATTCATGCCGCCGCTGGCACTGTCATATTCCTTCAGGATGCGCCCTTGCAGCGGCCACTCAAAAATCCCGGGTTGCGTGGGTGTCGGCGCCGGCGTCGATGAAACAACATCCTCACCCGGTGCCGGCGTGGTGCTGGGGCCCATCGGCGTCAGGTGCATACTGTGGGTTTCGGTATCAACCGGCTGCACTTGCAACGACGCAGGGCCGGTTGCGCCTGCAGGGGCGCGAATTGTCGCCATCGTATCCAAATCAGATGCGGCCGGCACGGTAATCGTCTGCCCCGGTGCCAGCGGCGCCAGTTCAACGCTCTGCACATCGCCTTCTTTGGGAGAGGTGTTCACCGCCGCCAGTTCACGCGGTGTCACACCGCTGCGGGCCGCCAGCGTTTCATAGGTATCCCCCGGCTGCACCGTATACATCGCCATTTCAGGCAGGCGCAGCGTTTGGCCTTTTTTCAGGATATAGGGGCGCTTCAGTTCGTTCTCGCGCACAATCGCGCTGATGGGCACCTTGTGGCGCTTTGAAATCGAGTACACGGTATCGCCCGGCTGCACGGTGATGGTGCCGTCTTCTGAAATCGGTAGTGTATCGGACCCGACGCGCGGCTTCAGGCGCCCGTCATACGCCGGCATACATGCTGTGATAGCGACAAGAAGGAATAGCAGTACGACATTCTTACTCTGCACGGATCACCTTTAACCCATTCATGTACGGCTGCAGTACGTCAGGAATCAATACACTGCCGTCTTTTTGTTGATACGTCTCAACAATGGCAGGAACAAGGCGGCTGGTGGCCAACCCCGAGGCATTCAACGTATGAATAAAGCGCGTGTTTTTCTCACCTTTTGGGCGGTAACGCATATTGCCGCGGCGAGCCTGGAATTCGCGGGCGTTCGATGCACTGCTGACTTCCTTGTATTCGCCGGTGCTGGGTATCCATGCCTCGATATCATACGTGCGTGCCATACCGGCGCTGGTATCACCGGCTGACAGCTTCGATATCTGGAAATGCAGACCCAGCTTGCGCACCGTGTCGGCCGCCTGCTTGATCATTTCTTCGTGCGCTGCATCCGATTGCTCGGCCGTCGTAAACTGGAACATCTCGACCTTGTTGAACTGATGGCCGCGTACCGTGCCGCGCTCGGACGCGCGCGCGCCACCCGCTTCGCGGCGGTAACATGGCGAATAGGCGAACAGCTTGGTTGGCAGCTGCGCTTCATCCAGAATTTCATCGCGATACCAGTTAATCAGCGCCGTCTCTGCGGTCGGCATCAGGAAGCGCATGCGGTCTTCCGATGTGCGGTCTTTCAGTACGAAAACATCTTCTTCAAACTTTGGGAACTGGCCAGCCGTATAGCCCGATTCATACGTTAAAATATGGGGCGGCAGAATGAACTGGTAGCCGTTGGCCATACGCTCGGCGACGAAGAAATTCAGCAGCGCCCATTCCAACTGCGCCCCGATATTCGTGTACGCCCAGAAGCCGCTGCCGCCCAACTTAACGCCACGGTCGAAATCTACCATCTTCAGCGATGTCACCAGTTCATAGTGGTCTTTCGGGGCGAAATCAAATTCCGGCTTCTTGCCGAACGTTTCAATCACAACGTTGGCTTCCTTGTCACCCGCCAGCACATCGGCATCCACAATGTTCGGCAGGCGGGCCAACCTGTCGTGCAGGTCGGCGCCTAAACGCTCTTCGTCAGCGCCTAACGCTTCTAGGTCGGCTTTCAGCCGCGCCACTTCGGCCATCAGATCGTCGGCGTTTTGCTTGTTTTTCTTTAGTTCGCCAATCTGGGCTGACAGCGCATTGCGCTTGGCCTGTGTTTCCTGCTGCTTGGTTTGTACCGCGCGGCGATCTTCATCCAGCTTCTGCAGTTCTTTCGCCACCGGCGCCTGCCCGCGCTTTTTCAGCGCTTCGTCCAGCGCATCGGGGGTGCGGCGGATAATCTCGATATCAATCATGGTCGGGTCTCAGATTCTTGTATGTCAGCTTCGAAAAAAGGATGGTTCCTTCATAAAGCAAAATCAAGGGCAAGGCCAGACACAGCTGCGAAATAGCGTCGGGCGGCGTTAAAATGGCGGCCACGACAAAGATAATCACGATGGCATAGCGCCGCTTGGCCGCTAGGTCCGTCGGGGCAATCAGCCCGATGCGGATCAACAACAGCAATACGATCGGCATTTCAAATGCAACGCCAAAGGCGAACAGCAGGCTCATGGTCAGTGACAGGTAATCCGCCATGCGCGTTTCCAGCTGAATCGGCAGGTGACCGGGCGTCGCCAGCTGTTCGAAGCCGACGAAGAACTTCCACGCCATCGGGATCACATAAAAGTATGCCAGCGCCGCCCCCGCAGCGAATAGCACCGGCAGCATGACAAGAAACGGCCGCACAGCGCGCTTTTCATAGCCGTAAAGCCCCGGCGCGATAAAGCGCCAGATCTGCACCAATATGAACGGGAAGCTGACGCACAGCGCCGCCCAGAAAGCCACGCGCAGGTAGGTGGTGAAAGCCTCCATCAGCGACGTGTAAATCAGACGCCGCTGCTCGCCTTCCAGCACATCGGCCAGCGGCTGCACAAGAAACGCGTAGATATCGGTGGCATAAACGTACGCGATGGCGAACGCGACAAAGAAAAACAGTGCGCACGCCAGCAGGCGGTTACGCAGTTCCGCCAGATGCGTCAGTAAAGGTTGCTTGTCACTTTCCGCCGTCATTCTTGTCTTTGGCCCTCTTGTCTTGAGGGAGCGCGCTTTCCAGCTGCGACTGCCAGTGGGCTGCGTGCTGACGCAGGCTGCCAACCAGCCGCCCCGCCTTGCGCGCAATTTCCACAAATTCCGTAGGCCCCAATACCAGAAGTGCAATGAGACTGATAAGGCCGACTTCGGCCCAACCCAACTCGAACATTATTCGCCCTTCGCACCCTTGTCGTCGTTATTCTCGCCCATGCCTTTTTTGAATTCCTTGATGCCGCTGCCCAGATCCTTCATCACCTTCGGCAGCTTGCCGATGCCGAAGATGATCAGCACGATCACCAGAATGATAACCAGTTCCTTGAAACCAATACCCATGGGCCTCTCCTGTTTCTGGCGGCAAGTCTAGCGCGGCTTGTGCGGAAGGTTAAGGGCCTAAAACTAGCGCTGGCCCTTGGCTATGCGACGTAATTCACAGGTTTGCTGGCGGCGGCTTTGGCGGCGCTCGATATCCGTCGGCATGAAAATCGGGAATGAATTGCGGCTGAACGACAGCAGCGCCGCCGCACCTACATGTGACAAAAGGCTGCGTGAGGTGCGTATGTCTTCGCGGGGCCGCGGCAATGTAAAAACGCCTTCAATGTCCTGCACAACCTCGATAACGACAGAGCCTTCATCAGCTTCGCCCACTTCAATAATATCGATACGATAAGGCAGTAGCCTATCAATGGCTTCGGCCAGCGTATTCACGCCAACCAGCACGGCAATTTCGCCTTTATTGTCCGACATTACTCAGCTGCGTAACGGCCGGTGGTTTCATCACCGTCGTCTTCGTCGGTGGCGTCATCATCTTCGTCTTCATCGTCGAAGTCGTCGTCATCTTCATCAACGATATCATCATCGCTGTCATCATCTGAATCATCTTCGTCTGATGCTTCAGTTTCGTCAGCGTCTTCATCATCGAATTCACGGTCTTCGATGGTATCGTCCTGCTCATCGCCGGCCGGCAGGAAGTCGTTACCTTCTTCGCCGTATTCAGCGTCTTCCAGCGCTTCGAATTCGCCTTCAGCCGGAACTGTTGCCAGTACGGGTTTCGCATCCAGCAGGCCGGCGGCCTTCAGTTCTTCAATGCCCGGCAGGTCGCGCAGCGACGACAGACCGAAGTGCTCCAGGAATTCCGGCGTTGTCAGCCATGTGACCGGACGGCCCGGCGTTTCGCGGCGCTTACCGGGGCGCACCCAGCCCGCTTCCATCAGGATATCCAGCGTACCGCGCGAAACCTGCACGCCGCGAATGGCTTCGATTTCAGCACGCGTGACCGGCTGGTGATAGGCAATGATCGCCAGCGTTTCCGTGGCGGCGCGCGGCGGCTTCTTATTTTCCGGCGGCGCTTCGCCCTTCAGCAGCGCGGCGACATCGGTTGATGTGCGGAAGGCGTAACCACCGGCAACAGATACCAACTGCAGGCCTTTGCCTTCGTATGACTGCTGCAATTCGGCAATCAGCATCGGCAGGTCTACATCCTTACCCAGCTTCTCTTCCAGCTTGGCCAGTGTTACCGGCTGTTCGGCAGCAAAGATCAGCGCTTCGGCGATGCGAAGGCAGGTGGCGTGATCAAAGGTTTGCGTTTCGTTAGACATCTTGCTTCCTCAATTACGATGGCCGGATTTCAATTTTTGCTCTTTGCAGAAACTCGGGCGAAGCATCAATCGGCTTGAATGCCGCTTCGCCCATATGCTGTTTCGACAGCTCAAATGCCGCTTGCAAATCTTCCAAAGAACGGCTGGCCAGCACAATCGCTGTTGGATAATCGGCACCCTCACCGTCATCAATAAAACGTGACACAACAATCCCGTTCGCGCTGTACAGGACGCTGTTTTCGATCGGCTTGAGCTTGCTTGCGCCGTATGAAGCGTAACCAGCACTACCGGCCAGCACCAGCGAAGCACGTGGGCAGCGCTCGAAAATGCTTTCGCTTAACGCATTGTGAACAGATACCTGCTGCCTTTCCAATTCGCTCCAGTTCTGCGCCCCTGTGGCGCACGAAACATAATAAACACCGTTACCCATTCCCATATCCGGTCTCCCTTAATTATGCGGCGTTCAGCTTATCCAGAACCGCCGTGTATTGCTGCCGGTATTCCGGCAGGCATGATTTCAAAACCCGTTGTGCTTTTTCCATAACCTTCGTGCTGCGTGCAGCCAGTACAATCCCGCCCGGCACTTCGACACTATCCCTGAACCCGGCGCGCAGCGGAATCAGCAGCACATCAGCGCCGATATTCAGCGCAAACAGCTCGTTAAGCTGCGTCGCACGCAGGTCAGCTACTTCACCCATGGTCTTCACCGTCGCCCCCGGCATCTGGCGCCACAAGTGGGCACCGGCAATACCGTGGTCCAGCCACTGGTCAGGCATTTCCTGCTTAGGCTTATGCGTCACAAAAAGTTGGCTTACAAAACTCATGATGTCGCCTCATCCATATCGATGTTCGGGCGGCCTTCCTTCTTGCGCAGGAAGATGTTGCCATAGGTCTTTTCTTGGCGCAGTTCCAGTTGGCCAAGCTTGGCCATTTCCAGCGTGGCGCAGAAGGCTGAAGCCAGCGCGCTACGGCGCGTGATGTTGTCGGCGTCCTTATCAACAATCACCAGAAACGATTGCAGGTCGCTCCATTCGGGCATCACGCCAAGCATTGATTCCAAGCGCTTATACGCCTGTTCCATGCTAAACAGGTTCAGCGGCTCGATTTTGTAAACCTGTTGCGCCTGGTTGCGCTTGATGGGTTCAGCCATCGAGCTGAGCAATTCATACAGCGTCACTTCCCAGTTGATATTTGTGTTGCTGCGGTTGTTGTTGGCAGCGCGTTCAGCCATACGCGTGGCTTCGCCCTTCGCCCAGAATTCGTAACCAAGCTGCGGCAGTTTGAACAGGCGTGCGCCGGCTTCCTGCATCGCTTGCAGGCGCTGCAACTGGAACGCCAGCGCGGCGGCCATCGCGGCCGGATCGGGTTCTTCCTTCGTCGGGCGCGGCAATAACAAGCGTGATTTCAGATAGGCAAGCCATGCGGCCATCACCAGATAATCGGCGGCAATCTCAAGTTCGCGCTTTTTCGCATGCTGGATGTAAGTGAGGTACTGGTCGGCGAGCGCCAGTATTGAGATTTGCGCCAAATCGACCTTCTGTTCACGCGCCAGTTTCAGCAGCAAATCAAGCGGGCCTTCGAAGGCGCCTAAATCGACAACCAGCGAGTCAGCGGCCGCCGGTTCTTCGAACATCGGCGAATCGATGAAATCTTCTGCCTCATCAAGAGGTTGTTGTGGTTCAGCGTTACCCATATATGACCTGTTTTATGCCCGTTCAGGGGGCCAATGTCACGACAATTATTAAGCCGTAACAATCAGACTATACGGAAGCTACAAGTGAGTCGCCACTGTTAAAGCTATTCCCCCGGATATGGGGCGCAAGGGCAGCAATCAGCTCGGTATATGTCATTTGCGGAATATCCACACGGGGGGTCAATTTCAACCATTCCTGTGCCTTAGCCCAGCGCTCGCGGGTATAGTCGCTCAGCGGCGTGGCTGCCGTCAGCACCTCGGCGGCTATCTGAACATAATCGCCCTTATAGGCCCCGGCCCCGCACAGGGCGATATCATTACCCGCCGCAAGGCACTGTTCGGTGCGCTCACCAAAGCTGCCCTTCAGCGCTTCCATGGAAAGATCGTCGGCCATCAGCAGGCCGTTGAAGCCAATCTCGCCGCGAATGATATCGCGGATGATCTTCACCGACATCGTTGCAGCATAATCGGGGTCTAAATCGGAGTACAGCACATGCGCCGTCATCCCCAGCGGCATATCATTCAACGCCTTGAATGCTGCAAAGTCGCTTTGTGCCAGCTGGACACGGCTTGCCTTTACCACGGGCAGCTCTGTATGGCTGTCAGCGGTTGCCCGGCCATGGCCCGGCATATGCTTGATAACCGGCAAAATACCCGCCGACCGCAGTCCTTCGGCATAGGCCCGCCCCAGAACGCTGATGGTATGCGGGTCCTGCGCAAATGCGCGGTCGCCGATCACGCCAGTGTGGGCATCATCCGACGGCACATCCAGCATCGGTGCGCAGTTCACATTCACGCCGATTGTCCGCAGCTGTTCGCCCATCAGGTGCCCGCCCGCTGCCGCCAGCTGCTGACCGCGCACCGCGCTTTCGTCGTACGCGCGGCCATAGGTATCGGGCGCAGGGTATTCGGCCCACACGGGCTGGCGTAGCCGCGCCACGCGCCCGCCTTCCTGGTCGATTAAAATCGGTGTGTCGGCACGGCCGGTAATCTGGCAGATTTCATGCACCAGCAGGCGCAGCTGGTCGGGCGATACGCAATTACGCTTGAACAGGATAAACCCGAAGGGCGTTTGCTCGCGGTACAGCGTGCGCTCGGCATCGCTTAAAGCGGTACCGGCAACACCGACAATAGCGGATTTAACGGGCGCAGAAGACATAATCCATTTGTAAAGGGATTACGCCGTTGTGCAAGCCTTAGAGCGTTGCGTTTGCTGACGACTTGCGGAGCTTATCAATACCGAAAAGCACCGTAATTTTAGGCCGAAACGGCACAAACGGAATGGATGAAGGCGCCCAGCCGTTGTCATCCATCATTTGCTTTGCGCGGGCTGGAGCAACTTCTTTTAAAGCTGCGTACAATGCTGGCGCTGCACGGCGGCTTTCTCTTAAATCAGGCAAGTACAGATCGCGATAATTCTGGTGATGAAGTGTGCCAGAGTGCTCTTCGATCAAAATACTTTGTGCATGAAAGAATCTATCGATCATCGTTTTTGTCGCTTTTTCCAGCGTATCGACGTACCCTTCAGGCATAATAATTTCTTTGCTCATAACAAACATCCTTCTTAAAAATAACTTCTAAAATATGCCCTTAAATTTACTTCGCGAAGATGCAGGCGCCGCCGGTGGCCTTCACGCTGTTACACACGCGTGTGGCTTCATCCTTGCCCATCGGCTGGCTTTGGATACGCCAGTATGTACCCTTGCCCGGGATATCGGCACGCACCACGGCAAGGTTTACACCCAGATTGCCGTATTGGCTTTGCAGCTTGCCCAGCGCACGGTCGGCATTTGCCTTGTCAGGCACGCTGGCTAGCTGAACACGGGTGCCGCCAGCAACCGCCGGGGCAACCTTCTTTGTTTCAACAATTTTGGGCTCGGCCTTCGGCGCAGGTGCAGCCGGCTTGGTGGCAACAACAGGCGGCGGCGCATCAGCCACGGCAGACGGCATCGCATCCAGCACCGTGGTTTCGTTCACGGGCGGCGGTACCGCGCCTTCGGTCGGCGCCAGTTTGGCGAACTTCTGTTCAGGAATCACATCAACCGTTTGCTGCGGCTTTTCCGATACAACCTTGGTGACAGCGGTCGGGATGTTGGCAGGCTTTTCGGTCGCCAGCGGCATCGGCGGCACAGCGTTCGACGGCTTCTGTTCGCTGGGTTGCAGCGCCAGTACCATCGGCTGTTCAGCCGGCGGCAGCAGGCGTTCGGTTGCAACCGGCTCACCTTCCGGCGTCAGGCGATTGAACACCAGCTTGTCCTGGAATGGGATTTCGATGCCGCCCGGATTGGCCGGCTTAATCTTGTACGCATCAGTGCTGGCTTCAATCACCGGCACTTCACTGGTGCTGCCGCTTGACAGCGCGAATACGGCCGAGAACGCAATCGCCACAACGCCCAGCGCACCGGCAACCCAATACAAGCGTGTGCGCGGCATCATCTCGTCTGCCGAATACTGCTGGCGGGTGTAGGTCTGGTTGCCCCAGTACGGGTCAAGCAGCGTGCCCTGAAAATCCTGTACATCATCGCCTGTATCATACGGCTGATTCTGCTGCGCCGGGTCATAGCCTTGTTGTTGCGCCAGATTGCGATCGTAATACGGATTTGGTGCGTTCATGGGGTATCGCCCTTCAGGTTAAAATGTCTGGCCATATTAGTACCGCCGCGCCGGGTGCGTGTGCAAGCAATGAATTACTTACACCCCGTTTTTAAAGGGAATAATAGCCATTAACGAACGGCGTTAACCTTGTTTGATTCGAGCTAAGCCGCGTAATTCAACACCGTAGTGCCGGTCAGGCGTTTATGGGTGGCAATCACATAATGGTCGGTCATGCCGCCGATGTAATCGCCGATGGCGCGCTCGATGCCCTCGTCGCGCATGCGGTATTCGGGGGACAGCTGGTCAGTATCCTTCATTAGAGCCGCAAACAGTTCGGTGACTGTGCGTGTCGCCCCGACGCGCATCTCTTTCAGGCGCGGGTGGCGATACACGTTGTCCAGCATGAACTTCTTCAGTTTCTTGATCTCGTCCCATGTCGCCGGGGCAAAGTCGCCGACCGTAAACCCGGCATTGCGGATATCATCAGCCGACGACGGCTTTATCTTGGCAAGATTGGCCTTGGTATTGGCGACAGCGTCGGCCACCCACAACCCGATCACGTGGCGCACGGCATAACTGACGCGGCCACGTTCATCCTCGCTCCACAGCTTGGCTTCGCCGCCATCCAGCACATCCTTGTAAAACGGCATGCTGCGGATTTGCTCGAACGTCAGCAGCCCAGCGCGGAACGCATCATCCACATCGTGTGCGTTATAGGCGATATCGTCCGAAATAGCCGCCAGCTGCGCTTCCAGCGAAGCGTGGCCGTCAAGGCGCAGGTCCATTTTCTTGTCGAAATCGCGAATGGTCGGCCCGCGTTCGTTCGCGGCGATAGGGCCGTTGTGTTTTAAAATGCCTTCCAGCGTATCCCAGCACAGGTTCAGGCCCGGCTGGTCATTATACGGGCGCTCGATCACCATCAGCGCACGCAGCGCCTGTTCGTTGTGGTCAAAACCGCCAACGGCTTTCATGCACTCGTCCAGCGCATCCTCGCCTGTGTGGCCGAACGGCGGGTGGCCGATGTCATGCGCCAGCGCGCAGCATTCGGCAAGGTCTTCATCCAGCTTCAGGATACGCGCCATCGACCGACTGATCTGCGCCACTTCCATCGAATGCGTCAGGCGGGTGCGGAAGTAATCGCCCTGCCCGTCGATGAAAACCTGCGTCTTGCCTTTCAGCTTGCGGAAACTGCCCGAATGGATGACGCGGTCACGGTCGCGCTGCGTGGGCGTGCGGTTATCGCCTTCGTCAATCGGCTGCAAACGTTGCACATCCTTGCGGGGCTGCACCGCATACGGCGCACGAACAAGCTCCAGATTTCCGTATTTAACAGTTGTCATGGCAATGCCTTTCCCCCGCGCAGCACGGCTTCCGCCCCGTCTGTATAACTACCGTCTTCCTTGTGTAAAATAAAGTCCGGCAACACGGCCAGTGGCGTTTTTCTGCCCATGATACCACGCACAATCAGGCGCTTGGCAGGCTTGGCGCTTGCTGCCCGAATGGGCAGCACTTCGATCGCCCCCATCCCATTCATCAGGCCAAGTGTTTCCTGCAGCATGGCCGGCGGAATAATCAGCGTCAGCTCGCCTTCCGGCTTCAGCATGCGCCGTGCGGCTTTAAACCACCCGGCCAGCGGTACCGTCAGCGCGTGCGCCTTGTTGCGCGTTTCGTGCGGCGATGCACTGAAATCAGCATCATCGTAAAACGGCGGGTTGAAGAAAACATGGTCGTATTCCTGCGGGTCGAATGTCAGCGCTGTTTCAACGTCGCCCTCAATAATTCCAAATGGTGCCGCGTTGGCATCCATATTGGCCTCGGCCAGATTCCGCAGTGTCGCATCAGGTTCAAGGCCGATTCCGCTCAGGCCCATCACGCGCGCATTCAGGCACAGCAGCGCCGCGCCAGTGCCGCACCCCAGCTCCGCGACGCGCTGGTACTTATCGGCCCGTACGGCAGCGGCCAGCAATACCGGGTCAACAGCTACACGATAACCTTCCGCCGGCTGCCGCAGCTGGATCCGCCCGCCCAAAAGCTTATCTGTAGTTGTTTCCATATATGGCTGACATTAGGCACAGAAAGGGCTATATACAAGCCGTTATGCCAACCGTTGTTCCTTTTGAAGCCGCAAAACGCCCCGATCCCGAAGCGGCCCTGACCGCACTGGTCAACCTGGTGGCCGACGACCTGCAGGCCGTCAACCAACTAATCATCGAGCGCCTGCATAGCCCGGTGACGTTAATCCCCGAGGTGGCGAAGTATCTTGTCGGCGCCGGCGGCAAGCGCCTGCGCCCGGTCCTCACTCTTGCCGCTGCCAAGCTGTGCGGCAACTGTGATCACCGCGCCCACCAACTGGCTGCCTCGGTCGAATTCATCCATACCGCCACGTTGCTGCACGATGATGTTGTCGATGAATCCGACATGCGGCGGGGCAACCCCAGCGCCAATACCGTGTTTGGCAACCAGGCCAGCGTGCTGGTCGGCGACTTCCTGTTCAGCCGGGCATTCCAGCTGATGGTGGAAGATGGCTCGCTGGAAACACTCGGCATCCTGTCGAACGCCAGCGCCACCATTGCCGAAGGCGAAGTGCTGCAGCTGATGACCAGCAACGACGCCAGCACATCCGAACAAGCCTATTATGACGTCATCCGCTGCAAAACCGCCGAACTGTTTGCCGCCGCCTGCCAAGTGGGTGCCGTTGTTGCCGGCGCACACCCGTCGAAGGTCGAAGCGTTGCGCAGTTACGGCCACAACCTTGGCATCGCCTTCCAGATTGTCGATGACGTGCTGGATTACTCGGCGCATCAGGCCAAACTGGGCAAAATCGTGGGCGACGACTTCCGCGAAGGCAAGCTGACCCTGCCCGTTATTCTGGCCATTGCCCGCGGTGACGAAACCGAGCGCGCCTTCTGGCACCGTACGCTGGATGACCACCAGCAGACCGATGCCGATTTCGCGCAGGCGCAGACCTATCTGCAAAAGCACCATACCCTGAGCGACAGCATAGCGCGCGCCAAGCACTATGCCGCCATCGCCCGCGACGCACTGGGTATCCTGCCCGCGACGCCGCTGCGCACAGCGCTGCAGGATGTCGTTGATTTCGTGGTAAACCGCGAATACTAAGCGGCCATTTCCCGGTATTAGTTTCGCGCCATGCCACTATAGTCGCGCCATGAGCTTTATTACCTACATTCCCGGCCTGCAGGACCCGACGCAGGTGGATGGCGTATCGCAGTCGATCAAGTCGCAGTTCCTCAAGGACAGCGGTTTTTCCGGCACAAACATCCATTACCAGACAGCCGCCAACCCGGCCCCGCAAACCATGACCGAGATGGCCGACAAGGTTGCCAAACGCCTGATCGAACAACAGCAGCGAACCGGCTATCCTGGTATTGTTGTGGCCAGCAGCGTTGGCGCCGCCGTGATGATGCGTGCCGCGCAGATGATCACCGAACAGGGTTATGCCCTGCCCCATGTAGTGATGATCAATCCTGTGGCTGATCCTGTTGAAACCATCCGCAACGCGGTTGGCGAAAATGTATTTGAAGCCCTGCGCACCGGCCACAAGCTGCAAAAGATCGACATGCCTGTTGCGGGTGGTGGCACTTATCCTATCACGACGGCCCTGCTGAAAGACATGCTTGCTTATCGCGACCGGCCAACTGGCACCTTCCCTTCATTGCAGGTGCTGACCGGCGCCGTTGATCCTCTTTGCAATGATGACGAAGCCCAGCGCATTACCGCCACACTGTTGGCAGAGCGCAAATTCTTCCCGGTTATCTGGCAAGGCGGCCATACCGAAAACAATGCCGAACGCCATGGTGACCTGCTGAAGGCCATTCATCAGGCGGCCGACATCGGCAGCAGCAAGGGTGCATGGAACGCCGTCATCAACTTTACCGACCGCATATTTGGCGCAACCGGCCTGCACAAGGCCAAGCGCACCCGCATCAACACACTGCGTGACCAGCTGCATGCACTGAAGCCGGAAGAACAGGTTCGCTATAAAGCCATCAAGCATGAAATGGCCACACTGCGGGCCACACGTGTCACTCCCCGCCGTAAAACCCTGCGTGCACATCAATACGGCGCCTAACCCGTTGTATTTGTTCAACGCCCTGAGTGTATAATTAAGCTCTCATTTACGCGCCTCGCCGAAGCTTGTTTTATTATGAGCCAAAGCAATATGCCGCTACCACCGCCCCGGCATCCCAAGGGTGCCAATAGTCTGGTGCAACTGATGCAGCAGCATGCGGCGATTGTTTTTGGCGAAAACCATGGTGCGACATCCGCCATTAAAAATTACCGCCGGATTTTTTCTGCCGCCGCACAGGCAGGCGCTTCTGCAGTATATATTGAGTTGCCTCAGGATGCACTAACCCTGCTTCACCGCATGGGTGGCGGGATGCTGACAGATGATATTGCCAGGGACCCGGAAAAGCTGGAAGCATTTTTCAATAAATGGGAACTAGAAGCCGAAAGCCCGATTCCGCGCGTCAGAGACCACGCCATCAATGTCCTCTTCGGCAGCCTTAGCTCTTATTACAATGTTGAGCTTACATCATGGGACATGCGCGACAAGAATTCGCGCATGCTGGATGCCGTATTGTCCATAACACAGCGGCTTGAGGGCAAATACAGGGACCTGGCAGATATTGACTACCTGCAACACCCCGAGTTCACTGCAGAGATCCCAAAAATAGCCAGCTTTGTGAAAACGACGCCGGAAGAAGTACAGCAGATGCTTGCCGCATATATTAAAGCTGCGCAGGAAAACAGGTATGATGATTATATTACCCAGCAGCTGCGAAGTCGCGTTCTGGACGGTGACCGAAAGGCCACTCGTACGATTATTGATCGTCATAAGGGTGGCCCGATTGTTGTTATCGCCGGCCTGGATCATAGCAACCTTGTTGATGGACGAAAAAACGACTTTGAAGAAGTCGATCTTGATGACGCCCTGAAACTCGTCCTAGGTCAAAAAAAGGTCTGCACCGTTGGCATTAACAAGGATTCATTTAGCGAGAACAATCCCGACTATACACTATCAGCAGGCGGCCAGCTTAGGCCGAATTATGATGTACTCAATCAACCCGCGCCCGCGATTGATGAAGAAAAGCTGGCGAAGAAGCATGGCCTGCTTGGTGCGCGCAACAAAGCACGAACCCTGAAATTTGGGTCGGGTGGTGGATCATGACACAAGGTCTGCATCCCCGGCGCAGCGCTCACGGTATCAAGTCGGCCGGCGACGTGGTGCGCCGTCACCATGTTACCATTTTTAGTGAGCATCACGATGAAGCCGAAACGCTTATAAGCTACGAACAGGTTTTCGCAGCGGCAGCAGCCGGGGGCGCGAAAACGATTTACCTTGAAGTCTCGGAACACATGGCGTCTGAAGCTGAGAACATGCGCCTTATCTATCTTGCGCGTGATGAATACGCTGAACCGCAAGCAATCGATGCTCTTATCCAGAACTGTAAAAGACTGGTACTTGAAGACTCAACAAACCACTTAGCTCACAGGTGGTATATTACCGGCTTGGCCATGAAACATGGCCTTAAAATTCGCGGCTGGGATAATCGTACAAAACAAGAAAGTATTATATCATCATTCAGCAGGCAGGTTAGAAGCGCCCGCATTGCGAGTGAAAAGCTACCGCCTGCCGATGCGGCATTGCTGCCTAATGTTTCTGTCCGGGAAACGGCAAAAGAAGCTGGCTGCTCTGAAGCAGATGTTCGTGAAGAAATTACGTGTATTTTGAACGCCGTTGAGAACGGCACCTATGAAGACTATATGGCTGAGTTTTCACGCAAGCGTATTCTGGGAAAAGACAAGCTCGCTGTAGATGCCGTTATCCGTCAGCATGAGGCTGGTGATGGCCCGATTGTGATTATTGCGGGTAAAAATCACGGTACACGGGTTGACTCGCGCCGTGATGGCTTTGACGAGATTGACCTTGATGATGCTTTCAAGCTGGCATTCGGCCAGCAGAATGTATGCACGGTCGATATAACACCCAGTACCAGCCAGCTACACCTGACCGATTATATCATGCTGATAAATGGGCAAATAAAGCCGAATTACTTCGTCCTTGACCAGCCAGAGCCGGTCGTTGATGAAGCAGCCTTAGCCGCCAAACACGGTCTGGCCGAAGCACGGCGCAAGGCCGCCGCACTTAAGTTTGATTTCTAATTCCAGTTAGACCTAAGGTCGCAGCGCCGCTACACGCAGCAGCGCTTTATCAACATGACGCCAGCGAACACGCGGCAGCGGATGTTCTGCCGATTTCATCTTCTTTATCAGCTTGGCCATCGCATGCGAAAGCTCTTTGTGTGCTGGCTGTCCCGGCCTGCACTCTGCCCACAAAGCCGCGCCGCGTACAATGTCATCATCTTCATGTGTGTGCGCAATGCAGGCCATCAGGTTTTCTACGACGTGGCTTCGGTCAAGCCAGTCTAGGTTTCGTGAAAGCACTTTGTCACACAGCTTTGTATAACGCATATTACGCTTCTTGCGGCGTGCGATCTTTCGAAGCTCATCCGGTCCGTAATACGTCATCTCAAGGTTATTCGGCGCGAATGCGCGGCGGTATTCACTCAGCCGCATGGGGCCATGGCAAAGGGCGGGGTCAAACACAACAACCACATCGTTTCCGGACTTATCTTTCACCCTTGTGGCCCCAACAACGTGATAATCCCAGTCCAGTCTTTTCCCTTCAGATGCCCGGAAAAGCGGGCGGCCATGCAGGCGTTCAACCGGTATGATCTTGCCAATACCTGAAATAAGCACCGAACCGGCATCGGCACCGTTCTGCGCCAACACCGTACGCGCCAGTGCCGCCGTGGCATAGCAACGCCCCTGTTCGATGCTGCGGTCAAACAACGGATGCAGCGCCATCTGCTGAAACACGTCGTTCAGGCGGCGAATATCCGCCGGATGAAAAATACTAGTATCCATAATTTTTTAGTTCCAGCCGCGCTGCTGCTTGATATCGTCATAGGCGTGGTTGATGGCGGCCATGCGCTCGGTAGCGGCTTCAATGTCATCTTCGTCGCCGCCGTTGGCCATCACGGCATCGGGGTGATACAGGCGCAGCATCATGCGGTACGCATGCTTGATGTCAGCATCCGAAGCACTGCGGCGCACGCCCAGCGTATTATACGGGTCCTTGGCGCGGCGCACGGGCTCCGGCGCATTCGCCGCACGCTGCACATCAACCAGCGCCGCGAATGCCTTGTGATATTTGTCGTAAACATGGCCGGCAGCGGCACCTGCAATCGCACCCAGCGGGCCGCCGACCAGCAGGCCAGCCGCACCGCCCAGCGCCTTGCCGCGCCAGCGCGTATCGCGCACAGCGCTGCGCGTTCCCGGAACCGGGCCCCCGCCTTTCCACTGTGCATCTGCCGTTTTTGCCACCATGGTCTCCCTTGATGGGGCATGATGCCATAAATTAGACGAAAGGCGCGTTGTTTAAAATAGTTGCAAGTTCGCGGGCCAAAAGTTGCGCTATTTTCTGACGGTTAGCCCGGGTCCGCAGCGTATCTTCATCTTTACGATTTGACAGAAAACCGGTCTCGAGCAGCACCGAGGGTACGTCCGGGGTCCGCAGTACGGCAAAGTTGGCCGAGCGCATGGGGTTATCCAGCAGCGGCCATTCGCGTCCCACCTTCTTGATCAGCGTAGTCTTGGCCTGCAGGCTGGCGTTCTTGGTATGGCGCGCTGCCAGGTCATACAGGATAGCGGTAACACTTTCATCAGTGGAATCCAAAGGGACGCCGCCCATCAAGTCGGCGATGTTTTCCTGCTCGGCAATCGCCTTGGCAAAAGCATCTGATGCCTTCTGCGACAGCGTATAGGCTGACAGTCCGCGCGCGCTATGATCAGGCGCACTGTCGGCGTGGATAGAAATAAACAGGTCGGCGCGCGATTCCTGCGTGATCTTCACGCGCTCTTTCAGAGGGATGAATTCGTCGCTGTCGCGCGTCAGCTTCACCTGAATGCCACGCACGCCGTTCAGCTTGTCAGCCAGATAGCGGCTGATATCCAGCACCACATCTTTTTCCTTTGTCCCGCGGCGGCCAATCGCCCCCGGGTCCTTGCCGCCATGGCCGGCATCAATCATCAGGATACGGGGCGGACTGGGCTTGCGCGCTGGGCGTGGAATAGGCGGTGTCTTGGTGGTGATGGCATACGTCGTGACATCGGGCAGCGCTTCCTTGGCCAGCAGCGATGACAACGGCATCATGCTCATGGCGGCGCTAAGCCCCATCAGGCGCAACAGCTTGCGGCGGGAAATATCCTCGTCGTGATTCGACATAAATATGATGTTAGCGGATAAGCTCCGCAGGGCAAGACCAACGCGTCTTTAGCGTGGCGGCTGGACGCGATCTGCCGGCGGCAGGGGCATCCCTAGCGGCCGGGCGACCTGCACAACACGCTCGCCGTCGCGATTTATTACCGTATCCGACAGGCTGGCAAACTGTGCCTGGACTTCCGGAAATACCATTTCATATCCCAGCTGGATGGCCGAAGCACGCGCATCATCACTCATCGCACCCAGGGTTGCCGTCGACACCGGCACGCTTAACGGCGCGCCGCCTTCGGTTTGTGTGGCCGTGCCGCGCATAAGGAAGTTGAACAGCGCCTGCCGGTTGTATCCCGTTTTTTCGTAAGCGGTGTCCAGCGGCAGTTCGACCTGCCGCAGCGGACGGAACCACTGCAGCGCCCTTTCCGGAATCGCCTGCGCCAGCAACAGCTGGTCCAGCAGGCAGGTTTCATTCTCCATGTGTGAACGGAATGCCGAAACACGGCGGCGGGCCGGCGGCGCTGTCCACGTCTGACCCGAACGCATGCCATGTGGGTTGTAGATTGTGGTTTGCAGCATGCCGATTTCGCGGGCGCACTGCATCATGAAATAAATGCCGGTCCAGTGATAAACCCAGTCATCGGTCAGGGGTTGCGGGTCCATCCCCATGGCCCGCAGGCCGTCGCGCGCCTCGCCATTTTGGTAATAGTTATTATCACGCAGCTTTTTACCCATGTATTCCAGAATGGTCTGCGCCGCGTCACAACCCGAGTCATACATCATGGAATGAATGTATTCGCTCATCGGCCTTACCTGCCCAATACGGCCACCCATAAAAACAGCGTCGCCGTGCATCCAGCGTGCCTTGGCCGGCATGGCGAATTCTTCTTCATATGAGGCCAGACCCATCTGAACAAGCTTATCGAAGCAGTACAGCGTGTGCGCCTTCACAACCGATGCATGCTGGCGCAACGAAAACGCTGCTGGGTCGATGGTGGCGGCTTCCTGAATGCCGGCGTTCACATAACGCTGGCGATTCTGGGCGGCGGCAACTTCGTCACGGCCCGTATACACAGCACGCTCATCCATGATAACGCTGGCCAGTCGGTCAAGGCGATCACCGCTTCTGTAGTTGACACCCCGGTAACGGAACGTGCTGTCACCCAGGATATTGGCAAGGTTATCAATCAGGTTTTCGTCAGCACGAAGGCAGTGGCGGCCAACAGTCACCACGCGGTCAACAACAATACGCGCCGGATGCGCCGTGCTGTTGGGGTTAAGAACAGCGCCGCCGGTGATCGGGTGACCGACAGTAAATGTGTCGCCGCGGGCGGCCTCGGCCTTACCTGCTCCCGCCAATGTCAGGACGCCGAATGTACCGGCACCCAATAACTGGCGCCGATGAATTCCCTGTCTTTTCTTCGTATCAGCCATAACAAAAACCCACTGAACAAGTTTCCATCGGTAGGCTGCGTTGCGGGGGAAATCTAATGGTCTTTCTGCATCGTATAATGCAGAACGGTTATGGATCCCCACATCCACAGCAACACCGACGGGAAAGTCGTTGTCGCGTTATTGTTAACTTTCTGTTCATAAGCGTACCCAAAGAAGACGAGTCGGCAATACACGAGTTGCGTTCGATTATTACAAAGCCGCGTCAGGCGCCCTGTTATCCACAAAAGAGCGAAATAAAATCTGCCGCAGTGCAAAATTTATTGCCCGATTAAGGGGTTTGGTAATCTCTTGCGTGCATAGTGAAGTTATTGGTTAAGGAAGTCCTGATTCGTATACGCAGGGCATTGATATTAAAAGAGACACTAAGTTTACGGGGGTACATCTTGGTGCATCAGGCGGTCCATCGCCTTATCGGCCTTACAATGCTGATAGCAGCAGCCGTTACTCTGTTGCCTTCAACCGCGCACGCCGCCTGTCCCGACTTCCCTGTTCCGCAAGTTGTCGTCAACGTCGAATTCACACCACCGCGCTACAACTTCAACCAAAGCTTGGCGAAGTTGCGTCAGATTGCCGAAATTGAATCGGCAGCGATCCTGCACAAAGACCAGCCCGTCGGCCTTGCTGTCGGCGAGATGAACGTCAAGCTGAACCTGAAAGCCAATGCCGCTTATGATGTTGACGGGTCAGTGTGCGCGCGGCCGTCGCATGTTGTGATTGATATGGGCTTCCAGAACAATACCGTCTATGTCGCAAAGGAACTGGCTCGCCGTACCTGCGGCCATGAAGAAGTGCTGGCGCACGAAGAAGAACACATCAACATCGACCGTGCACTTCTGAAGGAATACGAGCCCGAGATTGCCCGCTATATGCAGGCCGCCGTGCGGGAGCTGGGTACGGTGCGCGGCAAAACCAGTATATCCGCTGAACAGCAGATACAGACCTTTATCAATAACCACCTGCAGATTATGGCCAACGAGATGAACAAGACGCGCAAATTGCGTCAGGCCCAGCATGACAGCCATGCCGAATACAAGCGCTTGGCCGCCAGCTGTGATGGCCAGATTGCCGCCATGGTTGGCGAACGTGCCCCGGCGACACTGCAGGAAGCTGGCCGACTGTCGAAGAAATCGCCCTACGGCAGCTACCCAAGCCGCTACAGCGACGCGCCCGACGCCACCAAGCGTTACGGCCCGCAGCGTTCGTATTACGACTACTAATCCAGCATCCTAAACGGCTTAGCGCTTTTTCTGGCTTCGTAAGCCACTTTTTGGTATTCTGAGCCCTGCCAAACAGCCGGATGGTCGCTGGTTTCGCAAGAAACGAGAGGAAAGTCCGGGCTCCAGTTGAATAGGATGGTGGGTAACGCCCACCCGCTGTACTGGCGACGGTATAGTGAGAGACAGTGCCACAGAGAACAAACCGCTCAAAGCGGGGGCCGGTTGCGCATCGCGCAGAGGGTACCCGCCAGAGTAAGGGTGAAAAGGTGGGGTAAGAGCCCACCGCGTTGATAGAGATATCAGCGGCACGGCAAACCTCATCCGGAGCAAGATCATGTAGGTGTGTTACTTGGGTTTTCTGCAAAGAAAATTCGGGTCGCGGTGTTCACACGCGTACACACGGGTTGATTGCTTGAGCGCCCGAGTAATTTGGCGCCTAGAGGAATGACCATCGCCCGCAAGGGAGACAGAACCCGGCTTATAGGCTGTTTGGCACTTTTCTTTTATCTCAGAGATTCGTTGCGAAGGCCGCGGCCGTTGTATGCCCAAAGGCAAGCTGATGATGCCGGCACACTGTTGGCATAGCGTGTGTGCAGGATATCGCGGCCCGGCCTTTCTTCAATCGACACGTTCGCACCATACGAAACCCATCCGCGGCCATTCATGCTGACCAAATCGGGGAATATCGTGCGCCCAATTTCTCGGCCATAAGATACAGGCACAACACGTCTATCGGCCAGCTGCACACAGGTAAAAAGTGTCCGACCATAAGCATCGCGGCCTTCGGCAATGTAGCGGCCATAAACGTCGGCAGGTACAGGCGGACGGCGGTCACGCCAATCACGATCATCTCTGTCTCTGCCGCCACGGCCCCAACGGCGATCATCTCTGTCGCGACGATCACGTTGATACTGAACGGGTTGTTCGGCGCGGTCATGGCCGCCACGCAAATCAACCGGTCCGCGCTGTTCTTGTTGCTGTTCTTCTCCGCGATCGCGCACAACAGGTGGGCGCTCGGTTTCTGTTTGCTGACCTTCGCCGAATTCGCGCGGCAATCCGAAGCCGCTGTAATCTTGCGCTTGCGCGGTTGTGTTCAGCGTGATGCTTGCTGCAGCTGCAAGTAGAACGGTGCGAAACATAATGGGTCTCCTGCCTTGCTACCTAGGGTAGCTCTAACCTACGCAACTAAACGAAGATTTACAGCCCCTTAGAGCTTGTCCCTTGACTTTCCATTTTATCCCATGTATACCCATAACATCCCATATTGAACCACTGCTGAGACGGTTGGGAGGCCAGAGACAGCAGCGGAGATCGCGGGAATGAGGGCGGGAATATAATAACGATATCAATATAATAACCCGGATACCTCACGCGATGACCGAACAAGGGTTCAGCGCCCATATGGGAAGCGGAGGCACGGCGTGGACATATTCCTGTCTACCCATATCAACAAAATTGACGCCAAGGGCCGCGTGTCGGTCCCGGCCACCTTCCGCACCGCCCTGTCATCTTCTGCCACCGGCCCTGCCACAGGTATCATTGTTTACCGCGCCCTGCACCACGACGCGCTGGAAGCCTGCAGTCCCGCCCACCTGGAACTGCTGTCGCAATCGATGGACAAGCTGGATTTGACGCCGGAAGCCTACGAGCTGATCGAAACCACTATCTTCGGCGGCAGCATGCATGTGCCGATGGATGCCGAAGGCCGCATGATTTTGCCGGAAGGGCTGCGCGACGCCGCCGGCATCAAGGACAGCGCCGCTTTCGTCGGCCGCCGCAACACATTCCAGATCTGGCAACCCGCCAAGTTCACAACCTACATGGATGCGCAGCGCAAGCAAGCCAAGGCGCACGATATCTCGCTGTCAAAAATTATCGCTGACGCCAAATCACGGGTGACGCTCAATGACTGACCAGCATATCCCCGTCATGATGGATGAAGCGATTGCGTTCCTGAAGGTGCGTGATGGTGGTACGTACGTTGATGGCACGTTTGGCCGCGGCGGATACAGCAAGGCCATTCTGGATGCCGCAAACGCCAACGTGATCGCGATCGACCGCGACCCGGAAGCCCTGAAAACAGCTGAAAAATTCACGGCTATCTATGGCAGCCGCTTTACGATTATCCCCGGTAAATTCGGGAATTTAAAGGACATGTTGCGTGGACGCGGCATAACTGCCGTGGACGGCGTCGTTCTTGATCTTGGCATCTCCTCGCCTCAGATCGACGATGCCGCCCGCGGCTTTTCTTTCCAGAAAGATGGCCCGCTTGATATGCGCATGAACCCGATGGAAGGTATGAGCGCACGCGATGTCGTCAACACCCTTGCTGCCGACCGCTTGCAGGAGATCATCGCTGACCTTGGCGAAGAACGCCGCGCCCGCAAAGTTGCCGAAGCCATTGTCGCCGCACGCCGCGAAGCGCCGATTGAGACGACGCTGCAGTTGGCGAATCTGATTCGTCGTGTCGTACCGAAAAGCAAGGATGGGATCGACCCGGCCACCCGCACCTTCCAGGGCCTGCGTTTGTTCGTGAATGACGAACTGGGCGAGCTGGAGCGTGCTCTTTCTGCCGCAGAGGAACTATTAGTTCCGGGCGGCCGTCTGGTGTGCGTTTCTTTCCATAGCCTCGAAGACCGAATCGTGAAAAATTTTCTTCGTACCAGTTCAGGTTCTGCAGCATCGCCCTCACGGCATATGCCTGTAGCAGCCGCGAATGCGGCACCCACATTTACGTTATTGTCTCGCTCGGCCCTGCCCCCTTCCCCCCAAGAAAGCCGAGCTAACCCACGGTCTCGTTCAGCACGCCTTCGTGCTGCTGAGCGGACCGTGGCCCCCTTTCAGGACCACCCCACCACAACCGATGTTTCTTCCTCACTACGCAGGGACAAACGCAAATCCCCTAAAAGTAGGAGAGGATGATGACGAAGCAATTCCGCTTTCGCCTGTTTGCCGTGCTGTTTGCGCTGGCCATAATCGCCGTGCCGATGGTCGTGACCTATACGACGTCGTATTCGATCGACGAGATGGAACAGCAGCGCATCAACCTTGATCTGGCGATTGAGGCGGAACGCAACGCCATCCGCGTGCTGCAGGCCGAATGGGCCTATCTGGCCGAACCGGCCCGGGTTGAACGGCTTGTTAAAGCCCACCTGAAAATGACCAAGGCTGGCGCCAGCAAAATGGCGCTCGCCAAGGATATGGACAAGCTGGATGCACCTGTGATGGTCGCCAGCGCCACGAAACCGGCAGCGAAGAAGATTGTTGTCGCCGCCGTTACCCCCGGCCCTGCTCCGGTGATGTCACCTGTAAAGCAGGAAACAAAAACGCCCGAAGGCGTCCAACTCTTACTTGCGAGCTTTAAGCAATGAACACCCATCTGAAAAAGAGAAGTGCCGAAAAAAGCTGGATCGTCCTCGCCTGTATGACCGAGGGCCTGCTGCTGATGGTGATTATCGTCACCGCCAGCAACGTTTTCACGCTGTAAGCACTTAGCTATATTAGGATTGCTTTCATGCAGCCATGCTACCCTCATGGCTGGGCAGATTTAAACAGAAAGCACCCGATGGCTGTTGGCAGTGTGCAAGATAGGGCTGGTCGTTCCGTAAAAATTCTTGAATCCCATATCACAGGCCAGAAAGTGTTTATGGCCGAGGCGACCTATGCCACGATGGGCGGCACGACAAGCGGTGCACTTCAGGCTATCAACGCCATACCCGAAACCTGTAAGATTGTGTTGTCTATCACTAGCCCAACTGTCGCTGATGAACTGAACGAGTGGCTTACTTTTAGTGTAAGCCCATCAGCAGGCGAACATTTGGCAAGGGTCCATAAAGCGCAGGAAGACAAGTTACCGGAAATGTTCGCTGTCTCATTCGAGCCCACTAAACAGACATTGACGTTCATTGCACGCGATGCTGAAGCCGTAGCAGGCGTTAGAGAACGGCTTCGGCTGGTCAAGGATAGTATTTTGCGCCGAAGTGGGGTCACTTTTAAGCGCTAGTGGCCACACGTAAACGCCAGTCACAGAAAAACCCTAAAAACCCCTGACACACAGCCAAACCCCGGTACAATCACCGGGTGAATCAGCCCGATTTTCATAACCAGCATCACTGGCACGCCCACTCGGCCGGCGCTGAAAGCGCCGCCCGCAGCGTCGTAGCCCGCGCCCGCGCCCGTCTGTTGCTGATCGCCGGCGTCTTCACGCTGGCCTTTATCATCGTCCTGCTGCAGCTGGCACACGTTACCGTTTTCAACAACCGTCATGGCTCTTCGTCTGCCATGCATGCAGGCACAGCGCCCAAAGGCGTACGCGCCGACATCCTTGACCGCAACGGCGAACTGCTGGCGACATCGCTTCCCGTCATGTCGGCGTATATTGATGCGCAGCATGTGATCGAACCAGAAATCGCTGCAGAAAAAATCAACACGGTCTTGCCGGAACTGAACCGCGAACAACTGCTGGCCGATATGAAAAGCGGCAAGCGCTTCGTATGGCTCAAGCGCGCGCTGTCACCAGCGCAGCACCAGGCGCTGCACAATCTTGGCCTGCCCGGTCTTAGCTTCCAGCAGGAGCTGCGGCGCATGTACCCGCACGGTGCACTGTTCGCCCATGCACTGGGCTATGTGGATGTTGATGGTCACGGGCTGACCGGTTTTGAAAAGGGTATGGACCAGCGGCTGCGGGACGACCCGGCACCGTTGCGACTCAGCCTCGATAAGCGCCTGCAGTATATAATGAAGAAAGAGCTGGCGGCCACCATCGCCGAATTCAGCGCCATCGGCGGTGGCGGCATGATTATGGATACGACGAATGGCGAGATCCTCGCGTTCGTTTCACTGCCTGATTTCGACCCGCAGCGCCCGGCCGGGGCCGGTGACGAAGCCGCGTTCAATCGCCTGACGCTTGGCATCTATGAAATGGGCTCCACCTTCAAGATCTTCAACACGGCGCTGGCACTTGAATCGGGTAAGGTGCGCATGGGCGATATGTTCGATGTGACAAAGCCGCTGAAGTTCGGCCGTTTCACCATTCGCGATTTCCACCCGGAAAAAGAGCCGCTGAACGTCACCG